>NZ_CP116413.1:7097500-7788390 GCF_030064675.1 Crossiella sp. CA-258035
CCGACCGGGCGGCACCGTTGCCGGCGGACGCGGTGGTGCTGGCGCTCGGGCACCTGGACGCCCAGCCCGACGCCGAGCAGCGGCGGCTGGCCGCCTTCGCCGCCGAGCACGGATTGTCCTACCTGCCGCCGGAGTACTCGGCCGACGCCGACCTGTCCGAGATCGCGGCCGGCGAGACCGTGGTCATGCGCGGGTTCGGGCAGGCGTTCATCGACCTGATGGTGTTGCTGACCGAGGGCCGCGGCGGACGGTTCGAGACCACTCCGGACGGTCTGCGCTACCTGCCTTCGAGGCGGGAGCCGGTGCTGTACGTCGGATCCAGGCGCGGAGTTCCCCACCACGCGAAGACCACCTATCGGTTGCAGGGCGCGGCGCCGGACCTGCCCAGGTTCTTCGACGCGGACGCGGTGGACCGGCTGCTGGCACAGCCGGGACGGCTGGAGTTCCGCCGGGACGTGTGGCCCGCGATCGCCAAGGAGATCGGCTGGGGCTACTACCGCGAGCTGTTCACCGGCCACCCGGACAAGGTCACGATGGACTGGGACGAGTTCGCCGGGAGCTTCGCCGAGCTGGAGTTCCTCGGGCAACGGATGCGGGACCTGGTGGCGCGGGCGGTGCCGGCGAGCGCGGACCGGCTCGACCTGGCCAGGCTGGACCGGCCGTTGCACGGGATGAGCTTCGACCGGTTCGCTGACCTCGGCGGATATTTGCGGGACTACATCGAGCAGGACCTGGCGCGGCGGTCGGACCCAGCGTTCTCCGCGGACCTGGGGGCGTTCCTGGCGCTGCTGTCGGTGTACGGGCAGCTGCCGCGGCTGCTGGCGAGCGGGCGGTTGTCAGCGCGGTCGCAGGTCGAGGAGTTCGACGGGTGGTGGGCCGGGTTCTTCGGCTTCTACGCCAGTGGTCCGCCGGGTGACCGGTTGGCGCAGCTACTGGCCTTGGCCGAGGCCGGGATCGTACGGTTCCTCGGGCCGGACATGTGGGTGCGGGCGGATGCCGGGCGCGGGCGGTTCGTGGCCGGCAGCGCCGTGGTGGCCGAGGAGCTGGTGGCGACCGGGCTGATCGAGGCGCGGCTGCCCAGGGCGAACGCCAGGGGCAGTGCGGATGAGCTGCTGCGGCGCCTGGTCCTGGCCGGGGACGGCGCCGAGGAGGTGCTGGCCGAGGGAGCGTTCGGGCACAACACCGGGCTGCTGCTGGTTCGCGGGGACGACGCCCGGGTGCTGGACCGGGACGGGCGGGCGCACCCGCGCCGGTTCGCGCTCGGCGCGCACACCAGCGGCCGGTCGGTGGCCGCGTTCGCCCGGCCGCGGACCAACGCGCCCTCGTTCCGGCGCAACGACAAGGTGGCCAGGGAGCTGCTGCGGTTCCTGGCGAGCGTGCCTGAGCCGGCCGGACTGGTGCCGATTCCGCGCGCAGCAGAACTCGGTAGCCGGTTTGATGATCTTGTGCCGCGGCGTCACTGCTGATCAGCGTTTCGCTACTCCGTTGAGCTGACGCTCCGCAGTCAATTTCATCGCTGACCTGGGTGAACGCATCGCGCCAAGTTGGTCGGACGCCCTCGGAAATCTCGGTAGCGTCCGGAGGCGATGGACGACAACTGGCTCGTGAACCTCGTACTCGCTCCGGCGACCTACCTGGTGGTCCTGACCGTCTTCGTGATCGTGCTGCGAAGGCTGCTGGGCTTCCGGGTCGGCCTGGTGCGCGCGGTCATCGCCGCGGTCATCGGGCTGCTCCTGATACCGCCGCTGGCCAGGGTGATGTTCCAGGCCGACAGCGCGGGCTCGCTGGTCACCGTCTGGATCGGCCTGGCCGTGCTGGTGCCGATGGTGCTGCTCGTGCTGGCCGAGGTGCTGGTGCCGCCCGGTTCCGTGCCGGGTCCGGTGGAGTGGCTGCGCGGACTGCGGCGCCGGTTCGGGCGGGCGCGGCGGTACTCGCAGATCAGCCGGATCGCGTTCCGGCACGGGCTCAGCCCCTACTTGCGCGGCAGCCGGAAGTCGGCGACGCAGGGGCAGTCCAAGCTGGCCAGGTCGCTGTGGCTGGCACTGGAGGACGGCGGCGTCACGTTCGTCAAGTTCGGCCAGGTGCTCTCCACCCGGCGGGACATCCTGCCGGAGGAGTTCGTCACCGAGCTGAGCCGGTTGCAGCACCAGGTGGCTCCGGCGCCGTATGCCGAGGTCGAGCTGGTGCTGCGGGCGGAGCTGGGCGGCGCACCGGAGGAGGTGTTCGCCGAGTTCGACCGGGAACCGCTGGCCGCGGCCTCGATCGCGCAGGTGCACCGGGCCACGCTGCGCACCGGTGAGCAGGTCGTGGTGAAGGTCCAGCGGCCCGGCATCCGGCCGGTGGTCGAGCGTGACCTGGACATCGTGGACCGGCTGGCCCGGACCCTGGAGGTGCGGACCCGCTGGGGCCGGGCGCTGGGTGTGGTGGAGCTGGCGAAGGGGTTCGCCGACGCGCTGCGCGAGGAGCTCGACTTCCGGATCGAGGCGCGCAACATGGCCGCGGTCGAGGCCGCCGCCGCGGTGCGTGGCGGTGATCCGGGGATCAGGCTGCCCGTGTTGCACGAGCAGCTGTGCACCCAGCGGGTGCTGGTGATGGAACGCCTCGACGGGGTGCCGCTCAGTGGGCGGTTACCCGACGGCGCGGACCGGCCGGAGCTGGCACGCGCGTTGCTGCGGTGCCTGCTGCAGCAGGTAATGGTGGACGGCGTCTTCCACGCCGATCCGCATCCGGGCAACATCCTCGCGCTGACCGACGGGCGGCTCGGGCTGCTGGACTTCGGGTCGGTCGGCCGGCTCGACGGTCAGTTGCGGGGCGCGGTGCAGAACCTGTTGCTGGCCATCGACCGTGGTGATCCAGCGGCGATGAGCGATGCCCTGCTGGAAGTGGTGAGCAGGCCGGACGAGATCGACGAGTCCGCGCTGGAGCGGGCTGTCGGGCAGTTCATGGCGCGGCACCTGGGTCCGGGCATGCGGCCGGACGTGGAGATGTTCACCGACCTGTTCCGGCTTGTCGCCGCCTACCAGCTGACGGTGCCGCCGGAGGTGGCCGCGGTGTTCCGCGCGCTGGCCACGATGGAGGGCACGCTGGCCGCGCTGGCGCCTGGCTTCAACATCGTGGCGGAAGCGCGGTCCTTCGCCGGGGACAAGGTGAGCGCGGCGCTGCACCCGTCCTCGCTGAAGGAGGCGGCGAGTCAGGAGCTGCTGGCGCTGATCCCGGTGTTGCGCAGGCTGCCGCGGCGGTTGGAGCGGATCACCGGCGCGCTGGAACGCGGCAGGCTCGGGGTGAACGTGCGGTTGTTCGCCGACGAGCGGGACCGGCGCGTGCTGCGCGGGTTCCTGAACCAGGTGCTGCTGACCGTGTTAACCGCGACCACCGGTGTGATGGCGGTGCTGTTGCTGGGCACCACCGCCGGTCCGATGGTGGCTGACGGGATCAGCCTGCTGCACGTGTTCGGTTACAACCTGCTGGTGATCAGCTCGGTGATCGCGTTGCGGGTGCTGTACCTGGTGTTCCGGCGAGAGACGTGAAGGAGGTTCGGCTGGTCTGTGACAGAACCATGACATGCCACGGGCATGGCTGATACATCGCGGATGGACGGTGTAGGCATGCGTCCCTCCTCGACCGGTTCCTTCGTGGCCTGGCGGATCGCACTGTCCGCGCCGCTGTTCCTGCTCGCCTTCGTCGTCAGCTACATCTCCTTCGTGCGCACGCCCGAGGGGCAGCGCTGGGAGAACGAGGTGCTGGCGGCCGGTGGCCGCGGGCCGGGGTTGCTGCTCAGGGACGAGGACTCCGGGCTGCTGGAGCTGATGAACGATCGTCCGCTGCTGATCGGCGCGGTGGTCGGCGTGATCCTGGTGGCGCTGGTCGGGCGGCGCTGGTGGGCAGGGCTGGCCGCGCTGGTGGCGACCGGGCTCACCGTGGCCTGCTCGCAGGTGTTGAAGCTGTCGCTGCTGGAGCGGCCCAGGCTGGGCGCCGGGCGGTTCCTGCCCTCGCACAACAGCTTCCCCAGCGGTCACGTCAGCCTGGCCATGGCCTTGGTGCTGGCGCTGCTGGTGGTGCTGCCCAGCAGGCTGCGGGTGCTGGCGGCGGTGCCGGGCGCGCTGTGGGTGGCGACGGTGTCGACCGCGACCATGGAGGCGGGCTGGCACCGGCTGAGCGACACGCTGGGCGGCGGTCTGCTGGCGGCGACGGTGTGCTGCCTGCTGGTGGGTGTGCTGCTGGCGGTGGGACAAGCTCGTCGGGTGGCGCGGCGGCCGAGCCCGATCGGGTTGACGCTGGGCTGGCTCGCGGCGGTGGCCGCGGTCGGCTGGTTCGTGCTGCGGTACACCGGCGCGGACGCCACTTCGACGGACATCGCGATGGCGGCGGCGCAGTCGGCCAGTGTGCTGATCGTGCTGGCGGTCACGGCGCTGCTCCGGTCGGTCGAGCTGCTGGCGCCCGCGGCGGCGACCGAGGGTGTGGCGGCACCGCCTGCGGTGGCACCGCCGCTGCCTGGACCGTTGCCGGGCCAGCGGCGGGTGGCGAGCGCCGAGGAGCTGAACTACTACCGGCAGCACCTGGTGCCTTGACGAGCAGCTCCCAACTCGGCCAGCGGCAGCAGGGGTGAGTGGTCGCTGGCCGGAGAAGAAGTGGGAGTACTGGGCAGGTAGCGAGATGAGCGAGGCTTGGGCCTCGGCCAGGGCGCACAGGCGAAGGCCCCACATCCGGAGTTCGGGTGTGGGGCCTTCGCTTGTGCGGGCTAGGGCTTGTACTTGGGGGGCGGAGTGGTGGGGTCGGGGGTGCGGGGCATGACGGTGGTGGAGACCGGGCCGTCCATGACCGCGCCGTGGCGCATCAGCCAGGCCGAGACCTCGGTCTTCACCACGGCCAGGGTGGGGCGGCGGCGCGGGTCGGGGTCCAGGGCGGCGGCCAGCAGGTGGCGGTGGGCGCTCTGCTGCGGGATGTGGGTGCAGGGGGTGCCCTTGGCCGCGGCCATCAGCGCCGAGACCGGGGTTTCGAAGACGCCTCGGGGTGGGTGGGCGGCCAGGGCGTAGCTGACCGTGGCGGCCAACTGCCACGCATCGGCGGCTGGGGAGGCGGAGGCGCCCGCGGCGACCTCGGGGGCGATGAAGTCGGGGGTGCCCATCATCATGCCGGTGGCGGTCAGGGTGCTGTCGCCCTTGGAGCGGGCGATGCCGAAGTCGATGAGGTGGGCGGTGCCGCCCTCGTCGAGGACCACGTTCGCGGGCTTGACGTCGCGGTGCAGCACGCCCTGGTCGTGTGCGTCGGCCAGTGCGCCGGCCATGGTGGCCCACAGGCGGGCGGCGGAGACGTCGTCGATGACTCCTCCGTTGTGCACGGCGTCGGCGAGGGTGCCGCCTTCGATGTACTCCATGACGATGGCCAGGCCGTCGGGTTCCTCGACCACGTCGTAGACCCGGACGCAGTTCGGGTGCCGGACGGCGGCCAGGGCGCGGGCCTCGCGGAGCATGCGCTGCTCGGTCTCGGCGTCGGGGGCGTGTGCCAGCTTCACCGCGACGGTGCGGCCGAGGCTGGTGTCCATGGCGAGCCAGACCTGGCCGAAGCCGCCGGCACCCAGCTTGCGCAACCTGCGGAACCGGCCGCCTGCGGGGTGCCAGACGCCGCCTCGGGGCAGCACCGGGGTGGTGCGGGTGCCGCCAGAGGCCATCCGGCCCGCGCCTGCGACCGCACCCGCGCCCGCGGCGGCGGCACCGGCGGCGCCCGCGCCTGCGAGGAAGGCGGGCATGGGGCCTGGGGTGTTGGCCAGGGCGCCGACTGGGGCTTGGAGGGTCGGGGGCTTGCCGCTCATGACTGCGGGTGGGCGGCCGGAGGCGCCGGGCGGGGGTTGCTGGCCCGCGGACGGCAGTTGCTGGCCCGCGGACGGCGGCTGTTGGCCTGCGGACAGCGGCTGTTGGCCTGCGGAAAGGGGGTGCTGGCCCGCGGACAGCGGTTGCTGGCCTGCGGCGGAGGGGGACTGCTGGCCCGCGGCCGGGTGCGGGGGCTGGCCGACGAAGGCCGTGGGCGGTTCCTGGCCCGCGCTGGCGGCTCGCGAGGCTTGGCCGCGGACGACCGTGGGCGGCTCGTGGCCGGCGACGGCGGTCGGCGGGGCGTGGCCGCGGACCACGGTGGGGGGTTCCTGGCCGCGGACGACCGTCGGCGGCTCCTGGCTCCGGACCACCGTGGGTGGCTCCTGGCCGCGGATCACCGTGGGCGGCTCCTGGGCGGGGCGGCCTGCGCCGGGCGGGGGTTGCGGTGCGTTGCGCGCGGACTGGGGCGGGGGTGCGGACTGGGCGGAGTTGGCGTGGCCGGAGTTCGCGTGGGCCGCGTGCATCGGGGCTGGGGCGACCTTGGTCGCCGTGGATGGTTTTGCGGGGAGGGGTTCGGCCAGGCGGACTGCCGGGTCGATGCGGGTGGGGTTCGGTGGCGCTGTGGTGGGTTTGCGCGGGAGTTGGTTGCTGGCTGGGCGGACCGGCTCGGCCAGGGGTTTCGGCTTGGGGGGCGGCAGGGGCTGGCGGGGTTCCAACTGGCGTTTCTCCGCGGGTTCGGGGTCGCGTTCGGAGCGGACGATGACCGAGCGGCGGGGTGAGCCGATCAGCATGACCGCGAAGATGCCCGCGATCGAGGTGGGCAGGAAGCCGAGCCACAGGTGGCCGAGGATGCTGGCGCTCAGCGGCACGGTCAGGATGGCCAGCAGGACGTACGGCAGCCGGAAGAACAGCCAGGCAGGCCACTTCGGGCCGCGGCGGAAGGCCAGCAGGCTCTGGAAGATCACCGCCAGCAGGATGAGCACCGGCAGCACGCCGATCAGGAAGATGTAGCCGATGGAGCCCAGCCAGCTGGTGGCGCCACCGGGGTTGAACAGGGCGTCCGCGGCTTCCGGGGCGTTGGCCAGGTACTGGCCCTGGGTGCCCAGGAAGCAGAAGTCCCGGCCCATGGACTCGCCCGCGCCGGTCAGGCCGCCGACCTGCACTCCCCTGGCGGCCGCGGTGATGATCCGGTCGGTGGCGGTGAAGGCCAGCCAGGGCAGGACCAGGGTGCCTGCCAGGCCGAAGGCGGCGATCGGGATGGTGGTCGCCGGGGTGTACCGGTTGCCGATGCCGTGCCGCAGCAGGGCGACGCAGATCGCGCCCAGTGGTGGCAGCAGGCCGAAGACCACACCGGCGGCGGTGACGGTCCAGGCCCAGTCGCCTGGGCAGACCGCGAAGCCGAACAGGCGGTGCAGCGTCGACAACAGCGAGCCGACCAGATGGACGACCGCGTCCACGAACCCCTCCAGACCCACTTCACCGGATGCTGACGACATCCACCCTATTAGTCCTTACATCGGGTGTACGTGCCCGCACGCTCCGCAAGTGGGTTTTCCGGGCCCGCTCAACGCACTGGCAACGGAAAAGCCACTGGACTGTGACGTCCGGCGCGATCAACCGCCCGTACTCCAAAGAACACGTTGTCCTTCGACCGCTTGACCGTCGCCCGGGTGACATCGCCTACCGGGACGACATGGGTCCACCAGGTGTCCGTGGTCTCCCGCCAGAGGACCTCGTACCCGGCCAGGTCCGCCTCCGGGCCCCGCTGCCAGACCAGCTCGGTGTCGTTGGTCAGCGCCTGGGTGAGGATGCCGACGCCGGTGGGGGTGCCGGGGGCCTGCGCGAGGGACCACAGGGTGGCCAGGTTGACCTTGGCGACGCGGGCGATGTAGTCGAAGTCGCAGAACTCGGGCAGGTCGCCGTACTGCTTGCCGTCCTGCACCCGGACGTCCTGGTGCTGGTGCGCGAAGTCCTCGTTCGGCTCGGTGAACCGGGCCGCCGGGAAGCCCAGCTCCAGGAACGGGATGTGGTCGCCGCCGCGCAGGTAGCGGTCCCGCCGGTGGATCACCCGGACGTTCATGCCGGTCACGTCCTCGCCCGCGACCTCGCGGACGTACCTGGCCAGCTGGCGGGTGGCCGAGTCGTTCTCGCCGCCGACCGAGCGGCGGACGTTGGCCTGCTCCGGGGTTTCCGAGGTGGGCACGCCCTCGGCGAACAGGCGCACCGTGCGCGGGTCCTTGCTGCCGTCGTCGGCGGTGCTGCTGCCCACGATGTCGTTGGTGAACATGCCCTGCACGTCCGCGCCGGCCGCCTTGAGCTGCCTGGCCAGGTGGCGGGAGCCGTGCAGGCCCTGCTCCTCCCCCGCGACCGCGGCGAAGACCACGGTGGCCTCGATCGGGCGCTTGGCCATGATCCGGGCCAGTTCCAGCACCACTGCCACGCCCGAGGCGTCGTCGTCGGCACCGGGCGCGTCGCTGACCGCGTCCATCACGTCCGAGGCGCGCGAGTCGTAGTGGCCCGCGACCACGTAGGTGCGTTTGGTGGTCGTGCTCCCGCGCAGGGTGGCGAGCACGTTGGTGATCTTGGTGGGCACCGGGATGCGCGGGTCCGGCTGCTGGATGTAGGACTGGAGCTCGACGGTCAGCCTGCCGCCGGAGGCCGCGGCGTAGCGGCTGAGCTCGGCGAAGAGCCAGTCCCGGGCCGCGCCGATGCCGCGTTTCGGGTCGTCCTGGCTGGAGAGGGTGTGCCGGGTGCCGAAGGCGGCCAGGGTGCGCACCGTCGCCTCGATCCGCTTCGGGTCGATCTCGCGCAGCAGGGCGCGCAGCTCGCGGCCCGCCGGCCGCCCGGCCGGGGCGGCGGCTTCGGCGGCGGCCTGCGCGGCGCCGGCCGGGAAGATCAGCGGGGCCGCCGCGGTGGTCAGGGCGGCCGTCAGGAAGGTGCGTCGGCTGGGCGACTCAGGGGCCATGTGCCCTGTCTAGACAGTCGGCGCAGGGTGGTAAAGCCGCCAAAGGAACCGATTACCGGGAAGCAGCCGGGCTATCCGCGCGTTGCACCGGACATGCCGCTGTCTCGTTCCGTTCCGCTGTCCGTGCTCGACCTGGCCATCATCACCAACGGCTCCACCGCGACCACCGCGCTGCGGGAGACCCTGGACCTGGCCGCGCAGACGGAGAGACTGGGCTACCACCGGTTCTGGCTGGCCGAGCACCACAACATGCCCGGCGTGGCCAGCAGCGCTCCCGCGGTGCTGATCGGCCAGGTGGCCGCGGTCACCTCGACCATGCGGGTCGGCTCCGGCGGGGTGATGCTGCCCAACCACCCGCCGCTGGTGGTGGCCGAGCAGTTCGGCATGCTGGAGGCGCTCTACCCCGGCCGGATCGACCTGGGCCTGGGCCGCGCGCCGGGCACCGACCCGCGCACCGCGCAGGCGCTGCGCCGCTCCGCCTCGCCGCTGTCGGCCGACGACTTCCCCGAGCAGCTCGGCGAGCTGGTGCGCTACTTCGACGAGCCCGTGCCGGGCCAGCCCGAGCCGCCGGTGCGCGCGGTGCCGGCCGCGGGCAACCGGCCGCCGGTGTGGCTGCTGGGCTCCAGCGGGTACAGCGCGCGGCTGGCCGGGATGCTGGGGCTGCCGTTCGCCTTCGCGCACCACTTCAGCGCGGAGAACACGTTGCCCGCGCTGGCGCTCTACCGGGACAACTTCCGGCCCTCCGCCGAGCTGGACCGCCCCTACGCCATGGTCTGCGCCTCGGTGATCGCCGCGGACAGCGACGAGCACGCGCGCTGGCTGGCCGGTCCGGGTGGACTGTCCTTCCTGCGGCTGCGCGGCGGCAGGCCGGGGCTGTTCCCGACCGCGCAGGAGGCCGCTGACTACCCGTACTCGGCGCTGGAACGGGAGTTCGTGGAGGCCAGGTTCGCCAGCCAGATCATCGGCGGGCCGGAGACGGTGGCGGCCGGGCTGGAGAAGCTGCTGACCGAGACGATGGCCGACGAGCTGATGGTGACCTCGATGGTGCCCGGTCACGCGGAGCGACTGCGCTCCTTCGAACTGGTCGCCAAGATCGCGGCATAAAAGAGAGCCCCGAGGCCGCTGGGGGTCCGGCCTCGGGGCTCTGAGGTCTCATTATCTTGGTGGTAGAACCACCATCGCGCTGAGACTCGTCAACTATAGCTCGTCCGGCGAAGAGCGGTACATCCTCCAATCGAACGGATGGGGCCGGATTCTGCTAGTCACAAGGAGTGAGTGCGCGTGGTCTCGCGGGCGTACTCCGTGAGCTGGGCCACCACGAACCGATGGTCCTCCACCTGCGGCAGCCCGGAGACGGTGATCGAGCCCACCACGCCGACACCACGCACCGTCACCGGGAACGAGCCGCCGTGCGCGGCGTAGACGTCCGGGTCCAGCCGCATGGTCTCCTCGAAGGTGCTGCCCTTGGCCCGGCACTGCTCGCCGATGAGGAAGGAGCTGTGCCCGAACCGGGCGACCACCCTGGCCTTGCGCTCCACCCAGGCGTCGTTGTCGGCGGAGGTGCCGGGCAGCGCGGCGTGGAAGAGCCGCTGGCCGTTGCGGTGGATGGCCACCACCACCGGCAGCGCGGCCGCGCGCGCCGCCCCCACCAGGTGCGTGCCCAGTTCCCAGGCGGTGTCGTTGTCGAAGCGGTCGAACTGCAGGTCCAGCTCCTGCTCGGTGAGCTCGTCCAGGGTCCAGGGGCTGCTCATGCCGTCACCACCACGGGCTCGTTCGACTCGGCGGACCGCTTGGCCGCCTCGATGACCTCCAGCGCGGCGATCGCGCTGGCCGGTTCGACCGGCAGCGGGCCGCCCGCGCGCAGCGCCGCGACCACCGCGGCGTAGAAGTCCTGGTACGCGCCGGGCTCGGTGGGCACCGGCTCGGCCTCCGCGCCGACGCCGAGCTGTCCCCAGGCCGACTGAACTTCGGTCCCCCAACCCGGTGAACCTGGAATGCCGCCCGCGGCCATCGCGTCCTCCTGCGGATCCAGGCCGAACTTGGTGTAGCCGGCCGCGTCGCCGAGCACCCGGAAACGCGGGCCGAGCTGCGCGGACAGCGCGCTCATCCACAGGTGCGAGCGCACCCCGCCCCGGTGGGTCAGCGCGACGAAGGCGTCGTCGTCGACCTGGACACCGGCCCTGACCTGGCCCAGTTCGGCGTAGACGGAGGTCACCGGGCCGAACAGCTGGAGCGCCTGGTCGATGAGGTGCGCGCCGAGGTCGAACAGGATGCCGCCCGCTTCCTCCGCGCCGGGCAGCTCGCGCCAGTTGTCCCAGGGGGCCGGCGCCCAGCGCTCGAACCGGGACTCGAACCGGTGCACCCGGCCCAGCCGCCCGTCCTGGACGAGCTTGCGGATGGTCAGGAAATCGTTGTCCCAGCGGCGGTTCTGGAACACCGTCAGCGGCACCCCGGCCGCCCCGGCGCGCTCGGTGAGCTGCCTGGCCTGCGCGGCGCTGGGCGCGAACGGCTTGTCCACCACCACCGGCAGCCCGGCCTCGATCGCGGCCAGCGCGAGCGGCACGTGCGTGCGGTTGGGGGTGGCCACCACCACCAGGTCCAGCTCGTCCCTGGCGGCGAAGAGGTCCTCGGCGGAGCCCAGCACGCGGGTGTCCGGGTGCCGTTCGCGCAGCGCGGCCTGGCGCTCCGGGTTGGCGGTGACCACGGCGCTCAGCCGCAGACCGGGGGTGGCGGCAATGAGTGGGGCGTGGAAGACGGCGCCTGCGATGCCGTACCCGAGCACCCCGACGCGGAGATCGTCTGTGGAGACCATATCGAGATTAAAACAACACTGTTGATTAACAGCAAGATGCCATGATCTGAAACTGATGTCGGAACCGTCGACCCCGCGACCGCCTGCGAGCGGCGCCAACCTCCGCGCGCTGCGCGGCCACAACAGCACGCTCGTGCTCGACCTCATCCGCGGCACCGAGGGCCTGAGCCGGGTGGAGATCGCCCAGCGCACCGGGCTGACCGCGCAGGCGGTGTCCAAGATCGTGGGGCGGCTGATCGAGGAGGGCCTGGTCGCGGAGTCCGGTCAGGCCGCGCCGACGGTGGGCAAACCGCGCACGCTGCTGCGGCTGCTGCCCGAGGCCCGCTTCGCCCTCGGCGCGCACGTGGACCGGGACGAGCTGCGGTTCGTGCTGGTCGACCTGGCCGGCACGGTGCTGGACCGCCGCCGGGTGCCGATGCCCGCGGTGCCCACGCCGGACGTGGTGATCCCGCTGCTCGCCCAGCACGCGCTGGGCATGGTCAGCGGTGGCGCGGTGCCGCAGGGCAAGCTGCTCGGCCTCGGCATCGGCTGCCCCGGCCCGCTGGACCACCACACCGGCGTGGTGCACCAGGCCACCCACCTGCCCGGCTGGGTGGACGTGCCGCTGCGTGACCGGGTGGCCGCGATGACCGGGCTGCCGGTGATCCTGGACAAGGACACCAACACCGCGATCGTGGCCGAGGGCTGGCGCACCGAGGGGCTCTCCGAAGCCGCGCTGGTCTACATCGGCACCGGCATCGGCGCCGGGCTGGTGCTCAACGGCGTGGTGCACCGGGGCAGCCGGACCAACGCGGGCGAGTTCGGCCACACCACGCTGCAGGCCACCGGTCCGCACTGCGCGTGCGGGCGGCGCGGCTGCGTCGAGGTGCTCTGCTCGCCGGCCACCGTGCTGGCCAGGGTGCGCCGCCGTCGCGGCACCGGCGGGCCGCCCTCGCCGATAAACCCCGAGGTGCTGCCGGAGTTCCAGCAGCTGTGCGCGGACGCCGCGGCCGGCGACGGAGTGGCCAGGGCCGAGCTGACCAGGTCGGCCCGGCTGCTCGGCGGGGCGGTGGCCGACCTGGTGAACCTGCTCGACATCGACCAGGTGGTGCTGGCCGGGCGCGCGGTGGAGACCGCGCGGGAGTACTACGTGCGGGAGATCGAGCGGGCGCTGCGCACCCAGATCCGCTCGCCGGAGTGGCAGCCGGTCCGGGTCACCGTCTCCGACCTGGAGCAGGACCTGGTGGCCGCGGGCGCGGCGATGCTGCTGCTGTCCACCTTCTACGGGCGCCAGCAGCTGGGCCAGGCGCGCAGCGGGTGAGCTAGGCGCTCTGCTTGTCCTTCTCCAGGGTGCCGTCCAGGTTGACCCCGCGGAAGCTCAGCACCAGCAGCGAGACCGCGCCGAAGAACAGCGCGATGTCGGCCACGTTGCCGACGAACCACCCGTTGTAGTCGATGAAGTCGACCACGTGCCCCCTGGCGAAACCCGGTTCGCGGAAGAGCCGGTCCAGCAGGTGGGTGCTCGCGCCGCCGAGCAGCAGGCCCAGGGCCAGCGCCCAGCCGGTGGAGCGGACCCGCAGCGCGATCCACACCAGCGCGATCACCGCCACCCCGCTGAGGATGGCGAAGACCCAGGTCGACTCGGCGCCGAGGGAGAAGGCCGCGCCCGGGTTGTAGAGCAGCCGGAAGCGGATGAACTCCCCGATCACCGGGATCGGGGCCTGGCCGGTCAGCGCGTCGACCGCCCAGAACTTGGTCAGCTGGTCCAGCACCAGCAGCACCGCGGCCACCAGCAGCGTCAACAGCAGACGGCGGGGCGCGGCGGGGTTCGCTGGCGTGCTCTCGGTGCTCATCACCCGACAGCGTAAGCCGATCGACCGAACCGTGTCGCTCCCAGCTGTCTCCCAGCCCCGGTCCAGGCTGCTCGCAGATCCGGCGGCCATACCTGACACCGGTCGCGAGAACGCGGCCGTTCCGGTGGAGGGTTGGTGATCGACATGGGCGGTGCGGTGGTGACGCCCCGGGTTGAACGTCCAGGCGAGCGGGCGCGGACGGCGACCGTGGACATCGTGGTGCCGGTGTTCAACGAGGAGAAGGCGTTGCCCGGCTGCCTGCGCGTGCTGCACGACTACCTCAGCGCGCACTTCCCGTTCGACTGGACGATCACGGTGGCCGACAACGCCAGCACCGACGGCACACTCACCGTGGCCAGGCGGATCGCCGGGGCCGCGCCGAGGGTGCGGGTGCTGCGGCTGGAGGAGAAGGGGCGCGGGCTGGCGCTGCGCACCGCGTGGGGCTTCAGCGACGCCGACGTGGTGGTGTACATGGACGTCGACCTCTCCACCGGCCTGGACGCGCTGCTGCCGCTGGTCGCGCCACTGGTCAACGGGCACTCCGACCTGGCCATCGGATCGCGGCTGGCGGCGGGCTCGCGGACGGTGCGCGGGCCGCGGCGGGAGCTGATCTCGCGCGGGTACAACGCGCTGGTCCGGCTCGCGCACGGCGCGCGGTTCTCCGACGCGCAGTGCGGGTTCAAGGCCGCGCGGGCCGAGGTGATCCGGCCGCTGCTGGAGCGGGTCGCGGACAACTCCTGGTTCTTCGACACCGAGCTGTTGCTGCTGGCCGAGCACAACGGGCTGCGGGTGCACGAGGTGCCGGTGGACTGGGTGGAGGACACCGACAGCCGGGTGCGGATCGCCAGGACCGCCTGGGAGGACGTGCGCGGGCTGCTGCGGGTGGCGCGGGCCAAGGCGAGGGGCACGGCCACCGTGGACGACCTGCCGCAGCGACCCGATCCGGCCCCGACCCATCCGGACGCGGTGCTGGGCCGCAGGGACGGCGGGCTGCTGTGGCAGCTGGTGTCCTTCGGGCTGATCGGCGCACTGTCCACAGTGGCCACCGCGGCGCTGTACGCGCTGTTCCGCGGCTGGCTGGATCCATTGGCAGCCAACCTGTTCGCGCTCACCTTGACCACGATCCTGAACACCGAGGCGAACCGGCGGTTCACCTTCCTCGGCTGGACCGGCTCGAAGCGCAAGGTGCACCTGCAAGGGCTGCTGGTCTTCGCGCTGTACTACGCGCTCACTTCGGGCGCGCTGCTCGCGCTGCACGCCGCCGAGCCGGAACCCTCGCGCTGGCTGGAGGTCGCGGTGCTGCTGGGCTCCTCGGTGCTGGGCACCGCGGCCCGGTTCGTGGTGCTGCGCGGCTGGGTCTTCAAGAACCGGAAGGACAACTCGGCATGAGCCGGATTCGTTGGCGGCACTGGACATTGCTCGCGATCTGCGGGCTGGCCACGGTGCTCTACGGCTGGGCGCTGAGCCCGCAGGGCTGGGGCAACGCCTACTACTCGGCCGCGGTGAAGTCGATGTCGCAGAGCTTCACCCACTTCCTGTTCGCCAGCTTCGACCCGGTCGGCGTGGTCACGGTGGACAAGCCGCCGATGGGCCTGTGGCCGCAGGTGCTGTCGGTGTGGATCTTCGGCTACACCGGCTGGGCGGTGCTGCTGCCGCAGGTGCTGGCCGGGGTCGCGGCGGTGTTCCTGTTGCACCGCACCGTGCGCCGCTGGGCCGGGGAGCAGGTGGCGCTGCTGGCCGCGCTGGTGTTCGCGCTGACCCCGATCACGGTGGCGATCAACCGGGACAACAATCCGGACACCCTGCTGGTGCTGCTGCTGGTCGCCGCGGCCTACGCCTTCACCAGGGCGGTGGAGACGCAGGTCGCGCCGGGGCGGCGGACGCGGTGGTTGCTGCTGTCCGCGTTCCTGATCGGGTGCGGGTTCCTGACCAAGATGTTGCAGGCGTGGATCGTGCTGCCGGTGTTCGTGGCGGCCTACCTGGTCGCCGGGGTCGGCACGGTGCGGCGGCGGCTGCTGGACCTGCTCGCGGCGGCGGGAATGGTGGTGGCGTCCTCGTTCTGGTGGGTCGCGGTGGTGGACCTGTGGCCGGGCGAGAAGCCGTACATCGGCGGGTCCGCGGACGGGTCCGCGCTGGATCTGGTGTTGGGGTACAACGGTTTGGGGCGGATCTTCGGGCGCGGCGGTGGCGGCGGTGGCGGCGGGGGCATGCCGCCGCCGGGGGTGGAGGTGCCCAGCGGGGCGGTCATGATGGGCGGCGGCGCGTTCGGTGGCACAGCCGGTCCGTTGCGGATGTTCAACGAGCAGAACGGCGGGCAGATCAGCTGGCTGCTGCCGCTGTGCGCGGTGGCGCTGGTGCTGGCCGCGGCGACGGTGTTCCGGCGCGGGGTTTCCGGGCAGATGCGGGCGGGTTGGGTGCTGTGGGGTGGCTGGCTGCTGGTCACCGGGGCGGTGTTCAGCTTCGCGGCGGGGACCTTCCACCCTTACTACACCACGATGTTGGCCCCCGCGGTGGCCGCGGTGTCGGCGGCCGGGGCGCGGGAGCTGTGGCGGCGGTACCGGCGGCCAGGGTTCTGGTGGGTGCTGACGCCGGTGGCGGTGGCTGGGACGGCGGCGTGGGCATTTGTGTTGGTGTCGCGGGACATCAGCTGGCAGGGGTGGGCCCGGTGGGCGACGGTGGCGGTGGCCGGGATCGCGGTGCTGGCGCTGGCGCTGGGGCGGTTGCCCAGGATCGGGGTGGCGCGGCGGGTGGGGGCGGTCGCGGCGGTGGCCGGGTTGTTGCTGACGCCGGCGGTGTGGTCGGTGGAGAAGGCGTTCGCGGGGGCCGCCGGGGCGATGGACGGGACGAATCCGACGGCTGGGCCGGAGAGTGCCGGGCGAGGTGGGCGGGGGCCGTTGCCGCCAGGGGCTTCGGGGCCGGGCGCTGGTGGGCAGGGCGGGCAGCCGCCGAGCGGGCAGGCATCCGGCGGACAAGGGCCGGAGGGCGCACAGGGTGGCGCGGGCGGTCCTCGGCTGGTGACCGGTGGCAGGCGGTTCGGTGGGAGTGGGGCCGCGTTGTCGGCGGAGCAGAAGAAGATCCTCGCCTACACCACCGCGAATGCCCGGGGCGCGGAGATCGTGCTGGCGGTGGAGGGCGGGTCGATGGGGGCTTCGCCGTTCCTGATCAACAGCGACGTGACCGTGATCGGCATGGGCGGGTTCAGCGGCGGGGATCCGGCCCCCAGCCTGGACCAGCTGAGCCGGTGGCAGGCCGAGGGCAGGCTGGCCTTCGTGCTCACCGACGGCGCCTCCGGCATGCGGGTGCGGGGCGGCGAGACCGGGCGGAACACCTGGATCGTGCAGCACTGCAAGCTGGTCGAGCCGGGCGCCTACGGCGGGTCGGGTGAGCAGAAGCTGTACTCCTGTCTCACCTGATCGGGGCCATCCAGCAAGCTCCCAGGAAACTCCCAGGTTGGGCGGGAAGACTGGTGGCGTGGACACCGCTGAGCCTTCCCGCCCGGCCAGGGTGCTGGTCGTCGACGACGAGCCCAACATCCTGGAGCTGCTCTCGGCCGCGTTGCGGCTGAGCGGGTTCGAGGTGCACGCCGCGGACACCGGCGGCCGGGCGCTGGCCATCGCGCGGGAGGTCGCGCCGGACATCGTGGTGCTGGACGTGATGCTGCCGGACCAGGACGGGTTCACCCTGGCCCGGCGGCTGCGCGCGGTGCGCGAACACCTGCCGGTGCTCTTCCTCACCGCGCGGGACGGGGTGGCCGACCGGATCGCCGGGCTCACCGCCGGTGGCGACGACTACGTGACCAAGCCGTTCAGCCTGGAGGAGGTCGTGCTGCGGCTGCGGGCGATCCTGCGGCGCACCAGGGCGGTGGCCGAACCGGCCGGTGCGAACGGGAAGCTGCGCTACGCCGATGTGGTGCTGGACGAGGACGCGCACGAGGTGCGCCGGGGCGGCACGCTGATCACCTTGTCCCCCACCGAGTTCAACCTGCTCCGCTACCTGATCACCAACGCGGAGAAGGTGGTCAGCAAGGCGCAGATCCTGGACCGGGTGTGGAGCTACGACTTCGACGGCGACGGGCGGATCGTGGAGTCCTACATCAGCTACCTGCGGCGCAAGCTGGACTTCCGCGATCCGCCGCTGATCCACACCATCCGCGGCGTCGGCTACACCCTGCGGCTGCCCAGGACCGGCGCTCGGTGAGGCGGGCGCTCACCCTGCACGCCCGGCTGCTGCTGACCCTGCTGCTGTTGTCCGGGCTGGGGCTGGCGGTGGTCGCGGTGACCAGTCACCTGCTGCTCGCCCAGTCCCTGATGTCCAAAGTGGACGAACAGCTGCGCGGCCTGGCCCGGCCGTTCGCCACCGACCGCCCGCCGCCGCGGATGCGCCCGCCGGAGGACCACCGCCCGGACCGGCAGCTGCCCACCGACGTCAGGGTGCTGTTCTTCAGCGCGGGCGGCGACCTGTGGGACAGCCTTGGCAACCTGCCAGGCGACACCAACGGCCCCGACCTCTCCGGTCTGGACCGCGCGAAGGCGCTGGCGCACAACGAACGGCCGTTCGAGGTGCCGGACCGTTCCGGCGGCAGCGACTGGCGGGTGCGGGCGGAGGTGACCCCCAACGGGGACACCGTGGTCACCGCGCATTCGCTGGCCGGGCTGGACGCCACGCTCAACCAGCTGCTGCTGATCGAGCTGGTGGTCGGCGTGCTGGTGCTGGGACTGCTGGGCGCGGCGGCCACCGCGGTGGTGCGGATCGGGCTGCGGCCGCTGACCCGGATCGAGCACACCGCGCAGGCCATCGCGGGCGGGGAGCTCGACCGGCGGGTGCCGGATGAGGATCCGCGCACCGAGACCGGGCGGCTGGGCGCGGCGCTGAACGTGATGCTCGGGCGGCTCGGCGACGCGCTGCGCGCCCGCGAGCAGTCCGAGGGCAGGCTGCGGCTGTTCGTCGGGGACGCCTCGCACGAACTGCGCACCCCGCTGACCTCGATCCGCGGCTTCGCCGAGCTGTACCGCAAGGGCGGCGCGCCGGAGCGGTCGGACGTGGACCGGATGATGAGCCGGATCGAGGCCGAGGCCAGCCGGATGGGCCTGCTGGTGGACGACCTGCTGCTGCTCGCGCAGCTGGACCAGCAGCGGCTGTTCGACTTCGCCGAGGTGGACCTGCTGGTGCTGGCCGGGGACGCCGCGCACGACGCCAGGGCGCTGGACGACGGGCGCAAGATCACCCTGGTGGCCAAGGACGGGCCGGTGCGGGTGCTGGGCGATGAGTACCGGCTGCGGCAGGTGCTGGCGAACCTGGTGACCAACGCGCTGCGGCACACCCCGGCGGGCACCCCGGTGCGGATCACGCTGACCCGCGAGTCCGCGGTGGCGCAGCGCGTGGCGCCCGCGGCGGCGGCCGGGACCGCGCCGCCGACCGGGGGCGAGGTGGCGGTGCTGGAGGTCGCCGACGACGGGCCGGGCATCCCGCCGGAGCACGCGGCGCACGTCTTCGACCGGTTCTACCGGGCCGATCCGGGGCGCAGCCGGGCCAAGGGCGGGTCGGGACTGGGGCTGGCGATCACGGCGGCGATCGTGCACGCGCATGGCGGGCGGGTGGAGCTGCACACCGGTCAGGGTTCGCGGTTCCGTGTGCTCTTGCCGCTTGTTTAACCCGATTCAGGAAATGCCAATGGGTGAGGCAATTACCGCGAGTATTCGATTTCTGTATTGTGCGGAATGACGACTACACTTGGGCCGCTGTTCGCCGCTTGGAGAAAGCGAGCCCCGCGTGAACTATCTGCTCGCCGACCGCTATCGCCTTGACGGTGAGCTGGGCCGGGGCGGCATGAGCGTGGTCTGGCACGGGTTCGACACCGTGCTGGAGCGCGAGGTCGCGGTGAAGGAGCTGCGCACTCCGCCCGACTGGTCGGCCGCCACCGCCGCCGCGCAGCACGAGCGCATCCGGCGGGAGGCCACCAGCGCCGCCCGGCTCGATCACCCGAACGTGGTGAGGGTGCACGATCTGGTGAGTGCGGACGGTCGGCCGTGGATCATCATGGAGCAGATTCCCAGCCGGTCGCTGCAACAGGTGGTGGACGAGGACGGGCCACTGCCGCCGGCGGTGGTGGCGCGGATCGGGCTGGCCGTGGTGGAGGCGCTGGACAACGCGCACCACCGCGGAATTCTGCACCGGGACGTGAAACCGGCGAACATCCTCATGGCCGATGACGGCCAGATCTTCCTGACCGATTTCGGCGTGGCCCGGCTGACCGAGGCGGAGACCGCGGCCACCACCGGCGCGCTGCACGGTTCGCCCGGCTATCTGGCGCCGGAGCGGTTGAAGGGGCAGCTGCCCCGGCCCGCCTCGGACTTCTGGTCGCTGGGCGCGACCCTGTACACCGCGGTGGAGGGGCGCTCGCCGTATGCGCGGGAGACCGCGGCGGCCACCCTGACCGCGACGATCACCGCGGAACCGCCGCCGCTGGCCAGAGCGGGCGCGCTGGCGCCGGTGGTCTCGGCGCTGTTGCGGCGCAACCCGGTGGACCGGCCGGGACCGGACCAGCTGCGCGAACAGCTCGAGCGGATCATGACCGGCCGCGCGGGCACTCCCCCGCCGCCGGTCCCGCCCACCGGCCCGCCGCCGCGCCGCACCAGCCTGCTCTTCGCCGGCATGACCATGCTCGCGATCAGCGTCGCCATCCTGGTCTACCTAACCCTGCGCCCCTAGCCCGCGTGTTGGCCGAACTCGTACGCAGTGTTGGCCGTTGTCGTACCCGGTGTTGGCCGTTCCTGTACCTGGTGTTGGCCGGGGCGCGCCCAGTTCGGCCAACACCAGGTACGAGTTCGGCCAACACTGCGTACGACAACGGCCAACACGCGGGTGGGGTTAGCCTGCGCGGATCGCGGACAGGCGGAGGCCGGTGGCTGGGTCGGGGGTGACCTCGGCCAGGCGGGTGGACCAGTAGAGGTGCCCGTGCGGGGACCACAGCGGGGCCAGCGGGAGCTCGCGGAGGGCGATGTTCTCGGCCAGGCGGAGGTCGCGGTCGGCGGCATCCGAGGTGGCCGCGGTAGTGATCAGCTCGGTGTAGGTGGCGTTGGTGAAGCCGACCTCGGTGGCCAGGGTGGTCAGCAGGGCGGTGGGGTGGGGGTAGTCGGCGCGGGCGGTGAGCAGGTAGGGGCCGTCGAAGCGGTGGTTCCGCGTGGACTCGGCGTACTCGGCGGTGGGCAGGCCCTTGACCTTGATCTCCGGCGCGTTCAGGGAGAGGCGGAGCTGGGCGGCGAGGGGTTCGGCCCAGTTGCGCTGGTCGGTGTCCTGGTTGAAGTAGATCGTCAGGTTCTTGGGCAGCTCGCTCTGGCGGGCGAGCAGGGCGGCGGCCTGCACGTCGTGGTTGCAGGGGCGGCAGGCCGAGTCCTTGCGGTCCGCGCCGAGGGCCTGCGGCAGCAGCGCGGTGGCCGGGGTGACCCGGTGCGCCAGCGGGCCGGTGGCCAGGGCCTCGCGGTCGATGCCCATGGACACCGCGTGCCTGCGGGCCTGGTCGGCGAACTCCGGGCGGGCCGGGAAGGCCAGGTAGGTGGCCTCCGGCTGCGGCCAGGTGGCGCTGCGGCTGGCGAACTGGCCGGTGAGCTGGCCGTGCTCGGCGGCCGGGATCTCGGTGGCCAGGTCGATCTTCCCGGCGGTGACCTGGGCGTACTGGGCCGCGGCGTCGGCGACCTGCACGGTGATGGCCTGGGACTTGGCCTTGGTGGCGCCCGCGTAGTCCGGGTTGGCGACCAGGCGGGTGCCTGCCGACCAGGGGCGTTCGGCGCGGAACGGGCCGTTGCCGACCAGCGTGGTCCAGTCCTTGCGGGTCAGCGCCGCTTCGGTCAGCGGGGCGAGCAGGGTGCTGGTCAGCGCGACCGGGAAGTGCCGCAACGGCTTGGCCAGGGTGACCTCCAGGGTGAGCTCGTCCGGCACGCCCACCTCGCGCACGCCCAGCTCGTCCAGCAGCGCGCCGGCGGCCCACTTCTCCTGCCGGGCCGCCGCCCAGGTCTGGGCGTAGGACTTCGCGGTCACCGGGGTCTTGTCGTGGAAGCGCCAGCCCGGTCGCAGCCGGATCGTCCACCGCCGTTGGTCGGGAGATTCCACCCGTTCCGCGGCGGCCGGCACCGGGGCCGCGCCCGGGTTGTCCGCGGCCAGCAGCGGCGTCCACAGCGCGCCGGTCAACAGCTTCCCTGGCTGGTCCACGGCCTGGCCGGGCAGCAGGGTGGCCGGTTCGGTCACCGCGATGGTGAACGTGCCCGGCTGGGGCGGCGCTGGGGTCTCGGCGGTGGTGCAGGCGGTCAGGGCGCTGACCGCCAGGGCCGTCAGCAGGGTGTCGCGGCGGCGCATCCGGGCTCCTCCTCCGGGGGCGATGCCTTGTCCCCCACGGGAACCCAGCCTAGGTTGTTCCTGGCCGAACGATCGGGAGGGCGTCATGGCGCTGGGGAAGAAACGGGCCGGGATCGTCGCGATGATCAGTGCACTGGCGCTGGCGGCCACCGCGCTACCGGCATGGGCGTGCGATGAGGAGCAGCCGGAGTTCCAGGCGCCCCCGGCCGCCGCCGGGCACGGGCACGGCAAGGGCGGCAAGGACACCGGCGCGGTCAAGAACGTCGAGCTGGTCGGCTCGGTGCCGGGCGCGCAGGGCGCGATCGCGCTGGACTTCCTGCAGTACGGCCGCAAGGACGTGCTGCTGGTCTCCGGGCAGTTCGGCCTGAAGTCCTACGACATCAGCAAGGACCCGGCCAACCCGGTGCAGATCGGCGAGCTGGCCATGCCCGGCCTGTGGGAGACCGAGGACACCGAGGTCGACCCCAAGCGCAAGCTGGTCTTCCTGGCCAGGGACCCCAGGGCCTTCGGCGGCAACGTGCAGACCGGCAAGTCCGGGGTCTACATCGTCGACGCCAAGGACCCGGCCAAGCTGACCGTGCTCAGCTTCGTCGAGCTGCCTGCCGGGCACACCACCAGCTGCATCGAGGACTGCCGCTACCTGTGGACCGGCGGCCCGGCCAAGGCCGCGGACATGCCCGCCGACTGGGGCGGCCGGCCGGTGTGGGTCACCGACATCCGGGACCCGCGCAACCCCAAGGTCTTCCCCCAGCCCATCGACACCGGCCGCAACGACGGCAAGACCGACTACGTGCACGACGTGCAGGTCGACGCCACCGGCATCGCCTGGGCCTCCGGTCGCGGCGGCGTGCGCGGCTACCGGACCAGCGGCTGGCACTGGGACGCGGTGGCGAACAAGTTCCGCAAGGCCACCGCGTGGAACCCGGTGCCCTACGCCGGTGGCGGCATCGACGAGCTGGCCGCGGCCTCGAAGTTCATGCACAACAGCTACCGCCAGGTCGGCTGGCGCGCGGGCGACGGCGCTAACCCCTGGCACTGGGGCGGCGGGGACCTGCTGTTCACCACCGAGGAGGCGTTCAACCCCGGCTGCGCGGCCGACGGCGTGCTGGTGATCGCCTCGCTCAAGGGCTCCTACGGCGGCGAGGGCTGGCGCTCCACCAAGGAGGACCCGTTCCGGCTGAACACCGTGGGCACCTGGAGCGTGGCCGGGCAGGAGGGCAGCAACCCGGACAGCGGGGACTGCTCGGCGCACTACTTCGACATCCGCGGCAACATCCTGGTGCAGTCCTTCTACGCCCAGGGCACCCGGTTCCTCGATGTCAGCGACCCCACCAACCCGACACAGGTCGGCTACTTCCGGCCGGCCGACGCCGCTTCGTGGGAACCTGCCTGGCACCGGGGACTGGCGTACGTGGCGGACAACAAGCGCGGCATCGACATCCTCAAGCTGACGAAGTAGGCACTCGAACCTGGGGGAAACAATGACGATTCCCGACCAGCCGCGCGGTATCGACCGCCGTCACCTGCTCACCGGGCTCGGCGCGCTGGGCGCCGCCGCCGTGGTGGGCGTTGGCACCCCCGCCCAGGCAGACCCAGCCCGGGCCGCCGAGGCCGCGACCACGCCGATGGACCTGCGGTTCCGGATCGCGGCGCAGTTCCGGCCGTTCGCGCTGCTGGCGCCCGGGTTCGAGCAGTACGACAGCGCGGCCCCGCCGCTGCCCAGGGCCAGCGGGGACTTCCTGGTGCGCACCGGGGTCAGCCCGCGTGCGCCGTTCGCCTCGGTGCTGGTGGAGGTCAGCGAGCTGGCCCCGCAGGCGTCGGTGGTGGCCGGGCTGGCGGCCAACTCGGCCAACCGGGTGCTGGCCCGCTACGACGCGGCCAAGGGCACGGCCAGCGTCGAGGTCACGGTCAACGGGACCACCACGGTGGTGAAGTCGGTGGCCGCGCGGCTGCGGGCGCCGTTCCGGTTCGCCTTCGTGGTCAACGAGAACGCGGTCACCGTGCTGCACGACAGCACCGGCACGGGCACCGGCTGGGTCCCGCTGGTGAGCGAGCGCGACGGGGTGTCCGCCAAGATCGACCTGCGCCGCCCGGCCACGCTGGGCACCTTCTCCTACGCCTATGGCGCGGGCGGGGACGGCGCGGTGGTGCTCGGGCGGGTGCGGGCCGGGTACTTCGGGCAGGCCGGGCTGCGGGACCTGCACGCGGTGCAGACCGCCGACGGCAAGCCGTTGGTGCGCAATGGGAAGCTCTACCTCACCGCGACCTGCGCCGGGCTCGGCTTCTTCCAGCAGGCGCACTGGGGCGTGTGGACCCTGGACCTCAAGGACCCCAGCCGGATCAGCCAGGTCGCGCAGCTGTACTTCAGCCGCGAGGACGGCGTCATCGTGGGCGACCACGCCGGGCAGATCGTGCTCGACGGCGACGAGTACATCGTGGCGATGAGCAGCTGGGGCGACTTCGCGTTCAAGGGCGTGCACGTCCGGCACCTGCGCACCAGGGCCAACGTGCTCTCCGGGGTGCACGTGCTGACGGCCAGGCGGCTCGACCTGCCCACCGAGGTCAGCGCCTGGGACCCGTCCATCACCAAGATCGACGGGCGCTGGCACGTCGGCTTCGTGGAGAGCCCGAGCCAGACCCCGTTCAACTTCCACCCCGCGCTGGCGGTGGCCCCGCGCGGCGCGGACTACCACGAGCGGCTCACCCTGCGCGGCCGGGACGCGGGCGTGCGGGAGTGCGAGGGCACCATCCTGCAGCGGGTCGGCGGGCAGTGGTACCTGCTGGCCAGCGACGGGATCGGGCGGCAGTACCGGGTGTACGACCTGGACGTGAACTTCCTGGGCACGCTGGACGCGCCGTACAAGACCAACATCCCGCACCCGCAGCTCGTGCCGGTGGGCAGGAACTGGCTGATGGTCACCTTCGACGGGACGCAGTACGCCGAGCCGGTGCTCGGCTACGGCGGGCACGGCGACGTGATCGTGATGCGCGCCTAGAACGGCCAACACTCCGTACGACTTCGGCCAACACGCGCGTCAGAGGGTGGCGGTGAGGCGGTCGTAGGCGAGGCGGAGGTGGGCCAGGAAGAGGTCGGTGGTGTGGGCGGGGTCGTCCGCGCGCAGAGCGGCGACCAGGGCGCGGTGCTCGGCCGGGACCTGGGCGCGGTAGTCGGTGCTGGCGCCGATGCGGCTGAGCAGGAACAGGATGATCTGCGCGCGGATGGCCGACCAGGCCTGGCGCAGCCGCTCGTGCCGGGTGGCGGCGTAGACCGCGTCGTGGAACTCCAGGTCCAGGCGCAGCATGTCGTGGTCGGTGGCGGCGGCGTGCATGCGGTCCACCACCTCCTCCAGCGCGGCCAGGTCGGCCGGGGTGGCGTGGGTGTGGAAGCGGGCCACCGCGAGGCGTTCCAGGGCCGCGCGCAGGGTGTAGAGCTCCTCGGCGTCCTCGGCCGACAGCGTGGTGACGGTGGCGCCGCGGTGCCACTGGGTGCGGACCAGGCCCTCGCGCTCCAGCTTGGCCAGCGCCTCCCGGATCGGGCCCCGGCTGACCTCCAGGCGGGCCGCCAGGTCGACCTCGCGCAGCGGCGTGCCCGGCGGGAAGGCGCCGTCGAAGATCGCGGCGCGGATGCGGTCGGCCACCTCGTCGGCCAGGCCGCGGCGGTCGGCTGGGCGCAGCGGCGTGGTCTCGGTCACGTTGTCCTCCAGCAGCCGGGCCGTCGATTGTCCCAATGTTAACATTAAGACGTTCCCGAGCGACCTGACTGAGGAGTGCGCATGTCGGTGCCCCGTTTCCACCTGGCGATCCCGGTCGACGACCTGGCCGCGGCGCGGCGGTTCTACGGCGAGACCCTGGGCTGCCCGCAGGGGCGGTCCTCGGACACCTGGGTGGACTGGAACTTCTACGGCCACCAGCTGGTCACCCACCTGGCGCCGCGCAACCCGGACGCGCACAACCCGGTGGACGGGCACGACGTCCCGGTGCCGCACTTCGGGCTGCTGCTGGGCACGGTGCAGTTCGACGAGCTGGCCGAGCGGCTGCGCGCGGCGGGCACCGAGTTCGTGATCGAGCCCTACCTGCGCTTCGCCGGGGAGAAGGGCGAGCAGTGGACCATGTTCCTGCGCGACCCGGCGGGCAACGCGCTGGAGTTCAAGGCCTTCGCCCACGACGACCAGGTGTTCGCGGCCTGACCGTTGGAGGGGTGGTGTGGTCAGGCCGCGAACGGGACGCGGCGCGCTGGGCCGACGGCACGACGGTCAGCGGCGCGCCACGCCTGGCTGGTCTTCGATGGCCGGGCTGACCACCGGCCCGGGTGACGGGCTGGTGCCAGGGGTGACCGTGGTCTGGCCCTGGGTGGGCACCGGCGGATAGGTCTGGCCGGAGTCCTGCTGGAGCTGCTGGGCGTGCCGCTCCTCGATCCGCTCGTTCATCTCATCGGCCATCAACTGCTCCCGCTGGCGGGCCCTGATCCGGTTCAGGATCGCCATGGTGATCGCGTGCATGACACCCAGCAGCAGCAACACGATGCCGAGCTTGGTGACCACGGTCTGCACGGCGCCGCCGGCGTCCACGTTCATGGTCGAGATGATCATGAACAGGCCGAGCACCACCAAGTGGAACAGCACCGCGATCAGCCGGGCCATGGACGCGGCCGCGGCCTGGTCCCGGTAGCCCTGTTGCAGGTAGGCCTTGCCGCTGCGCAGGATCAGCTGGCCGTCGATGAGCACCAGGATCACTCCGAGCACCAGGAACGCCACATACCCGTTGAGGTTCTCGTCCACCCGACTCACTTCCTCGACGTCTGGACCAGCACGTGTTGGTCTGCCAGCCGGGTACCCGGCAGGCACGCTCGGTGAAACACCGGCACCACCGGGTCACGAACGGAGCGAACTGCGTAAGGTGACGTCGTGTCTGGTCACTATTACCGGGAGGCTCCGCCGGTGCAGGCGAAACCGCGTCGCAAACGGCGCTGGGGCCGAATCACGCTCATCGTGCTGCTGGTCCTGCTCATCGGGTTCGTGGTGTTCTGGTTCTACCTCGACTCCAAGCTGAACCGGATCAACGCGCTCAAGGACTACCCCGGCAGGCCCGCGGACACACCGGGCACCAACTGGCTGGTGGTCGGCTCGGACAGCAGGGAGGGGCTCAGCGAGGAGGACCGCGAGGAGCTGGCCACCGGTGGCGCGGCGGGCAAGCGGACCGACACGATGATGCTGCTGCACATCCCCGACGGCTCCGGACCGTCCACTTTGGTCTCACTGCCCCGTGACTCCTTTGTGGACATTCCAGGCAAGAAGAAGCAGAAGCTCAACGCGGCCTTCGCCCTCGGCGGGCCGGAGCTGCTGGTGCGCACGGTGGAGACCAGCACCGGCATCCACATCGACCACTACGCCGAGATCGGCTTCGGCGGGTTCGTGCACATCGTGGACGCGGTCGGCGGGGTGGACATGTGCATCGACAAGGCGATGAAGGACCCCAAGGCCGGGCTGGACGTCCAGGCGGGCTGCCAGGAGCTGGACGGCGCGCAGGCGCTGGGCTACGTGCGCACCAGGGCCACCCCGCGCGCCGACCTGGACCGCATCGCGCGGCAGCGGCAGTTCCTCTCCGCGCTGGTGGACAAGGCGACCAGCTTCGGCACCATCATCAACCCGTTCCGGTCGATCCCGTTGGCCAACAACACGGTGGAGACGCTGACCGTCAACGAGGGCGACCACCTGCACAACCTGGCCGGCCTGGCCTGGGCGATGCGCGGGGCGGCCGACGGCGGCCTGGTGACCACCACGGTGCCGCTGGGCGCCAGCCGCAGCGTGGCCGGGGTCGGCTCGGTGGTGCAGTGGGATCCGGCCAGGTCGAAGCGGTTCTTCGAGGCGCTGAAGAACGACACCCAGATCCCGCAGGACCTGATCACCACGGGCTGACATCAACCGATCGGCTGATGCCGGTCATCCACCGCATCGACGGCCACCTGGGCGATCCGGAAACCCCGCCGCCCGCCGGAAGCTGTGTTCCGACAACGGAACCAGCGAAAGGCGGGCGGCGATGCCGGTCATCGAGGTGGCCAACCTGCACAAGCGGTACCGCGAGCACACCGCGGTCGCCGATGTGTCCTTCACCGTGGACCGCGGCGAGATCTTCGGGATCGTCGGCCCCAACGGCGCGGGCAAGACCACCACGGTCGAGTGCGTCACCGGGCTGCGCGAGCGGGACGGCGGCACGGTCCGGGTGCTGGGCGAGGACCCGGCGCACGGCGGCCTGGCCCTGCGGGCTGCCCTGGGGGTGCAGCTCCAGCAGGGCAGACTGCCGGACAAGATCACCGTGTGGGAGGCGCTGGACCTCTACGCCTCCTTCTACCCAGACCCGGCCAGTCCCGACCAGCTGATCGAGGAGTGGGGGCTGCGGGCCAAGCGGAACACCGCCTTCCGCAAGCTCTCCGGCGGGCAGCAGCAGCGGCTGCTGATCGCGCTGGCGCTGATCGGCAACCCGGAGATCGCGGTGCTGGACGAGCTGACCACCGGCCTGGACCCGCAGGCGCGCCGGGAGACCTGGGAGCTGGTGGAGCGGATCAGGGCCAGGGGCGTGACGGTGCTGCTGGTGACCCACTTCATGGCCGAGGCGGAACGGCTGTGCGACCGGATCGCGGTGATCGACGCCGGTCGGGTGGTCGCGCTGGACACGCCCAGCGGGCTGGTGGCGAGTGTGCGCGCGGAGGTGCGGATCCGGTTCCGGCCGTCGGTGCCGCTGCCGCCGGGGTTGCTGGAGTCGTTGGCCGAGGTGTCCACTGTGGACGTTTCGGAGCGGGTGACCACGGTGCGGGGCACCGGGAACCTGCTGCAGGCGGTCACCGGGACGCTGGCCCGCGCCGGGATCGTCGCCGAGGACCTGCGGCTGGACCAGACCGGGCTGGACGACGCCTTCGTCGCTCTCACCACCAACCGCTGATCTTCGGCAAGGGGGCTTCACCATGCGTGTGTTGCGCAAGTTGTTCTTCGTCGAGCTCAAGCTGCTGTTGCGGGAGCCGGCCGCCTGGCTGCTGGTGCTGCTGTTGCCGCTCGCGCTGGTCACCACGTTCGGGCTGGTCAGCAGGCCGCGGGAGAACACCAGCTCGATCCTCACCTTCTTCCCGGCGATGGCGCTGTCCATCGGCCTGGCCCAGCTGGCGCTGACCGTGCTGCCCGCCGCGCTGGCGAACGACCGGGAGAAAGGCATACTCCGACGTATGGCCTCCACCCCGGTGCACCCGAGCAGGCTGCTGGGCGCGCAGCTCGCGGTGACCCTGGTGCTGGCGCTGGTCACGCTGGGCGGGGTGCTGCTGATCGGCTCGGCCGTGCTGGGCTTCCCGCTGCCGAGGGAGCCGCTGGGCTTCGTGCTGGCCTTCGTGCTGGGCGCGGGGGCGCTGTTCGCGGTGGGGCTGTGCATCGCCGCGGTCGCGCCCAGCGGGCGGGTGGCCAGTGGGATCGGGGCCGGGGTGTTCTTCGTGTCCATGGTCTTCGGCGGGGTGTTCATGCCGGCCGAGGTGATGCCGAAGGTCATGGTGGAGATCGGCACCTACCTGCCGATCGGGGCGTCCATGCAGGCGTTGCGGGCCAGCTGGGCCGGGCAGTGGCCGGAGACGCTGCCGCTGCTGGCGATGGCGGGGCTGATCGTGGTCTTCGGCGGGATCGCGGCGCGGACGTTCCGATGGGAGTGATCCCGGAGCTGCATCCCGGCCGGGCCGCGCCGAGCAGGTGGGTGCACCTGGCCTGGGTGTACGGGACGCTCGCGGTCTCCGGGTTCCTGGTGTGGGTCACCGGCGAGTGGCCTGCCGGCGGTCCCGAGCTGACCGCGGTGCTGGTGCTGCTCGCGCTGGCGGTGCTGTGGCTGCCCTGGTTGCCGGGCCTGGTGGCGCAGCGCCGGGACGGTGGGCGGCTCTGGGTGACCGCGGCGGAGATGACCGGGGCCCGGCGGTGGCTGGCGATCGGCTACTTCGCCGGGATGGTGGCCATCAACGGCGGGCTGATGTCGATCAGCGCGCAGTTCGCCGCGTTCGCCTCGGTGGGGTTCCCGTTCGCGTTCCTGCTGTTCCCGCCGCGGGGCGCGATGATCGGGGTCGGGGTGACCGCGGTGGTGAACCTGGCCGCGCAGACCCGGTGGCTGACCGAGTACATCCAGCCCTACTCGGCGCTGCTGGGCCTGCTGCTGCCGCTGGCCTTCGGCGGCTGGGTGGTGGGGAGGGAGAGCGAGCGGCGGCGGGCCATGGTGACCGAGCTGACCGCGGCCAACGCGGCGCTGCGGGAGGCCATGGCGGAGAACTCCGGCCTGCACGCCCAGCTGCTGACCCAGGCCCGCGAGGCCGGGGTGCGGCTGGAGCGGCAGCGGATGGCGCGGGAGATCCACGACACCATCGCCCAGGGGCTGACCGGGATCATCACCCAGCTCAACGCGGCCGACCGGGTAGGCGAGCCGGAGCGCAAGGCGCACCTGGACCGGGTGCGGGCGCTGGCCGCGGACAGCCTGGCCGAGGCCCGGCGCTCGGTGCGGGCGCTGCGGCCGGAGCCGCTGTCCGAGTCGCCGCTGCCGGAGGCGCTGGCCGAGCTGACCGCGAAGTGGGGCGCGGCCAACGGGATCACCCCGCGGCTGGCGGTCACCGGCACGCCGGACCGGCTGGCCACCGGGGTGGAGGTGGTGCTGTTCCGGGTGGCGCAGGAGGCGCTGACCAACATCGCCAAGCACGCCAAGGCGTCCAGGGTCGGCGTGACACTGTCCTATGAGGACGATCTGGTGCTGCTGGACATCGTCGACGACGGGGTGGGCATCACGCCGTCCAGCGGGTGCGAGTCCACAGTGGACGGATATGGGATCGGCGTGATGCGGCAGCGGGTGCGCGGGGTGGGTGGCGTGCTGGAGATCGAGAGCGGTCCGGGGCAGGGCACGGCGGTGGCGGCCGCGGTGCCCGTGATCCCGTTCGAGACCAGGGAAGGCGGGTCATGAGCCGGATCCGGTTGCTGATCGTGGACGACCACCCGATCGTGCGCAACGGCCTGTCCGCGGCCTTCGGCGCGGAACCGGACATCGAGGTGGTGGGCGAGGCGGCCAACGGCCTGGAGGCGGTGCGGCTGGCCGCCGAGGTCGAGGTGGACGTGGCGCTGATGGACCTGCGGATGCCGGAGCTGGACGGTGTGCAGGCGATCCGGCGGCTGCGCGAGCAGAGCCCGCGGGTGCGGGTGCTGGTGCTGACCACCTTCGACACCGACTCCGACGTGCTGCCCGCGATCGAGGCCGGGGCCACCGGTTATCTGCTCAAGGACGCCCCGCCGGAAGAGCTGCTCAAGGCGGTGCGGGCGGCCAGCCGCGGCGAGTCGGTGCTCGCGCCCACGGTGGCCGGGCGGCTGATCGGGCAGGTGCGCAAGCCCGCGCGGGGCGCGCTGAGCAAGCGGGAGCTGGAGGTGCTGACCCTCGTCGCCGGGGGCGCCACCAACCGGGAGGCGGCGCGCAGGCTGTTCATCAGCGAGGCGAGCATCAAGACGCACCTGCTGCACATCTACGCGAAGCTGGACGTGCGGGACCGCGCGGCCGCGGTCGGCGAGGCGTACCGGCGGGGCCTGCTGTAGACCCCGCGCGGCACGTTCCTCAGTCCTCGTCGTCGGGCTTCGCGTGGTCGGCCACGCCCGGGTTCGGGTCCCGGGACAGGTCGATCAGCGGATGACGCGGCGCCCCCTCCGGCAGCGCGTGATCCGGCTTCCCCGGGTTCGGATCCCGGGACAGGTCGATCAGCGGTCGTTCGCTCGCACTCATGTTCCCTCCTCAGAAAAACTCCCTCATGGGTGCTCCGGACACGCTACCCATGGCTGGTCCACACAGGATTGTCGGTGCCGTGGCGCACAATCGCTGGTGATGCGGATCGCGGTGGTGACCAGCCCCAACGGGGAGGCCAGGCTGTGCGAGCTGTCCGAGGACGGGCAGCCCGTGAGCGAGGTCACGTCCACCACTGCCCTTGCGGGCACCATCGCCGAGCTGGAACGGGCGCACCAGCCCCGCTGGGTGCTGGCCAACAGCGCCGAGCTGTACCCGAGGCTGCTGCGCGCCGGGGTGCGGCTGACCCGCTGTCACGACCTGGAGCTGACCGAGTCACTGCTGTCCGGTCACGCCGGCCGCTGGGGCGAGCCCCGCGGACTGGCCGCCGCCTACGCCCGCCAGGCGGGCCTGCCGGTGCCGCCGGACCCACCGGTGCGGCCCAGGGACGAGCACCCGACGCTGTTCGAGACCGCGCGCACCGACCTGCCCGAGGTGGACCCACTCGACGCGGTGATCGCGGTGCACCGGGACCAGCAGGCCAGGATCGGCGCACTGGCCCAGCCGGGCCGGTTCCGCCTGTTGGTGGCCGCGGAGTCCGCCGGTGGCCTGGCCGCGGCGGAACTGGGCCACGTCGGGGTGCCGTGGCGGGCCGACATCCACGACGCGCTGCTCACCGAGCTGCTGGGACCGCGCACACCGGCCGGTGTGCCGCCACCGAAACTCGCCGAGCTGACCGAACGGATCATCGATGCCTTCGGCGGCCGCCGCTTCCACCCGGACTCCCCCGCCGAGGTCCTGAAAGCCTTCGCCAAGGCCGGCCATTCCCTGCCGTCCACCCGCTCCTGGGTGATCAAGGCCGTGAACCACCCGGCGGTGCCCCTGTTGCTGGAGTACAAGGAGCTGTACCGGATCTACACCGCGCACGGCTGGTCCTGGCTGTCGGCCTGGGTGCGCGACGGCCGGTTCCGCCCGGAGTGGGTGGCCGGTGGCGTGGTGTCCGGCCGGTGGGCGACCAGGGGCGGCGGCGCACTCCAGATCCCCAAGACCGTGCGCAGAGCCGTGGTCGCCGACCCGGGCTGGTCCCTGGTGGTGGCCGACGCCAGCCAACTGGAACCCCGGGTACTGGCCGCCCTGGCCGGAGACCAGCGCCTGGCCGCAGCGGGAGCCAGCGGCGACCTGTACACCGCCCTGGCCGAGGAAGCCTTCGGCGGCGACCGCGACCGAGCCAAGATCGGCATGCTGGGCGTGATGTACGGCCAGACCAGTGGCGGAGCCGGGGAACTGCTCGCGGCACTCCGGAAACGCTACCCAGCCGCGATCGAGTACGTGGAGCGGGCGGCGCGCACCGGTGAGCTGGGCGGGCTGGTCCGCTCGCACCTGGGGAGGACCTGTCCGCCGCCGGGATCGGACTGGCAGGGCATCGTGGAGGACGCGGAGACGGAGACCGGTCAAGCGCGGCAGGCTCGGGCAAGGGGACGGTTCACGCGGAACTTCGTGGTGCAGGCAACGGCTTCGGAGTGGGCACTGGCGTTGCTGGCCTGTTTGCGGACCTCGTTGCGGGAACCGGCGGAGCTGGTGTTCTTCCAGCACGACGAGGTGATCGTGCACTGTCCTTCGGAACTGGCGGAGGAAGTGGTGGCGGCGGTGCAGGAGTGCGCGGAACGGGCCACGCGGTTGCTGTTCGGAGACACACCGGTGCGGTTCCCGCTGAACGCGGTGGTGGCCGACTGCTACGCCGACGCGAAGTAAGGCAAGCGGCCGGGTGCAAACCCACAAAGCGGGCCTCTCGTCTTCTCCGCACGGCCTGGAGACCGCGCACCGCATCCCGCCGAGCAGACGCTCACAGCAACCGCCGCCAAGGCAAAGCAGCGTGACGGCGGCTGCTCGCTGGGATGTGGTTCGCTGTCGGAAGGTCGTGCGGAGAAGACGAGAGGCCCGCGAGCACGCTGGGTCTTGAGTCGGCAACACAAACCCCGCCCCGCAACCTGCTCAACCGGCTTTTGACTTGTCACACCCCTCCGGGGGTCTGCCCGTCCGGCGAGGACATTCTTTTGATCTTCTCAGCTGTCGTCGCGCACGTACGCCAAGTACCGGTCCGCCGAACGCTGCACGATCTCGTGCGCGTTCTCCGGGATCGTCGAGTCCCACCAAGCCCCGTAGATGCTGTCGAAGTCCAGTTCCCGCAACAGTTCCCGCGCCCTGCGGACGACCGCCGGGCGCTCGGGGATCAGGTTCGGGTAGCTGTACATGAAGGCCACATGACTGCGGTCCGGGATGACCTGGACGATGTCGCCGGTGAGCAGGGTGCGGTTCCAGTGCAGCACCGTGCCGCCCGCGAAGTGCACGCCCAGGTTGACCAGGGTGAGGTTGTCGGCCAAAGGTTTGCAGGTGCCGGACCATAGTTGGATGGACGGGTCTGGGCGGCCGATCCACTCGGCGTCGTGCTCGTGCAGGTGGATGGGGACGTTGAAGGCGTGGGCCCATTCGACCATGGTGGTGTAGTAGTGCGGGTGGCTGATCGCGATGGCGGACAGGCCGCCCCGGTCCTGGACGGCGGTGATGATCTCGTCGGTCAGGTAGGCGGTGCAGTCCCAGAGGATGTTGCCGGTGGGGGCCTGGACCAGCAGGGCGCGCTGGCCGATGGCGAACCTCGGTTCGGTGCCGATGCCGGTGAGGCCGGGGCCTTCCTCCTGGATGCGGGCCTTGAGCTCCGGGTTGGCGCGCAGCGCGTCGAAGTCGGTCCAGCGCTGGCCGGCCGCGGGCACGTACTGGCGCTCATCGGTGCAGATGGGGCAGTCCGCGCGCGGGGCCGCGTACTGGGTGCCGCAGGTCAGGCAGACGGGCTTGGTGCTCGGGGCCATAAGGTTTCCTCCCAGTGCGCCGGGGACTTCTCCGGCATGCGGACACGCTAACCGGCGCGGGCAGGGAGATGGTGTGGGACGGGTCATCGCGGAGATCACCGTGTCGGTGGACGGGTTCGTCGCCGGGCCGGAGGTGAGCGCCGCGCAACCCATGGGGCTGCACGGGTTGCGGCTGCACCACTGGCTCGGGTTCGGGGACGCGCCACCGGGTGAGGCGGATCTGGCGGTGGCGGGGCGGATGTTCGCCAACACCGGGGCGTTCGTGCTGGGGCGGCGGCTCTTCGACGTCGGGATCGGCAAGTGGGGCGGGGACGGGGCCTGGCAGCGGCCCTGTTTTGTGCTCACCAACCGGGACCGGCCGGACCACATCCAGGGCGTCACCCGGTTCACCTTCGTCACCGACGGGGTGCGGCGGGCGGTGGACCGGGCGCGGGCCGCCGCCGGGGAGCGGGACGTGGTGGTGGCGGGTGGGGCGCAGGTGATCCGGGCGGCCATGCACGCGGGGCTGGTGCAGGAGCTGCGGTTGCACGTGGCCCCGGTGCTGTTGGGGGCGGGCACGCCGCTGTTCGACCAGGGGCCGCGGATGGAGCTGGAGCCGGTGCTGGTGGAGCACTCGCCCATGGTCACCCACGTCACCTACCGGGTGGCGGGCTAGCTCAGCAGGTAGGTGATCAAGGTCAGGCTGGCCATGGACAGCAGGGTGGTCAGCAGGATCGAGTCGCGGGCCAGCGCGCCCGCGCGGAGCTGGTACTGGCTGGCGAAGACGAAGGCGTTCTGCGCGGTGGGCAGGGCCGAGAACAGCACCGCGGCCAGCAGCGCCGGGCCGTCCAGGCCGAGGGCGAACCGGCCGATCAGGAAGCACACCAGGGGTTGCAGCACGATCTTGAGCGTGACCACCACCAGCACCTCGCTCCGGCGGGGCAGGTCGGCGGACTCGGCGCGGCCGAACAGGGACATGCCCAGCACCAGCAGGGCCAGCGGCACGCCCGCGCCGCCGAGCAGGTCCAGTGGCTGGGCGAGCAGCGGCGGGAGCTTCCAGCCGAGGGCGGCGATGGCCAGGCCCCCTGCCGCGCCCAGGATCACCGGGTTGCGGACCGGGAGCAGCAGGACCCGGCGGATCGCGCCGTAGCGGCCGCCGCCACCGGCGTTGACGTCGGTGTCGATCAGGGTCAGCACCGTGGGCATGACCACCAGCAGCTGGAACATCAGCGCGGCCACCACAAAACTCGGGTCGCCGAGCACGGTGATGGCCACCGGGATGCCCAGGTTGGCCGCGTTCACATACGCCGAGGACATGCCGCCGATGGCCTGGTCGGCCAGCCTGCGGCGGAACAGCCAGCGGCTGGCGGCCAGGCCGAGCGCGCCGACCAGCACCGTGCTCGCGGCGAAGGCCAGGATCGAGCCGCTGGCCAGGCCGTCCAGGGAGACCCGGCTCAGCGTGGTGAACAGCACCGCGGGCATCGCCAGGTAGAAGACCACCCTGGTCAGCGCGCGCTCGGCGGCCAGGCCGAACAGGTTGGTGCGCCGCACCAGGTAACCCACCCCGGTCAGCGCCCAGATCGGCACAAAACCAGCGACAACGGTGGGCACCCGGTGAAGCTAACCCGGTGCGCGCCGGTGTGGCGGCGGTTGAGACCGAGTCAACAACCGCCGCCACACCGGATCAGCTCAGAGCTTGATGGTCCAGCTCAGGATGGTGCCGGTGTCGGAACGGGCCACGTCCTGCACCCGCAGCTTCCACACGCCGTTCTTCGCCTTGCCGCCGGCGTTGACGGTGAACGAGCCCACCACGTCGTCCGCGCTGTCGGAGCCGCTGGAGCCCTTGAGGCGGAACGGGGTGCCGTCGGGCGCGAGCAGGTCGACCACCAGGTCACCGCGCCAGGTGTGCTTGATGTTGACGTCCACGGTCACGGTGGCCGCGTTGCCCGCGCAGTCGGCCACGGTCACCGGGCTCTCCACGGTGGCCAGGTCCGGCACCGGGACGTCGTTGTCGTTGGTCAGGGTGCAGCTCGGCGGCGGCGTGGTGCCGCCCTCACCGACGAAGAGCAGCTTGTTCGGCGAGCCGGTGCCGGGGTTGACCACCTTGTCCGGGGTGGCCGCGTTCACCATGGCGTCCCGCACCTGCTGCGGGGTGAAGGCCGGGTTGGCCTGCAGCACCAGGGCCGCCGCGCCCGCGACGTGCGGGGCCGCCATCGAGGTGCCGGAGATGGTGCGGGTGATGGTGTCGTTGTCCTTCCACGCCGAGGTGATGTCCACCCCGGGGGCGAAGATGTCGACGCAGGTGCCGAAGTTGGAGAAGGTCGCCTTGTTGTCGTTGCGGTCGGTGGCGCCGACCGTGATGGCCTCCTGGGTCCGGGCCGGGGACACCGTGCAGGCGTCCTGCGGGCGGCCGAAGATGTCACCGTTGCCGGCGGCCAGCGCGAAGGTCACGCCCTTGGTGATGGCGCCGCGCACGGCCGCGTCCACCGCGTCGCTGGCCCCGCCGCCGAGGCTCATGTTCGCGGCCGCGGGCTTGACCGCGTTGTTGGCCACCCAGTTGATACCGGCGATGACCTGCTCGTACGTGCCGGAGCCCTGGCAGTTCAGCACCCGGACCGCGTGCACCTTGGCGCCCTTGGCCACGCCGTGCGCGGTACCGGCCACGGTGCCCGCGACGTGCGTGCCGTGACCCTGGCAGTCATCGGCGTTGGTGTCGTTGTCGATGAAGTCGTACCCGGAGACCGCGCGGCCGCCGAAGTCCTGGTGGGTCACCCGGATACCGGTGTCCACGACGTAGACGTTCACTCCGGTGCCGTCATTCGGATACGTGTACGACTGGTTCAGCGGGAGCGCCCGCTGGTCGATTCGGTCAAGTCCCCAGGATGGCGGATTAGGCTGGGTCCCGGAAATACGCACCGTGCGGTTCTGCTCCACAAATTCGACCTGCGGGTCGGCGGCCAGACGCCGCGCCTGCGATTCCCCGACGGTCATCGAGAAACCACGAATGGCGGTGTCATAGGTTCGTCCGACCTTCGCGCCATAGGTGGTCGCGAGATCGCTCGCGACCGTGGCGACCGAGGCTGCCCTGACCTCGGCGCTGTCCTTCAGCACGACGATGAAGCTGTTGGGCACGGCGCCCTCACCACCCGCGTTGCGGATGGCGGCTTCCGGCGCGGCGGTGGCCGGCAGGGCGGCGAGGGCGGTGGTGGCGGCGGCCAGCAGCGTCACCGCTGCGGCTTTGCCGCGCCAGTCCCGGGTTCGACTCATCAACATTGTCCTCTCCCGCAGAGCTGCCGGATGGCACCTGTTGGCGTCACCGGGCAGGGTTGGCTCTTGTGCAGAACGGAAGTGAGGCACGCTCGCGCGAACGTAAGGGCGGACTCTAATTCACTGTTTGCCCTCACGTACAGACGTGGACAGGGAACACGAAAGTACGCTAGGAAAGAGAGTTCACCGTTCGCGCTTCTCACCGAAACGCAATCGTAGGAAATGGAAGAAAAGCGTAGCTCCATTTCCGCCAGGGGTCGATAAGCCGAACAGGGATGTTTTCTAGACTGCTCGGTTCAGCCCGAAAGTAGGCACCCGATTGGTCTAGACCTAAGCCAGGGCTGGCCGGTTACGGTCAGGGGGCCGCCTTGTTGTGACTCGCAACGAATTCCCCGAAAGGCCCTGCCATGCCTCTTCCACGACGTCGTGAGAGCGCTCGCAAACCGTCTCTCGCGAGACTGACCACCGGCGCGCTCACCCTCACCCTGCTCGGCTCCGCCCTGGTCACGGGCCCGGCCGCGGCGGCCGACCCGATCTACAAGGACCCGGCCCAGCCGGTCCCCGCCAGGGTCAACGACCTGCTCTCCCGGATGTCCCTCGACGAGAAGATCGGTCAGATGACCCAGGCCGAGCGAGCCTCGGTCAGCGCCGCGGACCTGACCACCTACCGGATCGGCTCGCTGCTCTCCGGCGGTGGCTCGGCGCCCAGCCCGAACACCGCCACCGCCTGGGCCGACATGTACGACAACTACCAGCGGGCCTCGCTGGCCACCCCGCTGAACATCCCGCTGATCTACGGCGTGGACGCGGTGCACGGGCACAACAACGTGCGCGGCGCGACCCTCTTCCCGCACAACATCGGCCTGGGCGCGACCCGCGACCCGGAGCTGGTCCGGCGGATCGGCGAGGCCACCGCCAAGGAGGTCTCCGGCACCGGCATCGACTGGGACTTCGCGCCCTGCCTGTGCGTGGCCCGCAACGACCGCTGGGGCCGCACCTACGAGTCCTTCGGCGAGCACCCCGAGCTCGCCACCTCGATGGCCACCCTGGTCACCGGCCTGCAGGGCAGCGCGCTGAACCAGCCCGGCGCGGTGCTGGCCACCGCCAAGCACTGGATCGGCGACGGCGGCACCACCGGCGGCAAGGACCAGGGCGACACCCAGGTCTCCGAGGCCGAGCTGCGCGCCATCACGCCGGGGACCACGGTGCTGCAAGGGATCAGGGCCGCGGTCTCACCGCAGACCACGGTCACCTACGACCGCGGCGGCAACGGGATCAACGACAGCTACCAGGCCGCGGTCGCGGTGGTCGGCGAGACCCCGTACGCGGAGTTCAACGGCGACCGCCCCGGCGGCATGGGCCTGGACGCCCAGGACCTGGCCACCCTGAACCGGCTCAAGGCCGCCGGGGTGCCGGTGGTCACGGTGCTGGTCTCCGGCCGCCCGCTGGACATCGCCGCGCAGCTGCCGGACTGGAGCGCGCTGGTGGCCGCCTGGCTGCCCGGCACCGAGGGCAACGGCGTGGCCGACGTGCTCTTCGGCGACCACAAGCCCACCGCCACCCTGCCGGTGAGCTGGATGACCAGTGCCGCCCAGCAGCCGGTGAACGTCGGCGACGGCAAGGCCCCGCTGTTCGGCTACGGCGCGGGCGAGCGGTTCCCGGCCACGCAGAACCCGTACAACATCATCGGCGCGGCCTACTACGACGAGCAGCGCGGCACCGACGTGCAGCGGTGCACCGACGCCGGCTGCGGCCGCAACGTGGGCTGGATCGCCGCTGGCGACCACCTCGGTTACGCCGACGTGGACTTCGGCGCCACCGCACCGCGCACGGTCACCGCCCGCCTGGCCTCCGGCGCGAGCACCACCGGGACCCTGGAGTTCCGGCTGGGCTCACCGGCCGGGCCGGTGGTCGCGACCGTGTCCGCGGCGAGCACGGGTGGCTGGCAGAGCTGGGCCAGCCGCGGCGCGACCGTCAGCGGATCGGCGACCGGGGTGCAGCGGCTGCACGTGGTGGCGGCCGGGGGCGGGGGCGCGAACTTCGCCAACCTGAACTGGTTCCAGTTCGCCAGGTGAGGCCCGGGGTGGCGGCGGGACCCCGACCCGCCGCCACCAGTCACTGCACCCTGGGCAGCCGCACCACGGTCAGGAAGAAGTCGTCCACCTGGCGGACCACCTTCACGAACTGCTCGAAGTCCACCGGCTTGGTGACGTAGGCGTTGGCGTGCAGCTGGTAGCTGCGCAGCACGTCTTCCTCCGCCTCCGAGGTCGTCAGGATCACCACCGGGATGCGGCGCAGCTGCTCATCGCCCTTGATCGCGGTCAGCACCTCCCGCCCGTCCATCTTGGGCAGGTTGAGGTCCAGCAGCACCAGGTCCGGGCGGGGCGCGTCGGCGTACTTGCCCTCGCGGCGCAGGAACGCCATCGCCTCCACGCCGTCGCTGACCACGTGCAGGCGGTTGCCGACCTTGTTCTCCTCGAAGGCCTCGGTGGTCATCAGCACGTCACCGGGGTCGTCCTCGACCAGCAGGACCTCGATGGGGCGGATGTCTGAGGGTTCGATCACTCGTGCTCCTCGGCGAGAACCGGCAGGGTCCAGCACACGGTAGTGCCTTGGCTGATCTCGGTGTCGAGCCAGATCCGGCCGCCGTGGTGTTCGATGATCTTGCGGCACAGGGCAAGGCCGATGCCGGTTCCGGTGTAGTCCTCTTTGGCGTGCAGCCGCTGGAACATCACGAAGATCTTCTCCGCGTACTGCGGCTCGATGCCGATCCCGTTGTCGGCGCAGCGGAACAGCCACTCCTCGGCGTGCCGTTCCACCGTGATCCGGATGTGCGGGACGGCCTCGCCGCGGAACTTGATCGCGTTGCCGACCAGGTTCTGCAGCACCTGGGCCAGCAGGGTGGCGTTGCCGCGCACCGTCGGCAGCGGGTCCGCCTCGACCACCGCGCCGGTCTCCTCGCGGCTGGCGCTCAGGCTGGTCAGCGCCCGCGTCAGCACCTCGTCCAGCTCGACCTCGGTGAACTCGCCGGTGGTCCGGCCCACCCTGGAGAAGGCCAGCATGTCGTTGATCAGCTGCTGCATCCGCTTGGCGCCGTCGGCCGCGAACTCGATGTACTGGTCGGCGCGCGCGTCCAGCTGGCCGCCGTAGCGGCGTTGCAGCAGCTGGCAGAAGCTGGCCACCTTGCGCAGCGGCTCCTGCAGGTCGTGCGAGGCGACGTAGGCGAACTGCTCCAGCTCGGCGTTGGAGCGGCGCAGGTCCTCGGCGGACTCGTTGAGCTGCTCGGCCTGCTCCCGCAACGTCTCCTGCACCCGCACCGCGGTCATCAGCGCGGTGAACATCTGCACCCGCATGGCCTCGATGTCCGCGGCCAGCGCGGCGATCTCCTGCGGCCCGTCGCTGCCGACCTGCCGGGACAGGTCGCCCTGGGCCACCCTGGTGGTCTCCTCGCCGAGCCTGCCCAGCGGCGCGGTCACCCAGCGGCGCAGCGCCAGCCACAGCGCCACCGCGCACACCAGCGCGAAGGCCACGAACCCGACGCCCAGCGCGGTCAGCGTCCACAGCGCCCGCTCCATCGCGGCCTTGCTGACCAGCCGTTGCGCGCCGATGGCGGCATCCAGCTCCTTGAGCGCGTCCTGCAACGCGACGAACCTGGGCTCGGTGTAGTCCAGGCCGCCCAGCAGCGCGCCGCTGGCCCCGCTGGCCTTCACCCGCGCGATGGCCGGCTCGGCCAGCTCACGCTGCCAGGTGCCGGCCGCCGCCTGCACGACGTCCACCTTGGACCGCAGCTCGGGCCGGCCCGCGAGCAGCTCGCGCAGCCTGGCCAGGGTGGCGAACTCCTCGGTGCGCTCGGCCTGGTAGCGCTCCAGCCGGTTCTCGGTGCCGCTGAGCACGTAGTCGCGCACGGCCAGCTGCTGGTCGCCGTAGGTCTGGCCGAGCACGGCCGAGCGGATCCGGGCCGGGGACACGTCGTCCACCACGTCCGAGCTGGCGGCGAAGAGCCGGGTGGCGGCCAGCACCCCGGCCAGCACGCCGATCGCCAGCAGCCCGCCGAGCACGCCGAAGGCGACCGCGAGCCGCCGCCGCAGCGACCAGCGCACCCGTCCCTCCACAGTGGACAGTCTATCGGCCACTCCGGCGCTCACTCCGCACCGGAGCGGAAGGACAGCTGGAGCAGCGCCACGTCGTCGGTGAGCGGGCCGCCGTTGAGCTGCTGCACCTCGTTGATCAGCTCGTCCAGCCACTCCTGCTGGGTGGCCGCGGCGACGGAGTGGGCGCGCAGCAGCCGCACCAGGCCGTCCTCGCCGAGCCGTTCCCGGCCCCGGCCGGTCTTGCCCTCGAACAGCCCGTCCGTGTACAGCATCAGCGTCCACTCCGGCGGCAGCTCCAGCCGCTGGGCCGGCCACTCCGCGCTCTCGAAGATGCCCAGCGCCGGTCCGCTGGGCTGCTCCGGCAGCTGCCGGGTGTCCTGGCCGGCCAGCGCGATCGGCGGCGGGTGCCCGGCCAGGTACAGGTCCACCGCGGTGCGGTCGGGGGAGAAGACCAGCATGCACACGGTGGCGAAGACCATCCGCGGGTACGGGTGCCGGATGATCTTGCGGTTGAGCGCGGGCAGCATCCGCTCCGGCGAGGTCTCGGCCAGCACCAGGGTCCGCCAGCCCGCGCGCAGGCACACGCCGAGCGCGGCCTCGTCCGGCCCGTGCCCGGACACGTCGCCGATCAGGGTGTACAGGGTGCCGTCCTCGGCCTCGACCAGGTCGTAGAAGTCGCCGCCGACCAGGCTCTGGCTGCGGCCGGGCCGGTACCGGGAGCGGTAGCCGATGCGCGGGTCGGCCAGCAGCGGGGTGGGCAGCAGGCCGCGTTCCAGCCGGGAGTTCTCCTGGGCGACCAGCGCGGCCTCGCGCAGCTTGCGCAGCCCGACCTCGACCCGCTTGCGCTCCACCGAGAAGCGGATCGCCTTGGCCAGCAGCCCGCCGTCGACCTGCCCCTTGACCAGGTAGTCCTGCGCGCCGGCGGCCACCGCCTGCACGCCGCGGTGCTCGTCGGCGTGCCCGGTGAGCACCAGGATGGCCGCGCCGGGCACCCGCTCCAGCACGGTGTGCAGGGCCTGGAAGCCCTCGGCGTCGGGCAGGTTGAGGTCCAGCAGCACGCAGTGCACCCCCGGCCGCAGGTGCGCCCGCGCGGCCGCGACACTGCGCGCCCAGTGCAGCTCGACGTTCAGTCCGGCCTCGGCCAGCAGCTCCTCGACCAGGAACGCATCCCCCCGGTCGTCCTCGACCAGCACGATCGAGTACCGCTCGCCGCCCTCTTGGTCACCCACCTCCGGCCTGCCTTCCTGCTCCACCGGAGAATACGCAGCGGGTGACGCGAACGCCGGGGCGGAGTGCGTGGTTCCGGCCATAGGGGGTACCCGATCCATGTCAGTCGTCGAAGGAGGAGCCGGATGGACAGCGTCAAGGCCAGGTCCACTGTGGACAAGCTCGAGATGGCCCAGGGGGGCCTGAAGCTGGCCTTCGCCGCGGTGTCGGCGATCAACACGGTCCGCTTGCTCATGAGGTTGGTGCGGGAGAAGAACATCGTCAGCCTGAAGGGCGCGATCGCGGTCGGTCAGGCAGTCGCCGCGGTGTTCGCGGCCAAGCAGGCCATCAGCGACTTCCGGGCCAGCGCCATCCCCGGCGACCAGACCTTCGACAAGGGCTGAGTCCCCGGGCCAGGGCACGGGCACACTGGACGCGGCGCCTCGTGGAGGTGTCGCGTTCAGTTGGCCCTCACCTCCACGTAGGCGTCCAGCCCGGTCAGCCTGGCCACGTAGCTGGCCGAGGTCCCCTCCGGCGCGCACAGCACCAGCCGTCCGCCCGCGGCCTCGGCCTCGGCGGCCAGCTCGAAGAACATCCGCACCCCGGCACTGGCCAGGTAGCTGACCTCGGCCAGGTCCACGGTCAGCGCCAGCGCGCCGCCCCTGCTGGTGCGGCGCAGCACCGGTTGCACCAGGTCCACCGTGGTGGAGTCGATCGCGCCGTGCAGCCGGACCTCCGGGCCGTGCGCGCCGTGCCCGATGTCCATGCCCAGCTCGTCGGGGCCGGGCTCGACCTCCCGGCCGGGCCCCGCACCCAGCCGTCGGCGCAGGTCGATGGTGGTGCCGTCCTCGGTGTGCCGGACCCGCACCGTGTCCATCGCGGCCTGCATCAGCAGCAGTCCCCTCCCCCGCCCCTGCGGGTCCTCCGACGGCGGCCGCCAGTTGCCGGAGTCGGTGACCGTCAGCCGCAGCGTGCCGGTCTGGTCCAGGTCGGCGGTCAGCGTGACCGGGCCGGGCTCCAGGTCGGCGTAGGCGTGCTCGACCGCGTTCGCGGTGGCCTCGCCGACCGCGATCTGCACGGCCAGCGCGTCCTCGCCGTCTATCTCCCGCTCGGCCAGCCAGTCGCGCAGGTCCCGGCGCAGCCCGCCGAGCTGGTCGGAGCGGCCGGGCACGGTGCGGTGCAGCCCAGCCGAGGGCTCCTGGATCCGGAGCAGCAGCAGCGCGATGTCGTCCTCCGGGGGGCCTGAGCTGAGCAGACCGGCCAGCAGCCGGTCGCAGCGGGATTCCAGGCTGGTCTCCAGCTCCGCGGCCACCTCGGCCGCGCAGGCCAGCAGACCGGCCGCGCTGCGGTGCGGGGACTGGCCGGTGCGGTCCACCGCGCCGTCGGAGTAGAAGATCAGCAGGTCGTCGGCGGCCACCTCGGCCTTGCGCACCTCGAACTCGCCCGCGCCGAGCGCGAGCGGGGTGCCGGCCGCCCTCGGCAGGTACTCCGCCTGCCTGCCCGGCCTGGCCCGGACGATCGGCGGGTGCGCCGCGCTGGTGTAGGTCAGCTCGCCGCGCGCCGGGTCCAGCACCGCCACGCAGGCGGTGGCGCCCGCGGCCTGCGGGGTCTGCCTGGCGAACTCGCCCAGCCGGGTGATCACCTCGGCCAGGTCCATGCCGGCCAGCAGGTAGGCGGTGAGCGCGCTGCGCAGCTGGCCCATCACCGCGGCCGCGCCCGGCCCGCTGCCGACCACGTCGCCGACGCTGATCGCGAGCCTGCCGTCGCCGAGGCTGATCGCGTCGTACCAGTCGCCGCCCGCGCTGAGCACCGAGCCCGCGGTGGCGTAGCGGGCGGCCAGCCTCGCGCCCGGCAGCACCGGCAGCGCGGTGGGCAGCAGGCTGTCCTGCAACGCCCGCACGATGTGGTGCTCCTCGTCCCGTAGCTCGCTCATCCGCTGCTCACCGGCTTGGGCGGCCAGTCGGCCACGCACACTGCCGGTGGCGTCGGTGACCATGGCGAGCAGGCCGATGACCGCTCCGCCCGCGGCCAGCCTGGGCACCAGGGAGAAGGAGACGTAGCCCTCCTCGGCCTTGCCGTCGCCGTTGACATCGATGAGCACCCGCCGTTCCTCGCCACGCATGGGTTTACCGGTCCGGTAGACCTCGTCGAGCAGCGGGAAGATGTGCTGACCGGCCGCCTCCGGCATCACCTCGCGGATGGGCCTGCCGAGCACCTCGCGCCGGTTGCCGATGCTGGCCCGGGCCGCCCGGTTGGCCGCGACCACCACGTGCCGGGGTCCGGCGAAGGCCCAGACGATCGCGGGCAGGTCCTCGAACGCCGCGATCCGCTCCTGGTTCCCCTCGGACTCCTCGGGGTCGCCGCTGCCCGTGCGCTCGCTTGCCAACATCCAGGCCCTCCTGTGCGTCGGTCCGCCCTCCGACCGCGCCGGTGTCGTGCGCCCCGGCTATGTTGTGCCTTACCCAGTACCTGCTTACGGTAAAAGTGAAACGCCTGTTCACTTGCGGAAGCTTCAGTGGAGGACGCTGTGTCGACGGCCGATGAGTTCGCGGAGGACCAGACTCGCGCGGCGGCGTTGATCGACCTCGACTCGGCGGCCTCGACCGAGCTAGCCGGGGTGCTCAAGGTCGGCGGCGAGGTCGACCTGCTCACCACCCCGCTGCTCAAGACCGGCATCGAGGAGCAGCTGGCGCGCAGCCGCCCGCTGCTGGTCATCGACCTGACCGGGGTCTCGTTCCTGGGTTCCAGCGGCCTGGCCGCGCTGGTCGAGGCCAGGGAGGCGGCGCAGGACAAGGGCACCGCGCTGCGCCTGGTGGCCGGGAACCGCTCGGTGTTCCGCCCGCTGGCCACCACCGGCCTGAGCACGCTGTTCGACCTGCGGGAGACCTTGGAGGAGGCGCTGGCCGCGCCGATCTGAGTCCGCCGGGGCTCGTCGCTGAGTCCCATGCCGACCCGGCCGGCGCCTCCGCCCGCCGCGGTCAGGCCTTGCGCACTGCCTCGGCGAGCTGGTCCTTGGTCATGCTCGACCGCCCGGGGATGTCGGCGGCCTTGGCCTGCTCGTACAGCTCCTCCTTGGTGGGCTCGCCGCTCGTCTCGCCCTGTGCGGGCACCTCGGCGGTGATCCCGGCCTCGGCCAGGTGCTGCCTGCGCGCCTTGTCGAACTGCTCGCCGAGACGCTTGAGCTCATCGGCGGAGACGGCCTTGCGCAGGGCGGGGAGGAGGTCGGTCTCCTCCTCCTCGATGTGGTGCTGGACCGCGTCGACGAACTTCTGGAACTTGCCGCTGAAGTTGAGGGTGCTCTCCTTGGCCTTGGTCAGCAGCTCCTCGGCCTCCAGGTGCTCCTCCGCGCCGTGGTGCACCTCGCCGCGCTCGTCGGGATCGGCCGCGATCAGGGCGGGGTAGACGTGCTCCTCCTCGGCCCTGCTGTGCGCGTTCAACCGCGCCTCGACCTCGTGCACCAGGCTTGCCCTCTGCTTCGGGTCGGCCTGCTTGACCTGCTCGAACAACCGCTCCAGCACCCGGTGATCGGCCTTGATGAGCGAAACGGCGTCGCGAGTCATGGGGTCCTCCTCGTGGTGGGTACGGTCAGCCGAATACCCGGCCCGAGACACCTCAACCACACCCGTTTAGGCTGATCCGGCCATGTCGACTATCGAGTTCAGCGGCCACGGGGACCCGGCCCGCAGCCTCGCCCTGTTGTGGCGCACCAGCGAACGGGCCAGCCGCAAGGGCAAGCCCGAGCTGAACGTGGACCGGATCGTGCGCGCCGCCATCGGGATCGCCGACGCCGAGGGCCTTGGCGCGCTGTCCATGCGCAGGGTGGCCGAGGAGCTGGGCGTGGGCACCATGTCGCTCTACACCTACGTGCCGGGCAAGGGCGAGCTGATCGACGTCATGCTGGACACCGTCTTCGGCGAGATCACCAGGGAGCACCCGCCCGGCACCTGGCGGGACCGGCTGGAGCACGTGGCGCGGCAGAACAAGGAGCTGTACCAGCGGCACAACTGGCTGCCCTACGTGCTGATGAGCCGTCCGGTGCTGGGCCCGAACGTGACCGCCAAGTACGACCACGAGCTCAGCGCGATCGACGGCATCGGCCTGTCCGACGTGGAGATGGACTCGGTGCTGTGGCTGGTGCTGGACTTCACGCACAGCGCGGTGCGCGGCGCGGTGGAGTCGGCGGTGGCCGCCGCGCGCAGCGGGGTCACCGACGAGCAGTGGTGGCAGGCGCACGCGCCGCTGCTGGGCAAGGTGCTGGACCCGGCGCGCTACCCGGTGGCCAGCCGGGTCGGCCAGGCCGCGGGCATGGAGCACGGCGCCGCGGCCGATCCGGCGCACAACTTCGAGTTCGGGCTGGCCAGGGTGCTCGACGGCATCGAGGTGCTGGTCAAGCAGCGCGCTTCCGGCTCAGCCGGCTAGATCCGCTCGCCGGCCTGCACCTTGCGGGTCACCCAGCGCTCGGCCACGAAGGACAGGAACGGCACCGTCCCGGCCAGCAGCACCAGCAGGGTGCCGCCGATGGACCACTTGCTCTTGATCGCCAGGTCGAAGGCGAGCACCAGGTAGATGGCGTAGAGGAAACCGTGGATCGGGCCGATGACCGCGACCGGGCCGGGCATGTCGGCCAGGTACTTCAGCGGCATGGCCACCACGACCAGCAGCAGCAGGCCGACGCCGACGATGTAGGCCATGATCCGGAACCGGGACAGCGTGCCCGGCTTCACCTTTGTTGCCACTGTTCCGCCTTCTGCTTGAGGTAGCGGTTGTACTCCGCCAGCTCGGGGTCGATGTCCGCGTCCTGGGCCGCGGGCCGGGGCCGCCCCGGCAGCCACTTCTCCGCCACCGGTTCCGCCGCCTGCGCGGGCACCACGGGCTCGGCGGACTCAGGGGTCTCGGCGGCCTCGCCGTCCTCCTCGTCGCGGGTGGCCTCCATGCGCAGGAACCGGATCCAGGCGACGATGCCGAAGACGCCGAACAGCGGCCACTGCAACGCGTAGCCCAGGTTCAGCCCGCTGCCGGTGGAGGACAGCGCCCGCTCCAGCTGCCACCAGCCGAGCCAGCCGCAGACGAGCGCGCACAACAGCACCAGGACATGCCCGGCCAGCCATCCAGGGCTGAGGTACCGGCTGCGCACGGCATTGACGGTAGCACCGCGACTCATCCGACCGGATGAGCGGTCCCGGTGCGCGAATCAGGACGGATCGGGCAGGTACGGCGACACCGCGTCCGCGCCGACGGCCACCATGGCCAGCTGGAAGAAGCCGCGTTCCAGCAGGTCCAGCAGGGCGTCCCGGTCGATCCGCGGCTCGCGCAGCCAGCTGATGGTGACCTCCTCGACGAAGGCGACCCAGCCGCGCACGGTCATCACCAGCGCCGGGGTGGACTCGATGCCCAGCTCGCGCACGTTGTCGAGCACGATGTCCGCGATCGCGGTCCTGGTCTCCTCGAACAGCGCGCGCATGGCCTCGTCGCCGGTGGCCGCGCCGCGCACCAGCGAGGTGTAGGCGTCCCGGTTCTGGCTCACGTAGTCGACGAACCCGCGCAGGCTCTGCCGCATCCGCGGCGCGGGCTCCAGCGCCTTGTCCGGGGCCAGGAACTCCAGCAGCTGGGCGGCCGCGGCCCTGGCCACCGCCAGGTGGAACTCGCGCTTGGAGCCGAAGTAGTGGAAGAGCAGGCCGGTGGAGATACCGGCCTCGGCGGCCAGGTCCTCGATGGAGAGCTCGTCCAGGGTGCGGGTGGAGAGCAGCTCCACGCCGAGCTTGAGCAGCTGAGCCCGCCGGAGTTCGGGGCTGAGACGAGTGCGCTGGGCCACAACGAACAGCTTATTGACTTCGGCTCAACAGCGCCACTAGCTTATTGAACAGCAGTCAATAAGGAGGCCAGCTCATGCACGAGGTGCACGTAGCCGTCATCGGCACCGGATTCGCCGGCCTCGCCATGGCCATCCGGATGAAACAGCGCGACATCACCGACTTCGTCCTGCTGGAACGCGCGCAGGAGGTCGGCGGCACCTGGCGGGACAACACCTACCCCGGCGCGGCCTGCGACGTGCCCTCGCACCTGTACTCCTTCTCCTTCGCGCCCAACCCCAACTGGACCCGCTCGTTCTCCCCGCAGCCGGAGATCTGGCGCTACCTGCGCCGCACCGCGCGCGAGCACGGCGTCTACCCGCACATCCGCTTCGGCCACGACGTGGAGCGCGCGGACTGGGACGAGGCGCGCGGCCGGTGGATCGTGCGCACCAGCCAGGGCACCTTCGCGGCCAAGGTGCTGGTCTCCGGCATGGGCCCGCTGTGCGAGCCGCAGCTGCCCGACATCAAGGGCCTGGACACCTTCCAGGGCCACGCCTTCCACTCCGCGCGCTGGGACCACGACTACGACCTGACCGGCAAGAAGGTCGCGGTGATCGGCACCGGCGCCTCGGCCATCCAGTTCGTGCCACAGATCCAGCCGAAGGTGGAGCGGCTGCGGCTGTTCCAGCGCACCGCGCCCTGGGTGATGCCGCGCCGGGACCGGCCGATCACCAGTGTCGAGCGCACCCTGTTCCGGTGGTTCCCGCCGTTGCAGCGGCTGGTGCGCGCGGCCATCTACTGGGGCCGCGAGACCTACGTCATCGGCTTCACCCGGCAGCCCAAGATGCTGCGCCTCGGCGAGCGCTGGGCCAGGAAGAACCTGTTCCGCGCGGTGAAGGACAAGGAGCTGCGCAAGAAGCTCTTACCCACCTTCGCCATGGGCTGCAAGCGGATCCTCATCTCCAACGACTACTACCCCGCCGTCGCGCAGTCCAATGTGGACGTGGTCACCGACCGGATCACCGAGGTGCGGGCCAACTCCGTGGTCACCGCGGACGGCACCGAGCACCCGGTGGACACCATCATCTTCGGCACCGGCTTCCACGCCACCGACCCGCCCTCGCTGGAGAAGGTCTACGGCCGCGGCGGGGTCCGCCTCGGCGAGGCCTGGCAGGACGGCATGGAGGCGTACAAGGGCACCACCATCGCCGGGTTCCCCAACCTGTTCATGCTGGTCGGCCCGAACACCGGCCTCGGCCACAACTCGATCGTGTTCATGATCGAGTCGCAGGTGAACTACGTGATGGACGCGCTGAAGGTGCTGGGGCGCAAGGAGGTCGTCGAGCTGGACCCGAGGGTGGACCGGGTGCACGCCTTCAACGAGCAGGTGCAGAAGCAGATGCGGGGCACGGTCTGGCTGACCGGCGGCTGTGAGAGCTGGTACCTGGATGCCAAGGGGCGCAACACCACCCTCTGGCCTACCTTTACCTGGAGCTACCGGCAGCTCACCCGCAAGTTCGACGCGCAGGCCTACTCGATCCGGCTGCGTGCAACCGAGGAGGTCGCCGCGGTGACCAAGACCGATGAGGCGGTGCACTGACATGCGGGAGTTCCGCGGCAGGGTCGCTGTGATCACCGGAGCCGGTTCCGGCATCGGCCGGGCGCTGGCCCTGGACCTGGCGCGCCGGGGCGCGCAGCTGGCACTGTCCGATGTGGATGACTACGGGCTGGCCGAGACGGTGCGCCAGGCCGAGCGGATCGGCGCGCGGGCCAAGGGCTACCACCTGGACGTGGCCGACCGGGCCGCGGTGCTGGCGCACGCCGACGAGGTGGTCGGCGACTTCGGCCGGGCCGAGCTGGTGGTCAACAACGCCGGGGTGACCGCCACGTCCAGCTTCACCGAGACCGACATCACCGACTTCGACTGGGTGATGAACATCGACTTCGGCGGCGTGCTCAACGGCACCAAGGCGTTCCTGCCGCACCTGATCGCCTCCGGGGACGGCTACCTGGTCAACATCTCCAGCCTGTTCGGCCTGATGACCGTGCCCCGCCAGACCGCCTACCACGCGGCCAAGTACGCGGTGCGCGGCTTCACCGAGTCACTGCGCCAGGAGCTGCGCATCGACGGGCACCCGGTGGGCGTGAGCTGCGTGCACCCCGGCGGGATCAAGACCAACATCGTGAACAACGCCCGGCACAGCACGCCGGAGTACGGCAAGTCGCTGAGCTCGGCCTTCGACCGCATCGCGGGCACCAGCGCGCCGGCCGCCGCCCGGACCATCATCCGCGGCATCCAGCGCGGCCAGGCGCGCATCCTGATCGGCCCGGACGCACACGCGCTCAACGTGCTCCAGGCCCTGCTGGGCAGCCGGTTCGCCTGGTTCACCGAGAAGATCAGCCGCCGCGCGATGTACTGAGCTCACTCCAGGGGGCGGCCCCACCACCGCCGTCCCCTGGAGTGGGGCCTGGCTCAGAGGTCGACGTGCCAGTGCACGCCGAGCGTGCCGCGCCGCGGCTCCCGGTGCTGGGCCTCGATGCCCACCCAGCCGCGGAACTTGCCCGCGTCGTCGATCACCTGCAGCTGCGGCTTGCGGTGCGAGCCGCCGGTGTAGCAGGGCGTGCTGCCGCCCTGCACCAGGCAGGTGCAGAAGTGCTCGTAGAAGTTCTTCCGCCCGCCCTCGGAGGCCATGTAGTACCGGATCTTGCCCGGCTTGCCGTCCGGGCAGGCGGTGCAGGCGTTGGGACCGGCGTCGAACAGACCGCTCAGGCAGTCGCCGTTGCACTGCTTCCAGCCCTCCAGCGCCAGGTCGATCTTGGACGCGCCGGTGCCGGAGGACAGCCTGCCCGGGGTGGAACCCGAGGGCTGGACGTAGAAGTTGTGCGCGTAGCGGCCCCGGTAGGCCTTCTTGGGCACCTCGTTCATCGGGATGGCCAGGTCGTTGCTGGCGTTGCTGCCGTAGCCCTGGCCCACGTTCGCGCCGTAGCTGGACCCGGTCAGCGAGATCGCGCTGATCCCCGGCTCCGGCGTGGCCACGGTCCAGTTCTCGGTCACCCCGCCGTCCCAGGTGACGGTGACCTGGTTGCCGCTGGTGGTGTACTTGCCGTGGAGCGACTTGACCTCGGCCCCGGTCTGGAAGCCACCGGCGGTGTGGATCTTGCAGTTGTCACAGCCGGCCGAGGTGGTGCGGATCGGCACCCCCGGGTAGCCCTGGTTCCAGCTCCAGAACCAGAACCCCTCCCGCACGGTGCCGTCGCCGTTGAAGTAGTACATGGCCAGCCGGGAGAACTCGTTCCCGGTCGGCGTCGTGCCAGCGGGCGCCACCTGGCCGATGGTGACCGCGTAGATCCGCTTGCCGCCCGGCAGGTCCACCGCCAGCGCGGTGCCGGGCAGCAGCGCCCCGGTCAGCGCGAGCGTGCCCAGCACGACCAGCCACAACCGCATGAAAGTGCGTCTCAACGTCGTCCTCCCCAGCCCGTTTCCAACGTTGCACACAACGTAACACCGTGTCCAAGCGGTCACTAGCTGCAATCACCTGCCCGCGGCAACCCCACCCCGAGTGTTGGCCGTTGTCGTACACGGTGTTGGCCGTTGTCGTACGCCTGGTTCCGGTGCCGACCACGGATCTCGTACCGCAACGGCCAACACGGCGTACGAGAACGGCCAACACTCGGGGTGGGGTCAGGGGGCTGGGCGCCACATGGGGTGGCAGTCGGGGCCGCCGGGGAGGTGGATCGGGTCGCCGAGGGGCACGAAGCCGTGGCGGGCGTAGAGCGCGACGCCGCGTCCGGTGCTGGCCTCCAGGTAGGCGGGCAGGCTGCTCCCGGCCAGGCGGTGGCGCAGCAGCAGGCTGCCGTGGCCCTGGCCGCGGGCCTCCGGCAGCACGCCGATCAGCGGCAGGTACAGGTGCCGCTCGCCGTGCGGGTGCCGCCGGGTGAACTCGCCGCCGAGCTCGGCCAGGCGGTGCGCGGCCGGGCCGAAGGAGGCGTGCAGGGCGGTCAGCTCGTCGGCGGTGAGGCCGGTGAACTCGCCGTTGGCCTCCACGGTCAGCCACAGCGCGACCGCGGCCCCCGCCGCCGTGGTCTCCAGCTCGGCCTCACCGGCGGCCAGCAGGAACCGGATGAAGCCGCGCTGGAAGCGCAGCCTGCTGGTCGGTTCCGGGAACAGCCAGCTCACCAGCGGATCGTCGAGGTAGGCCACGGCCAGGGTTTCCACCGCGGCGTCGAAGGCGTCCCCGCGCGGACGGACCACCGGCTCCGGAGTCATACCCCCGACAGTGCCACACCTCCCCGACGAATGATCTTGACTGGCCCGGTCAGCCGGGGTCCAGGTTCAGCCCGAGGTACAGGTCCACCCGATCGGGGAAGCAGCTCAGGTCGCGGCCGGTCAGCTCCTCGATCCTGGCGATCCGGTAGCGCAGCGTGTTGACGTGCACGTGCAGCCTGGCCGCGGTCTTGGTCGGCGAGCACGCGCAGTCCAGGAAGACCCGCAGGGTGGCCACCAGGTCGGAGCCGTGCTCCCGGTCGTAACCGCGCAGCGGGCCGAGCAGCCGGTGCGCGAAGGAGCGGCGCAGCTCCTCGGGCACGGTGGCCAGCAGCAGCAGGTGCGAGGCGATCTCCTCGGCGGCCACCACCGCGGTCCTGGCGTCCCGGTGCTCGGCCAGGGTGCGCGCGTGCCGTGCCTCCTCCACCGCGCCGGCCAGGCCGGAGGCGCTGGTCACCCCGCTGATCCCGATCACCAGCCGGGCCGAGCCGAGCCCCGGTTCGACCACCTCCACCGCGGCGCGCAGCTCGCGCAGGGCGCCGGTCAGCGACTCCGGGTCGCCGGAGAGCACCGCGCAGGCCTCCTCGCCGAGGGTGCCCAGCAACACCCGGCTGGCGCGTTCGGCGGCCAGCTCGCCGAGCACCAGCGCGGCCAGTCCCGGCCCGCCGCCGACGGTGGCCGCCGACAGCGCGCACACCGCGTCCCCCGGCGCCAGCCCGGCCGCGGCCAGCCGGGACTCGATCTCCCCCGCCCCGGCCCGGCCGGTGGTCAGCGCGTGCAGCAGCGGCGCGAACGAGCGGTTCTCCACCCGCCGCCGCTCCTCCAGCCTGGAGCGGTCCAGCGAGACCAGGGTGGCCAGCTCCCCGGCCACCTCCCGCTGGCCCTGGTCCCACTGCTCCTGGTCGCCGTCGACCACCAGGAACCAGCTGGCCATCCGCTGCCCGCCACGCCCCGGCACCGGCAGCAGGGTGCACGGCGGGCTGTCCCGGTGCCGCACCGTGCGCGGCAGCCGGTCGGCCTGCAGGAACTGCCGGACCAGCAGCTCCCGCTTGCCCGGCGAGGGCGGGCGGGTGCTGCCCGCGACCACCCGGCCGGTGGGCGAGAGCACCCAGCAGTGCGCGCCGATCCCGGTGGAGCCCAGCTCCAGCAGGGTGGCCAGGCCCGCGCCCTCGGCCACCGCCTCGACCAGGCGGCGGTGCCGGTCCAGCGCCACCGCGGCGTGGTCCGGCCGGTCCGCGGCCAGCGCCAGCACGATCCGCTCGGTGATGGTGGCGAAGGAGACGTCGATGGGCACCTCGAACAGCGGCACCCCGTGCCGGGCGCAGGCTTCGACCAGGTCAGGGGGCACGGAGCCGAACTCGGCGTCCCCGGCGGCCAGTCCGGCCACCCCGGCGGCGGCGATCGCGGAGACGAAGGCCTCCGCGTCCTCCGGCCCGCGCCGCCACACCATGCCGGTGAGCACCAGCTCGCCGCCGGAGAGGTAGCGGCTGGGGTCGCGCTGGTCGGTGGTGTACACCCAGCGCACCGGCCGGTCCAGGTGCTGCGCGCCGGTCAGCAGGACCAGCTTCAGCTCCGAGACCGCCAGCAGTGTGCGCAACCGCATCCGCGTCGCCTCCACCTCAGCTCACCGCATTGGAGGAAGCCACAAAAGAGCGGCCCGCACAAGACGGCGTTTTCATGCTTCTCATACCTAGTCGCAGCGTGCCCAACCTGGATGTACTGGCCGACACCACCTGGTGAGCACCGTGTAACGGGGGTCCGGGAGTTGCTGGAGGAGTTCAACGCGCTGCCCGAGTCCAGGGCGGTCGAGCTGTTGCGCGCGTGCTGCGCGAGCCCGGCGTGGATCCGCCGGGTGCTGGCCGGACGCCCCTACCGCGACCTGCGCGCCCTGCAGACCGCCGGGGCGGACGCGCTCAAGGCGCTGGACTGGACCCAGCTGCGGCAGGCCCTGGACGCGCACCCGCGGATCGGGCAGCGCGCCACCGGCGGCGGTCAGGAGGCCCGCTGGTCGCGGGGCGAGCAAGCCGCGGCCAAGACCGTGGACGCCGACGTGCAGCGGCAGCTGGTGGAGGGCAACCAGCGCTACGAGGCCAGGTTCGGGCACGTGTTCCTGATCTGCGCGACCGGCAAGACCGCTGGCGAGATCCTCTCCGCGCTGCGGCACCGGCTGGGCAACGAGCCCTTCGCCGAACGTGAGGTGGTCAAGGCCGAGCTGGCCGGGATCGTCCGACTGCGACTGACCAAGATGGTGGGCTGATGGCGATCTCCACGCACGTGCTGGACGCGGCGCTGGGCCGCCCGGCGGCCGGGGTGCGGGTGCACCTGGAACACCTGGACAACGCGGTGTGGCAGCAGGTCGCCGAGGGGGTCACCGACGCCGACGGCAGGCTGCGGGACCTGCCCATCGCCGAGGGCGCGCACCGGCTGTTCTTCCACACCGGGCCATACCTGGCCGCCACCGGCAGGCCGGTGTTCTACCCGGAGGTGGTGATCAGCTTCCTGGTCGCCGACCCGGCCGAGCACCACCACGTGCCGCTGCTGCTGAGCCCGTTCGCGTACTCGACCTACCGGGGGAGCTGACCGTGGGCATCGTGTTGGGCGACAACCAGTACGGCAAGGCCGAGGTCCGGCTGGTGCGGATCGACCGGGGCGCGGCCGGGCACCACATCACGGATCTGAATGTCAGCATCGCCCTGTCGGGGGATCTGGCCGAGACCCATCTCAGCGGTGACAACGCCAAGGTGCTGCCCACCGACAGCCAGAAGAACACCGTCTACGCCTTCGCCAGGGACGGCGTCGGCCAGATCGAGGACTTCGCGCTGCGGCTGGCCCGGCACTTCGTCGACTCCCAGCCCGCGATCCACCGCGCCAGGGTGGCCATCGAGCAGTACGGCTGGACCCGGACGCTGGTGGACGGCCAGCCCGCCTCGCACTCCTTCCACCGCACCGGCGACGGCACCCGGACCACCACGGTCACCTACGACGGGGACACCGCCTGGGTGGTCTCCGGGGTCACCGAGCTGACCGTGCTCAACTCCACCGGCTCGGAGTTCTGGGGCTACGTCAAGGACGAGTACACCACCCTGCCCGAGGCCACCGACCGCATCCTGGCCACCGCGGTGGACGCCCGCTGGCGGCACCGGGACGCCGGGGAGCGGGACTGGGCGCAGTCGCACCGGCAGGCCAAGGCCGCGCTGCTGGCCGCGTTCGCCGACACGCACAGCTTCTCCCTGCAGCAGACCCTGCACGCGATGGGCTCCAGGGTGCTCACCGGCCAGCCGGACGTGGTGGAGGTCCGGCTGGCCCTGCCGAACAAGCACCACTTCCTGGTCGATCTGTCGCCCTTCGGGCTGGACAACCCCGGTGAGGTGTTCTTCGCCGCGGACCGGCCGTACGGGCTGATCGAGGGTTCGGCGCTGCGCGAGGACGCGCCTCCGCCGGGTGGGGCATGGTGAGCCATGCCATTCCGCACCACACGCGACGCCGGGAGCCCAGCGCACCCGGTCGATGAGGTCCTGCCCGCCGGGCGGCTGCTCGCCTTCGGGCTGCAACACGTGCTGGCCATGTACGCGGGCGCGGTCGCCGTGCCGCTGATCGTGGGCGGGGCGATGAAGCTGCCCGCCGCCGACATCGCGTACCTGATCAACGCCGACCTGCTGGTCTGCGGCATCGCCACCCTGATCCAGTGCGTCGGGGTGTGGCGCTTCGGCGTGCGGCTGCCGCTGATGCAGGGCTGCACCTTCGCCGCGGTCAGCCCGATGGTGCTGATCGGCACCCAGGGCGGCGGGCTGCCCGCGATCTACGGCGCGGTGATCGTGGCCGGGCTGGCCATGACGCTGGCCGCGCCCTGGTTCAGCCGCCTGCTGAAGTTCTTCCCGCCGGTGGTGACCGGCACGGTGATCCTGGTGATCGGGCTGTCCCTGCTGCCGGTGGCGGTCAACTGGGCCGCCGGCGGGGTCGGCGCGCCGGACTTCGCCGCGCCGGGCAACCTGGCGCTGGCCCTGGGCGTGCTGCTGGTCATCCTGGCCGCACAGCGGTTCCTGCCCGGTCTGTGGTCCCGGATCGCGGTGCTGCTGGGCATCGTGATCGGCACCCTGGTGGCGATCCCGTTGGGGCGGACGAACTTCACCGCCGTCGGCGAGGCTCCGTTGCTGGGCATCAGCACCCCGTTCCACTTCGGGTTGCCTGCCTTCGAGCTGTCCGCGATCACCGCGATGCTGATCGTGATGGCGGTGACCATGATCGAGACCAGCGGCAGCATCGTGGCCACCGGCGAGCTGGTGGACAAGCCGGTGGACCGGCGCACGCTGGCCGACGGGCTGCGTGCCGACGGCGCGTCCACCGTGCTCGGCGGTGTGCTGAACACCTTCCCCTACACCGCTTTCGGCCAGAACATCGGCCTGGTCGCGCTCACCGGGGTGCGCAGCAGGTGGGTGGTGGCCACCGCGGGCGGCATCCTGGTGCTGCTCGGCCTGGTGCCCGCGCTGGGCGCGGTGGTGGCCGCGATCCCACTGCCGGTGCTGGGCGGAGCGGGCATCGCCATGTTCGGCACGGTGGCCGCCGGTGGGGTGCGCACGCTGTCCCGGGTCTCCTTCGCCGGCAACCACAACCTCACCGTGGTCGCGGTGTCGTTGGGCATCGGGCTGATCCCGGTCGGCGTGCCCGGGATCTACGAGGCGTTCCCGGTGTGGTTCAAGGCCGTCATGCAGTCCGGCATCAGCGCCGGGTGCCTGGCGGCGGTCCTGCTCAACCTGTTGTTCAACCACGGCGCCCGGCGGGAACCGGCGCGGGAGGAGGCGGTGGATGGAGTTCCTCCGACCGGCTAGCTGGCCGGAAGCCCTATCGCTGAAGGCGGAGAACCCGGAGGCGGTGCCGATCGCCGGTGGCACCGACCTGATGGTCGAGCTGAACTTCGACAAGCGACGGCCACCGGCGATCCTGGACCTGGGCCGGATCACCGAGCTGACCGAGTGGTCCGAAGTGGACGGTGTGGTGTGGCTGGGCGCGGCCGTGCCGTACCAGCGGATCATCACCGAGCTGGCGGACCGGCTGCCCGGACTGGCGATGGCCGCGCGCACGGTGGGCTCGCCGCAGATCCGCAACCGGGGCACCGTCGGCGGCAACCTCGGCTCGGCCTCCCCCGCCGGGGACGCGCACCCGCCGCTGCTGGCCGCGGACGCGGTGGTCGAGGTGGCCTCGGTGCGCGGCGCCCGGACCATCCCGGTCAGCGAGTTCTTCCTCGGCGTCAAGCGCGCCGCTTTGGCTGAGGACGAGCTGATCCGCGCGGTGCGGCAACCGGTGGCCGATGGGCCGCAACAGTTCTCGAAGGTGGGCACCCGCAACGCGATGGTGATCGCGGTGTGCTCCTTCGCGCTGGCCCTGCACCCGGCCCGCGGCACCGTGGGCACCGGCATCGGCTCGGCCGCGCCCACCCCGCGCCGCGCACCGGCGGCCGAGGCGCTGCTGGCCGGTGAGCTGGACTGGCAGCAGCCGAAACCCTTGCCAGAAGGCCTGGTGATCCGGTTCGGCGAGCTGGTGGCGGCCGCGGCCGCGCCCATCGACGACGTGCGCGGCAGCGCGGCCTACCGGCGGCACGCGCTGGCCGTGCTGGCCCGCCGCACCCTCGCCTGGACCTGGCAGGACTACCGCTCCGGAAGGTGGTCGCGATGCGCGTGAACCTCACCGTCAACGGCGAGCCTAGGCAGGCCGACGACGTCTGGCCCGGCGAGAGCCTGCTCTACGTGCTGCGCGAGCGACTCGGCCTGCCGGGCTCGAAGAACGCTTGCGAGCAGGGCGAATGCGGGTCCTGCACGGTGTACCTGGACGACACTCCGGTGTGCGCCTGCCTGGTCGCCGCCGGGCAGGCCGAGGGCCGCGCGGTGCGCACCGTGGAGGGCCTGGCCACCGAGGAGGACCTGGACCCGGTGCAGCAGGCATTCGTGGAGGCGGGGGCCGTGCAGTGCGGTTTCTGCACCCCCGGCCTGATCGTGGCCACGCACGACCTGGTGCGCCGCAACGCCAAGCCGACCGACCCGGAGATCCGCGAGGCACTGGCCGGGAACCTGTGCCGCTGCACCGGTTACGAGAAGATCCTGGACGCGGTGCGGCTGGCCGCGGCCCGGCGGGAGGAAGCCCGATGAGCCGTATCGTGATCGACAACGCCGCTGTGTCCACTGTGGACGGAAACGGCACCGAGTACGCCAACGGGCACGTGGTGGTGGAGCACGGCGTGATCACCGCGGTCGGCGCGGGCCCGGCCCCGCTGGCCGAGCACACCTCCGAGTACATCGACGCGCACGGCTGCCTGGTCACCCCCGGCCTGGTCAACACCCACCACCACCTGTACCAGTGGGCCACCCGCGGCCTGGCGCAGCAGGAGAACCTGTTCGGCTGGCTGGTCGAGCTGTACCCGATCTGGGCCAGGCTGGACGCCTCGGTCACGCACGCCGCGGCCAGCGCCGGCCTGGCCTGGCTGGCCCGCACCGGCTGCACCACCGCGGCCGACCACCACTACGTGTACCCGCGCACCGGTGGCGACCAGCTGGACGCGGTGATCTCCGCGGCCAGGCGGATCGGGGTGCGGCTGCACGCGGTGCGCGGCTCGATGGACCGCGGCGAGTCCCAGGGCGGGCTGCCGCCGGATGACGTGGTGGAGGACACCGACGCCGCGCTGGCCGCCACCGAGGCCGCCATCGACACCTACCACGACACCTCCTTCGACGCCCAGATCCGGATCGCGGTCGGCCCCTGCTCGCCGTTCTCGGTGAGCGAGCGGCTGATGCGCGAGGCCGCGGAACTGGCCCGGCACAAGGGCGTCCGGCTGCACACCCACCTGGCCGAGACGGTGGAGGAAGAGCAGAAGTGCCTGGCCGAGCTGGGCTGCACGCCGCTGGAGTACGCCGACTCGCTCGGCTGGCTCGGCGAGGACGTGTGGTTCGCGCACGGCATCCACTTCTCCGACTCCGAGATCACCCGGCTCGGCGCGTCCGGCACCGGGGTGGCGCACTGCCCCAGCTCCAACGCCAGGGTCGGCGCGGGCACCTGCCGGGTCACCGACCTGCTCGGCGCGGGCGCACCGGTGGGGCTGGGCGCGGACGGCGCGGCCTCCAACGAGGGCGGCGGGCTCGGCGACGAGCTGCGCCAGGCGCTGTACCTGGCCCGGCTGCGCGGCGGCCCGGCCGCGCTGACCGCGCGGCAGTCGCTGTGGCTGGGCACCATGGGCGGGGCGCGCTGCCTGGGCCGGGCGCACGAGATCGGCTCCATCGAGGTGGGCAAGCTGGCCGACCTGGCGGTGTGGCGGATCGACGGGCTCGGTCACGCCGGGATCGCCGATCCCGTTGCCGCGCTGGTGTTCGCCTCGGTGCCACCGCTGGCCCGGCTGCTGGTCGGCGGCCGCAGCGTGGTGGTCGACAGCGAGCTGCGCACCGCCGGCGAGGACGAGCTGGCCGGCGACCTGCGCTCGGCCAGCCGTCAGCTGCGCGCGCACCTGGAGGTGGCCGGATGACCAGGAGCGAGGTCTCCGTCACCGGCGGCATCGGCCAGTCGCCGCTGCGGCCGGACGGGAACCTGAAGGTCAAGGGCGAGTTCGCCTACTCCTCCGATCTGTGGGCCGCCGACATGCTGTGGGGCGCCACCCTGCGCAGCCCGCACGCGCACGCCCGGATCACCAGCGTGGACATCGCCGCGGCACTCGCGGTGCCCGGCGTGCACGCGGTGCTAACCCACGCGGATGTCCCGGGCCGCAACGCTTTTGGCCTGGAGCACGTGGATCAGCCGGTGCTCGCGGTGGACCGGGTGCGCTACCAGGGCGAGGCGATCGCGATCGTGGCCGCCGACCACCCGGAGACCGCGCGCCGGGCGATGGACCGGATCGCGGTCGGCTACGAGGTCCTGGAACCGGTGGTCGACGCCGAGCTGGCCGCGCACGAACCCCAGCGGAACCCGTTGCACGAGAACGGGAACCTGGTCCGGCACGTGCCGATCCGGCGCGGCGACCCCGAGGCCGAAGCCGAGGTCGTGGTCTCCGGCGTCTACCAGGTGGGCATGCAGGACCAGGCATTCCTCGGCCCGGAGTCCGGGCTCGCGGTGCCCGCCGAGGACGGCGGGGTCGAGCTGTACGTGGCCACCCAGTGGCTGCACGTGGACCAGGGCCAGGTGGCGCAAGCCCTTGGCCTGCCAACGGATCGGGTGCGCATCACCCTAGCCGGGGTGGGCGGCGCGTTCGGCGCTCGCGAGGACCTGTCCATGCAGGTGCACGCCTGCCTGCTCGCGCTGCACACCGGCCGTCCGGTGAAGATGGTCTACAACCGCGAGGAGAGTTTCTTCGGCCACGTGCACCGGCACCCGGCCCGGATGCACTACGAGCACGGCGCGACCAGGGACGGCAAGCTGGTCTACGTCAAGGCCAGGCTCTACCTCGACGGCGGCGCCTACGCCTCCACCACCGCCGCCGTGGTGGCCAACGCGACCACCCTGGGCGTCGGCCCGTACGAGGTGCCCAACGTGGTGCTGGACGGCTACGGCGTCTACACCAACAACCCGCCCTGCGGCGCGATGCGCGGCTTCGGCGCGGTGCAGGCCTGCTTCGGCTACGAATCCCAGATGGACAAGCTGGCCGCCGCGCTGGAGCTGGACCCGGTGGAGCTGCGCATCCGCAACGCGGTCGCCGAGGGCAGCGTGATGCCCACCGGCCAGGTCATCGACTCCGCCGCCCCGGTCGCCGAACTGCTCCGCCTGGTCAAGGAGAAACCACTGCCCACAGTGGACAGTGTGCGGGACATCCTGGACCTGCCCGGCGGCGCGGCCAACACCACGCACGGCGAGGGCGTGCGGCGCGGGGTCGGCTACGGGGTGGGGGTCAAGAACGTCTGCTTCTCCGAGGGCTTCGACGACTACTCCACCGCCAGGGTCCGGCTCTCCGTGCTCGGCGGCGAACCGGTCGCACTGGTGCACACCGCGGCCGCCGAGGTCGGCCAGGGCCTGGTCACCCTGCTCGGCCAGATCGCCCGCACCGAGCTGGGCGTCCAGCAGGTCACCATCGCACCTGCGGACACCTCCATCGGCAGCGCGGGCTCCACCTCGGCCTCCCGGCAGAGCTACGTCACCGGCGGCGCGACCAAGGCCGCCTGCGAGGCGGTCCGGGCGAAACTCCTGGCACTGAGCGGAAACCGGTGGCCGCTGACGCCCGGAGAGATCGCCGAGGTGCTCGGGCAGGCGGTGATCGAGGAGACCGTGGAGTGGCGGCACCGGCCCACCGAGACCCTGGACCCGTTGAGCGGTCAGGGCAACGCGCACGTGCAGTACGCCTTCGCCGCGCACCGCGCCGTGGTCGACGTGGACGTGGAGCTCGGCCTGGTCAAGGTGGTCGAGCTGGCCTGCGCCCAGGACGTGGGCAAGGCGCTCAACCCGGATGCGGTGCTCGGCCAGATCCAGGGCGGCTCCGCGCAGGGCCTCGGCCTGGCGGTGATGGAGGAGATCCAGACCAGGGACGGCCTGATCCGCAACCCCTCCTTCACCGACTACCTCATCCCGACCATCCTGGACATGCCGCCGATGGTGATCGACGTGCTCGAACTGGCCGACCCGCACGCCCCCTACGGCCTGCGCGGCGTCGGCGAGCCACCGACCATCTCGGTCACCCCGGCCATCGCCGCCGCCATCCGCGCCGCCAGCGGCCTGCCCCTGGACCGCGTCCCGGTCCGCCCCGAACACCTCACCGGCACCTAGGAGACCCGTGTACGACCTAGTGCTGCGCTCGCGGCGAACCTGCTTACCCGACGGCGAGCGACCGGCCGCGATCGCGGTCCACAATGGACGGATCGCGGCGGTCGCACCGCACGAGGCCGACCTGCCCGCGCACACCGACACCGACCTCGGCGAGCTGGCCCTGTTACCCGGCCTGGTGGACACGCACGTGCACGTCAACGAGCCCGGCCGGACCGAGTGGGAGGGTTTCGCCACCGCGACCGCCGCCGCCGCGGCCGGTGGCGTCACCACCATCATCGACATGCCGCTGAACTCGCTGCCGCCCACCGTGGACGTGGCCGCGCTCAACGTCAAACGCCAAGCGGCGCAAGGCCGATGCTTCGTCGACGTCGGCTTCTGGGGCGGCGCGATCCCGGGCAAGCTGCACGAGCTGCCCGCACTGCACGCCGAGGGCGTGTTCGGCTTCAAGTGCTTCACCGTCGACTCCGGCGTGCCCGAGTTCCCACCGCTGTCCTGGCCGGAGATCGACCAGGCCCTGCACCGGCTGGTCGAGCTGGACGCACTGCTGGTGGTGCACGCCGAGGACAGCGAGGAGCTGGCCACCGCACCCGCGGCCGAAGGCAAGAGATACCAGGGTTTCCTGGCCTCCCGGCCGACCAGCGCGGAGAACACCGCCATCGCCCGGCTGGCCGCCATCACCGCCGGCATCGGCGCCAGGGCGCACGTGCTGCACCTGTCCTCGGCCGAGGCACTGTCCATTGTGGCCGAAGCCAAGGCGGCAGGGGTCCGGCTGAGCGCGGAGACCTGCCCGCACTACCTGACCCTGACCGCCGAGTCGGTGCCCGACGGCGCCACCGAGTTCAAGTGCTGCCCGCCGATCCGGGACGCGGCCAACCAGGACCAGCTGTGGGCCGGCCTGGCCGACGGCGTGATCGACTGCGTCGTCTCCGACCACTCCCCCTGCACTCCTGACCTGAAGAGCCGGGGCGGCGGCGACTTCGGCCAGGCCTGGGGCGGGGTGTCCTCGCTCCAGCTCGGCCTGCCGGTGCTGTGGACCGCAGCCCGCGCCCGCGGCCGCCCGCTGGCCGAGGTGGTGCGCTGGCTGGCCGAACGCCCCGCCGACCTGGCCGGCCTGTCCCACAAGGGCCGCATCGCGGTGGGCTGCGACGCCGATCTGGTCGCCTTCGCCGCCGACGAGCGGTTCACCGTGACACCAGGGGAACTGCGCCACCGGCACCCGATCACCCCGTACGCCGGACGGGAGCTGACCGGCGTGGTGCGCCGGACCTGGTTGCGCGGCAAGGAGATCGGCGCGCGACCCCACGGCGAGCTGCTGCGGCGCGACGGAGGCTGACATGGACACCGCCCTGCCCGACCTGGCCGCCCGCAACCTGGGCGGCTCGGTGCTGACCGCCAACGACGAGTTCTTCGCCGAGAAGGAGAACCTGATCAAGCCGGAGCCACCGGTGTTCCGGCCGCACACCTTCACCCCCAAGGGCCAGGAGTACGACGGCTGGGAGACCAGGCGGCGGCGCGGCGTGCCCGGCGCGGACTGGGTGGTCATCCGCCTCGGCGTGCCCGGCATCCCGCGCTCGGTCACCGTGGACACCAGCTTCTTCAAGGGCAACTTCCCGGAACAGGCCACCGTGCACGGCGCGGCCCTGGACGGCTACCCCGGCCCCGCCGAGCTGGCCGCGGCCGAGTGGGTCGAACTGGTGCCGCGCAGCCCGCTGCGGGGCCACACCCAGAACACCTTCGCGGTGGCCACCCCGCTGCGCATCACGCACGTCCGGCTGACCATCCACCCCGACGGCGGCGTGGCCAGGCTGCGCGTGCACGGCGAGCCGCTGCCCGACCCGCGGGAGCTGATCGGCGTGCCGCTGGACCTGGCCGCGCTGGTCAACGGCGGCCGCACGGTCGAGGCCAGCGACGGCTTCTTCTCCCCGCCGGACAACATGCTGCAACCCGGCGAGTCCCGGTTCATGAGCGACGGCTGGGAGACCGCCCGCCGCCGCGGCCCCGGCCACGACTGGGCGGTGGTCCGGCTGACCGCCGAGGCGCTGCCCAGGGTGATCGACCTGAGCACCCTGCACTACAAGGGCAACAGTCCCGGCAGCGCCGCGGTCTGGGGCCGCGTCCCCGGCGGCGAGTGGACCCCACTGCTGCCGGAGACCCCGCTGCTGCCCGACACCGGCCACCGCTTCCGCCTCGCCGAGCCCCGCCCGGTCACCGAGGTCCGCCTGGACATCCACCCCGACGGCGGCGTGGGCAGACTCCGGATCTGGGGTCCACTGACCACCACCGGCCGCCGCGAGCTGGCGCTGCGCTGGTTCAACGCGCTCACCCCCGCCGCGGCCGAGGCCCTGCTCGCCGCGCACGGCCTGCCGGAGAACGATTGCCGATCACTGACCGCGGCCCGCCCGGCCACCGAACTGCCCGCTGAGCTGCGCGAACTCGGCGCGGACACCTTCAGCACGCCGTCCTGACAAATATTCCAGCCCGGCAAGCAACCCGTCACGGAGTCATCACACGCCGTTGACCGGCCCTCCGACCCCGACGATGCTTCCGCGCATGACACCGGGCGACTTGCACTGGGAGTGGCTACCCGGCGCCCTGATCCTCCTGGTCAGCGTGGTGCTGGCGGTCCTGCTGCTGCGCACGCTGCACTGGCGCACCCAGGGCGTGAACGCCAGCGCCACCGTGCTGAGCAGCCGCACCCAGCTGTACGAGGACCGCAACCCCGGCGTCGGCCCCGAATGGGTGACCAGGGTCGAGCACTACGCCACGGTCGCCTACCAGGACGGGCGCGGCGTCGAACACGTCACCGAGATCCGCGGCGACCACAGCGTCGGCGAGTCGGTCCAGGTGCTCTACCTGCCCGAGGCCCCCGACCGCGCCGTCTCGGCCCGCTCGGTCTCCCTGGGCGCGCTGCTGGTCGGCGCCACCGTCCTGCTGGCCTGGCTGGCCTTCATGCTCTACCTCGCCGAGCGCACCGCCTGACGGCCCGGCGGTAGGGTCCGGCCATGGCCGCTCCGCCGCCCAGGGTCGCCGGGCTCGTGCTCGCCGCGGGCGCGGGCCGCCGCTACGGCGGGCCCAAGGCCCTCGCCGAGCTCGACGGCACGCTGTTCGTCGACCGCGCCACCACTGTGCTCGCCGCAGCGGGCTGCCACCCGGTGCTCGCCGTGCTCGGCGCGGCCGCGGAGGAGGTGCTGGCCCGGGCCCGCCTCACCGGCGTCACCCCGGTCCACAACCCCGACTGGCCCACCGGCATGGGCTCCTCGCTGCGCGCCGGGTTCGCCGCCCTGCCCACCGACGTCGACGCCGTGGTGGTGCTCCCGGTCGACCTGCCCGGCATCACCGCCGAGGCCGTCCGCCGGGTGCTCGCGCACGCCTCGCCGGCCGCGCTGGCCGCCGCCACCTTCCACGGCCGCCGCGGCCACCCGGTCCTGTTCGGCCGCGCGCACTGGGCCGGGGCCGCCGCCTCGGCCACCGGCGACGCCGGGGCCAGGGCCTACCTCGCCGCGCACCCGCCGCTGCCCATACCATGTGAGGACGTGGCCGAAGGGTCCGATGTGGACACTCGCAACCCGTTGGGCTGAACGGGTGTTGCCCCGCACACTGTGTCCAACAGCACTCGGTGGCGGGGCCGCCGCGCACCCAAGATCAGCCTCTCACACGCTGAGAGCGCAGCCCGGCCAGACTCCGCGCCAGACTGGGAAAGCACTTGCCGATTCCCACTCAGCGGGAATGGTGTGACGATTGCCGAGGTCGCCCGAATGACGTACCCGAGGGCCGTTCGGGCTACCTGACCGCTGTGTCAGAACCTGCTAGCTTCACCCGCTGTTCTCCCCTGGTTCGCTGCCGCCGCCCCGGCACGCCCTGACTCCCCCGGAAAGAAGAGGACCCGTGCACGCGGCCCCGACCGACTCGGACCTGGTTCACGCCATCATCGGCGAGAAGCTGTCCCTGGCGGCTTTCGACCAGCTCTCCGGCATGCTCGCCGGGCAGCCGTTCGTCAAGCTCGTGGTGGACCGGGAACAGGGCGTCATCCACTTCATCAACAACGCGCACCGGGAGTTCCACGTCCAGTACGTCGGCCTGGACATCCTGGGCATGGACTTCGACGAGCTGGCGGCCAACGTCAACTCCTTCAACGACAGCGTCTACCACGACCCGGACCGCCGCTTCTACCTCGGCATCCTGGCCCTGCACAAGCGGTCCGGCCACGACGGCGGCGCCGAGCGCCGGTTCATCTCGCTGGAGACCGTCGAGGTGGACACCATGTCCGCGGAGATGATCCGCTTCTTCTACGGCTTCGTCCGGGAGTGGGTCGACCCCTCGGTGCCGCTGGTGTTCAAGCCGGCCACGCACCTCCAGGAACGGTTCCTGGACGGCATCCCGCCCGCCGAGCTGCCCAGGGTGACCGCGCACGAGCTGTTCGCCTCCACCCGTTTTGTGCCGCTGAACCCGGGTTCGGCCACCGGCCGCCTGCGCGCCTTCGCCACGGACAAGGACTACGCCGCCGCGGCGAACACCCTGGAGTGGTTCGACATCATCGTGATGGACCGGGTGCCCGACGACATCCCGCGGCTGGCCGGGATCATCAACGCCCAGCACACCACCCCGTTGTCGCACACCAACGTGCTCGCCTCCGGCTGGAAGATCCCCAACGCCATCCAGCTCGGCGTGCTGGCGCGCATCGAGGCGGAAGGCCTTGACGGGCACTGGGTCGAGTACCGGGTGGAGTCCGGCGGCGCCGAGATCTCGTTGTCCCGCACCGAGGCCCCGGCCGACCTGGCCGCGCCGCCGGCCTGGCGCGCGCAGCAGATCACCCTGGAGGAGCCGGAGACCGAGCGCACGCCGATCCTGGACATGCACAAGCTGCGCGCCACCGACCGGCACCGCTACGGCACCAAGGCGGCCAACCTCGGCGAGCTGCGGCACGTGCTGGACCACGGCTCGGACCGCCTGCTCGGCTTCTACCAGGTGCCGCGCCCGCCCCGGCCGAACCTGCTCAGCTACCTGGCCCGCAACCTGGACGTGCCGGCGGACGACAAGCTCGCCACCGCCGCCTGGCAGTTCCTGCGGGAGAACGTGCGCATCCCGCGCGGCATCGCCGTCCCGTTCGCCGTGCAGCAGCGGTTCCTGGAGTCCTCCGCGCGCATCCAGCAGGCCATCGGCAAGCTGAAGATGGCCCTGGAGCTGGACGCGCCCGAGGTCGAACCGCTGAGCCTGGCGCTGCAGAAGCTGATCCGCGGCACCCGCATGCCTAGCGACATCCGGCAGGAGATCGACTCCGCGATCGTGGAGCAGCTCGGCGGCGTACGCACCTTCGTGGTCCGCAGTTCCTCCAACGCCGAGGACCTGGACGGCTTCTCCGCCGCGGGCATCTACGAGTCGGTCAACCACGTCAGCACCGCCGAGGCGATCTTCGACAGCATCAAGCTGGTCTGGGCCTCGCTGGTCTCCCCGCGCAGCGTCCGGTTGCGCCAGCAGGCCGGCATCTCGCTGGACGACTGCTACATGGGCGTGATCGTGCAGGAGCAGGTGGACGCCCCGGTCGGCGGCGTGCTGGTCACCACCAACCCGATGGCGCGCAACGACTTCCGCAACGTCTACGTCAACGTCTCACCGCAGGTCACCGACGTGGTCTCGGGCACGGTGCTGCCCATGCAGTACCTGTACAGCACGGTCGAGGGCGGCGGCCGCACGCTGTCGCTGGGCGATGCCGGGCAAGACCTGCCCGAGCCGATCCAGGCCATGCTGCAGAAGCTCGCGCTGGCGGGCAGGCTGCTCCAGTCGCACTTCTGTCCGGACTACACCTTCGCCGCGCCGGTGGACATCGAGTGGGTCACCAGCGCCGACCGCGTGCACATCCTCCAGCTGCGCCCCTACTCGGTCTGAGCGCGGGAAAACCCATGCCACTGCTGCTCTCGCGCGCGCCCAAGACGCCGGTGTCCGCCGCCGCCAAGCGGGTCATCCGGCTGTCCATCGGCTTCCAGTTCTTCTTCACGCTGCTGCTGTGGACGCCGATCTTCTACGAGTACCAGCGCCGCTTCGGCCTGTCCGCGGCCGAGATCCTGGGCATCCAGAGCATCTACTACGTGGCGTTCTGCCTGCTGGCCGTGCCCACCGGGATGATCTCCGACCGCCTCGGCTACCGGAACTCGATGCTGGCCGGCTCGGCGATCCTGGTGGCCGGCAACCTGTTGGTGGTCGCCGCGCCGTCCTACTGGGGTTTCCTGGCGCACTTCCTGCTGATCGCGGTGGCCCGCTCGCTGACCATCGTGGCCACCAGCGCCTACCTGTACACCTTCCTGCAGCGCACCGGCGACAGCGCCGCGTACAAGCAGTCCGAGGGCAGCGCCAGGTTCTACAGCCTGATCGGCCGGATCGCCGCCTGGCCCGCGGTCGGCCTGCTGATGGCCTGGCACCTGCCCTCGCCGTACTGGATCACCGCGATCAGCGCCGCGGTCGCCGTGCTGATCGCCTACCGGCTGCCCGCCCTGCCACCGTCCACTGTGGACATCGACTCGGTGACGCACTCACCGCTGGCCACCATGCGCGAGGCGCTGTCCGTGCTGCGCGCCGCCCCGGTGCTCCAGCTGCTGATCGTGCAGGGCGTGGCCATCTTCACCCTGGTCCGCATCTGCCAGGTCAACCTGTTCCAGCCGATCCTGCTGGACAAGCAGCTCCCGGTGATCTCCCACGGCGCGGTGCTCGCCGCGATGACCGCCTTCGAGGCGCTGGGCTCGATGCGCCCCGGCGTGCTGCGCCGCTTCCTCAGCGACACCAGGGCCGTCTTCCTGATCACCATCGTGATGGCCCTGACCCTGGCCGCCACCGTCTTCGCCGGCATCCCCGGCACCATCGCCCTGCTCTGCGTCTTCGCACTGGCCGGCGGGTTCGCCTTCCCGATCCAGCGCCAGCTCATCAACGACGCCATCCCGGAAACCCCCTACCGCGCCACCCTGCTGTCCATCGAGTCCATCATCGACCGCGCCGTCTGCGCCGTGGTCGCCCTGGTGCTGGGCAGCTTCCTCAACCGGGGCGCGCTGGGCGAGTTCCTCCTGTACTCCGCGGCGGGTTCACTGGCACTCATGGCCGTTCTGGCCGTGCTGGTGCCGGTGACCCGTCGCCGCCTGAACGCGGGAACGGGCAGCATCGGCTGACCGGGCTCGCGACAGGGAAAGCCGCGTTGGTCGCGCAGGGGCGATCAACGCGGCTTTCCTGTCTGTGACATTGGCGTGCTCCGCACGCGGGATTTTTCGCTCTTGGGGTCGTGCGTTCGTGTCGCTGGCGCGCCACGCCTCTCCCGCAACAAGTTGGCCGGTGGGCGGAGGAGCGCGAGCCGTGCCGTGGTCTGTTTCCCTACTTCGGGCAGTGGCCGAGCATGTCGGTCAGCGCGCCGCGCTCGGCCTCGGTCACGCCGAGGGCGTAGACCGCTTTGACCCGGATCCAGTGCACCGCGTAGGTGCACCAGACGCCCTGGACCGGGGGCTTCCACTGGGAGGGGTCCTGGTCGCCCTTGGAGCGGTTGCTGGTGGCGGAGACCGCGATCAGCTGGGGGTTGCGGGTGTCGTTGGCGAACTCCGAGCGGCGCTCGTCGGACCAGTCCGCCGCGCCGGTGCGCCAGGCGTTGGCCAGCGGCACGGTGTGGTCGATGTCCAGCTGCTCCGGGCCGGTCATCACCTTGTCGTCGTAGACGCTGCGCCAGCGGCCGGAGATGACCTTGCACGCCTTGTCCGTCTTGACGTCCTCGCCCTCGCGGCGGAGCACGAACTCCCTGGTGTCACAGGACTCGCCCTGGGTGGTCCAGTGCTTGAAGCGCTCCCGCGAGTAGCCCTTCATCGGCGCCCAGGCGATCACCTTGAGCGTGCCGAGCTCGGTGCGCGCCCGGGCCACGTCCGCGGCGGCGGGTTGCGCGCCGCCCGGTTGCGCGGCGGAGGTCGCCGGTGGTGGCGCTCCGGTCGGAGATTTGGCCGTACAACCTGCTGTGAATGCCAGTCCCGCCGCCATCGCGACCAGGAACCAACGCCGCATTCCGCACCCCATCCGAACGTGACCTAGCGCACTTTCGAGACTCAAGTACCGACATTCGGGGTCGACAACTAGCCCAAAGGCACTAAAGTCAACCCGTAAAAGCAACAATGCGACAACGTTTGTTGACGCAACCACAGGGTGATTGAGGAAACGACGGTCCGGTGAACGCAGCGCCACCCCGCCCCAGCGGTCCTGACGAAGGTACCGCTCTGCTCGAGCCGAGCCCGGCACGTGACCGTGTGCGTGTCGAACTCCAGTGGCGTCCGGCCCGGCGGGCCCGCCGCACCGCGACCATGCCCTTCACCCACCCACCCCGCCCGGCCCTCCGGCCCCGGCGCGCGCACGTCCCCCGCCCCGCGCCGGTCACCCGGTCCTGGCACCCGCGGCGGCACGCACTCGCGCTGGTCATGGTGCTGGTGGCCGCGCTCGCCGTGCTCGCGGCCAGCGCCGAGGCCTTCGACATGGCGATCGTGCTCGCGGTCGGCTTCAGCATGCAGCTGCTCTGCCTGTGGACCTGCGCGAAAGACAGCGCCCGCTAGGTCAGGCCGGTAGCCGGGTGGCGACGTGTGCCGCGCGCAGGGTGCGGGCCAGTTCGATCCGCCAGGGCAGTGCCGCGAAGGAGTCCGGCCCGAGCCGGTGCAGCGTGCTCGGCACCCCGGCCTTGGTCAGCCGCCGGGCATAGCGTTCCGCGGCGGCGCGACCGGTGTCCGCCTCACCCACCGCGATCAGCGCGGGCGGCAGACCGGCCAGGTCCGCGCCGGGGTCCGGGGTCCGCGTGGGCAGCTCCAGGACCTGCAAGACGATCGCGGGCCCACCGCGTTCCTTGATCAGCAACGGCAGGGCCGCGGCCAGGTCGGCGCCTTCGCGCGCGCCGCCGACGGCGAGCCGGGTGGCGTCGAGTTCGAGCAGGGCCGCGTTGTCCAACAGCCACATCAGCGCTGAGTAGCAGTCCTCGAGGGCGACCGGGAACGGGTGCCCGAAGCCGAGGCGGTGCTCGACCGAGACGATCGCGCAGCCGGCCTCGGTGGCCAGGTCGGAGAGCTCGCCGTGGCTGTCGTATCCGCTGGGCAGGTGCAGGTAACAGGGCAGCGGGCCCAGCCAGACCGGCCGGTGAACCACCACCTCGATCGCTCCGCCATCGACAGCGACCTGATACCGCATCGGTGCCCCCACCTCAAACAGAACAGTTCTGTTTGCTTCAACGACACCAGTGTGCCCGAAGTTCCTGCCGAACGGGCAGCCCACCGGCGCGGCCAGATGGGTGAGAGTGGCGGCGCCTCACCCGGAGACAGCAGTCAGCGCGACGCACCCGCGCCGCGCTGACCAGAGGCTGGTGGTGCCGGTCAGGAACCGCCGACCGCCTGCTGGCGCAGCGGCATGACCGCGACGTTGTGCGGCCGGAAGGAGTAGACCTGGCCGCCGAAGCCGTCCGGCCCGGCCACCAGGAGCCCGGTGGCCAGCGCGGTGGCCACGGCCGCGGCGCGGTCGCTGACGTGCAGCTTGGCGAAGATCCGCTGGAGGTGGGTCTTGACCGTGGTCTCGGCGACGAACAGGCGCCTGCCGATCTCCGCGTTCGTGTGACCTTCGGCGACGAGTCGCAGCACGTCCAGTTCCCGCCCGGACAGCACGGAACGTATCTGGGCCCGGGGCAGCGGCGTGACTGTCAGCGGTGACAACTGTGGAGACATCGACGTGACACCGCTGCGCGCCTGCCGGATCGCCGCGATGACCTCGTCCCCCGTCGCGGACTTCAGCACGAAGCCCATGGCGCCGGCCTGGAGCGCCGCGCCAACGCGGGAACGCTGGTCGGAGAAGACCACGGCGACGATGGGCAGCCGGGTGCGCAGCACCGCCTTGACCACCTCGAGCCCGTCCACCTCACCGAGGTCCAGATCGACGAGCACGACGTCGGGACGACGAGCGGTCACCTCGTCCACGATGTGCTCCGCGTCCTGGAGCGCACCAGCGAACTCGAGGTCGGAGTGCTGGGCGAAACAGGCGCGCAGCCCGTCCGCGACGATCGGGTGCCGGTCGACGACCAGGACCTTGATTGCCTGCGCGCGCGGTTCTCCCTCACGCGGAGACTGCCCGAAGCTCCCCGGTCGCACCGCGCCTGGACGCTGGCTCAGCGACATGACACACCCCTGCTCAGACGGCCCCAGTCATGACTGGCAAATGCTGATCATCGAGTTGACAACTGATGACAACAGCATGGTACCGACCCCCTGACTGATGGTCAATTAACCAGTCAACAACCCGCGACGACCCGACCCGTTCAGATCACCCGTACATGTCACAACCGACATTCGTCGGGACCCCTGACCCCCCGCTGATCGCCACCCACAGTCACCAATCCCCCCGATCGAAGGATTGCCAACCAGTTGACACACGCTCCAACCCAGCCCTGTCACGTTGACGCAGCACGAACGAGACTCTTACCCTCGCCTCATAAACACCGTGGGTGAACACCACGGCCGCTACGACACTCACCAGAGGCACAGCATGCAGATCCGCGTCGACACCCGTTTGGGCTAGACATGACTGTGCGTGGAAAGTGCCGCACCGCCGCGCGCGCAAACGTCCGCACGGCGGCCCCAGCCGTGCCGGTCACGTTGAAGCCGTCAGGAGCGCCCGTGGTGGTTGCGCAAAGTCCGCACGGACAGCGCAGCCACCTCCTTGAGCAAAGCGGGCCGCACCTCCTCCGGATCCGCGGTGTCCAGGTGCTGGAGCAACTCGTCAAGAGCGGAAAGTCGCCTCTCCTCCAGCCCCAGGTCGGTGCTCACCTTGACCACGGTCATCAGGGTGCGGATCCGGTCGCCGGTGCCCAGCACTCCGGAGTCCAGCGCGGCCTGAGCACTGTGAAGCGCGCCGGGCGGGTCGTTGGCACGCAGGGCCAGTTCCGCGCGCAGGATGAGCACCTGGGCGTCGAGCTGGCCACCTGCACTGCGCCGGGTCTCCGTCACCTGGTTCAGCAGCGCCTCGGCCTGCTCCGCCACTACGTCGTACTCCAGGAAGATGCCGACGTAACCCACCCGCACGCGGCACCACAGCTCCGCGCCGATGGACTCCTCGTCCGGCTGCAAAGCCAGCTCGAAGTGCTTCGCGGAGGTGTCGAGATCCCCGGTGCGGGTGAGCGCGACGGCGAGCATCCAGTGGCTGACCACCAGAAGCTCATCGGCGAGCCGCTTGTCCTCTGCAGCGCACACCTCAGCGAAGGCGGCGGTGATGTGGACGGCCTCCTGGGCAATGTCGACAGCCTCCATCAGCCTGCCGGACACACCGAACACCGCGGCCAGGGTGGTTCGCGCCTTCACCCGGAGCAGGGCTGCCTGATCAGCGGGGAAGTCATCGGTCCCGATCAGCGCGTCGGACTCGGCGACGGCCCGCTGCCCGAACTCCACCGCCTCGCGGTTACGGCCCAGCTCGCGTGCGGCCAGAGTCTGCAGGGTCGAGGTCAGCGTCCTGGCGGAGGTCGGCAGGCCCCGGTACATCGGCTCGATCGTGGCAAGACGGTCAGCGACGTCCTGGGTGCGGCCGAGCCTGCTGGCGCAGGACGCGGCAGCGTACTCGCACAGCCACCTCGCCTGCGGCTCACGCACGTCGTGCCGGATGATGTCAAGAACATCCAGCGCCTCGGAGATCCGGCCCGCGAGCAGGTGGTCGAAGACTCGCGCGGCACCGGCCAGGAACACGCCACCGCTCGGACGGCTGCCGTTGCCGAGCCCGGCGAAGGACTCCGCCGCGACACCGAGCCTGGCCGCGAGCTGCTCGACGACCTTCGGTGTGGGCATCCGTTGACCGGACTCGAGCCGGGAGAGGTAGCTACTGGACAGGCCCTCACCAGCAAGATCACGCTGGGTCAGGCCTCGAGCCACGCGAAGCGCACGCAGCCTCTCACCGAACGTCGCCGCAAGCTCACGTTCGGTGCTGACACGCTCGGCAGAACTCATGACAGATAACTACCCAAGGAGGCAGGCATGTTCGTTGCCCTTCTGATGACACTTTACGCGGGAATTGTTCCACTCGCGGACAGCACGACTCAATCCACCGATATCTATTCGTCGCCTACGGGCTCCGGCCAGACCGTCGTCACCGCTGACTGGCAAGCGTCGACGACAGATCTGACGCACCCCTTCGGACCGGCGCGGGGGATGTTGACCGACCTGACACACCCTGTCTCGCCGGGTGCGACGACCAACGATCTCACGCATCCCAACACCCCAGGTTGCGACCAGAAGGACGACCTCACGCACCCGTGACCAGGAGGGCGACGCACGGGGTCTGGCTATCTGACATGTGCGGAACGGGTTGTCTCGGCGGCGGCGAGACAACCCGTTTCTCGTGTCCAGACCCACCCCGCACCACCCTGCCGGGACCTCAAGCCGCCTCCCGCACCGGTCAAGTACCGCACCCTCCGTAACTAGATTCCTCGTTAGTGTGCACCACTAAACCGCAGCTCATGGCCCATCTGGCGGTCACCGGTCACATGTTTGCCGGGTTAAGTTTCCGCGCCGTGACTACCCTCAGCGAGCGACCGATGGCCCCCATGGCCTGCCCAGTCGCGCACGGGGCGATGCCCCTGGAGACGGGGGTGCGGGCGGGTGGTGGCGAGGGTGTCGACGTCGACGAGGCGGAGGACTTCCTCCGGCTCTTCCACGCCGAGAATCCCCAGGCCGGGCCGGTGGAGCCCCGGCTCTCCGCGGTCCGGGCCGAGATCGCCCTTCGCGGCACCTACCTGCACACTCCCGACGAGCTCGTCTTCGGCGCGCGGGTCGCCTGGCGCAACAGCGCCCGGTGCATCGGCCGCCTGTACTGGCGCAGCCTGGCCGTGCGCGACCTGCGGCAGGTCACCAACGCCGCGGACGTCGCCGCCGAGTGCGTCGAGCACCTGCGCCTTGCCACCAACGCCGGCCGCGTCCGGCCCGTGATGACCGTGTTCGCGCCGGACACCCCCGAGCAGCCCGGCCCGTGCGTCTGGAACGAGCAGCTGGTCCGCTACGCGGGCTACCGGGACGCCTTCGGCAACGTGGTCGGCGATCCGCGCTACGCCGGGTTCACCGGGGCGGTGACCGAGCTGGGCTGGCGGCCGCCGACCCAGCGCAGCCCGTTCGACCTGCTGCCGCTGGCGGTGGAGACCGCGCACGAGGGGGTGCGGCTGTTCCCGGTGCCCAGGGACGTGGTCATGGAGGTGCCGCTGGAGCATCCCGACCTGCCCTGGTTCACCGACCTGAGCCTGCGCTGGCACGCGGTCCCGGCGATCAGCAACATGCGGCTGTCCATCGGCGGCGTCTCCTACCCGGCCGCCCCGTTCAACGGCTGGTACATGGGCACCGAGATCGGCGCGCGCAACCTCGCCGACGCCGACCGCTACGACATGCTGCCGGAGATCGGCGAGCGCCTCGGCCTGGACACCAGCTCGGAGGCAACGCTGTGGCGGGACCGGGCGCTGGTGGAGATCAACCGGGCGGTGCTGCACTCCTACGCCTCGGCCGGGGTCACCATCACCGACCACCACACCGAGTCCGAGCGCTTCCTCACCCACCTCAAGAGGGAGGAGAAGGCGGGGCGGACCTGCCCCGCGGACTGGAGCTGGATCGTTCCCCCGATGTCCGGCTCGCTGACCCCGGTTTTCCACCGCTACTACGAGACCGAGCACCTGCGCCCGGAGTTCGTGCTCGACCCCGACGCGGCGCACCGGGGCCAGCACGGCGCCCCGCACCGCTTCCCGGCCGCGCCGGATGTGGCGGCCGCGGCCAGGCGTGGGTTGTTTGCCGCTTTCCGACGACGGTTGAGCGGCTGACCAGCTAGTCTGCCTCCGGGGTGTGGTCCGAAAGGACTACAGAGGGGGCAACAATGGCTGGTCGCGGCGTGGAGTTCCGGCTGCTCGGACCGGTGGAGATCGTCCTGTCCGGACGGTCCGCACCGGTGGAGGCGGCGAAGCATCGAACCCTCTTGGCGTGCCTGGTGTTGCGGGCCGGGCAACGGGTCGAGGCCACGGAGCTGGTCGGTTACCTGTGGGATGACGAGGACCGTCCCGCACATCCGCGCGGGGCCCTGCACACCTATGTGCGCAGGCTGCGACATCTGCTCGGCGCGGGGCTGATCAGCACCGTGGCCGGCGGCTACCGGCTGGCGGCCGAGCCGGAGGCCGCCGACGCGCACCGCTTCCGGCAGCTGCTGCACACCGCCCGGCAGACCGCGGACCCGGCCGAACGCGCCGCCGTCCTGCACTCCGCGCTGGCCCTGTGGCGCGGCCCGGCGCTGGCCGACATCACCTCGGCCGCGCTGCGCCGCGACTACGGCGACCCGCTGGACACCGAACGGCTGGACGCCCTGGCGCTGCGCTTCGACACCGAGCTGGCCATGGGCAGGCACGAGTCACTGGTGCCGGACCTGTGGAAAGCGACCGCCGAGCACCCGCTGCGCGAGGAGTTCTGGCACCAGCTGATGCTCGCCCTTTACCGCACCCAGCGCCAGGCCGAGGCGCTGGAGACCTACCAGCGGGCCGCGGACGTGCTGCGCCAAGAGCTCGGCGTCGAACCCAGCGCCCGCCTGCGCGAGCTGCGCCAGTCGGTGCTGACCAACGACCCGGCCCTGGCCGCGCCCGCGCCGATGACAACCGCGGTCGCCGCCTGGCAGCCCGTCTGTCAACTCCCGCCGGACATCGGTGACTTCGTCGGCAGGGACCGCCTCGGCCACCGCGTCGCCGAACAGCTGCGCCGCGGCCGCCCGGTGCTGGTCTCCGGCCCGCCAGGGGTGGGCAAGACCGCGCTCGCGGTCCGGGTCGGCCACCGGCTGCGCGCGGACTTCCCGGACGGCCAGCTGCACGTGAACCTGCACGGCTACGCCACCGAGGCCGCCCTGCGCCCCACCGACGTGCTGGCCCGGTTCCTGCGCGGGCTGGGCGTGCCGCCGGCGCAGATCCCGCTGGAACAGGAGCAGCAGGCGGAGCTGTTCCGCTCGGTGCTGCGCGGGCGACGGGTGCTGGTGCTGCTGGACAACGCGTCGGCGGCGGAGCAGGTGCTGCCGCTGCTCCCGGCCGAACCGGGCTGCGCGGCCCTGATCACCAGCCGCAACCAGCTCCCCGGCCTCGGCCTGACGGTCACCCTGGACGCGCTGCGGCACGAGGACGCGCTGGCACTGCTCACCCGCACGCTGGGTTCGGCGGAGCCGGAAGCGCTGGATGAGCTCGCCGAGCTGTGCGCGCACCTGCCGCTGGCACTGCGGATCGCGGCGGCGAACCTGGCCGAGACGACCGGAACCTGCCTGGCCAACCGGGTACGGCAGATCAGCGGCGGGAACCGGTTGACCTCGCTGGCGATCGACGGGGATCCGGAGGCCGCCGTCCAGCAGGCGTTCGGCCGCTCCTACCGGACCCTGTTGCCGGAGCACCAGCGACTGTTCCGGTTCCTGGGGCTGGTGCCCGGACCGGACTTCACCGCGGCGTCCGCGGCGGCGCTGATCGGTGTGCCCGAGCGGCACGCGGCCTCGCTGCTGGAAGAGCTGGCCACGGCGAACCTGGTGCAGCGACAGGAGGACGGCCGGTTCCAGCTGCACGACCTGATCCGCCTCTACGCCGAACACCGTTGCCACGCCGAGGAATCAGCCGAGTCCAGGGACGCGGCGTTCCAGCGCTGGTTCGACTTCTACCTCTACGGCGCGGACCGGGCCACCGAGCTGCTGTACCGGGAGGTGTCCCGGACCAGGCTGGACGATCCACCGCCCGGCACCGGCCCGAGCGGCTTCCCCGACCACCGCGCCGCGCGGCACTGGTTCGACCTGGAGCGGCCGAACCTGGTGGCCGCCACGCTGCGCGCGGCGGAGGAGTCCAGGGACGACCGCGCGTGGCGGCTGGCCGACACGCTGCGCGGCTACTTCCAGCACGCCAGGCTGCTCAACGACTGGCTGACCACGACCGAAGCCGGGCTGCGCAGCGCGATCCGGCTGGAGGACCCGATCGCACAGGCGTGCATGCACCACGGGCTCGGCGTGCTGCACTGGTTCCTCGGTCAGCAGGACACCTCGATGGAGCACCTGGACCTGGCGCGGGCCGACCTGGCGGACAGCCCGGAACAGGTGCGGCTGGCCAACGTGATCGCCAACCAGGGCATCAACCACGTGGACCGGCGGGATCACCGGCAGGCGATCCGCTGCTACCGGCAGGCGCTGGAGATGTACGTGGCGCTCGGCGACGAGTACCGGCAGGTGCCGCTGCTGAGCAACTTCGGCATCGTGCTGCGCGAGCTCGGTCAGCTGGACACCGCGCGGAACTGCTACCTGCGCGCGCTGGAGATCGCGCGCAGGCGGGGTCTGGCCAACTCCGAGGCGGTGCTGCACAACAACCTCGGCTTCGTCCTGTGGGATCTGGGCGATCCCGAGGGGGCGCTCGCCAGGCTGCACGAGGCGTTGGCGGTCTTCGACCGGATGGGTGGCAGGTACGGGGAGCTGAACACGCTCATCGGCCTGGCCGCGGTGCACACGGAACTGGGCGCGCTTGACCGGGCCGAGGACCTGGTGGCGGAGGCGGTGACCCGAGCGGAGTCGTCAGCGGACCACAAGGAGCTCGCCCACGGGCACAACGTGTTCGGCGTCGTGACGCGGGAACGGCAGCGGTTCCACCTGGCGGTGGCCCACCATCACCAGGCGCTGGAACTGAGCCGGGACACCGGGTACGCCCAGTTCGAGACCGACGCGCTGCTCGGCCTGGCCGACACACATCACGCGATGGGGGAACCGCGGCTCGCGCTCGACCACGCGCTGGCCGCGCTCACCCTGGCCGCCGAGGTCGGTTACGGCGTCCGGCTCGGCCAGGCGCACACCTCGCTCGCCCGGATCCACCTCGACCTCGGCGAGCTGCCGACCGCCCGCGCGCACGCCGCCAAAGCCCTTGCCAGCCACCGGAAAACCGGGCACCGCCCCGGCGAGGAGCGCACCGTGGAGGTGCTGGCCCAGATCGCCGAGGCGGAGCGGGAGAGCTAGCGGGAGGAGGTCAGCTCGCGGTTTCCAGCTGGGGTTCGGCCTTCGCGGCGGCCTCGGCCTTGGACTTGGCGCGCTTGCGGAGCACCACGATGGTGATCACGATCGCCAGGACGGCCAGCAGGACCCAGCTGGCGGTGCCCAGCACGCCCTCGACCCGCTTGGCCGCCTCGCCCAGGCCCGCGCCGATGCCGATGTGCAGCAGGGACCACAGGGTGGCGCCGATGATGCTGGCGGGGAGGAACTTGCGGTAGGCCAGGCCGGAGGTGCCGGCGGCGGCTGGGGTGAGAGTTCTGACGACGGGGAGGAAGCGGGCGAAGAAGACGGCCCAGGCGCCGCGGCGGCGGATGAGGTCTGTTGCCTTGTCCCAGTTCTCCGCGCCCATCTTGGCGACGAGCTTGGTGTTCCTGAGCTTGACGCCGAACTTGCGGCCCAGCAGGTAGCCGACCGAGTCGCCGGCGGCGGCGCAGATGGTCATGACCACCCACATGGTGAGGAAGAACGGGACCGTCTTGACCGTGGTCGCGGCGACCAGCAGGCCGGTGTCGCCGGGGACGATGAAGCCCAGGCCGATGGCGCACTCGCCGAAGGTCAGCAGGCCGGTCGCGATGAGCACGGCTGGCTTGGGCAGGCCGGCGATCGACTCCAGCGCCTCGGTGATGAACCCCATGACTTCGTGTCCCCCTCGGGTGTTGTGACTGCCGGGCAAGTCTTTCAGAAACGGACAGTTCGGCGTCCCGGACTTCCGGTTATCGGGTCCCTGACTTTCGTCTAGGGGTGGTGACCAGGGGTTCGGGGGTTGTCCCCGAGGGGTGTGAACTTGGCTGCCCGACTGGTTGACGGGTCTACAAGAAGATCACTAGGCATGTGACGATGACCACAGCGGCGGAAAAGTGCCACGAGTTCGCCGCGGTGGTCATCAGCAGTCGGAGGTCGCGCATGACAGGGACTCGGTGCGCCGAGCCGTTATCCGCGCCTGCCCGGCCTTGGCGAACCCGCCGCTGATGTTCCCCGGGCGTGCGCGCTGACGCGCCCGCCGTCCCGTCTCCCCTTCACCGCCGGGCCGCCGAGCCCGGGGCTGACGCGCGTGCCCGCCGACGGCGGCACGCGAGACCGCACATCCATCGGAGGTTCACCGCGCCATGATCAGCGCACCCCGTCCCCGGCACCGCAGCAGCGAGCACACCACCTCCAGCCGGCCACCCGTGCACTCCCCGCCCGGTGTGACCAGCGGAAACCGACTGCTCAGCCTGCTCCGCCACGACCTGCCCGCCTCCCTGGTCGTGTTGCTCACCGCCGTTCCGCTCTCCCTCGGCATCGCCGCGGCCTCCGGCGCCCCGCTGATGGCAGGCCTGATCGCCGCCGTCGTCGGCGGTGTGGTCGCCGGGTCGCTCAGCGGGGCCCCGCTCCAGATCAGCGGGGCCGCCACCGGACTGACCGTCATCGTCGCCGGGCTGGTGCACCAGTACGGGTTCGCCGCCACCGCCGGGATCACCGTCGCGGCCGGGCTGCTGCAACTGCTGCTGGGCCTGTCCAGGATCGGCCGGGCCGCCCTGTCCCTCTCCCCCGCCGTGGTGCACGGCCTGCTCGCCGGGATCGGCGTGGTCATCGCGATCAGCCAGCTGCACGTGGTGCTCGGCGGGCAGCCGCAGACCTCGGTGCTGGCCAACCTGCGCGACCTGCCAGCCCAGCTCGCCGCGCACCACGACTCGGCCTTCCTGATCGGCCTGATCGCCATCGCCGTGCTGCTGCTGTGGCCGCGCCTGCCCAGGGTGCGCCGGGTGCCGGCGGCGCTGGTCGCGGTCGCGGTGGCCACCGCGGTGGCCTGGATCTTCCGCCTCGACCTGCCCAGGGTGGACCTGCCCGAGCAGCCGCTGGCCGCCTTCACCCTGCCCGTGCTGCCCGAGGGCACGCCCAGCGGGATCGCGCTGTCCGTGCTGCTGGTCGCCGCGGTGGCCAGCGTGGAGTCGCTGCTGTCCGCGGTCGCGGTGGACCGGCTGCACACCGGCCCGCGCGCCGACCTGGACCGCGAGCTGGTCGCCCAGGGCGTGGCCAACATGGCCTCCGGCGCGCTCGGCGGGCTGCCCATCGCCGGCGGCATCGTGCGCTCCTCCACCAACGTCGCCGCCGGGGCCCGCAGCCGCGCCTCGACCATCCTGCACGGGCTGTGGGTGGCCGCCTTCGTGCTGGTCCTGGCCGGTCTGCTGGAGCGCATCCCGCTGGCCGCGCTGGCCGCGGTGCTGGTGGTCTCCGGCGTGCAGCTGGTCCGGCTGAGCCACCTGCGCGAGCTGTGGCGGCACCGCGAGTTCCCGGTGTACGCGGTCACCTTCGCCGGGGTGGTCTTCCTGGACCTGGTCCAGGGCGTCACCCTGGGCATCCTGCTGGCCCTCGCGCTGGCCCTCTACCGGCTGACGCACGCCACGATCCGGGTGAACCCGCCTGCCGAGGGTGAGGACACCTGGTCGGTGAGCGTGCGCGGCGCGCTGGTCTTCCTCGGCGTGGCCCGGCTGACCGGCGAGCTGCACCGCGTGCCGGAGGGGGCGAAGGTGCTGCTCACCCTGCACGTGGACTACCTGGACCACGCCGCCTACGAGGCCATCCACGGCTGGTGCCGCACGCACGAGCGGCTCGGCGGCACGGTGACCGTCAGCGAGGACCACGGCGACACCTGGTTCCACCGCGACCGGCACAGCCGCGCCGAGCAGCGCCGCTCGCTGCCCGGACCGCTGCTGCGCTGGTTCGCGCCCTGGTCGGTGTGGCAGCACCGGGACGGCGACTCGGCGGCCGCGGCGCTGATCCCCCGGCCGCGTGCGGCCTCCGGCGCGCTGGATGACTCGATGCTGCTGGGCGTGCACGAGTTCGAGCGCAGCTGCGCGCCGCTGGCCCGGCCGTTCTTCGCCGAGCTGGCCAACGGGCAGAGCCCCCGGCAACTCTTCGTGACCTGCGCGGACTCCAGGGTGGTGCCCAACCTGATCACCACCAGCGGACCGGGTGACCTGTTCACCCTGCGCAACATCGGCAACCTGGTGCCCCGGCAGGACGAGGGACCGGCGGACGCCTCGGTGGGCGCCACCGTGGAGTACGCGGTGGACGTGCTGAAGGTGGCGGCCATCGTGGTCTGCGGGCACTCCGACTGCGGCGCGATGAAGGCCGGTCTCTCCGGCGCGGCCCGCACCGGGTCCCGGCTGGCGGAGTGGCTGCGGCACATCCAGCCCAGCCTGATCCGCTTCCACGCCGTCGAGCAGGACATGGGGCTGGCCGCGCACGACCGGCTCAGCGTGGCCAACGTGGTGCAGCAGCTGGACAACCTGATGACCTTCCCGGTGGTCAGGGAGGCGGTGCTGGCCGGGCGGCTCAACCTCATCGGCATGTTCTTCGACATCGCCGGCCCGCGGATGTACCTGGTGGACCAGCAGACCGGCAGGCTGGCCCCGGTCACCTCCGGCGCGACCACCTGACCCCCGGCTGATCGCGGAGGGTGACGTGACTCGCGAAATCCGCGCCCACGGCGCCCTCCGCAGGTCAGCGCGGGGTTCACGCCCCAGACACGCAGGGTCACCGCTCTCGGGTGGTTGTCTCGGGCCGGGCGCGTCTCTACGGTGGGGGTGGTTACGGCCGAATGGCCGTGTCGGCGCGCGGGCCCAGCCCGGTCGCCGGGTTCCGCACTACAACGCCTTGCCGATGCGACTCGACGCAGAGATTCACGCGAGTAGGGCAGGAGGAGGCGCCGTGACCGAGCACATCCAGCAGGCTCACCCCATCGACCTGCCAGGGGACGAGGTGGCCGACACCACCGCCTCGCACCGGCCGGGCGGCATCGTGGTGATCACCGTGGTCGGCGAGCTGGACATGTCCTCCACCCCGGCCTTCCAGGAACTGCTCGGCGCCGAGGTGGACGAGAGCTGCCGCAGGCTGGTGGTGGACCTCACCGGGGTCAGCTTCCTCGGCTCAAGCGGGCTGGCCGCGCTGGTGGAGGCCCGCCAGGTGGTGCAGCGGCAGGACGCCGAGCTGCGCCTGGTCTGCGCCACCCACGCGGTGACCCGCCCGCTGCACGCCACCGGCCTCGGCGAGGTCTTCGACATCCACCAGACCCTCGACGGCGCGCTGTCCTGATCAGCGGCCCCGCCGCTGCGCTGGCACCACGTCGCCGGCCACCACCCGCTCGTAGACCCGGTCGGTGTCGGCGACCACCCGGTCCCAGGAGTAGCGGGCGCTGACCCGGTCCCGCCCGGCCACCCCGCAGGACTCGATCATCGCCGGGTCGGCCAGGAAACCGCGCAGCGCCTTGGCCAGTCCGCGCGGGTCCTCGGGGCGCACGTGCAGCCCGGTGACGCCGTGCACCACGGTGTCGGCCAGCTCGCCCTCGCCGGTGGCGATCACCGCGGTGCCGCAGGCCATCGCGGCCAGCGGCAGGGATCCGCAGGAACCGTTGCGGGGCAAGCACATCAGCGCGTCCGCCGAGCGCAGCAGCGGGGGCAGCGCGCGGGCGGTGACCATGCCCAGCAGGTGCACCCGGTCGGCCACGCCCCTGGCCTGCGCCAGCTGCTTGATCCTGCGCAGCTCGTCGCCGTCCACTGTGGACCTGCTGTTGGGGGTGGCCAGCACCAGCTCGGTGTCCGGCACCGCGGGCAGCACCTCGATGATCCGGTCGAAACCGTGGCCGGGCACCACCGCGCCCAGGCCCAGCAGCCGGTGCCGGGCCCCCCGGGTGGCCACCTCGCCCTCGGGGTGGAAGCGGTTCAGGTCGATGCCGCAGGGCACCACGCTGATCCGGCCGCGCGGCACGCCCATGCGCACCAGGCGGTCCCGTTCGTCGTTGTCCCCGGCCAGCACCAGCTGGGCTTTGCGGCCCAGCATGCGTTCGATCGTGTGCCGGTCGCTCTGCCCGGCGCCGAGGCCGTGGTAGGTCTGCACCAGCGGGGCGCCCGCGTTGGCGGCGGCCATCAGCGCGGCAAGTCCGGCGGTCCAGCAGTGCGCGTGCACCAGGTCCGGCGGCCGCTGCCGGAACCGCCGGGCGAGGAATTCGGTGAACTCCCCCATGGGTAGCGACTCCTTGTCCGACCGGGTGTACACGGTCACCCGGTGGCCCGCGCCGGTCAGCCCGGCGGCCAGTCTGGTCACCTGTGGGTCCTGGTCGGAGACGGTCGGGTCGGACACCATCGCGATCCTCATCGGAGCACCTCCTCCCTGGGGGTTCTCCGAACCGCCGAAGCGCTAAACCGGGTGGCCCGGCGCCCCGTCGTCCGAGGGTTGGCCGCCGAATCGCCGGGGTATGTCCATCTTTGTCCGGCCAGCTGAGGTGATGATGTCCAGGTGTCGTAGCGTGATCGCGCCAGCACACCGCAATTTCCGAGATGTCGAGGTGACCGTGTCGCAGCCCGATTCGACTTCCGAACCGGCCATTCCCCCGGTGGAGGTGCGCATCGCCGCCACCGCACTGCAGATCTCCTCGGTGCGCGCGGTCGCCGCGGACCTCGCCATGCGCGAGGACTTCGACCTGGACGCGATCGCCGACCTCAAGCTGGCCGTGGACGAGGTGTGCTCGACCCTGGTCCGGCTGGCCGCGCCGGGAGTCGTGCTCAGCTGTGAGTTCCGGCCGGCCGCCGGGGAGATCACGGTGCGCGCGGGCGTGCTGTCGGCCGGCGACGCGCTGCCCCGCAAGGACTCCTTCGGCTGGCAGGTGCTCACCACCCTCACCGACTCGGTGCAGGCCACCGTGGAACCGGCTCAGGACGGTTTCCACCTGGTCCGCATCGAGCTGGCGAAGAGGAGCAACTCGGTGGTGGGCGGGTGACCCAGGCCGACCACACGGCCGAGCCGCAGTCCAGCGACTCCGGCCGATACGACCACCTGAAGCCGCTGTTCAGCGAGTTCGCCGCGCTGGCAGCGGATGACCCTCGCCGGTCCCAGCTGCGCGACGCGCTGGTCACCGGGCACCTGCCGGTGGCCAAGCACATCGCGCGCCGGTTCAGCCAGCGCGGCGAGCCGCAGGAGGACCTGATCCAGGTCGCCACGCTCGGCCTGATCAACGCGGTGGACCGGTTCGACCCGGAGCGCGGCGTGGACTTCCTGTCCTTCGCAGTGCCCACCGTGATGGGCGAGGTGCGCAGGCACTTCCGGGACGCCAGCTGGGCGGTCCGGGTGCCCAGGCGGCTCAAGGAGCTGCACCTGTCGATCAGCGCGGCCACCAGCGAGCTGTCCCAGCGGCTCGGTCGCGCGCCGACGCCCAGCGAGATCGCCACCCACCTCCAGCTCACCCGCGAGGAGGTCTACGAGGGCCTGGAGGCCACCAACGCCTACCGCAGCGCCTCCCTGGACGACCTGCTCATCGCCGATGACGACTCGGTCTCCCTGGGCGACGCGCTCGGCGAGGAGGACTCCGGGCTGGCCGAGGTGGAGTACCGCGAGTCGCTGCAACCGCTGCTGGCCCAGCTGCCGGAGCGGGAGCGGACCATCGTGGTGCTGCGGTTCTTCGGCAACATGACGCAGACCCAGATCGCGGACCGGGTCGGCATCTCGCAGATGCACGTCTCCCGGCTGCTCGGCCGCACGCTGGCCACGCTGCGGGAGAAGCTGATGGACGAGGAGTCCGGCTAGCGGGCCAAGATCAGCGCGCCTCGTTTGGTGACCGTCAGCGGGACCTCCACCCAGCGCGCGCTGATCTCGGCCTCGGCCGGGGGCATCAGCCTGGCCACCAGGTAGTTCCGGACCGCGGGCGGGTCGGGCAGGTGGACCATGGGCGCGTCCCACGGCCGCACCTCGACCCGGTCGAACACCGCGCGCACCAGGCCGGGCGCGTCCTCGGCGTCGAAGGCGGTGCGCGGCGGCTTCCACACCGGGGCCAGCTCGGGCGAGTCGCTGTGCGCGATGGTGGCGGCCAGGAAGAGGCCGCCCTCGGCCAGCACCCGGCGGGCCTCGCGCAGCGCGGGGCGCGGATCGGTGAGGTGGCAGAAGGAGTTGGCGGCCACCACCACGTCGAAGGCGCCGTCGGCGAAGGGCAGCGCGGTCGCGCAGGCGCGCACGGCGGGGCCGGGGTGGGCGCGCAGCATGGTGGCCGAGCGGTCCAGGCCGACCAGCAGCCGCGGCCGGTGGCTGCCGGCGGCCACCGCGCGGCTGAGCACGCCCTCGGCGCAGCCCACGTCCAGCACCGCGCCGCCGTCCGGCAGCTCGGCGGCGAGCGCCGCGTACAGGTCCGGCGCGCCCGGCGAGGCGGTCATGCCGCGCCGGTAGCGGTCCGGGTTGTCGTCGTAGTCGCGCGGGATGGCCATGCCTCCGAGTGTGGACCTCATTGACGCGGTCAGCAGGCTTTGCGCCAGGAGCATTCGGTCCACGGGTCCGCCTCGGCCGGTGACTCCGGGGTCGCGGCGCGGGCGGCGGGGCCGGGGTGGGCGGCCAGGCGCACCGCGATCCGGTCCTCCAGGTCCTTGGTGCCGCTGAGCGTGTTGTTGGTGACCACCGCGAACACCAGGTCCCGGCCGTCGCTGCCGGTGACGTAGCCGGACAGCGCGCTCACCCCGGTCAGCGACCCGGTCTTGGCCCGCACCTTGCCCTCGGCCGGGGTGCCGCGCAGCCGGTTGCGCAGGGTGCCGCCCACGAGGCGGTCGGCCTTGCCCGCCACCGGCAGCGAGTGGTGCCAGAGCGGGTACCAGGGGCGGGTGCGGGCGGCGGCCAGCAGCGCGGTGAGCTGGTCCGCGGTGACCATGTCCATTCTGGACAGTCCGGAGCCGTCGACCAGGCGGTGCGCGGCGGCAGGCACGCCCAGCGCGGCCAGTTCCGGGGCCATCGCGCGGATGCCGTCCTCCCAGGTGCCCTTGCCGTGCACGGCCTTGCCCATGGCCTTGACCAGGATCTCGGCGTGACCGTTGTTGGACAGCTTCATGAACGGCACCAGCAGCTCCGACAGCGGCATCGAGCGGTGCGCGGCCAGCTCGGCGAAGTGCGGCGGGGTGACGCCGGCGCCGATCCTGGGGTCCAGCACCCGGACGCCGTGGCGCAGCAGCGCGGCCCGGAAGACGTCGGCGGCGTAGCGGGCCGGATCGTCCACAGTGGAGAAGTGCGCGCTCGCGGATCCGTTGGCGGGCGCGGATCCGGTGACCAGCACGGTGTTGGTGCCGTGCTGGCGCTGCACCGCGATGGTGCTCGCCGAGCCGGGCGCGCCGGTGTTGGCCCGGTTGTCGATGGTGATCACCGAGGTCGGCGGGGTCAGCTCCACGAGAGGGCGCTGACCCGCGGCGGCCGGGCGGACCCGGACGATCACGGTGCCCGCGTCGTAGTCGGTGTCCGGGGCCACCGTCAGCGCGCCGACCTGCGCGGAGTAGTAGAACGGCTCGTCGTCCCAGGCCCAGCTCGGGCCGAGCCGGACCGGGTCGAAGGCGGAGTCGTCGGCCACCACCCGGCCGGTGACCACCTGGACGCCGGTGCCGGCGACCCGCTGGGCCAGCGCGTCGTAGTCGGCGGCCAGGGTGGTCGGGTCGCCGGTGCCGCGCAGGTAGAGGTCGCCGTTGAGGACCTTGCCGCGCAACGAGCTGTCGGCCAGCACGCTGGTGGTGAAGCGGTGGTCCGGGCCGAGCACCTCCAGCGCGGCCGCGGAGGTGAGCAGCTTGGCGTTGGAGGCGGGTTGCAGCCGGTCCCCGCCGCCCCTGCGGTAGAGCACCTTGCCGGTGTCCACCTCGCGCACCACCACGCCGGTGCCCGCCCCGGCCAGGCGGGGGTCGGCCAGGATCTGGTCCAGGTCCGTGGTCAGCGACAAGGTGCTCGGGTCGTCGCCGGCGGCGGCACTGCCGGTGACGAGCCCACCGAGCAGCGCGGTGGCGCACAGGACGGCGAGCAGACGTGGTCGTGGCATGCGGTGAACCTGGCCCGGGACCCCCCGCGCGGGCAATGGCTCCGGCCGCTTTTCCGCCGAACGGCTGCCGCGGCTGCTACCGGCGGCCGAGCAGCTCGGTCTTCTTCGCGGCGACCACCTCGTCGGTGGTGGCGGCCAGCGTGGCGCGCGGGACCGCGGCGAGCACGGTCGCGGCGAAGGGCAGCGACGGTCACGCCCGCGCCAAGGCCGAAAGTCATCGCGCAGGGGTCGACCTCGGGTCTCAGCGCGGAGCGGGGTGAGTCGGCGGTGCGCACCCGCAGGTGGCCACCGCCGGTGGTCCGGCACGGTCCGCTCGCTCAGCTTCTTGAGCAGGCCCGCTGGCGAGCAGGCCGCTGCGGATGCTGCCCGTCTCGAAGAGCCAGGTGGAGTTGTCCCCGCCAGCTCGAACCCGGGGTGGGGCGGCCGGAGTGCGAGTTCCGGCCGCCCCACCCACTCGGCCGCCTCAGCAGGCGCCGAGGTCCTGCCACACCCCCCATTCGCCGGTGGCCCCGGGCTCCTCGCCCTTGGTCCACCACTTGGCCCGCCACTTCTTGCCCTTGTGCGAGACCTCGTTGCCCTGGGTGTAGGTCGAGGCAGCGCTCCAGGCCGCCACCGAACAGGCCGGGGGCGGAGTGGTGGTCGTGGTCGTGGTGCTGGTCGTCGTGCTCGTGGTGGTGCCGGTCGTGCTGCTGGTGGTGCTCGTGGGAGTGCTGCCACCGGCGCCGCGGGCGTGGTCCTGCTTGAGCCCGTAGGTCTTGCCGCCGAAGGTCAGCGTGAGGTTGGACGGAGTGGTGATCGGCAGGTAGTAGACGATCGCCACCTCGGCGCTGGCCCCCGGCGCCAGGCTCTGCCAGCCGGGCAGCTTCAGCGAGATCCGGTGCAGGTCGCCCTTGAGGCCGCCGATGTTCGGTCCACTGTGGTCGGTTCGGGTCACCGCGAGCGTCCAGCCGGACTGCTGCTGCATGTTGGCCGGGGCCGAGGTGCCGTAGTCGAACTGGAGGTCCGCGCCGCCGGGGATGGTCACCGTGGAGTGGTTGGTGATCCTCGCCTTGGGACTGATCGGGTAGTTCGCGTCGCCGACCGGGAACTGGCCCAGTTCCACCGACACGTCAAGGGTTTCCGCCGGGGTGGTGTGCTTGGCCTTGCGGTTGCCGTAGGCCGAGCCGGTGCGGAACTTGTCGTACATCGTGGTGGTCAGCGTGGACCCCATGAAGTACTCGTTCTTCGCGGTGTCCTTGGCGTAGTCGCCGGCCAGCTCCCAGATCATGATGCCGCCCAGCCCGCGGTCGAGCACGTACTGCGCCTTGGCCGCGATGGACTGTTCGTCCTCTGTGGACAGGAACACCTTCTTCTGCTCGTTCCACAGCCAGGGCGCGACCAGGGTGCTGTCGTAGTGGCGGGTGTACGCGCCGGTGATCGCGTGGTCGGGGTTGGCCGCCGGGTTCAGGCCGTACTGCGCGGCGTAGCTGCCGAGCTTGCCGTCCTGCAGGTTCTTGGCGTGCCACATGGGGTTCGAGCCCGCCGGGACCTCCTTGCCCGCGGTGTCCAGGTCGTGCCAGAGGTTGTCCACCCCGACCGCCCCGTTGCCGCACGGCGTGGTCGACCCGACCGAGCCCCCGGTGCCTGCCGGACACTTGGTCTGGTCGGGCAGCGCGGCCTTGCCCCACAAGCCGTTGGTGCCACCGCTGACCCCGCGCCAGCCGCGGGTGTAGTACGGCACACCGAGGTTGATCCGCCCGGCCTGCATGGCGCCGCGGAAGTAGTGGTAGGACCAGTCACCGTTGAGGTAGCCGATCCCGCCGTACTGCGGGGTGCCGTAGACGTTGGCCGCGGCCAGTTCGGCGTCCTTGCCGTCGTCGAAGAGCGAGGCGTTCGGGCCGACGAAGTGGTTCCACGCGCCGTGCAGGTCGTAGGACATCACGTTGACGTAGTCCAGGTACTGCACCACCTGGTAGGTGTCCATGCCGCGCAGCATGTAGCCGGAGGAGGGCGCGGCCACGGTCAGCAGGTAGTACTTGCCGTCGGCGGCCGAAGCCGCGTCCAGCTTCTCCCGCAGCGTCTTCATCAGCGCGGTGTACCCGGCCATCAGCTTGGCCCGGCGCGGGTTGGAGAAGGAGAAGTCGAGCGGGTTGCCCGAGTTCGGCATGGAGGTCGAGTACTCGTAGTCGATGTCCGCGCCGTTGAAACCGTAGCGGCGCACCAGGTCCACCACCGAGTCGGCGAAGGTGTTGATCGTCGACTGCGAGTCGGTCATGGTGTAGAAACCGCCGCTGGCAACCCGGTTGCCACTGTCGTCGATGAACCCGCCGGTCTCCGCCCAGCCCCCGATGGAGATCAGCGACTTCACGTCGGGGTACTGCTTCTTGTACTTGTTGAGCAGGTTGAAGTGCCCCTTGTACGGCAACGACGGATCCATCTCCGCCCCGGCCACTCCTGGCCACTCCATGCCGATCGAGGCGTTGTTCGAACCGGCGGAGCCCACCGACGCCTTGTTGTCCGCGCCGATGTGCGCGAAGGCGTAGTTGAGGTGGGTGACCTTGGTCCAGGGAATGTCCTTGGCCAGGTAGGCGGGCTGGCCGTTCTTGCCGGTGCGCCAGCTGGTGAAGTAGCCGATGATCCGGCGCGGGTGGTCCGCGCCCATCTTCTCCCGGCCCTCGGCGTCGTAGGCCAGGCAGTAGGGGACGTTCACGTTCGGCGTGCGGTAGAGCCCGTCGGGACGGCAGTCCTCGTTGGCCGCGGTGTCAGGCACCTCGGCCCGCGACTCCGGACTCCGCACCGCGACGAACATCAAACTCGCCAGCAAGGCAACCAGGGCGGCGAAAAGCGGCACCTTCCTGATCACGGTTCACCTCCAGGGGACAGCGGCGGCGGAGGCGGCTGTGTGCGCGTGCGCGCGGTCACAGTGGTGCAGGGTGACCGAAAGGTAAGAGGTCCAGACCATCATCGTCAATAGGTCTGGACCACTGGGATCAGGTGATGATCTGGGCTGATCCGGTTGGCGGTACGGGGTTGGGGCCGGTTGCCGGGATGGGCGCGCTCTCACTTCCCGGTCGGACGGTCAGGCGGGCGGGCACCCGTCACCTCTTCCAGTCGCTTGGCCACTCCCAGCAGTAGACCGAACTTGCGGCGGAACACGCCCCCGTGCACCGGGTACCCCCAGGTGGTCTCCAGCACGCCGTCGCCGACGTGGACATCGCCCCCGATGACCGGACGGCGGAGCATCCACCACCGCAGTCCCTCCCCAGCACGCAACCGAGGATCCTCGGCGTACACCCGAACCCGGAACAGGAACCGCTTGTGCTCGATACCGCAGGCCGGCAGGTGCTCGAAGCCGTACAACTCCAGCGTGGTGCGGTACGACTCCCCGCCGTCACCGTCGGAGTCGCGCTTCTCCACAACCCGGAACCGGTATCCCCGGTACGTGCCGGAGAAACGAACGGTTTCCAGGTCCCGGCCCCACCGCTTTCCCGAGATCTTGTGCCGCCAACCGTGTTTCTTCGCCAGCCAGTCCAGTTGGAACGAGCGAAAAGCCCCCACCCGGATCTCGTGCAGGACCAGCCACCCCAGGGGGACGACCACCGGAGAACCACCGACCACCACCGCCAGCAGCAAGTACAGTGTGTCGCTCACAGGCCGAGGTCCCGCCGGGTCTCGTCATCGGCCTGGTCCCGGCCGGTGGCCTGCTCGTTCTCCAGTGACTTCTTGATGTCCTTGGCGTAGCCGGCAGCCTTGCCGATCCCCTTCGCCGGGTCCGGCTTCTCCTCCCACTTGCCGTTCGCCTCATCCCACTTCCCGGTCTTGACGCCCTCCATTCCGACGAGCTTCTTGCCCTGTTCTGCAAGCGAATCCTTCAACTTCTGCCCGCTACCGGACTTCACCTGCTCCCAGGTGGATGGGCTGACCCGCTCCAACGTGTCCCGCCATTCGTCCCTGGTGAGCTCGCGCTGATCCTTCGTCTCTTTGTTCTTGTTGTCCTCCAGTCCCTTCTTGGCCTTTTCCAGGGCCGAGGTCTGGGTCCTGTCCAGGGTCTTGCCGCCCTTACCGGTCGAGGTGTCCATGAACTTCTGACCGGTCCTGGACTCGCGGAGCCAGCGCTGGAGCTTGGCGATCAGTTCCTTGATCTTGTTGAGCAGCTTGGTGAGGCGGCTGACCTTCTGGGTCGTCTTCACGGTTGTGCTGGCCACCTTGTAGGTGGTCACCGCACCGGCCACAGCGGTGGACCCGCCCAGGGTGATCTTCGCGGTGGCCAGGGCGACCAGCCAGGTAATGACCAACCATTCGATCAGGTCGGCCAGCAGGCCCTTGATGAACTCCTCCGCGACCTTCACCAGCATGCTGGAGATCTGGAGCAGCCCGGCGATGTCACCGGCCTTGTCGGCAGTGCCCGCGGGACGGGGGCGGGGCTGGTGGCCGATCGGAGTTCCTCGACTGGGACGCCCAGCAGCTCGGCTTGGGTTTCCAGGACCTGGTCCAGGATGTCGAGGTCGTCACCCACGTAGCGTTGGACGGTCTCGGCTTGGCGGCGGGCGCCTTCGGCCACGGCCGCCTGCACGGTGGCCATGACCGTGGCGGAGAGGGCTTGTGGGCCTCGGCGGAGGGCTTCCTCGGTGAACTGGATGTCGCGGATCGCGCCGCCTGGGCCTGCGGTGACGACCACGCCCCGGTCGGGTGAGGTGGCCACGGCTTCGACCGCGGCTATCTCCTCGCGCATGCCGTCGTAGGCCGCCAGGCGGGCCTCTGCTCTTCTGCCTTGTTCCTGGAAACGCTCGAACTCCGCCACCAGTGAATCGAACTCCGCCGACACGACGGCCCCTCCCCCTCGCGCTCGCCCATTCCCCAACAGTCGCCCCCCAGCGCGCTGCGAACGTAGCAAGGCCGCGGGAGGCCGTGGTGGGGTTTGGCCGAACTCCGCTCGGAGGTGACCTGGGTGACACTCGAACGGCTCAGGCCGCCTGGCTGTCCGTGCCCAGCGCGGTCCAGTAGGCCAGGGCGTTGTCCAGTGCGCAGTCCATTGTGGAGTCCGCGGCGAGCCAGGCTGCGGCGCACAGGGCGCGGGCGCCGTCGGTGTGGTTGGCCGGGTTGGTGGTGGTGAGCACCAGTTCGCCGTGGGCTGGCCCGGCGGTCCACGCTCCACAGTGGACGGTGGTGCCGGTGGTGGTGAGGTCGTTGTGCGGCAACAGGAGGCCGCGCAGGTCAGCGGCCAGGTAGGTGGGGCGGTGTTGTGGTGGGGCCGTGGCCAGGGCGCGGACGGTGGTGACGCCGGTGAGGACCAGCAGGCTGTCCAGCCCGCTGGCGTTGGCGCCCTCGATGTCGGTGATCAGGCCGTCGCCGACGACCAGGTGCGGGGGTTCGCTGCGGCGGATGGACTCGGTGAAGATGGCCCGTTGCGGTTTGCCCGCGACCAGGGGTTCCTTGCCGGTGGCCAGGCGGACCGCGGTGGCCAGCGCGCCGTTGCCGGGGGCGATGCCGCCCTCGCGCGGGACCGCCAGGTCCATGTTGGACACGATCCACGGGATGCCGCGGGCCACCGCGTAGGAGGCCTCCGCCAGCTGGCGCCAGTCCACGTCGGGGGCGAAGCCCTGGACCACCGCGGCCGGGTCGTCCCCGGCCGAGCGGACCGGGCGCAGGCCGACCTCGGCCAGTGCGAGCTCCAGCGAGGGGCCGCCGACGATCAGCACCGGGGAGCCCGGCGGGACCTGCTCGGCGGCCAGCCTGGCCGCGGCCTGGGCGGAGGTGACCACCTCTTCCGGTGCGACCGGCAGGCCGAAACCGCTGATCAGGGTGGCCACCTCGACCGGGGTGCGGGAGGCGTTGTTGGTGACGAACAGGGTCCGCAGGGCGTGCCGGCGCGCTTGTGTCAGGGCCTCGGCAGCGTGCTCGACCGCGACCGAGCCGCGGTAGACCACGCCGTCGAGGTCCAGCAGCGCGGTCCGGTAGCGCCGCGCCAGTGGCTCGGCGCTGCCGCGCAGGACCCGCACCGGCTCAGCCCGGGAAGCTGCGGGCCGCGGCGAGCATCGCCTCGTTCTCCTCCGGGGTGCCGATGGTGACCCGCACGCCGTCGCCGGCGAAGCAGCGCAGCACCACCTTCTGCTCCACGCAGTGCTCGTTGAACGCGGTCGCGCGCTCGGCCAGCGGCAGCCAGACGAAGTTGGCCTGGGACTCCGGCACGTCGAAACCGATCTTGATCAGCTCGTCCCTGACCCGGTCCCGCTCCGCCGCGATCAGCCGGCACCGCTCCATCAGCTCGTCCTGGACATCCAGCGAGGCGAGCGCGGCCGCGTGCGCGAACCGGTTGACCGAGAACGGGATCGCCACCTTGCGCACCCCGCCGGCGATCTCCGGCGAGGCCACGCAGAAGCCCACCCTGGACCCGGCCAGCCCGTAGGCCTTGGAGAAGGTGCGCAGCACGGCCACGTTCTGCCTGCCGCGGGCCAGCTCCAGGCCGTCCGGCACGTCGGGGTCGGTGACGAACTCGCGGTAGGCCTCGTCCAGCACCACCAGCACGTCCTCGGGCACCCGGTCCAGGAAGTCGACCAGCTCGTCCCGGCGCAGCGCGGTGCCGGTCGGGTTCAGCGGGTTGCTGACGAAGATCAGCCGGGTGCGCTCGTTGATCGCCTCCAGGGTGGCGGCCAGGTCGTGCCGGTAGCCGGGGGCCAGCGGCACGGTGTGCCGGGTCGCGCCGACCACCTGGGTGACGATCGGGTATGCCTCGAAGGAGCGCCAGGCGAAGAGCACCTCGTCCTGTGCCGTGCACAGCGCCTGCACCAGCTGCTGGCACAGCGCCACCGAGCCGCAGCCGATCGCGACCTGCGCGGTGTCCACCCCGAAGGACTCGGCCACCCGGGTGATCAGGTCCTCGCTGCCCATCGCCGGATAGCGGTGCACCGAGGCGGCCGCCTCGCTGACCGCGGCCACGATCGCGGCTGGCGGCGGGTAGGACACCTCGTTGCTGGCCAGGTTGATCGCCCCGGCGATCTTCCGGCCGGGAACGTAGTCGGGCATCGCGGCAAGGTCGGCTCTGACTCGCACGGGCATGCCCGCATCCTTACACCGCTGACCTGGCCGGAGGAATAGCGCATGTGACGCCCGGACCGGTGACGGCTGCGTTCCGCGTCACAGTGCGTCGACATGCGGACACTTCCCGGTGAACTCGGCGGGAACTGAATCCGGTCGCGGCCCGACTATCACCATCGAGAGCCGATCACGCACGTTCAGGAGTCACCGATGACCCGCACCACCCTCGCGCTGGCCGCCGGCCTGCTGCTGTTGAGCGCCTGCGCGGGCGCACCGGCGGCCGAGAGCGGGGACGCCGGGTGCGCGCGCAACCACGAACCGGGCCGGGACTACTTCCCGGACAAGGTCAGCGCGCAGGTCTCCAAGCAGTGGCAGGTGGGGTACCGGCAGAACTACAAGCTGCTCAAGGTCAACGCCGGGCCCAAGACCAGCCTGGAGCAGACCGACACCGCGCCGCGCTCCTACGTGCTCTACCAGTGCGGCACCCCCGCGCCCGAGCTGACCGGCGAGCTGGCCGGGGCCACCGCGATCCGGGTGCCGGTGCGCAAGGCCATCGACAACCCGGCCACCCTGCTCGGCGCGTTCGAGGTGCTCGCCCCCGAGGTGCTGGCCGGGTACGGCGAGTTCCCCGGCGCGGAGACCGCGGACAAGCACCTGCCGCAGGTCAGCAAGCGGATCACGGACAAGACCGCGGTCGGCGTCGGGCACGGCGACAAGCTGGACACCGAACGGGTGCTCAACCTGGGCCCGCAGGTGATGTTCGCCGCCAGCGGGGACAAGGCGCGCTTCGACAAGCTCGGCCAGGGCGGGGTGGGCGTGGTCTTCTACGACCCGTTCAACGAGACCCCGCTGGGCAGCGCGGAAGCGGTGAAGTTCCTGTCCCTGTTCACCAACGGCGAGGCCAAGGCCACCGCGCACTACACCGCGGTCGAGTTCCGCTACCGCGAGCTGACCGCGAAAGCCGCCGCGGCACCGGCGAAACCGGCCGTGCTGGTCGGCATCAACGGGCACGGCCGGGACTTCCTGGCCCCGCAGAACGACTACCTGGAACCGACCCTGGTCCGCGACGCCGGCGGCCGCACCGTGTTCGACCTGCCCGGCAAGGCCCTGCAGCGGCTGCCGATGGAGATCATGATCGAGCGCGGCGCGAGCGCGGAGTTCTGGTTCCGGCCGGACTTCGTCGGCAAGGGCGCCACCGTGAAGAAGATCCTCGAAGGCGAGCCACGGCTGAGCCGGATCACCGCGCTGACCAGTGGAAAGGGCATCGACCGGGCCGACCCGAGGGTGTACGCGGCCGCCGGCCTGGTCAACCCGGACAAGCTGCTGGCCGACCTGGTCAGCGTGCTGCACCCGGACCTGCTGCCCGGTCACCAGCTGAGCTTCCTGCGCCGGATCGAGGCCGGCTGATGACCCAGGCGACGCTGCCGGGCACCGACACCCCACCCACGGCACCGCACCGGCCAGCCCGCATTCCCGTTCGGGCTGGGTGGCGAGTGGCGCTGCTGGGCGGTCTCGGCGGCGTCGCCCTCCTGCTCGCCGTGCTCGCGGTCAGCCTCGGCTCGGTGCGCATCCCGGTGTCCGACGTGGTGCGCGCGATCCTCGGCCAGCCAACGGAAAGCCCGTCCTGGGCGTTCATCGTCACCGAGATCCGCATCCCGCGCGCGATCACCGCGCTGCTGGCCGGGGCCGCGCTCGGGGTGGCCGGGCTGAAGATGCAGACCCTGTTCCGCAACCCCCTCGCGGACCCGCACCTGCTGGGCGTCAACGCCGGGGCCAGCTTCGGTGTCAGCCTGGTGCTGCTCGGCGGCGGCAGCGCGCTCACCGGCGGCGTCGCACTGTCCACAGTGGAGGGAATCGGCACGGTGGCCGCGGCCGCACTGGGCGCGGCCGCGGTGATGGCGGTGATGCTGCTGGTCGCCGCGCTGATCCGGAGCACGGTGATCGTGATCGTGATCGGCGTGATGGTGAACGCCTTCGTGCTGGCCATGGTCGACATGCTGGTCTACTACGCCCAGCCCGAGGCGGTGAAGACCTTCACCGACTGGAGCGCGGGCAGCTTCCAGAGCGTCACCTGGCAGGCGCTGCCGGTGCTGGCCGGGATGGTGCTGGCCGGACTGGCACTCGCGGTGCTCTCGGTCAAGCGGCTCAACCTGTTCCTGCTCGGCGAGAGCTACGCCGCCTCGCTCGGGGTCTCCGTGCGGGCCTTCCGCTGGACGCTGATGGCCGGGGCCGCACTGCTGGCCGGGGCGGTCACCGCGCACGCCGGGCCGATCGCCTTCCTCGGCATCGCCGCCCCGCACCTGGCCCGCGGCCTGCTGCGCACCGCCGACCACCGCTACCTGATCCCCGGCGCGGCCGTGCTCGGCGCCACCATCGCGGTGGCCGCGAGCATCCTCACCCAGCTGCCCGGCAGCGAGGCGGTGCTGCCGCTGAACACCACCCTCGCACTGCTGGGCGCGCCGGTGGTCACCTGGGTGCTGGTGCGCCTGGGCCGTGGTCGAGGGCTGGAGGTGTGATGGGCGCGGAAGTGTTGCGCGCCAACGACCTCGCCGTCGGCTACCGGGCCAGGCGGCGGAGCCGGACCGTGCTCTCCGGGGTCGACCTCGGCCTGCGCGCGGGCGAGCTGGTCTGCCTGCTCGGGGTCAACGGCACCGGCAAGTCCACCCTGATGCGCACCCTGGCCGGGATGCAGCCGCCACTGGCCGGATCGGTCGAGCTGACCGGGGTTCCGCTCACCGCACTGTCCAGAGTGGAGCGTGCGCGGCGGCTGGCCGTGGTGCTCACCACCCGGGTCCAGGTCGGCAACCTGCGCGGGATCGACCTGGTCGAGCTGGGCCGCGCGCCCTACACCGGCTGGTCCGGCAAGCTCAGCGCCGAGGACGAAACCGTGGTGCGGGAAGCACTTCGGCTCACCGGCGCGGAGTCGCTGGCCGAGCGGCTGCTGGACGAGCTCAGCGACGGCGAGCGGCAGCGGCTGATGGTCGCCCGGGCGCTCGCCCAACAGCCCGCCGTGCTGCTGCTGGACGAGCCCACCGCGTTCCTGGACGCGCCGAGGCGGGCCGAGCTGACCGCGATGCTGCGCGGCCTCGGCCGGGCCACCGACCTGGCGGTCCTGCTCTCCACCCACGACGTGGAACTGGCCCTGCGCAACGCCGACGTCATCTGGCTGGTGCTGCCCGGCGGCGGGGTGGTCGCGGGCGCGCCGGAGGACCTGGTCCTGGACGGTGTCCTGGAACGGGCCTTCGGCGGCCGCGACCACACCTTCGACCCGCTGGCCGGCGGTTTCCAGGTGCGCGCCGAGGTGCACGGCACGGCGCGGATCACCGGCGCGGGTGCGGAGCTGGCCGAGGTGTGGACCCGGCGGGCGCTACAACGCTGTGGCTACCGCATCGACGACTCGGCCGGGGTGGTGGACGTCGAGGTGGGCTGCCACCGCACCGCGGACGGCCACCGGTGGAAGGTGGCGACCGACGCCGGGAACAGCGAGCACGACCGCCTGGCCGGCGTGGCCGGGGAGATCAGGCGGACACCGCGACGTAGTGCGACGGACGGCCGTTGAGCCACACCGGCTCGCCGATCTTGGCCGCGTCGATCCGCTTCATCAGGGTGTAGTTGCGCTCCCCTCGGTGCTGCACGGCCACCGAGTGCCACGGGGTCAGCCAGCAGTCCGGCGAGCCGAGCAGCATGATGCCGAACTTGGGCCCGCCCACCGGCTGCGGGTGGATGGACAGCCGGACCTGCTTGGCGTGGTACTTGGCGATCAGGTCGCCCCAGGCCCGGCTGCGCTGGATCACCCCGTAGGCGCGCTGACGGCACTCCCGCTGCAACGCCGACTTGGTGCCCTCGAAGTCACCGGCGTCCTCCACCAGGAACCGGGTGATCCCCCGGTACAGCCGCAACGCCTTGCCACCGGCGCGGACCTCCTCGCGCAGCGACTCCTCCGGTTCGGCGAACTCCTCGGTCAGGATCCGCCGCTTCTCCTCGAAGCTGGCCTGTCCGTAGACGTTCTCCAGGCTGAAGGTGTCGATCGAGTCGAAGCCGCCCCAGGTGATCATCTGGCGCAGCGTCTCGGCGTACTCGTCGATGTGGTGGTCCGGCACCTTGATCAGGTCGCCGAAGACGTGCCCGTCGGAGCAGATCAGCATCCGCGCGCCGGGCGGGTAGACCTCGCGGACCCGCTCGGTCAGCCCGTGCAGGAACCGCAGCGAGAGCAGCTCGCCCAGGTCCGGCAGGTGGCCGAACACCTTGTCGTTGTTGGGCGACTTGCACGGGAACGCGGGCAGGGTGAACACGATCGGCTCCCCCGCGCTGACGAACTCGCGCAACTGGCAGAGCTGGTCGGCGAAGGCGGTGCGGACCTCGCCGTCGGCATAGGTGTCGTCGGCCTCCGCGCGCCGGTACGGCAACAGGATCCGCAGGATCGACTCGCAGGTCTCCGCCACGGCTAAGGCGTGGTCGGAGCCTGCCGCGGAGAGGGTTGTTGTGGTGGGACTCATGGCGTGCCTCCAGTGCAGCGTGCAGCGCCCATCGCGCCGGGTGCGCGCCCGGCGGGGACGGGAATGTGGTTCTCGGACGGGACAACCGGGGGTCACGGCCCCGGCGGGTTCACTCAGTTCAGGCGAGTGCGGGCTGGGCCCGCGCGTGCTCGAAGGTCACCGGCAGCCGGGCCACCCCTCGGCCCAGCACCGCCTGGATCCATTCCAGGTCCGCCGCGGGCACCGCGAGGCGCAGCCCCGGCAGGCGGCGGACCAGCGCGGAGATCGCGGTCTGGCCCTGGATCCTGGCCAGTGCCGCGCCGGGACAGAAGTGGATGCCGTGCCCGAAGGCCAGGTGCGGGTTGGGCGAGCGGGTGAAGTCCAGCCGGTCCGGGTCGGCGAAGCGCCGCCCGTCCCGGTTGGCCGCGCCCAGGGAGACGATCACCGACTCGCCCGCCGGGATCGGCACCCCGTGCAGCTCGCTGTCCTCGCGGAAGAAGCGCCAGGTGGTGATCTCGAACGAGCCGTCGTAGCGGAACAGCTCCTCCACCGCGCCCGGCAGCAGCTCCGGGCGCCGGGCCAGCTCCGCGAACTCCGCGGGGTGGTCCAGCAGGGCCACCGTCATGGTGGTGATCTGGTTGGTCACCGGCTCCTGCCCGGCGGCGAACAACTGGAAGATCATCGAGCTGAGCTCGTGGTCGGCCAGGTCACCGGCCTCGTTGGCCCGCACCAGCGCGGAGAGCAGGTCGTCGGCCGGGTGTTTCCGCTTGTGCGCCACCAGTTCGGCGATGTAGTCCTGGCACCCCTCCAGTAGTGCCAGGTACGCCGGCCTGCCGGGCTCGTTCGGTCCCACCGGGGCGACCACCTTGCGCCACTCCGGGCGGAACCGGGCCCGGAAGTCCGCGTCGATGCCCAGCACCTCGCTCAGCGCCAGGAACGGGAACTCCGCGGCGAAGTGCTCGACCAGGTCCGCGCTGCCGCCCCTGCGCACCTGCGCCACCACGTCGTCCAGCAGCGACTCGGCGATCTCCTCGACCTTCGCCCGCAGTGCGGCCATCCGGCGCGGGGAGAAGGAGTCGGTGACGTGCCTGCGCATCCTGGTGTGCGCGGGCGGGTCCTGGTGCAGCAGGTGCGCCTGCAACCGGCCGTGGTACGGCTCCGGCATGCTGGCCGAGAGCCTGCGCCACTGCTCGCCACCGTGCCGGTGGTCCTTGGACAGGCGCGGGTCGGCCAGTGCGGACACGGCCGCGTCGTAGCCGGTCACCAGCCAGCCCACCACACCGCTGGGGAAGGCGACCCGGTGCACCGGGCCCTGCTCGCGCAGCCGCGCGTAGACCGGGTACGGGTCGCGTTTGAAGTCCCTCGTGTGCAGGAAGACCGGTTCCCTGGGGCGCGGCGAGTGATCTGAAAACGGCACAGCTCCTCCTCATGTCCTTAACCAGGGTCGGTGGCGACCCCGGGCGAGTTCCGCGGCTCTGTTGTGCCGGTACTCACGGTCCGGCCTGCGCCATTCGGCGGCAGGTGCCCTTGGAGGAGGAGGGCACATACCGCGTAGTGGTCGAACGGAGCAGGCGTGGCTCTTTGGTAGCACGAAAACTTTGCCCGGGAATCCGTTACTGGAACCTAGCAGCGGCCAGAACTGCCGGGTGCCTGCTTCAAAATCTCGTATCGCTGCTTGAAAACTTGCCCCTCGTTGGTTTGACGGCTCAACAAACCAGGCCAGGAGCAGCCTTTTGGATAGGTACTTTCGGGCATCCGGGCTGTTCAGGGGAACGCGTCAGCCACAACCCGTCAAAGGGCCTGGATCGGCAGATGTCAAACAGGTCTCAGCTTGAACGGGTCACGGAATTACCCGGCCAGCAGGAAGAACCGGACAAACCCCAGACTCACGCCCGGCTTCGGCCAGCCCGTCACTCGCTGGCGGCGGAGCGGCGCGGGCCCTCGCCCAGCGCCTGCACCAGCTCCTGGCGGGCCCTGGCCACCCTCGACCGGATGGTGCCCACCGGGCAGCCGCACACCTCGGCCGCCTCGGCGTAGCCAAGGCCGATGACCTGCGTCAGCACGAACGCGGCCCGCTGGTCCTCGCCCAGCTCACGCACGGCCAGCTGCAAAGCCACCGCCTCGTCCACCCCCGGCGTGACCGGGGTGGCGCGCTCGGCGCTGTCCTGCCAGTCGACCCCGCCGGAGATCCGCGGCCGGGCCATCGCCGAGCGGATCTGGTCCACCGCGACCCGGCGGGCGATGGAGAGCAGCCAGGTGCGGGCGTGGCTGCGGCCGGCGAAGCGGTGCACGCTGCGCAGCGCCCTGACAAAGGTCTCCTGGGTCAGGTCCTCGGCCTCCTCGCGGCCGGCCAGGTGCACCAGGAACCGCCAGACCTCGCGCTGGGTGGCCCGGATGAAGGATGCGGCCGCGACCTGGTCGCCCCGGCCGGCGGCCAGCGCCCACTCGGTGATCTGGGTGTCATCGGCCATGGCCGGAACTCTAACCACGATCAGGGGAACGGAGGGAACTGGACGAGGGTTCAGTCCGACCTTGAAAGACGTGGACTGCACGAAGTACCAGGAGCTGCTCTCCGCGCGGCTGGACGGCGAGGAGCCGCCGCCGACGGCGCGGCTGGACGCGCACCTGGACACCTGTGAGGACTGTTCTGCCTGGTACGAGCGGGCGGCGCGGATCACCAGGCTGGCCAGGACCGGGGTGGCCGAGGCCGGACCGGACCTGGTCGCCGCCGTGCTCGCCGAGGCCGCGCCGCGGCGCAGGGTGAGCCTGGTCGCGGTGCTGCGCTGGGCGCTGGGCCTGCTCGGCATCACCCAGGTCACGCTGGCCATGTCGGTCTTCCTCAGCCCCGGCGGCGGCGACCACCACGGCGCGGGACTGCTGGCCGCGGGCGCCACCCACCTCTCGCACGAGAGCGCGGCCTGGAACCTGGCGCTCGGGGTGGCCTTCGGCTGGGCGGCGCTGCGCACCCGGCAGGTGGCCGGGCTGGTCCCGGTGCTGGCCACGTTCGTGGTGGTGCTGTTCGGGGTGAGCCTGCTGGACCTGCTGCGCGGCGGGGTGGCGCCGACCAGGGTGGCCGCGCACCTGGTGGCGCTGGCCGGGCTGGTGCTGATCGTGCTGCTGGCCCGCTTCGGCGACTCCCGGCACCGGCCCGCGCCCGCGGACCTGGTCGAGGACGAGGACTACGACATTCCGCCTGGTTTGTTTCCGGTTACTGATATTCCCCAGCTGAAACGGGGACGGCCCGGCACCGCGAGCGCGGCAGACCGCAGGCACGTGGCCTGATTGATGTCGGAAATTCGCCAGCGCAATCAATGGTCGTTGGTGTTCGCCGCCGGAATGGTCGCGTTCACCTCGCTGTTGACGATGAACAGTGTGAACATCGCGTTACCGACGATGCAACACGAATTTGGCGTGCCGCCCAGCGCGGCGCAATGGATCGTGCTCGCCTATCAGCTGCCGTTGATCGCGCTGGTGCTGCCCAGCGGCCGCTGGCTGGACCTGGTCGGCCCCCGGCCCGCGCTGGCGCTGGCGGTCGGCGGGTTCGCGCTGACCAGCGTGGCCGCCGCGGCCGCCGGTGAGTTCGCGGTGCTGGTGCCGGTGCGCGTCTTGCAGGGCTGCTTCGGCGCGCTGATGCTCGCGCTGACCCCGGCGCTGGCCAGCCGCGCGGTCCGGCCGGAGGCCAGGGCGCGGGCGATGAGCGTGCTGGCCACGCTGGGCCCGCTGGGCGCGCTGACCGGTCCGGCGCTCGGCGGCCTGCTGCTGGAGTCCTCCGGCTGGCCCGCGGTGTTCCTGCTGAACGTGCCCATTTGCTTGTTGGTGCTGGGAATCGGCCTGCGCGCCATCCCGGCCGGGCGCCCGCTGTGCTGGCCGGACCGGAGCTGGCTGACCGAGGCCGCGCTGGTCGCGGGCGCGGTGAGCGCGGTGCTGCTCGGGGTGAGCTTCGCGGCCACCGACGGCCTGCCCTGGCTCGGCCTGCTGCTGCTCGCGGTGCCGCTGTTCCTGTTGTGGCGCAGGCGGTCCACCAGTGCCGAGGTGCTGGAGCTGGTGCGCCGCCCCGGCATGGCCGGTCCGCACCTGACCTTGCTGGGCATCGGCCTGGCCTTCGCCGCGATGAACCTGGTCCTGCCCTTCTACCTGCAACGGGTGCTGCACGTCGACGCCGCCACCACCGGGCTGACCGTGCTGGCCTTCCCGGTGGGCATGGTGCTGGCCGGACCGCTGGGCGGACTGCTCGGCGACCGCTGGGGCGCCCGCCGCACCGGCCTGCTCGGCGTGGCCGTGGTGGCCGCCGGACTGCTGCTGGTGCTGCCGCTTTCCGAGTCCTGGCAACCGGTCGACCTGGCCTGGCGGCTGTTCGCGGCCGGGCTGGGCATGGGCCTCTACGGCGGTCCGGTGCAGTCCCTGGCGATGGGGGCCGCGCCGCGCAGCCGGATCGCGACCACCGCGGCGACCATCCAGCTGGCCCGCAGCATCGGGTTCGCGCTCGGTCCGGCGCTGGCCACCACGCTGTGGGCGGCCAGCGGCTACGCGCTCGCCGGCATGCGGCTGGGCCTGGGTCTCGCGGTGCTGGCGGCCGCGGCGACGCTGCCCGCACTGGCGTTGTCCCGGCCGAAGGTCGCGATGGTGGCTAGCCCGCGGTGAGGTAGCGGGTGAGCATGGCCACCAGCTCGCGCTCCAGGCGGTCCAGGTCGATCGGGCTGGGCGCGCCGATCTGCTGGTGCACCACCAGTTCCACCGTGGAGACCACCAGCCTGGCCGCGGTCCCGGTGTCGGCGACCGTGACCTCGGGGTGCCGGTCGAGCAGGTCGCGGGCGAAGGCGACCAGGTCCCGCTCCTGCCGCTCGATCTTGGCCAGCAGCTCCGGCGAGCGGGGCGCCTGCTCGAACATCACCCTGAGCAACTGCGGGTCCTCGCGGTGGTTCTCGATCGCGGTGCGCACGAACAGCCGGAGGATCTCCTCGATCGACTCCGGCAGCTCGGCCTGCTTGCTCAGCCGGGTGGCGGTGATCCCGGCGTCCAGGTGCCTGCTCACCAGCTCCAGCAGGATCGCGTCCTTGTTCGGGTAGTACTGGTACAGCGAGCCGATGGAGATCCGGGCGCGCTCGGCGATCCGGTTCGTGGTGCCCGCGGCGTAGCCGTGTTCGGCGAAAACCTGAGCAGCCGCGGTGAGGATCCGCTGCCGGGTCATTTCGGCCCTGGCCTGGCGGGGCTGTTTGCGCGGGTGGAGACGGCGCCGCTCCGACGTCATGGCACCTCCTGGTCGACGGGGCGAAAGCGAGTAGACCACGAACTGAGTTATTGCTCATAATAGCGCCCTGAACTGCGAATACCCCGATTGGTGCGGTGATGTTGCCCAAAGTCCAGAAGCCGGACACCCGCAAGATGATCACCCTGGAGGTGCTGGGCCGGACCACGCTGAGCCCGCACTTCGTCTCCGTCACCCTCGGCGGCCCCGAGCTGGCCCACCTGGAGCCGTCCGGGTTCGACCAGGGTGTGCGCCTGTTCTTCCCGCGCGAAGGGCAGCCCGGCCTGCGGATGCCCACGCTGTCCAGCGAGGCCTGGCTGGCCGAGTTCATGCTGCTGCCCAAGACCCGCAGGCCGTGGGTGCGCAACCTGACCATCCGCCGCTTCCGGCCCGAGCGCGACGAGATCGACATCGAGTTCGCGGTGCACGGCGACTCGCCGATGTCGCGATGGGTGCGGCGGGTCCGGCCCGGCGACCCGGCCGGGATCTTCGACATCGGCCGCACCTACCTGCCCGCCGCGCACGCGCGGTGGCAGCTCCTGGTCGCCGACGAGAGCGCGCTGCCCGCCACCCTGTCGATCCTGGAACAGGCCCCGGAAACCCTGACCGCGCAAGTGTTCCTGGAGGTGCCCGAGGCCGCGGACATCCGCGCGGACCTCGCCGCGCCGCCCGGCGTTCGAGTGCACTGGCTGGCGCGCACGGACCCGCACCAGCGGCCGGGTGTGCTCGCGCTGGACACCGTCCGGGCGGCCGAGCTGCCGCCGGGCCCCTGCTACGCCTGGGTCGCCGGGGAGTCGAAGCTGGCCACCGGGCTGCGCCGGCACCTGGTCAACGACCGCGGCCTGGCCAAGCCGGACATCGGCTTCGTCGGGTACTGGCGGCACGGCCGGTCCAGCCCCGGCTGAACAACTAAGGTGAACCTAACAAGTCTTTAGCTATGCTCAGGACATGACAACTCCACTGCTCAGCGCCGAGGCCGCGGTCAGCACCGACCGCCCCTCTCGCTACCTCACCCAGCTGTGCAAGCACTTCGCGCACAAGATCGAGGCCGCCGAGTTCTCCGAGGAACGCGGCGACCTCACCTTCGGCGCGGGCAAAGCCGAGCTGACCGCCGAGACCGGGGTCCTGCGCCTGCGCGTGCACGCCGACTCCGAGGAGAACCTGGAGCGGATGCAGCACGTGGTGGGCAGCCACCTGGTGCGCTTCGGCCAGCGCGACGAGCTCGCGGTGGACTGGTCCCGGATCTAGAGCGGCGACTCGGTCGCCAGCCGCATGAGGCCCTCCTGCACGACCGTGGCGACGAGCTGGCCGTCGGCCGAGAAGAACCGGCCGGTGGCGAGCCCGCGCCCGCCCGAGGCGCTCGGCGAGACGCAGTCGTAGAGCAGCCACTCGTCGGCGCGGAACGGCCGGTGGAACCACATCGCGTGGTCCAGGCTGGCGCCGATCACGCCGTCGGAGCCCCAGTTCAGGCCGTGCCTGGCCAGCACCCCGTCGAGCAGGGTCATGTCCGAGCAGTAGGCCAGCAGGCACACGTGCAGCAGGTCGTCGTCGGGCAGCTTGCCGTCGGCGCGCATCCACACCTGGTTGTTGGCCTGCTCGCGCGGGCCGGAGTCCTTGGACACCCACGGCGGGTCGGTCACGTAGCGGACGTCGATCGGCCTGGGCATGGTCGCCCACGCCTTGAGCTGCTCGCGGTAGGGCGCGGTGCGCTCGGCATAGGTCGGCAGGGTCTCCGGCGCGGCCACCTTCGGCATCTCGGTGGCGTGCTCCAGACCCTCCTCGACCACCTGGAAGGAGGCGGACAGCGAGAAGATCGCCTTGCCGTGCTGCACGGCCACCACGCGGCGGGTGGTGAAGGAGCGGCCGTCCCGGATCCGGTCCACCTCGTAGACGATCGGCACCCTGGGGTCGCCGCCGCGGATGAAGTAGGCGTGCAACGAGTGCACCTTGCGCTCCGAGGGCACCGTGCGGCCCGCGGCGACCAGCGCCTGACCGGCGACCTGGCCACCGAACACCCTGGTCGGCGAGATCGAGGGACTGACCCCGCGGAAGATGTTCTCCTCGATCTTCTCCAGGTCGAGCAGCGCGACCAGGCGGTCGAGGATCGGCTGGCCGTGCGGCACTCCGTCCAGGGCCAGGGGCGCGGGCTGCGCTCCCTGGGCCCCGGTCGGATCGGCGGCTGCGGCGCGGGCTGCCTCAGTCACGTCTAGACACTCCCCATCGGGCGCTAGGCCCAGGTGAGTGACTCAGGCATGGTCCTCTTCACCCAGGCGGTGTACGCGGATGAGGTTAGTCGAGCCCACGGTCCCGGGCGGGGAACCTGCGACGATGACCACAAGGTCACCCTCCTGGTACCGGCCGATGGACAGCATCGCCTGGTCGCACTGGCGGACCATGGCGTCGGTGGAGTCCACCTCGGGCACCAGGAAGGTCTCCACGCCCCAGCTCAGCGACAGCTGGCTGCGCACCTCGGCCTCCGGGGTGAAGGCCAGCAGCGGCAGCGTGGTGTGCAGGCGGGACAGCCGCCGCACCGTGTCACCGGACTGGGTGAAGGCGACCAGGGCCTTGGCGTTGAGGCGCTCGCCGATGTCGCGGGCGGCGTAGGAGATCACGCCGCGCTTGGTCCTGGGCACGTGCGTCAGCGGCGGAACCGTGTCCGTGGTGGTCTCGGTCTCCACGTACCGGACGATCCGCGCCATGGTCTGCACGGTCTCGATCGGGTAGCGGCCGACGCTGGTCTCGCCGGAGAGCATGACCGCGTCCGCGCCGTCGAGCACCGCGTTGGCCACGTCGGAGGCCTCCGCCCTGGTGGGGCGGGAGTTCTGGATCATCGAGTCGAGCATCTGGGTGGCCACGATGACCGGCTTGGCGTTCTCGCGCGCGATCTGCACCGCCCGCTTCTGCACCACCGGCACGTGCTCCAGCGGCAACTCCACGCCCAGGTCGCCGCGGGCCACCATGATGCCGTCGAAGGCCAGCACGACGGCTTCGAGGTTGTCGACCGCCTCCGGCTTCTCCAGCTTGGCGATCACCGGCAGTCGGCCGTTGCCGACCCGGTCCATCACCTGGTGCACCAGGTCGATGTCGGCGGGCGAGCGCACGAAGGACAGGGCGATGAAGTCCACGCGCAGGCTGAGCGCGAACTCCAGGTCCTCGATGTCCTTCTCGCTCAGCGCGGGCACGGAGACGTCCATGCCGGGCAGGGAGATGCCCTTGTTGTCACTGACCGTGCCGCCCTCGGTCACGTCGCAGACCACGTCCTGGCCCTCGACGCCGACCACGATCAGCCCGACCTTGCCGTCGTCGACCAGCATGCGGTCGCCCGGCTTGGCGTCCTCGGCCAGCCCCTTGTAGGTGGTGGAGACGCGGTCGTGGGTGCCCGCGATGTCCTCGACCGTGATGCGCACCCGGTCACCGGTGCGCCATTCGACCGGCCCGTTGGCGAAACGCCCGAGCCTGATCTTGGGTCCCTGCAGGTCGGCCATGATGCCGACCGCCTTGCCGGCCTCGTCACTGGCCTGGCGCACGATGTCGTAGATCTGCTTGTGGTCGGCATGGGTGCCGTGACTGAAGTTCAGCCGGGCGACGTCCATGCCAGCGGCAACCAGGTCGCGCACCTTCTCAGGGGTCCCCGTAGCGGGCCCCATCGTACAGACGATCTTCGCTCGTCGGCTCACGGTCTAGGAGCTTAGCTCGCGGCTGCATCGATCACGGTACCGATACGGGAACTTGTCCCCCTTGTTCCGGCAAGATGAAGAACTGTGCGTCAAGCGAACGTTCGGGTGTTCCCTTTTGTCGCCGCCTCGCTACTGAGCGTTGTGGTTCTGTTCACTCCCGCGTCAGGTGTGCCATCGGCGCCGCCGGGCACGGACAAGGTGATCCACTTCAGCCTGTTCGCGCTACTGGCGGTGACCGGGCTGCTCGCCAGGTTCCCACCGCGGCCGCTGGTCTTCGGACTCATCGGCTGGGCCGGGCTCTCCGAGTGGCTCCAGGCGGTGCTGCCGATCGGCCGGACCGGCGGTGTGCCGGACGCGGTCGCCGACCTGCTCGGGGTCGCGGTGGCCGTGACGCTGTGGTTCTGGGTGCGGCGGCTGCGGAGTTCCCGGCGCCGTTCGGGTTCAGCCGATCGAGGGAATGTTTCGGGCGAGTGAACTCCGCGCCGGGCGGCACCGGGTTCGTTGGCCGGGAGCCGATCACCGCCTAGGTTCTGAAGGATGCGTCTGTCGCCCCGCGAGCAGGAGAAGCTGCTCGTCCACGTGGCCGCCGACCTGGCGGCCCGGCGCCGCGCCAGAGGGCTGCGGCTCAACCACCCCGAGGCGGTCGCCCTGCTCAGCTCGCACGTCCTGGAGGGCGCGCGGGACGGCCGCACGGTCGCCGAGCTGATGGAGTCCGGCCGTTCCGTGCTGACCAGGGCGGACGTGCTGGAGGGGGTGCCGGAGATGCTGCACTCGGTGCAGGTCGAGGCGACCTTCCCGGACGGCACCAAGCTGGTCACCATCCACGAGCCGATCCCGTGATCCCCGGCGAGGTCTTCCCGGCACCGGGCCGGATCGAGCTGAACGAGGGCGCGCCCCGGCTGCGGCTGCGGGTGGCCAACACCGGCGACCGGCCGGCCCAGGTCGGCTCGCACTACCACTTCGCCGAGGTCAACTCCGCGCTGGAGTTCGACCGGGCCGCCGCGCAGGGTCACCGGCTGGACATCCCGGCGGGCACCTCGGTGCGGTTCGAGCCGGGCGTGGTGCGCGAGGTGGACCTGGTGCCGCTGGCCGGTCGGCGCGTGGTGCCCGGCCTGAGCCTGAGGAGGCCGGAGTGAGCTCGATGGACCGGGCCGGGTACGCGGCCAGGTACGGCCCGACCGTGGGCGACCGGGTGCGGCTGGCCGACACCAACCTGCTGATCGAGGTGACCGAGGACCGCTGCGGCGGACCGGGCCGGGCGGGTGAGGAGGTGGTCTTCGGCGGCGGCAAGGTGATCCGCGAGTCGATGGGCCAGTCCGCGGCCACCCGCGCCGAGGGCGCGCCGGACCTGGTGATCACCGGCGCGGTGGTGCTGGACCACTGGGGCGTCATCAAGGCCGACGTCGGGGTGCGGGACGGGCGGATCGTCGCGCTGGGCAAGGCGGGCAACCCGGACACCATGGACGGGGTGCACCCGCAGCTGGTGATCGGTCCGTCGACAGAAGTGCTGGCGGGCAACGGAATGATCCTGACCGCGGGCGCGGTGGACGCGCACGTGCACCTGATCTGCCCGCAGCAGCTGCCCGAGGCGCTGGCCGCGGGAGTCACCACCATCGTCGGCGGCGGCACCGGCCCGGCCGACGGGACCAGGGCCACCACGGTCACCCCCGGGGCCTGGCACCTGGAACGGATGCTGGTCGCGCTGGACGGCTATCCGGTCAACGTGGCCTTGCTGGGCAAGGGGAACACGGTCCGGGCGGAGGCGCTGTGGGAGCAGCTGCGCGCCGGGGCCAGCGGGTTCAAGCTGCACGAGGACTGGGGCACCACGCCCGCGGCCATCGACGCCTGCCTGCGGGTGTGTGAGGAGTCCGGGGTGCAGGTGGCCATCCACACCGACACGCTGAACGAGGCCGGGTTCCTGGAGTCCACTGTGGACGCCATCGCCGGTCGTTCCATCCACGCCTACCACACCGAGGGCGCCGGCGGCGGGCACGCGCCGGATGTGATCAAGATGGCCGGGGAGTCCTTCGTGCTGCCCTCCTCGACCAACCCGACCCGGCCGTTCACGGTGAACACCCTGGACGAGCACCTGGACATGCTGATGGTCTGCCACCACCTGGACCCGACGCTGCCGGAGGACCTGGCCTTCGCCGAGTCCCGGATGCGCCCGAGCACCATGGCCGCCGAGGACGTGCTGCACGACCTGGGCGCGATCTCCATCATCAGCTCGGACTCCCAGGCGATGGGCCGGATCGGCGAGACCGTCGTGCGCACCTGGCAGACCGCGCACGTGAACAAGGCCCGCCGCGGCGCGCTGCCCGGCGACGGCGGCGCGGACAACCTGCGCGCCCAGCGCTACGTGGCCAAGTACACGATCTGCCCGGCCGTGGCGCACGGCCTGGACCGGGAGGTGGGCTCGGTGGAACCGGGCAAGCTGGCCGACCTGGTGCTGTGGGAGCCCGCGTTCTTCGGCGTCCGCCCGCACGTGGTGGTCAAGGGCGGCCTGATCGCCTGGGCCGCGATGGGCGACCCCGGCGCGTCCATCCCCACCCCGCAACCGGTGTTCGTCCGACCGATGTGGGGCGCGGAACCCGTTGCCGCGGCCCATTCCTCCCTCCACTTCGTCGCCCCCGCGGCGCTGGAAGCCGGTCTGGCCGACCGCCTGGACGTGCGCCGCAAACTGGTGCCGGTGGCCGGCACCCGCTCGCTGGGCAAGGCGGACCTGCCGAACAACACCGCGCTGCCCCGGATCGAGGTGGACCCGGACACCTTCACCGTGCGCATCGACGGGGACGTGGTGGAACCCGAACCGGCCGACTCGCTGCCCATGGCGCAGCGGTACTTCCTGTTCTGATGGTCGCGGCCGGACTACTGCTGCTCGCCGACGCCCGGCTACCGGCGGGCGGCCACGTACACTCGGGCAGCCTGGAGGCGGCGGTGCGGGCCGGGGTGGTGACGGATGTGCCGTCGCTGCACGGGTTCCTGCGCGGACGACTGGTCTCGGCCGGGCTGGTGGCGGCGGCGTTCGCGGCGGCGGCGACCCGGCTGGCGGAGTCCCTGGACGGCGGGGACGCGGCGTGCTGGGCGGAGCTGGACGCGGAACTGGACGCGCGGACGCCGGCGGCGGGGCAGCGGCTGGCTTCGCGGCAGCAGGGGCGCGGGTTGCTGCGCACGCTGCCGGGGCGGGCGGTGCGGCGCGGGGCGGAAAGCGTTGCGGGGGCGGCTGATGCGGCGGCGCGGGGCGCGGCGGGACTCGGCGCGGCAGGGCTCGGCGGGGCGGATCTCAGCGCGGCGGATCTCGGCGCCGCGGGAGTCAGCGATGCGGAGGTCGATGCCGGGGCGGTGCTGGCCGCGTTGCGTGCCGGGTGCCCGGCCGGGGCGCACCACAGCCTCGCTTTCGGCGCGGGCGCGGCGATCCTAGGCGGCAGCGCCGAGGACGCGGCGGTGGCCATCGCGCTGGCCTCGGTCACCGGACCGGCCTCGGCCGCGGTCCGGCTGCTCGCCCTCGACCCGTTCGCCGTGCAGTCCACGCTGACCAGTCTCGCGTCCACAGTGGACAGTGTGGCGGCCACCGCGGCCACTCCCCTGCCCTGGGCCGAGCTGCCGGACGAGGGCGCGCCCGCGCTGGACCTGCTCGCCGACACCCACGCCACGCTGTCCGACACGCTTTTCGTGTCCTGAAAGGAGATCCATGGGCGCCTACCACGGTGACGGCCCGCACGACGACGGTCCGGACCCGCACGCGCACCTGCACCGGCTCGGCGCGAGCCCGCGGATCGGCATCGGCGGACCGGTCGGCTCCGGCAAGACCGCGCTGGTCGCCGCGCTGTGCCGGACGCTGCGCGCGGAGCTGCGGCTCGGCGTGGTGACCAACGACATCTACACCACCGAGGACGCAGAGTTCTTGCGCCGCAACGCGATCCTGCCGGATGACCGGATCAGCGCGGTCAAGACCGGCTGTTGCCCGCACACCGCGATCCGGGACGACATCACCGCGAACCTGGACGCCATCGAGGACCTGGAGGCCCGGCACGGCGCCTTCGACCTGGTGCTGGTGGAAAGCGGCGGGGACAACCTGACCGCCACCTTCAGCAAGGGCCTGGTGGACCGGCAGATCTTCGTGGTGGACGTGGCCGGTGGCGACAAGGTGCCGAGCAAGGGCGGCCCCGGGGTCACCCTGGCCGACCTGCTGGTGGTCAACAAGACCGACCTGGCCCCGCTGGTGGGCGCGGACCTCGGCGTGATGGCCAGGGACGCGGCCGCGGTCCGGGGCGAGCTGCCGGTGCTGTTCAACTCCCTCGCCGAGGACCCGACGGCGGCCGGCGTCGCGACCTGGGTGCGCGAGGTGCTGGCCGAGCTGGCCCCCGCGCACCAGCACTGATGCGCGCCGAGGCGGCGCTCACCATCCGGCGCGCCCCGGACGGCCGGTCCACGGTGGCCACCGCGCGGTCCCGGCCGCCACTGACCCTGCGCCGCACCAGGTCCAGCGGACCGGGCGTGGAGGTGTGCCTGGTCGGCACGGCGGCCGGTCCGCTGGGCGGTGACGAGCTGGGCCTGACCGTGGCGGTGGAGGCCGGGGCGAGCCTGCGGCTGCGCTCGACCAGCGCGCAGCTGGTGCTGCCGGACCGCGCGCACCGGCCGGCGAACCTGCGGGTGCGCGCGTCGGTGGGTGCTGGCGCGGTGCTCGACGTCGAGTTGGAGCCGACCGTGCTCGCCGAGGGCTGCCTGCTGGCGGCGACCACCGAGGTGGATCTGGCCCCGGACGCGGTGCTCCGCTGGCGGGAGGTCACCGTGCTGGGCCGCCACGCGGAGCAGGCCGGACGGGCGGTGCAGCGGTGGCGGGTGCGCCGGGACGGCAGGCCGGTGCTGCGCACCACGACCTCGCTGCTGGACCCGGCCAGCTACCGGTCACCCGCGCTGGCCGGCCGGGCCCGGGTGCTGGCCACCGTGCTGGTGGCCGCGCCGGGACTCACCGCGCCGCAACGGGTCCTGGGCCCCGGCGCGGTCTGGGGCGCGGTGCACGTGCTGCCGGAGGCGGCGCTGGTCAGCGTGCTCGCCGCGGACACGGTGGCGGCGCAGGCGGCGCTGGCCGAGCTCACCGAGGGCTGGCTGGACCAGGCCGCCTGACCGGTTCGCCTCAGGCGCTGGGCGGACCGACGTGGTCGGCGAGCCAGGCGGTGAACGGGGCCAGGGCCCGCCAGTGCTTGCGCACCAGGGTCAGGCACTCCCGTTCGTGCAAGTAGTCGCCAGGTTCCCAGGACCGGCCGACGTAGAGCGAGCGGTGCCGGAGCAGGTCCAGCCGCGGGTGGTCCGGCTCGACCCCGCGCGGGCGGCTCTTCATCACGTCCCCGTGCACACCCCAGCCCGCCTTGGTCAACTTCGCCAGGATCTTGGCCAGCTCACCGCCACGGCGGTCCTCGGCGACCGCGGTCCGGTACCGGGCGAGCTGGTCGGCGGCCAGCCGGTAGCACCCCGCGCCGAGCATCAGCCCGTCCGCCGAGAGCTGCACGTAGTAGCTGGACTCCCCCAGCTTGCCGCCGGCCAGCGCGCCACAGGCGGTCTTGTACGGCGTCTTGTCCTTGCTGAACCGCACATCCCGGTACGGCCGGAACACCTTGCCCGCGCCGAACTCGTCCTCGAGATCGGCCAGCAGCGCGACCATCGGCGCCCGCACGTCCTGCTCGTAGGTGGCCTTGTGGTCGGTCCAGTAGGCCTTGGAGTTGTCCGCCTCCAGCCCGTCGTAGAAGTCCACGGCGTGCTCGCCGAACCCGGTGAAACCCATCATCGCCGCCACTGGTCGCTGAGGCCGACGTGGTCGGCGCACCATTCGTTGATCGCGTTCAGCTCCCGCCAGCCCAGCCGCACCCGCTCCAGGCACTCCGGCCCGTGCAGGTCGTCGTCAGGGGGCCAGCGCCGGGCCACGTAGAGCGAGCGGTGCCGCAGCAGGTCCAGCCGCGGATGGTCCGGGTCCACGCCGCGCGGCTTGGTCTTCATCACGTCCCCGCACACCTCCCAGCCCGCCTTGACCAGCCTCGCCAGCACCCGCACCAGCTTCCCGCCGCGCCGCTCGTCGTCCACCGCCGTGCGGTACCGGGCCAGCTGGTCGGGGGCCATCGCGAAGGACCCACCGCCGATCATCAACCCCTCCGCACCGACCTCGACGTACCAGGCCCCGCCGCCACGCCCCTGCTCGACCACGCCGCCGCAGTGGTCCTTGTACGGCCGCTTGTCCTTGCTGAACCGCACATCCCGGTAGGGCCGGAACACCTTCCCCGCCCCGAACTCCGGCTCCAGCTCCGCCAGCAGCCGTTCCATGGGGGCGCGCACGTCGCGGTCGTAGACCGGCTTGTGGTCGGTCCAGTAGGACTTGGAGTTGTCCGCCGCCAGCCCGTCGAAGAAGTCGACCGCGTACTCGCCGAAACCCGAGAACTCCATGCGAGCCAGCCTACGACTCAACCCCGACAGTCACCCTTCGGGTGAACCCCACCCCGAGTGTTGGCCGTTCTCGTACGCCGTGTTGGCCGTTCTCGTACAGGCGGTGGCACCGAGGTGCTCACCGTGCCGTCCGCAACGGCCAACCTGACGTACGACAACGGCCAACACTGGGTACCGGAACGGCCAACACGGCGGGGTCAGCGGACCGCCAGTGGCACCAGGTTCGGGCGCACCGGCGAGGGCAGGTTGGACACACCGGTCAGGTACGTGTCCACCGCATGCGCCGCGGACCGGCCCTCCGCGATCGCCCACACCACCAGCGAGGCCCCCCGGTGCGCGTCCCCGCACACGAAGACCCCCGGCGCGTCGGTCTGCCAGTCCGAGCCGCAGGAGATCGAGCCGCGCTTGTTCAGCTCGATGCCCAGGCCGGGCAGCAGGGGCATGTGTTCCACGCCCACGAAGCCGATGGCGAGCAGGGCCAGGTCGCAGGGGACCTCCTCGACCTCGGCGGAGACCGGGATGACCGAGCGGCGGCCGTCGGCGTCCTTCTCCACCCTGACCTTGCGCAGGCGGACCGCGCGGACCTGGCCTTCGCCGTTGTCCACGAACTCCTCGACGGCGACCGCGAACTTGCGCTCGCCGCCCTCGTCGTGCGCCGGATAGGTGTGCAGGACGACCGGCCAGACCGGCCACGGGGAGCGGTCCTCGTCGCGGACCGCGGGCGGCATCGGGTACTGGTCGAGCTGGACCACGCCGGCCGCGCCCTGGCGGTGGGCGGTGCCAAGGCAGTCGGCCGCGGTGTCGCCGCCGCCGATGATGATCACGTGCTTGCCCTTGGCGTCGATGCTCGTGGGACCGTCGCCCTCGCAGAACTTGTTGGCAGGCACCAGGTGTTCCATCGCCAGGTGCACGCCCTTGAGGTGGCGGCCGGGGATGTCCGGGGCGTCGCGGCCGCGCAGCGCGCCCACCGCGAGCACCACCGCGTCGAACTCCGCGCGCAGCTGTTCCACCGTGAGGTCGACGCCGACCTCGCAGTTGGTGATGAACCGGGTGCCCTCGGCGCGCAGCTGGGCCAGCCTGCGGTCCAGGACCTTCTTCTCCATCTTGAACTCGGGGATGCCGTAGCGCAGCAGCCCGCCGAGCCGGTCGTCCCGCTCGAACACGGTGACCTCGTGGCCCGCCCTGGTCAGCTGCTGGGCGGCGGCCAGGCCGGCGGGGCCGGAGCCGACCACGGCGACCTTCTTGCCGGACTGCACGGTGGCCGGGTTCGGGCTGACCGTGCCCGCCTCCCACACCTGGTCCGCGATGGCCTGCTCCACCCGCTTGATCGCCACCGCGCCGCCGGAGAGCGGGGAGATGGCCAGCACGCAGGCCGTCTCGCACGGGGCGGGGCAGAGCCTGCCGGTGAACTCGGGGAAGTTGTTGGTGGCGTGCAACCGGTCCCCGGCCTGGGCCCAGTCGCCGCGGCGCACCAGGTCGTTCCACTCCGGGATCAGGTTGCCCAGCGGGCAGCCCGCGGAACCGCTGTGGCAGAAGGGGATACCGCAGTCCATGCAGCGGGTCGCCTGGGTGCGCACCTGGTCCTCGCGGACCTGGGGCTCCAGTGCGGCGTACACCTCGTGCCAGTCGTCGATCCGCTCGCCCGCCGGCCGCTTGGCCGGTTCGGTGCGGGCGTGCTTCAGGAATCCGTTCGCATCAGCCACGGGAGGCCTCCATGATCGCCTCGTCCACATCGCGGCCCTCGGCGCGTGCGATCCGCACCGCCTCCAGGACCCGCTGGTAGTCCCTGGGCATGACCTTGGTGAACGCCGCCGAGCGGCGCGGCCAGTCCCCGAGCAGCGACGCCGCCACCGTGGATCCGGTGAGCAGGTGGTGCTTCTCGACAATCTCGCGCAGCCAGCGGAGGTCTTCCGCGTTGGGCCGCTGGAGCTCCACCATCGCGGTGTTGACCTTCACCGGATCCAGGTCCAGCACGAAGGCGATGCCACCGGACATGCCGGCGGCCACGTTCCGGCCGGTCGGCCCGAGCACCACGGCCCGGCCACCGGTCATGTACTCGAAGGCGTGGTCGCCCGCGCCCTCGGCGACCGCGGTCGCGCCGGAGTTGCGCACGCAGAACCGCTCGCCCACCTGGCCGCGCAGGAAGATCTCGCCCGCGGTGGCGCCGTAGCCGATCACGTTGCCCGCGATCACCTGCAGCTCGGCCCGGAACGGCGCGTCCTCGTGCGGGCGCACGATGATCCGGCCGCCGGAGAGGCCCTTGCCCACGTAGTCGTTGGTGTCGCCGACCATCTCGATGGTGATCCCGGCGGGCAGGAACGCGCCGAGGGACTGCCCGGCCGAACCCGCCAGCTTGACCTGGATGGTGCCATCCGGCAGGCCCGCGCCGCCGAAGCGGCGGGTGACCTCGGAGCCGAGCAGGGTGCCCACGGTGCGGTTGACGTTGCGCACCGGCAGTTCCAGCCGCACCGGGTGCGCGTCCTCCAGCGCCGCCTCGGCCAGCTGGATCAGCGTGCGGTCCAGGGCCTTGTCCAGGCCGTGGTCCTGGTCGCGGACCCGGCGCTTGGCGCTGCCCTGCGGTCCCTCGACCACCTCGAACACCGGGGACAGGTCCAGGCCGACGGCCTTCCAGTGGTCGATGGCCTGGTCCGCGCCGAGCAGCTCGGCGTGCCCGATGGCCTCGTCCAGGCTGCGGAAGCCCAGCGCGGCAAGGTGTTCGCGGACCTCCTCGGCGACGAAGTAGAAGAAGTTCTCCACGAACTCGGCCTTGCCGGTGTACCGCTTGCGCAGCTCCGGGTTCTGCGTGGCCACGCCGACCGGACAGGTGTCCAGGTGGCAGACCCGCATCATCACGCAGCCGGCCACGATCAGCGGCGCGGTGGCGAAGCCGAACTCCTCCGCGCCGAGCAGCGCGGCGATCAGCACGTCCCGCCCGGTCTTCATCGCGCCGTCCACCTGCAGGGTGATCCGGTCGCGCAAACCGTTGAGCACCAACGTCTGCTGCGCCTCGGCCAGCCCGATCTCCCAGGGCGTGCCGCAGTGCTTGAGCGAGGTGAGCGGGGAGGCGCCGGTGCCGCCGTCGTGGCCGGAGACCAAGATGACGTCGGCGTGCGCCTTGGCCACCCCCGCGGCCACGGTGCCGATACCGACCTCGCTGACCAGCTTGACGTGCACCCGCGCCTGCTCGTTGGCGTTCTTCAGGTCGTGGATGAGCTGGGCCAGGTCCTCGATGGAGTAGATGTCGTGGTGCGGCGGCGGCGAGATCAGCGAGACGCCCGGCGTGGAGTGCCGGGTGCGCGCGATCCACGGGTACACCTTGTAACCGGGCAGCTGGCCGCCCTCGCCGGGCTTGGCGCCCTGGGCCATCTTGATCTGGATGTCGCTGCTGTTGACCAGGTACTCGCTGGTGACGCCGAAGCGGCCGCTGGCGACCTGCTTGACCGCCGAGCGCCGCGCCGGGTCGTACAGGCGCTCCGGGTCCTCGCCGCCCTCACCGCTGTTGGACCGGCCACCGAGCCGGTTCATCGCCACGGCAAGGGTCTCGTGCGCCTCGGCGGAGATCGAGCCGTAGGACATCGCGCCGGTGTTGAACCGCTTGACGATCGCGCTGGCCGGTTCGACCTCCTCGATCGGCACCGGCTTGCGGCCGTCGGCCTTGAGCTCGAACAGCCCGCGCAGCGCGCCGCCTTCCTTGGCCAGCCGGTCGCATTCGGCGGTGTAGCGCCGGTAGACGTCGTACTGCCGGGTCTTGGTGGCGTGCTGGAGCAGGAACACCGTCTCCGGGTTGAACAGGTGCAGCTCGCCCTCGCGGCGGTAGAAGTACTCGCCGCCCACCGGCAGGCCGCGGTGCGCGCGGTCGGTCGGGTTGTCCGGGTAGGCCAGCCGATGTCGTTGCGCCACCTCGGCGGCCAGCACGTCCATGCCGACGCCGCCGAGCTTGGAGGCGGTGCCCACGAAGTACTCGGCGACCACGTCGGTGGCCAGGCCGACCGCCTCGAAGACCTGCGCGGCGGTGTAGGCGCCCACGGTGGAGATGCCCATCTTGGACATCACCTTCAGCACGCCCTTGACCAGCGCGCCCACGTAGTTGCGCACCGCCTTGCGGGCCTCGATGCCGGTGACCGCACCGCGGTTGACCATGTCCTCGATGGTCTCGAAGGCCAGGTACGGGTTGACCGCGGCCGCGCCGTAGCCCAGCAGCAGCGCGATGTGGTGCACCTCGCGGGCGTCCCCGGACTCCACCACCAGCGCGACCCGCAGGCGCTCCTTGGTGCGCACCAGGTGGTGGTGCACCGCGGAGACCAGCAGCAGCGAGGGGATCGGCGCCATCCGGTGGTCGGAGTCCCGGTCCGACAGCACCAGGATCCGGGCACCAGCGGCGATGGCCTCGGAGGCTTCCCGGCGGACCCGTTCCACCGCCGCGGTCAGCGCCTCCGCACCACCGTCCACTTCGTACAGTCCAGAAAGGACAGCGCAGGCGAAGCCGGGCAGGTCGCCGTCGTCGTTGACGTGGATGAGCTTGGCCAGCTCGTCGTTGTCGATGACCGGGTAGGGCAGCTGGATGTGGCGACAGGAGGACGGTCCCGGGTCGAGCAGGTTGCGCTCGGGGCCCATGACACGCGCGACGGAGGTGACGATCTCCTCGCGGATGGCGTCCAGCGGCGGGTTGGTCACCTGCGCGAAGTGCTGGACGAAGTAGTCGTAGAGCATCCGGGAACGCTGCGAGAGCGCCGCGATCGGGGTGTCGGAACCCATGGAGCCCAACGGTTCCAGCCCGCTGACCGCCATCGGGGTGAGCAGCACGCGCAGCTCTTCCTCGGTGTAGCCGAAGGTGAGCTGGCGGCGCACCACGGACTCGTGGCTCTGCACCACGTGCTCGCGGTCGGGCAGGTCGGCCAGGTTGAGCAGGCCGGCGTGCAGCCACTCGTCGTAGGGCAGCCCGGCGGCGAGCTCGGACTTGACCTCGTTGTCGTCCACGATCCGCCCGGCGGCGGTGTCCACCAGGAACATCCGGCCCGGCCGCAGGCGGCCCTTGGCCACCACCTGGCTGGGGGCCACGTCGAGCACGCCGGTCTCCGAGGCCAGCACCACGCGGCCGTCGGCGGTCTGCCACCAGCGGGCCGGGCGCAGGCCGTTGCGGTCGAGCACCGCGCCGACCAGGGTGCCGTCGGTGAAGGTGACGCAGGCGGGGCCGTCCCACGGCTCCATCAGACTGGCGTGGAACTGGTAGAAGGCGCGGCGGGAGGCGTCCATGGTGGCGTGGTTCTCCCACGCCTCCGGGACCATCATCAGCACCGCGTGCGGCAGGGTGCGGCCGCCCAGGTGCAGCAGTTCCAGGACCTCGTCGAAGGAGGCGGAGTCCGAGGCGTCGCTCGCGCAGATCGGGTACAGGCGGGACAGGTCGCCGGGGATGAGGTCGCTTTCCAGCAGGGCCTCGCGGGCGCGCATGCGGTTGCGGTTGCCGCGGATGGTGTTGATCTCACCGTTGTGCGCGACGAACCGGAACGGGTGCGCCAGCGGCCACGAGGGGAAGGTGTTGGTGGAGAACCTGCTGTGCACCAACGCGATCGCGCTGGCCAGCCGGTGGTCGGTCAGGTCGAGGAAGAACGCGGGCAGCTGCGCGGTGGTCAGCATGCCCTTGTACACCAGGGTGCGCGCGGACAGCGAGGGGAAGTACACCCCGTAGCCGGCCTGCTCGCTCTCGTGCTCGGCGCGCTTGCGCAGCGCGAAGGCCAGGCGGTCCAGGTCGATGCCCGCCCGACATCGCCCGTCCGGGCCCGGTTCGGTCGCGGTCACCAGCAGCATGGAGAAGTGCGGCATCACCGACAGCGCGGTCGGCCCGACGCCGGCGGCCTCCGGGCTGACCGGCACCTCGCGCCAGCCGAGCACCCGCAGGCCCTCTTCCCCGGCGATCCGCTCGATCAGCGCGACCGCCTTGACCCGCAGGTCGTCCTCGGCGGGCAGGAAGGCGATGCCCGCGGCGTAGGTGTGGTTCCCGGCGGCGTCCGGCTCCGGCAGGTCGCCGAGCTCCGCGCGCAGCAGCTCATCGGGTAGCTGCAGCAGGATTCCGGCCCCGTCCCCGCTCGTGGGCTCGGCGCCGGCGGCGCCGCGGTGTTCGAGGTTCGCCAGTGCCGTCAGGGCGTCGACCACGATCCCGTGGGAACGGCGGCCCTGGATGTCGGCGACCATGGCGACACCGCAGGCGTCTCGTTCCTCGGCCGGGTCGTACAGTCCCTGCTGGGCGGGGATGGCGGAGAAGATCACGCGGAGACCTCCCTCGTCGTGTTCCGTGCTCAGGTGGTGGAAAGCTGGGCACGGGACGACGGTGGCCCGCGAGGTCACACCGGCGTACGCGCCGGTAGCGACAGGTATGACCGGACTGTAACAGGCAGGAAACCCGGAAACACCCCTCGAAGGGTGATGTCGGTCATTGCGCCGTAACGATTTTGCTGCTTCGTTCGACATAGCGGCGAGACCAACAGTACGCGTGTCCTGCTGATTCTCTGGGCAGGGCGTGGAACACGCCGGTAACGTCCCTGGGAGCTTTCACCCGATCGACCCCAGAGGATTCGATGCGTCTTCCCCGGAGTACCCGCGCAGCACTCATCGCCGTCAGCGCCATCGCCCTCGTTGGCGGGTGCGCGAGCCGGGTTCCCGATCCGGCGCCGAGCCAAACCTCGGTGGAGTCGGCGTTCCCGGTCGAGGTGGGCGCGCCGGGCGGCAAGCCGCTCACCATCACCAAGAAGCCGGAGCGGATCGTCTCGCTGAACCCGACCGCCACGGAGAGCCTGTTCGCGATCGGCGCGGGCAAGCAGGTGGTGGCCGTGGACGACCAGTCCAACTTCCCGGCCGAGGCGCCCAAGACCACACTGTCGGGCTTCAAGCCGAACGTGGAGGCCATCGCCGGGCACCAGCCGGACCTGGTGGTCGCCTCCAACGACGTCGAGGGCGTGGTGGCGGGCCTGGAGAAGCTGAAGATCCCGGTGCTGCTGCTGCCCGCGGCCAAGACCCTGGACGACGCCTACGGTCAGATCAGCATCCTGGGGCAGGCCACCGGGCAGGGCACCCCGGCCAACGACGTGGTGAACCGGATGAAGGGCCAGATCAGCAAGCTGGTCCGGGAGACCCCTCGGCCGGCTGAGGCGCTGAAGTACTACCACGAGCTGGACCCGACCTTCTACACCGTGACCTCCAAGACCTTCATCGGCTCCATCTACGGCCTGTTCGGCCTGGTCAACATCGCCGACGCGGCCGACCCGTCCGGCGGCGGCTACCCGCAGCTCTCCGCCGAGCAGGTGGTCAACGCCGCGCCGCGGCTGATCTTCCTGGCCGATGTGAAGTGCTGCGGCCAGACCGCGGCCTCGGTCGGCACCCGGCCGGGCTGGGCGAGCGTGCCCGCGGTGCGCGACGGCGGCGTGGTGGCCCTGGACGACGACATCGCCTCCCGCTGGGGACCGAGGGTGGTCGACCTGGTGCGCACCGTGTCCGAGGCCGTGACCGCAGCCGGGAAGAAGTGACCGCCGCCGTCCCCACCCGGCTCCGGTTCCGCCACCTGGCCCTCACCCTGCTGCTGTTGCTCGCCGTGGTGACCGCCGCGGTGCTGCTCGGCGCGATCGACCTGGGCACCGGACGCGTGCTCGGCGAGGTCTTCGCCCAGCTCACCGGCGGGGTCTCGCCGCTGTCGGCGCGCGAGGCGGCCATCCTGTGGGAGCTGCGCGTGCCCCGGGTGGTGCTGGCCTGCCTGGTCGGCGCCGCGCTGGCCTCCTCGGGCGCCGCGTTCCAGGGCGTGTTCCGCAACCCCCTGGCCGACCCGTACCTGCTGGGCGCGGCCGCGGGGGCCGGGCTGGGCGCGACGCTGGCCGTGTTCGCGGTGCCCACCTTCAGCACCGGCGAGTTCTTCGGCCCGCTGCCCATCGCCGCCTTCGCCGGGGCGGTGCTCGGCGTCGGCCTGACCTGGGCGCTGGGCCGCTCGGCCGGTCCGGGCACCGCCACCCTGGTGCTGGCCGGGGTGGCGGTGGCCGCGTTCCTGACCGCGGTGCAGACCTTCGTGCAGACCCTGGACGTGGACAGCCTGCGCACCATCTACACCTGGATGCTCGGCGGCCTCGGCGGCGCGGGCTGGTCCCAGGTGCTGGTGGTGCTGCCCTACATCGCGCTGTCCTCGTTCGTGCTGTGCGCCAGCGGCCGGCTGCTCGACGTGCTCGGCGTGGGCGATGAGGAGGCCGCGGCGCTGGGCCTGCACCCGCGCCGGGTGCGGCTGATCATCCTGGGCGCGGCCTCGCTGGCCACCGCGGCCGCGGTGTCGGTCAGCGGCCTGATCGGGTTCGTCGGCATCGTGGTGCCGCACGTGGTCCGGCTGCTGGTCGCGGGCAGCTACCGGGTGCTGGTGCCGCTGTCGCTGCTGGGCGGCGCGGCCTTCGTGGTGCTGGCCGACATGGTGGCGCGCACCGTGATCGCCCCCGGCGAACTGCCCATCGGCGTGATCACCGCGTTCACCGGGGCGCCGTTCTTCGCGGTCGTGCTGCGCCGCTCCAGGAGGGGCTGATGCTGGCCATCGAGGGAGTCTCCGCGGGCTACCACGGCCGGATCGCGGTCGCCGGGGTCACCGTCACCGTGCCGCCGGGCAGCTGGCTGGCCGTCATCGGCCCCAACGGCGCGGGCAAGTCCACCCTGCTCAAGGCCGTCGCCAACGCCGTCCCGCACACCGGGACCATCACCGTGGACGGCACCCCGGTCGCCGCACTGACCAACCGCGCCCGCGCCCGCCGCATCGGCTACGCCCCGCAGACCCCCACCCTGCCCGAGGGCCTCACCGTCACCGACTACGCCCTGCTCGGCCGCACCCCGCACCTGGGTTTCCTGGCCCGCGAAGGCCCGGCCGACCTGGACCTGGTGGCCGACATCCTGGCCCGCCTCGACCTCTCCGACCTGGCCGACCGTCCACTCCCGACCCTCTCCGGCGGCGAGCGGCAACGCGCCGTGCTGGCCAGGGTGCTCGCCCAGCAGGCCGGGCTGCTGCTGCTGGACGAGCCGACCACCGGGCTGGACATCGGGCACGCGCAGTCGCTGCTGGACCTGGTGGACCGGCTGCGGCTGGCCGACGGCACCACGGTGGTGAGCACGCTGCACGACCTGACCCTGGCCGGTCAGTACGCCGACCAGCTGCTGATGCTGGACGGCGGGCGGGTGGTGGCGGTGGGGCCGCCGGCGGAAGTGCTGACGGCGGAACGGGTTTCGCGGCACTACGCGGCGCGGGCGGAGGTGCTGACCGCGCCGGACGGGACACGCGTGGTGACGCCGGTGCGGTCGGGGTGAGTCAGAGGTTGGGGCGGGGGTAGAGCCGCCGCCCGACGAAGAACGCCACGCTCTGCAACACGACCGGCAGGTAGGCGACCACCACGAACAGCCAGTCCCAGCCGTCCATTCGGCCACCTCGCCTGAGTTCGGTCTGCAGGAGGCCGAGCAGGAAGAAGGTCAGGAAGAACGCGAACAGGAACATCATCCCCCAGATCAACCCCAGCAGCTGACGGCTCCGCCGCACCAGGAGCAGTTCGATCTGCTCACCCCGCAGGTGCCGCCACGGGTTCAGCACCAGAAACCCAGTCATGGCCAGGAACACGTCCATCGTGAGCGCGAAGATGTAGACGAACGGGACCAGCACGTCATACCTGGTCGCCAACTGCCCACCGAGCAGGACCACCAGCACCGCCAGCACCGCCGCCGCGGAACCGGTGAGCATCGCGAACCAGCCACCAGCGGTGCGGAGCCGCCGCGCCTGCTCGGCGGGGATCGGCACCCACACCGGCGGCCGACCGATGTAGACGGCCACTAGCGCGGCTTCCAGTCCGAACCGTCACCGTCCAGCACGCTGGCATCGCCCATCTGCTCAATCCGGCCCTGCGACCAGGTTTCGCCGACCATCCGCAGCTTCTCCTGGAGAGCGGACTGCTCCGCCTTGCAGGTGTTCACGTGGGCCAGTAGGCCGGTGATGAGACTGCCGATCAGTCCCGCGACCGACGGCAGCACGGCGACGAGGATCAGCAGTGCCAACGGGATACCGGCCACCGAGACGGTCAGGGCCACCGCGGAGGCGATGCCGATGAGGGCCACGATCAACGCGACGGTGATGCCCACCCAGAAGCTCTCGATGGAGTTGCCCAGGTTGACCAGCGAGCCACGCATCTGGGTCGCCAGGTCCTTCAGCCCGGTCAGCCCGCTGACCTGGGTCGGGATGGTCAGTCGATAGGCCTCAGCGGCCCTGCCTTCCCACTCCAGGGTGGTGTCCATCTTGCCCGGGTCGATCGCGCCCGCCACGTCGTTCAGCTTGCCCGCGATGTCCTTCGACCACTGCTCAGCGGCCTCTCTCACCCGGTCGGCATCGCCCCGGTCACCGAGCAGGTCCTCGAGCTGCTTTCCCAGTTCCAGGCTGTTCCGGGTCACTGCCTCCACCAGGAGGTCGATGCGCGGGATGACCCAGCGCAGCGGCTCCGGCACCGAGTTGACCGCCTGGTTCACCTGGTCGAAGAACTTCCGCATGCGTTCGTCAACCTCGCGCAGGCGCTCATTGGCCCGCTGCACGGCTTCGCTCACAGCTTCCCCTACTTCGTGGTGTTCTTCAGCGTGTGCAGGCTGGCTTCTTCCTCGCGCTCATAGGTGTCCGCGGCCTGCCACAGGGTCTGGCTGATGAGCCGGAAGGTCTCCATCGCCTTGCCGATCATGTCGTCCATGGTCGTGCGCGCCTGGAGGTAGGTCTGGTCCAGTCCGGCCTTGACCGCCCACTTGGACAGTTCCGGCGGGCCGAGGTGCAGGCCGTCCAGTGCCCGGCGCGGCTGCTCCAGGGCGTCCGCCGCCTCGTCCCAGCGGACGGCGTCGGCGCGCAGGGCCTCGTAGGCCGCGGAAAGGTCGGTCATGACAGCCCCAATCGGCGCAACAGCAGGTTCGGGTCACTCACCAGCCCGGTCAGTTCGGTGATCGCCGGGCTGGTCGGCCACCGGGTCAGCTCCGGGTCGGGGGTGCTCCGGCGGCGCAGTTCCCGCAGCACCTCGGTCAGCTCGCCCTCGATCTCGGGGTTGCGCGCCGAGTCAGCCCAATACGGGTCCACCGTCAACGTGCTGACCTGCCCGTTCATCGCGCTGCCGCGCACGTGCCCGCCCGCGCTCCCAACCTCGATCGGTTGGTTCAGCACCGCGTCCAGGCGATCGGTCAGCGTCGCCAGTTCGGCGCCCACTGCGTCCATCAACCGGAACGCCGCCTCGGTGGTGAGCGGCGTGGTTTCCGGCTGTGCGGTCGGCGTCGGCCAGGGTGGGACATCGGCCTGCTCGGTCTGCTCGACCTGCCTGGCCAGTGCCTGCATCACCGCGTTGTTCGCCGCGGTCAGCACGCTGCCCTGCAACGCCCGCGGATCCACCGAGCGGCGCCAGTCCGCGGCCAGCCGGACCGACAGCACCTCGCCCATCGGCCCGACCGACACCGTCACCACCCGGTCGGCGTCCTGTCCGGTGATCCCGTCCGGCTCTGCCGCGCTCGGCTCCGGCGTGACCGGGCGCTTGGGCGCCGGTTCCCAGTCGTCGGCGTCCTCGAAGCCCCAGCGTTCAACGTCACTCATCCGCATTCCCCCCTCTGGAATGAAATCAGCAACCAGGAAACTACACACCGAAGGCCGGGTCCACCGCGTGGTGAACCCGGCCCTCGGCCCCAGGGCGACGCTAGGAAGTCGTCTCCGCCTTCGCCTTCTGCTCGGCGGCCTTCTTCTCGGCGGCCTCGCCGTTCTCCACCTTCATCAGCTCGTCCATGTCCACCAGCGACGGGTCGTTGAGCACCCGGTCCAGCTGTTCCCGGTCCAGCGAGTTCTGCCACTTCGCGATGACCAGGGTGCCCACGCCGTTGCCGATCAGGTTGGTCAGGGCTCTGGCCTCGGACATGAAGCGGTCGATGCCGGCGATCAGCGCGATGCCGATGCTGGCCTCGGGGATGACGTTCTGGAAGGCCACCAGGGAGGCGGCCAGGGTGACCAGGCCGGCTCCGGTGACGCCCGCGGCGCCCTTGCTGGAGAGCAGCATGAACAGCAGCAGGCCGATCTGGGTCCACAGTGGCAGGTGGGCGCCGGTGGCCTGGGCGATGAACAGCGCGCCCATGGTCAGGTAGATGCAGGTGCCGTCCAGGTTGAACGAGTAGCCGGTGGGGATGGTCAGGCCGACCACCGACTTCTGCGCGCCCGCGGCCTCCAGCTTCACCAGCATCCGCGGCAGCACCGCCTCGCTGGAGGAGGTGCCGAGCACGATCAGCAGCTCGTCCTTGATGAAGCGGATGAACTTGAAGATGTTGAACCCGGCCAGCTTCGCCACCCCGCCGAGCACCAGGATGACGAACAGCACGCAGGTCAGGTAGAAGGCGATCATCAGGAACGCCAGCGAGGACAACACCTTCGCGCCGTTGGTGCCGATCGTGTAGGCCATGCCGCCGAAGGCGCCGATCGGCGCCGCGTACATGACGATCTTGATGACCCCGAACATGATCTTGGCGATGGTGTCCAGCGCCTGCAACGGCTTGGCGCCGCGCTCGCCCATCATGCCGATGGCGACCGCGACCAGCACCGCCAGCACCAGCACCTGGATCAGCTGCCCGCTGGTGAACGCGCCGACGAAGGACTCCGGGACCAGGTGCAGGATGAACGCGGTGAAGCCCTCGGCGCCGGCGGCCTTCTTCTGCGCGTCCGCGCCTGCCTTGAGGTCCGCGGCGCTGGGCTGCATGTCCAGGCCGACGCCCGGCTGCAGGATGTTCACCACGATCATGCCGATGACCAGGGCGATCAGCGTCATCACGATGAAGTACAGGATGGTGCGCAGGGCGAGCCCGCCGGCCTTGGCGAGGTTGCCCAGCCCCGCGATGCCGACGACGATGGTGCAGAAGATCGTGGGCGCGATGACCATCTTCACCAGGTTGATGAACAGGTCCGCGAGCCACTTCAGCCCGGCTGCCTGAACAGGGAACAGGATCCCGACCAGGATTCCTGCCGCGATCGAGACCAGCACCCAGAAGTACAGGTGCCGGTAGATCGGCTTACGCGTTCGCCCCCCAGCAGCGGTCGTTGCCAACATGTCCTCCTCGACAGTGATCCGTGGTCCGGGCGAATGCTCGTGACCGGAGAAGTTCACCGGCAAGCGACCCGGGCGAAACTTGAGACTGTCCTGACAAAAGCGCCGGCATGGTGACAGGGCCGTTACCGGAACAGGGCCTCGATGTTGTTCCGGTGTGCGTGTCATCCGGACGGACTAGCCTGGCACCATGCCGCCGACCGCGCTGACTCGACGCGCGCTGTTGCTGGGCGGGGCTGGCACCGCGGTGACCGCCGCCCTGGGCAGCTGCACGACGGGGCAGCTGCCCGTCCTGCCCGAGCTGGTGCTGGCCACCGGGCCGCCCGGCGCGGTGTACCGGGAGATCGGCGGGGCGCTGGCCGAGGAGCTGCGCAAGCACCTGCGGGGCACCGCGGTGCGCACCCGGCCGACCGGGGCCTCGGTGGAGAACCTGATGCTGCTCGGCTCGGGCCAGGCCCAGCTCGGGTTCGTCTCCCTGGACGCGATGCTGGCCAGGCAGAACAGCCCGGTGGAGGGCGTGAGCGCGATCGGGCGGCTCTACGACAGCTTCCTGCACCTGGTGGTGCTGGACAGCTCGCCGATCAAGACCACCAGGGACCTGGCCGGGCGGCGGATCGCGGTGGGCGCGGCCGGGTCCGGCACCGAGTACACGGTGGAGAAGCTGCGCCGGATCGCCGGGCTGAGCTTCAACGAGGTGCGGCTGTCCCAGGCCGAGGCGGCCAAGCAGCTGGAGGAGGGCGGGATCGACGCTTTCTTCACCCTCACCGGCATCCCCACCCCGGCGATCAGCGACCTGCTGCGGCGGCAGGTGCCGATCCGCATGGTCGAGCTCGCCGAGCAGGCGCAGGCGCTGGCCAGCGGCGACTCCTCGGCCTACATGCCGGCCACCATCCCGAAGCCGACCTACGGCTACCTGCTGCCCTACCGCACGGTGTCGGTGCCCAACCTGCTCATCGTCAGGGACGACCTGCCGGTCGAGGTGGTCAAGATCGTGACGAACACGGTGTTCGCCGAGTCGGACGCGATCGCGGTCAACCACCCGGAGGCGCGGCGGATCAACCGCAGCACCGGGATCGCCACCGGGCCGGTGCCGCTGCACCCGGGGGCGGCGGCCTGGTTCCGGGAGTACAAGCGGCTGGTGTGAGGTCCGGGCTCAGACGCCGGCGGGCGGGTCCTTGGCCTCGGGCTGTTCGGCCACGGGTGGGCGGGACAGGTGCTTGCGTTCCTCGTCGGGGCGGCCGTCGGCCTCGTCGGTGGGGTCGAACAGCTGCTCGGCGGGCGCGACCGGCAGCCGGATCGCCACGTCCAGTCCGTGCGGGTGCGCCTGGTGCAGCCGGAACTCGCCGCCGGCCGAGGTGACCAGCTCGCTGCAGATGGCCAGGCCGAGGCCGGTGCCGGAGATGTTCTGGTGCTTGGGCGAGCGCCAGAACCGGTGCAGCGCCACCGAGAGCTCCGCCTCGTCCAGGCCGACGCCGTCGTCGATGACGTGCAGCTCGACGTGCCCGTCCTCGACGCTGTCCTCCGGCTCCTCGTGCCGGGCCCACACCCGCACCCTGGTGCCGCCGGAGAGCCGGATCGCGTTGCCCACCAGCTCGTCCAGCACGCTGCCCAGGCCGCCGGGCGGTTCCAGCACGCGCAGGCCCTCGGGGATGTCCAGGCGCAGCCGGATCGCGGCCCGCTGCGCGTTGGCCTGCCAGGCCGGTTCGTGCGCGGCGACCAGCTCGTCCAGCTCGACCGGTTCGGCGGCCGCGGCGCTGTCCAGCCGGGTGGCGGCCAGCAGCGCGTCCAGCACCCGGCCCATCTCCTCGGCCTCCTCCACGGCCAGCTGGTGGGCCTGCCGCGCCGGTTCGTCCGGCAGGTGCGGCGCCAGGTTCTCCACCGCGAGGCGGAGACTGGCCAGCGGGTTGCGCAGCTGGTGGGAGGCGTCGGCGACGAAGTCGCGCTGACGGCGCAGCGCGCGGCCGACCACGTCCACCATGGTGTTGAAGGAGCTGGCCAGGGTGCGCAGCTCGGGTGGCCCGTGCACGTCGGCGCGGGCGTCCAGGCGGCCGCTGGCCACCCGGGAGGTGACCTCGTCCAGGCGGCGGATCGGGCGCAGGATCCAGCGGGAGACCGGCCAGGCGGCCCCGATCAGCGCGAGCAGCGGGACCAGGCCGTTGAGCGCGAGCAGCAGCCAGGAGTTGAGCACCTGGGCGCGCAGGCCGTCCGAGGGCGAGATGGTGACCACGGCGGCCACCACCTGGCTGTCCCGGCCCACCGGTTCGACCACGACCAGCGGGTTGGTCTCCCACGGCCACACCACGCGCGGCGGGTTGGGCCGGTACCCGGCGAAGGCCACGGCCAGGCCCTCGCGCACGCCGGGGGTGTTCAGGTCGGCCGAGGCGTCCGAGGGCAGGATGATGTTGCCGCCCGGGTCGACCAGCACGGCGGGGATGTCGTAGAGCCGGTGGTAGCGGGTCAGCTCCTCGGCCAGCGGGGTGGTGCGGTCCAGCGCGAGGGCGTTCTCGGCCAGCGCGGCGAACCGGCTGGCGTCGCTGAGCCGGTCCAGGTAGACGGACTGGGTCTCGCCCTGGCCGACCGCGGCGGCCAGCGGCACGCCGAAGGCGGCCGCCATCGCCACCAGCAGCGGCACCAGCACCGCGAGCAGCCTGCGGAGCACCCCGGCCGCCCTACCGGGCCATCCGGTAGCCCACGCCGCGCACGGTCTCGATGCGCACGAACGGGCCGAGCTTGCCGCGCAGGGTGGCGATGTGGGTGTCCAGGCTGCGCGAGCGGGCCTCCCAGCTGGCGTGCCACACCTGGTCCAGGATGCGGTCCCGGCTGACCACGCTGCCCGGGCGCGCGGCGAGCAGGGCGAGCACGTCGAACTCCTTGCGGGTCAGCGTGATCTGCTCGCCGGAGACGGTGGCGGTGCGCGAGCCGAGGTCGAGCCGGAGCGGGCCGACCTCCATCACCTCGTGCTCCTCGCTGTCCGCGCGGGCGGCCCGGGTGCGGCGCAGCACGGCCTCGATCCGGGCCAGCAACTCAGCGGTGCCGAAGGGCTTGACCACGTAGTCGTCGGCGCCGCTGCGCAGGCCGAGCACGCGTTCCCGCTCCTCGCTGCGCGCGGTGACCGCGATGACCGCGGTGCCCTCGCGTTGCCGGAGCTTGCGCAGCACGTCCAGCCCGTCGGCGTCGGGCAGTCCGAGGTCGAGCAGCACCACGTCGGCCGGGGCGGCCTGGAGCGCCGCGGCCGCGGTGGCGGCGCGGAGGACTTCGTAGCCGGCGTGCTGCAACGCGGTCACCAACCCGCGCGCCACCCGGTCGTCGTCCTCCACTACGAGGATGCGCATGAGGGTCGATACTAGGGCGCGGCGGGCGGGACTGATGGCCACTGGGCCGCCGAGATCGACTTCCGCATGGCAGAATTCGAGGCGCCGGCAGTGCACCAGGCCACCGGAGTTGGTTTCAACACGCCTGGAGGCGGCCATGGTGATCCGCAAGACCGACGCGGAGATCGACCAGATGGCCAAGGCGGGAGCAATCCTTGCCGAGGTCCACGAAGAACTACGAGCAGCCCTGCGCCCCGGTAGAACCACCGCTGACCTGGACCGCGTCGCCGCCGAGGCGATCGAGCGCCGAGGCGGCAAACCCGGCTTCTTCGGCTACAACGGCTACCCCGCCGTCATCAACGCCTCCCTGGGCGAGCAGATCGTGCACGGCATCCCGTCCCGCCAGACCCGCCTGCGCGAAGGCGACATCCTCAGCCTGGACTGCGGCGTCCTGTGGAACGGCTTCCACTCCGACGCGGCCTGCACCTGGATCGTCGGCGAGGAGGAAGCGGCCCCCGAGCACCTGCGAGCCTTGGTAGCCGACACCTACCGAGCCCTGTGGGCAGGCATCGGCGCGACCCGGGTGGGCAACCGCATCGGCGACATCTCGGCCGCCATCGGCGCGGTGGGCGCGGCCGGGGGTTACGGCGTGGTGTCCGACCACAATGGACACGCGATCGGCGGCCACGGGATCGGGCGGTCACTGCACGAGGACCCGTTCGTGCCTGGGCGCGGCAGGCCGGGGCGCGGGTTGCGGCTCAAGCCGGGGCTGGTGCTGGCGATCGAGCCGATGTTCACCACCGGGCATCCGGGGTTCCGGACGCTGGGTGACGAGTGGACCGTGGTGACGGTGGACGGCAGCACGGCGGCGCACTGGGAGCACACGGTGGCGGTGACGGAGTCCGGGCCGAGGGTGCTGACGGCAAGGCCGGAGGAAGTGGCCATGGCCCGGATCGCGGACCTGGGCTGAGCGAAGGCCCACACACCGGGGTTGAAAACCCACAAAGCGGGCCTCTCGTCTTCTCCGTACGGCCTGGAGACTGCTGACCGCGCCTCCCCGCCCGGCCCCTGCAACCTGCCGCCGCCCGCCTCGCCCAACGTGACGGGGCCGGGCGGGGAGGTGTGGTTTGCTGTCGGAAGGTCGTGCGGAGAAGACGAGAGGCCCGCGAGCACGCTGGGTGTTGAGTCGGCAGCCTGCCCCGCCCTGCAACCTGCTGGTCCCGGCTTTTGACTTGTCACACCCCTCCGGTGGTCTGCCCGTCCGGCGAGGACATTCTTTTGATCTTCGGGGTTTCAGGCGAAGATCAAAGTCAAGAGCGTCCTCGCCGGACGGGCAGGAATCAAAGCATGGGGGAAAAATCAAAGTCAAAGGCCAAGACGCAGGCGGGTCTTGAGGTTCCCCATGCCCGTCAACCCTCCGAAATCGAACCACATCCCAGCGAGCAGCCGCCGTCACGTGGCGTGGCCTTGGCGGCGGCGCCTGTGAGCGTCTGCTCGCTGGGATGTGGTGCGATGTCTCCAGGTTGACGGGCATGGGGAACCTCAAGACTTCGGTGGACGTTCGAAAAGCCACCCCGTCGCCTGGCTCGCGGGCTTCGCCCTGCGACCGCAACGGCCAACACCCCGTACGACAACGGCCAACACGCCGGGGGTTTCCCCCTCCGCCGCGTGTTGGCCGTTGTTGGACGGTGTGTTGGCCGTTGTGGACCGCGTGTTGGCCGTTGTTGTACCCGGTGTTGGCGGGTTAGGACTCGGGCTTGGGGTCTTCCTTGCGGGTGACCGGGTCCGTGGGGGGCTTGGCCGGGGTGGCTTCGGCGGGGACGACGGCTTCCGCCGGCTTGTCCTCGGGCCTGGGGCCGAGGCCCGCTGGGGGTTCCTCGCCGTCGGCGACCGGGTTGGTGGGGTCGTCTTCGGGGTCGGGGTCCTTGCGCCAGTCGGCTGGGTCTTCGCGCTTGCCCCGGACCAGCAGGAGGTAGGCGAGGGCGCCCAGGAAGACGACGACGCTGGTGATCACGTTGATGCGGACGCCGAACACCAGGCTGGCGGTGTCGGTGCGCATGATCTCGATCCAGAAGCGGCCGAGGGTGTAGCCCGCGACGTACAGGGCGAAGACGCGGCCGTGGCCCATGCGGAACTTGCGGTCGGCCCAGACCAGCAGGAGGGCGACGCCCAGGTTCCACACCAGCTCGTAGAGGAACGTGGGGTGGACCACCGCGATGGGGACGTGGTTCTCCGCGACGCCGCCGAGGGCATCCGGCAGGCCGGTCTCCGGGTCGATGCGGCGGTAGATCTCCAGGCCCCACGGGAGGTCAGTCGGGCCGCCGAAGAGCTCCTGGTTGAACCAGTTGCCGAGGCGGCCGATCGCCTGGGCGACCACGATGCCGGGGGCCACCGCGTCGGCGAAGACCGCCAGGGGGACGCCGCGTTTGCGGCAGCCGATCAGCGCGCCGACCGCGCCCAGGGCGATGGCGCCCCAGATGCCCAGGCCGCCGTTCCAGATGTAGAGGGCCTCGATCGGGTTGCCGTCGGGGCCGAAGTACTTGGGCCAGTCCGTGGCCACGTGGTACAGCCTGCCGCCGATCAGCCCGAAGGGCACCGCGTACACCGCGACGTCGACCACGGTGCCGGACTCGCCGCCGCGGGCGATGAGGCGGCGTTCGCCCCACCAGATCGCGATGACGATGCCCGCGATGATGCACAGGGCGTAGGCGCGCAGCGGGAACGGCCCGAGCTGCCACACGCCGCGGTCAGGGCTGGGGATGGTCGCCAGGAAGGCCGTGGAATCGGCCATCAGTGCGGTCAGCGTGCCAGTCACAGGCCACACCGTAGCCCCCTCGCGTCAGCTCACGGTGTGGCGGGCGGGAACTACCGACTTACGCGCCGGTCACGACCGACGATCGGACCCCGGTGGCGAGTTCTCCCGCCAGGTCACGCACGCCCTGCTCGCCGCGGGCGCTGGCCGAGACGAAGGCCGAACCCACGATGACCGCGTCCGCGAAGGCCGCCACCTCGGCCGCCTGCGCGCCGGAGCGGACACCCAGGCCGACGCCGACCGGGATGTCGGTGTGCTGGCGGACCCGTCCGACCAGCTCCGGGGCCATGCTGCTGACCGTGTCCCGGGCCCCGGTGACGCCCATGGTGCTGGCGGCGTACAGGAAACCCCTGCTGGCCTTGGCGGCCAGGGCCAGGCGTTCGTCGGTGGAGGCGGGGGCGACCAGGAAGATCCGGTCCAGGTCGTGCGCCTCGGCCGCGGCCAGCCAGTCGTCGGCCTCGTCCGGGATCAGGTCCGGGGTGATCACGCCGAGGCCACCGGCGGCGGCCAGGTCGCGGGCGAAGGCGTCCACGCCGTAGCGGTGCACCGGGTTCCAGTAGGTCATCACCACCGCGCGACCGCCCTTGGCGGCCAGCGCCTCGACCGTGGGGAACAGGTCGCGCACCCGGAAGCCGTTGCGCAGCGCCTGGTGCGCGGCGGCCTCCACCGTGGGGCCGTCCATCACCGGGTCGGAGTGCGGCAGGCCGACCTCGACCAGGTCGCAGCCGCCGTCCAGCATCGCGGAGAGCAGCGCGGTGCCCTCGGCGACCGTGGGGTAGCCCGCGGGCAGGTAGCCGACCAGGGCCGCGCGCTGCTCGGCGCGGCAGGTCTCGAACAGCGGGGCGAGCCGCGACATCAGGCGTCCTCTCCGACCAGGCCGAACCACTTCGACGCCGTGTGCACGTCCTTGTCCCCGCGCCCGGACAGGCACACCAGGATGCTGCCGTCGGGCCCGAGCTCCTGGCCGAGCTTGAGCGCCCCGGCCAGCGCGTGCGCGGACTCGATCGCCGGGATGATGCCCTCGGTCCGGCACAGCAGCTGGAAGGCCGCCATCGCCTCCGCGTCGGTGACCGGCCGGTACTCCGCCCGCCCGAGGTCCTTGAGCCAGGAGTGCTCCGGCCCGACCCCCGGGTAGTCCAGCCCGGCCGAGATCGAGTGCGCCTCGGTGATCTGCCCGTCCTCGTCCTGCAGCAGGTAGGAGCGGGTGCCGTGCAGCACGCCGGGGGTGCCCGCGGACAGCGTCGCGCCGTGCCTGCCGCTGTCCAGGCCCTCGCCGCCGGGCTCCAGCCCGAGCAGCCGGACGCCGGGGTCGTCGATGAAGCCGTGGAAGATGCCGATCGCGTTCGAGCCGCCGCCCACGCAGGCCGCCACCACGTCCGGCAGCTTCCCGGTGCGCTCCAGCACCTGGGCGCGGGCCTCCTCGCCGATCACCTTGTGCAGGTTGCGCACCAGCACCGGGAACGGGTGCGGACCGGCCGCGGTGCCCAGCAGGTAGTGCGTGCGGTCGACGTTGGCCACCCAGTCCCGCAGCGCCTCGTTGATCGCGTCCTTGAGCGTGCGCGAGCCGGTCTTGACCGGGATGACCTCGGCGCCCAGCAGCCGCATCCTGGCCACGTTGAGCGCCTGCCGCTCGGTGTCCACCTCGCCCATGTAGACCACGCACTCCAGCCCGAGCAGCGCGCAGGCGGTGGCCGTGGCCACCCCGTGCTGCCCGGCCCCGGTCTCCGCGATCACCCGGGTCTTGCCCATCCGCTTGGTCAGCAGCGCCTGGCCCAGCACGTTGTTGATCTTGTGCGAGCCGGTGTGGTTGAGGTCCTCGCGCTTGAGCATGATCCGCGCCCCGCCCGCGTGCTCGCCGAAGCGCGGCGCGTCGGTCAGCGGCGACGGGCGGCCCGCGTAGTCCTTGAGCAGCCGGTCCAGCTCGCCGGTGAACTCCGGGTCCGCCCTGGCCGACTCGTAGGCCGCGGACAGCTCGTCCAGCGCGGCGACCAGCGCCTCCGGCATGTACCGCCCGCCGTAGGGGCCGAAGTGGCCCCTGGCGTCGGGGCCGTGCTGGGCGGACTGTTCGGACTGGTCAACACTCATCTGGAAGCGGTTCTCCTTGCGAAGTTCAGCGACTGGGTCGCGGGCACGCGGGGTGTGAGCCCGCGGTCACCAGCTGGGTCACCGCGGCTCGCGGGTCGCCGCTGGTCACCAGGCCCTCGCCGACCAGCACCGCGTCCGCGCCGACCCCGGCGTAGGCCATCAGGTCACCCGGCCCGCGCACCCCGGACTCGGCGATCTTGAGCACCTCCCAGGGCAGGCCGGGCGCGATCCGCCCGAACACGTCCCGGTCGACCTCCAGGTTGTGCAGGTTGCGCGCGTTGATGCCGATCACCTTGGCGCCGGCCTCCAGCGCGCGGTCGGCCTCCTCCGCGGTGTGCACCTCCACCAGCGCGGTCATGCCGAGGGACTCGACCCGGTCCAGCAGCGACTCCAGCGCGAACTGCTCCAGTGCCGCCACGATCAGCAGCACCATGTCCGCGCCGTAGGCCCGCGCCTCGTGCACCTGGTACGGCGTGACGATGAAGTCCTTGCGCAGCAACGGAACATCGACCACCGCCCGCACCGCGGCCAGGTCGGCCAGCGAGCCGCCGAAGCGACGGCCCTCGGTCAGCACGCTGATCACCCTGGCGCCACCGGCCGCGTAGTCCTTGGCCAGCTCCGCCGGTTCCGGGATGTCGGCCAGGTCGCCCTTGGACGGACTGCGCCGCTTCACCTCCGCGATCACGCCGACGCCGGGCGCGCGCAACGCGGCCAGCACGTCCTTGGCCGCCGGTGCCAACTGGGCGCGTTCCTTGATCAGCTCGAAGGGAACCTCCGCCTCGCGGAGGGCCAGATCCGCACGCGCACCCTCGACGATCTGCTCCAGGACGCTCACGTGCACTCCCCGTTTTGCCTCAGCCCGCTCGCAAGCTTCCGCACTTGAAACCCCTTCCCGCCGCGCCGAAGCGCCGAAAGGATGCTAACCCCGCCGCCGGTCGGCTTCTGGCATCGGGTCGGCAGATCCGCCCTGGGTAGCAAGGTCGTTCGTCGTTTCGGCGGTGTCGCCGAGGGTGGGATCGGCCCCCGAGTCGAGGCTGTCCCACAGGCGACGATCAGCGTCAACCGATCGGCGGACCTCGCTGGAGGCGGCATATTTTCCCCCCATCCGCGGCATCCGGTGACCCCTTGCCAGCACCAGGATCCCACCGCAGGCCAGCGCCAGCAGGCCGAACACCGCGAGTGCCGAACCAACCACGGAGTGCAAGGAAAGTCCGTCCCACAACAACACTCCGCCGCCGATGGCGACCAGCAGCACCAGCCCGCCGAGCACCCGCCGGAACCAGCCGCCGGCGGCCAGCACGCCCGCGATCGCGGCCAGCGCGAAGGCGGCCAGCCCGGTGGCCTGGCCGAGTGCGACGGTGGCCTCCGCCGCGCCCCACAACGCGCCTGCCGCGGCCAGCGAGAGCAGCACCACAGTCCACAGTGGACCGCCGCCGGGCCGCCGCACGCGCTCCGGTTCCTGAGTTGGTGCCGGCTCAGCGCTCACTGGCCAGCTCCAGCGTCTCCGCGGTGGCGATCGCGGCCAGCACCGCGCGCGCCTTGTTCAGGCACTCGGTGTCCTCGGCCGCCGGATCCGAGTCGGCCACCACGCCCGCGCCGGCCTGCACGTAGGCCCGTCCCCGCTTCATCAGCGCGGTGCGGATGGCGATCGCGGTGTCGGCGTCCCCGGCGAAGTCCAGGTAGCCGACCACGCCGCCGTAGAGCGCGCGGCGGCTGGGCTCCAGCTCCTCGATCAGCTCCATCGCCCTGGGCTTGGGCGCGCCGGAGAGGGTGCCGGCCGGGAAGCACGCGGTGACCGCGTCGAAAGCGGTGCGGCCGGGGGCCAGTTCGCCGGTGACCGCGGAGACGATGTGCATGACGTGGCTGTAGCGCTCCACGCTGAAGAAGTCGACCACGTGCACCGAGCCCGGCGTGCACACCCGGCCCAGGTCGTTGCGGGCCAGGTCGACCAGCATCAGGTGCTCGGCGCGTTCCTTCTCGTCGGCTAGGAGGTCCTTGGCGAGCAGCGCGTCCTCCTCGTCGTCGGCCCCTCGCCACCGGGTGCCCGCGATCGGGTGCGTGGTCACCTTGCCGTCCCGCACTGTGACCAATGCCTCCGGGCTGGATCCCACGATGTCGAACCCGTCCAGCCGCAGCAGGTACATGTACGGGCTCGGGTTGGTGGTGCGCAGCACCCGGTAGACGTCCAGCGCGTCGGCCTCGGTGTCCACTTCGAACCGTTGCGAGACGACGATCTGGAATGCCTCCCCGGCCCGGATCGCCTCCTTCGCGGTCTCCACCGCGGCCCGGTAGTCCACGCTGGTGCGCTGCCGCTCGAAGCGCGGCTGCGGGCGCTGGAACACCGCGGCGGTGGGCGCGGCCGCGGTGCACAGGTTCGCGGTCATCTCCTCCAGCCGGGCCACCGCGTCGTCGTAGGCGGCGTCCACCCGCTCGTCGGTGTCGTCCCAGTTCACCGCGTTGGCGATGAGGGTGATGACGCCCTCGTGGTGGTCCAGCGCGGCCAGGTCGGTGGCCAGCAGCATGACCAGCTCGGGGATGTCCAGGTCGGCGGCGGCCAGCGAGGGCAGCCGCTCCAGGCGGCGCACCGTGTCGTAGCCGAGGTAGCCGACCATGCCGCCGGTCAGCGGCGGCAGGCCGGGCAGCGGGTCGGTGTGCAGCGCCCGCACGGTCTCCCGCAGCGCGACCAGCGGGTCGCCGCCGCTGGGCATGCCGACCGGCGGGGTGCCGGTCCACACCGCCTCGCCGCCGGCCACGGTGAGCGCGGCCGGGCTGCGCACGCCCACGAAGGACCAGCGGGACCAGGAGCGCCCGTTCTCCGCGGACTCGAACAGGAAGGTGCCGGGCCGGCTGGCGGCCAGCTTGCGGTAGACGCCCAGCGGGGTCTCGCCGTCGGCCAGCAGCCTGCGCACCACCGGGATCACCCTGCGGCCGCGGGCGAGCTCGCGGAACTCCTCGCGGGTGGGGCTGAGCTCGCCCATCGGCGTGCCGCCGGGGCGGGAGCTGGTGACTGTGGGGCTGACCGCGCTGACCATGGACGACATTGTGCCGGGTCGATGGGAGATGATGTGCCGGTGGCCGAGAGCACCGCACCCAGACGGCGTGGGCGCCGACCCGCCGGTGAGGACACCAAGGGCGCGCTGCTCAGCGCTGCCCGCGCGGTGTTCACCGAGCAGGGCTACGACGGCGCGACCGTGCGGATGATCGCGGCCAGGGCGCAGGTGGACCCGGCGATGGTCAACCACTGGTTCGGCGGCAAGGAGAGCCTGTTCGCCGCGGCCGTGCAGCTGCCGGTCACCCCGCAGCAGATCCTGGAGACGGTGCTGGCCGGACCGGTGGAGGGGCTGGGCGAGCGGATCGTGCGCCGGTTCCTCTCGGTGTGGGACGAGACCGGCGGCGGGCCGTTCGTGGCGCTGATGCGCAGCGCCTCCAGCCACGACGACGCCGCGGGGATGCTGCGCGAGTTCGTCACGCACGCGCTGTTCGGCAAGATCGCGCGGGCGATCGAGGCCGACCAGCCGGACCTGCGCGCTTCGCTGGTGGGCGCGCAGGTGGCCGGGCTGGGCATGATGCGGTACGTGATCAAGCTGGAGCCGCTGGCCTCGGCCGACCACGACACCCTGGCGGCCGCGGTCGCGCCCACCCTGCAGCGGTACCTGACCGGAGACCTGGCGTGACACCTCGGCCACAAACCGGGGAATTCGTACAAATCCACACGGCGGGATCTCCGGAAATGTGGTAATGCCCCGTTAACCACTCCAGGTAACCCAGTGCGGTTGACGCCGCTCGCACCCTCCTTTAGCGTGGAAATGATTCTCGCTAATCAGCGATCACTTTCCATGGCTATCGCACGGGAGGAGCTACTGTGATAGTCGAGAAAGACGATCCGCCGGACCCCATGGAATGGTGGCGACGGCAACCGGGCAACCGAATCGAAACAGTGGCGATCGGCTCATTGCTACCCGCCGACTCGCCCAGGCTGGACGGAGAGGTCGGCGAGCACGCGCACGTGCTGGCCGAGACCGGCGCGACCCTGCCGCCGATCATCGTGCACAGGCCGACCATGCGGGTCATCGATGGGATGCACCGGCTGCAGGCGGCCCGGCTGCGCGGCGAACGGCGGATCAGGGTGCGCTTCTACGACGGGGACGCCGAGAACGCCTTCATCCTGGCCGTGCACGCCAACATCGCGCACGGCATGCCGCTGTCGCTGGCCGACCGCACCGCCGCCGCGGAGCGCATACTGGTGTCCCGGCCGCAGTGGTCGGACCGGATGATCGCCGCGGCGACCGGACTGGCGCCGCGCACCGTGGGCGCGGTCCGGCGGCGTTCGAGTGCGCAGGCTGGCTGGTCGAACACCCGGCTGGGCCGGGACGGGCGGGTGCGGCCGGTGAGCAGCGCGGCCGGGCGGCGGCTGGCCGGGACGCTGCTCGCGGACAACCCCAGCGCCTCGCTGCGGGAGATCGCCAAAGCGGCCGGACTGGCGCCCTCGACAGTCCGGGACGTGCGGCGACGCCTGCACTCGGGCCTGGACCCGGTGCCCGGCGGCCAGCGCGAGCCGCCCTCGGCCGACCAGCCGCCCACCCCATCTGACCAGGGCGCGGACCTGCGGGCCGCGCTGCGCACCCTCCAGCGCGACCCCGCGCTGCGGTTCACCGAGTCCGGCCGGAAGCTGCTGCGCTGGCTGGACACCCACCTCATCGAACCCGACGACTGGCCCCCGCTGGTCGACTGCGTCCCCGCGCACTGCACCGGAATGGTGGTTGCGCTCGCACGCACCAATGCGGCGGCCTGGCAGGACTTCGCCGAACGCCTCGACGGACGCAGGCGCACCACCGCATAGCTGATGGTTACCGCCACCGGTCGGCCTATTCGCCGACCGGTGGCGCCTATTCCGTTTCCGTTTCAGTTCACTTGTCATCGGCAGGGTCATGAATGCGACAAAGCAGACCGACGCGCCGCGCGCGCGTACACTTTCACAGTATTTCGAGCGAACCGCTCTTCGAATTCCGGACACCCCGGCGGTGGTGTGCGGCCCGGTCACGCTGACCTACCGCGAGCTGGACCGCGCGGCCAACCGGCTGGCCCATCGGCTGCGCGAACGGGGTATCGGCCGGGGTGACCCGGTGGGCATCCGGCTGCCCGATCGGGTGGACGAGTACGTGGCGCTGCTGGGCGTGCTCAAGGCGGGGGCGGCCTACCTGCCGCTGCCGCGGGGGTGTCCCACCACCGGTCTCCGGCTGACCGCCCTGGTCAGCGAGCCGGGCGAGGCGGAGGACGCGCCGCTGGTCGAGCTGCCCGCGACCGGCCCGGCGCACAGCCCCTCGGCGGACCTGGACCCCGCCGCGCCCTGCTACCTGTGCCGCCCGCGCGGCCTGGCCGGCATCCCGGCCACGCACGCCTTCACCCACCAGGACGTGCTCACCTTCGTCCGGGTGGCCGCGCCGGGGCTGGGCGTACTGGCCGGGGACCGGGTCTTCCAGGGCACCCCGATCAGCCAGGAGTTCCACCTGCACGAGCTGTGGCCGTGCTTCGTGGCCGGGGCCACCGTGGTGGCGCCCGCCGAGGGCGACCTGCCCGGACTGCTCGCCTCGGCGCGGGTGACCGTGTTCTGCGGCACCGGCGCGCAGCTGAGCGAGCTGCGCCCGGCCCCGGCCTCGGTGCGCGGCGTGCTGCTGCACGGCACCCCGCTGCCCGCGGAGCTGGTCCTCGACCTGCCGGGCAGCCGGGTTTTCAGCTGTTCCGGCCCCATCCGCGCCGCCAGTTGGGGGCGCGCCCGCAGTGGATCCAAGGAGACCTCGTGACCAGCACCGGCCTGACCGACCTCCACCTCGCCACCGGACCGCTGGTGCGCGGTGAGCTGCCCGGCCCGCGCTCGGCCGACCTGCTGGCCCGCCAGCGCCAGCGGGAGTCCAACGCGCGGACCTACCCGCGCAGGCTGCCGATCGCCCCGGTCGAGGGGCACGGCAGCTTCGTGCGCGACGCCGACGGCAACGTCTTCCTGGACTTCCTGGCCGGGGCCGGGGTGCTCTCGCTGGGGCACAACCACCCCGAGCTGGTGGCCGCGATGACCGAGCAGGCCGGGCGGCTCACCCACGGGCTGGACTTCCCCACCCCGGCCAAGGACGAGTTCCTCACCGCCCAGCTGTCCATGCTGCCGCCCGGCCTGCGCGAGCGGATGAAGACGCACTTCTGCGGCCCGACCGGGGCCAACGCGGTGGAGGCGGCGATCAAGCTGTGCAAGACCGCGACCGGCCGCGCCCAGGTGGTCTCCTTCCAGGGCGGCTACCACGGGTGCAGCCACGCGGCGATGGCGGTCACCGGTGACGTGGCGCAGAAGGCCCCGGTGCCCGGCGGCATGCCCGAGGTGCACTTCTTCCCCTACTCCTACTGCTCGCGCTGCCCGCTGGGCCTGTCCCCGGTCACCTGCGAGACCAACTGCGCCGGGTACCTGGAACGCGCGCTGCTGGACCACAACGGCGGCATCCCGCGGCCGGCCGCGGTGCTGCTGGAGCTGGTGCAGGGCGAGGGCGGGGTGGTGCCGGCCACGCCGGAGTTCGTGCACCGGGTGCGCGCGCTGACCCGTGAGCTGGACGTGCCGCTGGTGGTGGACGAGGTGCAGACCGGCTGCGGGCGCACCGGGACCTGGTTCGCCTTCGAGCAGTACGGCATCGAGCCGGATGTGATCATCGCGTCCAAGGCGCTCAGCGGGGTGGGCGCGCCGGTGTCGCTGATCATCTACGACCGGCGGCTGGACGTCTGGCAGCCGGGCGCGCACACCGGCACCTTCCGCGGCAACCAGCTGGCCTTCGCCGCGGGCACGGCGGCGGTGCGGATCGTGCGCCGGGACGACGTGCTCGGCAACGTGCGGGCGCGCGGGCGGCAGCTGGCCGCCCGACTGTCCGAACTGGACGGTCATCCGTGGGTGCGCGAGGTCCGCGGCCGGGGCCTGATGTGGGGCGTGGAGCTGGCCGATCCGGTCAGCGGGCGTCCGGCCAGCGCGGAGGCCGCGGCGGCGCAGGCGATGGCGCTGCGCGAGGGGCTGATCATCGAGCTGGGCGGCCGGGCGGACGCGGTGGTGCGGCTGCTGCCGCCGCTGAACGTGACCGCCGAGGTCATCGACATCGCCGCGGACATCCTGCTCGGGGCGATCCTGCGTGCTTTACCCAGCCGGGGCCCGGCATGCTGACCGAACCGGCGCTGATCGGCTCCGCGCACCCGGGGGAACCGCGCTGGCAGCCGGGGGAACGGCTGGAGCTGCTGTTCGAGCAGCAGTGCGACCGGCTGCGCCAGTCCGGCCGGGCCGGGCAGCTCGCGGTGGACACCGGCGAGACCACGCTGACCTACGACGAGCTGGACAGCCAGGCCAACCGGCTGGCCCGCCGCCTGCGCGCGCTGGGCGCACGGCCGGGCGAGCGGATCGCGCTGCTGGTGGACCGGCCGCGGCACGCCTACGCCGGGATGCTCGCGGTGCTCAAGCTCGGCGCCGCCTACGTGCCGCTGGACGTGGCCTTCCCGGCCGACCGGCTGGCCTTCATCCTGGCCGACGCCGGCGCGACCTGGGCGCTCACGCTGTCCACCACCCGCGAACTCCTGTCCGATGTGGACGGTGTCGAGGTGGTCTGTGTGGACGAGCTGGACCTGGCCGGGGAGGACGGCGCGCGGCTGAGCCCGGCCGAGCGCGGCGACCCGGTGGACGACCTCTGCTACCTGATCTACACCTCGGGCACCACCGGGCGGCCCAAGGGGGTGGCCATCGAGCACGCCAGCATCTGCAACTTCGTCCGGGTGGCCGCCGGGCTGTACGGGCTGAGTCCGGCGGACCGGGTGTACCAGGGCATGACGCTGGCCTTCGACTTCTCGGTGGAGGAGATCTGGGTGCCCTGGCTGGCCGGGGCGACCCTGGTGCCCAAACCGGCCGGCGGCAGCCTGCTCGGCGCGGAGCTGTGGCAGTTCCTGCACGACCGCTCGGTGACCGCGCTGTGCTGCGTGCCCACCCTTCTGTCCACAGTGGACGAAGATCTGCCGGGCCTGCGGTTCCTGCTGGTCTCCGGCGAGGCCTGTCCGCCGGAGCTGATCGAGCGCTGGCACCGGCCGGATCGCCGGTTCCTCAACGTCTACGGGCCCACCGAGGCGACGGTCACCGCGACCTGGTCGGTGGTGCACCCGGAGCGCCCGGTGACCCTGGGCGTGCCGCTGCCGACCTACTCGGTGGTGATCCTGGACCCGGAGCAGCCGCGCGCGCTGCCGCACGGCGAGGCGGGCGAGATCGGCATCGCCGGGATCGGCCTGGCCCGCTGCTACCTGAACCGGCCGGAGCTGACCGCGCGGGCGTTCATCCCGGACTTCCTGGGCCTGCCGGGCAACCCGTCCGGCCGGATCTACCGGACCGGGGACCTGGGCCGGATCAACGCCGACGGCGAGATCGAGTACCACGGCCGGATCGACACCCAGGTCAAGATCCGCGGCTACCGGATCGAGCTGGCCGAGATCGAGTCGGTGCTGGCGCGGGCGCCGGGGGTGGCCCAGGCGGTGGTGGACACTTACCGGCCGGAACCCGGCGTGGTCGAGCTGGTGGGCTACTACCGCCCGCGCGCCGACGCGGAAACCGTGGACCAGCAGGCGGTCCGGGCACACCTGCGCGACCGCCTGCCCGCCTACATGGTCCCGGCCTACCTGGAACAGCTGGACACCATCCCGATGACCGCCAGCGACAAGGCCGACCGCCGCAACCTGCCGCCGCCCAGCGGCCCGCGCGCACTGGCCGCCACCGGCGAGCACGTGCCCCCGGCCACGCCCACCGAAGAACTGCTTGCCGACACCCTGGCCGAGGTGCTGCGCGTGGAGAAAGTGTCCACCTCCCACCACTTCTTCGACGACCTGGGCGCGGACTCGCTGCTGCTGGCCCGCTTCCGCGGCCGCCTGGCCGAACTGGCCGCGGTGTCCATGCGCGACATCTACCTGCATCCCACCGTGTCCGCGCTGGCCGCCCTCCTGGACGCCGCCGACCCGGCCCCGGCCGCCGCGCCGGAACCGGTGCCCGCGCCCAGGGGCAGCTCGCTGCGGTACGCGCTGTGCGGCTTCGCCCAGCTGCTGTTCTTCCTGGCCTACACCTACCTGAACGCGCTGGTGCTGAGCACCGGCCTGGACGTGGTCGGCGAGGGCCAGACGCTGGCCGAGACCTACCTGCTCGCGGTGGCGGTCACCGGCGGCGGCTTCCTGGCGCTGAGCCTGCTCCCGATCGCGGCGAAGTGGGTGCTGGTCGGGCGCTACCGGCCGGGCGAGTTCCCGTTGTGGGGACTGGGTTATCTGCGGTTCTGGGTGGTGAAGACGTTGCTGCGGGCCAACCCGCTGGTGCTCTTCGCCGGTTCGCCGGTGTACTCGCTGTACCTGCGGCTGCTCGGGGCCCGGATCGGCAGGCGGGTGGCGGTCTTCTCCCGCAACGTGCCGGCCTGCCCCGACCTGCTCACCATCGGCGAGGGCACGGTGATCCGCAAGGACTCCTTCTTCACCTGCCACCGGGTCCGCGCCGGCATGATCGAGACCGGCCCGGTGACCATCGGCGCGGACGCGGTGATCAGCGAGGGCACCGTGCTGGACATCGGCTCCACCATGGGCGACCGTGCCCAGCTCGGCCACGCCTCCTCCCTGCACACCGGCCAGTCGATCCCCGAGGACGAGCACTGGCACGGCTCCCCGGCCGAACCGTCCACAGTGGACTACCTCGCGGTCGCGCCCGCCCGCTGCGGCCGCGTCCGCCGCACGCTCTTCGGCCTCGCTCAGCTCCTGACCATGCTGGCGCTGACCCTCCCCTTCACCCTGCTGGTGCTGGACCTGTGGCTGCCCGCGCTGCTGCCCTCCACCGACGCGCCACTGGGCAGCACCGCGTTCCTGCTCGGTCACCTGGGCACCGCCTCCGCGGTGTTCTTCGGCGGCGCGCTGGCCGGGCTGCTGCTGGTGACCACCCTGCCCCGGCTGCTGCACCGCATGATCAAGCCCGACACGGTCTACCCGCTGTACGGACTCCGCTATTCCTTGCAGCGCAGCGTGTCCCGCCTGACCAACCTGCGCTTCTACCACACCCTCTTCGGCGACAGCTCCTACATCACCACCTACCTGCGCGCCCTGGGCTACGACCTGGGCCGGGTGATCCAGTCCGGCTCGAACTTCGGCGTCATGCAGAAGCACGAGTCGCCGTACCTGACCACGATCGGCCGCGGCACCATGGTCTCCGACGGCCTGTCCGCCATGAACGCCGAGTTCTCCAGCACCTCGTTCAAGATGGCCCGCGCCACCCTGGGCGAACACAACTTCCTGGGCAACGTGATCTTCTACCCCTGGCGCAGCCGCACCGGCGACAACTGCCTGCTGGCCACCAAGGTCCTGGTCCCGGTGGACGGCCCGGTCCGCGAGAACACCGGCCTGCTCGGCTCCCCGCCGTTCGAGATCCCGCGCTCGGTCGACCGCGACCGCCAGTTCGACCACCTGCGCACCGAGGAGGAGCTGAACCGGCGCCTGCCCCGCAAGAACCGCCACAACCTGCTCACCATGACCCTGTACCTGCTGACCCTCTGGTGCCACTTCGCGGTGGTCAGCCTGCTCGGCGTGCTCGGTGTCGAACTCCGCCCCGTCTTCGGCGAGCTCGCGCTGGCCACCGCCTCGGTGACCGCCGTGGCCTTCAGCGTCACCTACTTCATCCTCGTCGAACGAGCCAGCCTGGGCTTCCGCCGGTTGCGCCCCCGCCTGTGCTCGATCTACCAACCCCAGTTCTGGCAACACGAACGCTTCTGGAAACTCTCCCCAGGCACCTACTACCGCCTCTTCAACGGCACCGCCTTCAAGGGCCTCATCTGGCGCCTGCTGGGCGCCAGGGTGGGCAAACGCCTCTACGACGACGGCTGCGCCGCACCGGAGAAGAGCCTGGTGACCCTCGGCGACGACACGGTCCTCAACGTCGGCAGCACCATCCAGGGCCACTCCCTGGAGGACGGCACCTTCAAGTCCGACCACATCGTGCTGGGCTCGGGCTGCACGGTCAGCACCGGCGGCTTCGTCCACTATGGAGTGTCCATTGGGGACGGTGCGGTGGTGGAGGCGGACGCCTTCGTGATGAAGGGCGAACAGCTCCCGGCAGGTGCCCGCTGGTGGGGCAACCCGGCCGGTCCCAAGCCTGCCGCCTCAGCTGGGAGGAGTGCCGTTGGGCCACAGGCAAGGTGACACCCCGCCGAGGTACAACTCCCCCAGGTCGTTGCCTTCAAGGCTGAACCGGAACTCATCCGGTTCCTGCTGCACCCACAGGTACCAGTCCTTCGGGCGGGAGTCGTGCAGCACCTTGTAGCCGTTGCGGGTCCAGAAGCCGTGGAGCGCATCGAAGTACTCGTTGAACTTCGCCGGGTCCAGATCATGGATCTGGTAGCCGACTGACACCTGGACCCGCCCTTGCGCACCGTGGTCGGATGGCAGGTCGCAGGGGGACGTGCTGATCTCCTCGCTGCCGGTGTCCACCAGGCGCGCATGAGCGGGCAGGTGCGCGGCGGCCTGCCGCACGTACTCCTCGGCCCGGCGGGCACCCTCCGCCGCGGTGATGGTCGGCTGCATCCCTCTCCTGCTCCACTGGTAGACGTACACACCCACCCCTGCCACCAGCACCACGGCGATCACCACACCGAGGAGCCGGCGCCTAGTCCGTCGGCTGACCGGCAATGACCCTCCCCATGTTCCGCAACGACCTGTTGCGGTCTTCCCAATACTCGTTGTGTGCCGCCTCGCTGAGCCCTCCGGCATCGCCCAGGCCAGGAGTGCCGGGGTCCGAGGTGAACACCTTGCCGCCGAACCCGGGCGTCGCCGGGTCGGGACCGTGCGGGTCGATGTTCAGACCGCCGCCCGGCGACACCGGTCCGGGGACCATCGGGTCGGGCACGCCGGGCGGCGCCCCGCCCACGCCCATCGGCATGTTGGTGACCTTGATGATGTCGTGCTGGGCAACGCTGGCGTGCACGCGGTCCGGCGGCAGGTTCAGCTGGTCAGCCCGCTCGACACCGACCCCGGGGCTGCCGATGAAGACCACATCGTCGGCCTTGATCCCCAGATCGCGGGCGGTGTGCCCGACCACGGTGGAGCCGTAGCTGTGCCCGACGACGGTGTTGTGCGACGGCTCGCCCTCGTGCGTGACGCGCAGGCCGTCCTGGAACCGGGCCAGGTCGGCTCGAGCGTTGTCCGCGAAGCTGTCTTGGGCCGCCTCGGGGACGAGGCTCTGCGGGGCGTCATAGCCGACCCAGCTGATCACCGAGGTCGACGGCGATCCGGCCCGCGCTGCCGCGTGGGCCATGGCATCGGCGTGGTTGAGGTAGTTCGCGCCCCCGGCAAGACTGGCAAAGGTGCCCGGCACAAGTGTGGCCACGTTCGCCGCCCGGTCCGGATCGCCCATTGCCACCACCGCCCGTCCCTTGCCGTCGGCACTGACTCGAAGCAGGAACGGCGGGGGACGTTCCTTGCTCGGCGGGGTGGCAAGTCGCGCGGCGATGGCGTCCAGGCCGGTGAGTTTGCTCCGCAGGTCCACCAACCGCTTCTCGTCATCCGGTGTCCGGTGCGCCTTGGCCTCCAGCCGCGTCCGCTCCTCCGCCAGGCTCGCCCGCAACCCCGCCAGCACCACCCGGTTCGCCCGGTCCCGCACCACCGCCGGGATCCCGTCCAGCGCCCCGATCCGGGCCCCGTCACTGGCCAGCAACGACTCCCGGTCAGCGATGCTCAAGCCGTCCCACCACCGCTTCACTTCGGCCGGAGACGTGCCCGCGGCCGGAATCGTGGCGCTCAGCGAGGTGCACACCTGGATGCCGCCAGGCGCGATGCCGGTGGCCTCCTGGGTGAGGCGGCGCAGTGCGGCGGCGGCCTCGGCGTCCACGGTGGCGGCCTGGCGGAGGGTGTCGCGCAGGGTGGTGGTCAGCTCGGCGCACAGCTGTGCCCGGTTCGGGCGGCCCGGTTGCGGCGGGATGGCCACGACCACCGCGTCATCGGTGACCTGGCCGTCGCTGGAGACGCGCAGCCGGTTGGCGTGCGCGGTGGCCAGCGCGGCGCGCAGTGACTCCTGCAACCTGGTCAGCCGTTCGCCCGCGTCCCGCAGCACCGGCGGGATGCCGCCGAGCCCCTTGGCCAGCTCGTCCAGGCGGCCGCGCTGACCACCGAGCTGCTGCTTGGCCGTCTCCGCCGCCGCGCCGCGCCACTCGCCCAGGCCGCGCAGGGCGTCAGTGACCTCCTCGGCGCGGGTGGTCATCGAGGTCGCCAGGTCCTGCCAGCGGCGCGCGGCGCGGGTGAACACCGTGGGTTCGGCCTCGCGCAGTTCGTCGACCGTGGTCATCGCGGCAACCCGGCCCGCGCGGCAGCCTCCGCCTCGGCGTAGGTCCGGGCGTTGAGCTCCAGGTTGTCGCCGGCCACGGCGAGCTTGGTGGCGACCGCGGTGAGGGCCCGCGCCCAGGTGTCCTCGCACTGCGCCAGGGCCTGGGCCAGTGCGAAGGACGTGTTCGCCGCCGCGTCGCCGTCCTGCGCGCCGCTGTTGGCGCGGATGTCCCGGTGGGCCTGGTCGGCGGTGGCGAGCAGGTCCCGTCCCACCTTGGTGAGCTGGTCCGCCGTGACCGCGAGCTTCCCCGTCAAGGTTCCCCCCTTGATCGCTCCTCCCAGCGACCGTAGCAGCGGCTACCCGGAACGGTCGCTACTCAGTCCCCCGTCTGGAGGAGCACGTCCGCGTCGAAACAGGTCCGCTCACCCGTGTGGCAGGCCGCGCCGACCTGGTCGACCACCAGCAGCAAGGTGTCGCCATCGCAGTCCAGGCGGACCTCGTGCACGTGCTGGGTGTGGCCGGAGGTCTCGCCCTTGACCCAGTAGGACTGCCTGCTGCGGGAGAAGTAGGTGGCCTTGCGGGTGGTGAGCGTGCGGTGCAGGGCCTCGTCGTCCATCCAGGCGACCATCAGCACCTCGCCGGTGCCGCGCTGCTGGGCGACCGCGCACACCAGGCCGTCGGCGTTGCGCTTGAGCCGGGCGGCCAGCGCCGGGTCGAGCGGGCTCATCGAACCGTCACCCCCGCCGCCCGCAGCGCGTCCTTGACCTCGCTGATCCGCAACTGTCCGAAGTGGAACACACTGGCCGCCAGCACCGCGTCCGCCCCGGCTTCGACCGCGGGTGGGAAGTGCTCCACCGCGCCGGCCCCGCCGCTGGCGATCAGCGGCACGTCGATCACCTTGCGCACCGCCCTGATCAGCTCCAGGTCGAACCCGGCCTTGGTGCCGTCGGCGTCCATCGAGTTGAGCAGCACCTCGCCCACGCCGAGCTCCTGCCCGCGCGCGGACCACTCGATCGCGTCGATCCCGGTGCCGGTGCGCCCACCGTGCGTGGTCACCTCGAACCCCGACGGCGTGGGCTGACCGCCCTCGGGCACCCGGCGGGCGTCCACCGAGAGCACCACGCACTGCGCGCCGAACCGCTCGGCGGCCTCGCGCAGCAGCTCCGGGCGGGCGATGGCGGCGGTGTTGAAGCTGACCTTGTCCGCGCCCGCGCGCAGCAGCTTGTCCACGTCCTCCACGCTGCGCACCCCGCCGCCGACGGTGAGCGGGATGAACACCTGCTCCGCAGTGCGCCGGACCACGTCGTAGGTGGTCTCCCGGTTGCCGGAGGAGGCGGTCACGTCCAGGAAGGTGAGCTCGTCGGCATGCTCGGCGTCGTAGGCGGTGGCCAGCGCCACGGGGTCACCCGCGTCGACGAGGTTGGTGAAGTTGACACCCTTGACCACCCGGCCCCGGTCCACGTCCAGGCAGGGGATCACACGAACAGCGACGGACATGCCGACAGCCTAGGCTGAGGCCCGTGACCAGCGATCTGAGGTCGGCCAAGTACCTGTTGCTCACCACCTTCCGCCGCGACGGCACCCCGGTGGACACCCCGGTCTGGGTGGTCGCCGAGGGCGAGGTGCTCTACGCCTGGTCGAACGCGGAGGCTGGCAAGGTCAAGCGGTTGCGGCGGGACGGCGCGGTGCGGGTGGCGCCGTGCACGGTGCGCGGGAAGCAGACCGGGCCGGCGGTGCCCGCGACCGCGACGCTGACCGACGCCGAGGGCACCGCCGAGGTGGTCCGGATGATCAACAAGAAGTACGGCCTGCTCGGCCGCCTGACCACGCTGCGGGCCAAGCCGGATGCCGGTCGCACGATCGGCATCCGGATCACGCTGGACTAGCGGACCGCGGCCAGCGCCTCGGGCAGGGTGAACGCGCCCGCGTAGAGCGCCTTGCCCACGATCGAGCCCTCCACGCCCAGCGGCCCGAGCTCGGCCAGCGCGACCAGGTCGGCGACGCTGGACACGCCGCCGGAGGCGATCACCGGGGCGTCGGTGCGGGCGCAGACCTCGCGCAGCAGGTCCAGGTTGGGGCCCTTGAGGGTGCCGTCCTTGCTCACGTCGGTGACCACGTAGCGCGGGCAGCCGTCCCGGTCCAGCCTGGCCAGCACCTCCCACAGGTCGCCGCCGTCGGTGGTCCAGCCACGGGCGGCCACCCGGTGCCCGGCCTCGGTGATCCGCACGTCCAGGCCGACCGCGATCTTCTCGCCGTGCTCGGCGATCGCGCGGGCGCACCAGGCCGGGTCCTCCAGCGCGGCGGTGCCCAGGTTGACCCTGGCGCAGCCGGTGGCCAGCGCCGCCTTGAGCGAGTCGTCGTCGCGGATGCCGCCGGAGAGCTCCACCTTGACGTCCAGGCGCTCGACCACCCCGGCCAGCAGCTCGCGGTTGCTGCCCCGGCCGAAGGCCGCGTCCAGGTCGACCAGATGGATCCACTCGGCGCCGCCGTCCTGCCAGGCCAGCGCGGCCTCCCACGGGTCACCGTAGGAGGTCTCGGTGCCTGCCTCGCCCTGAACCAGGCGGACAGCCTTGCCTTCGGCCACATCAACGGCCGGGAGCAGCGTGAACGTCACCGGTAAAGCCTAAACGACGGACTTGAGCCAGTTCTCCAGCAGGTGCGCCCCGGCGTCCCCGGACTTCTCCGGGTGGAACTGGGTGGCCGACAGCGGCCCGTTCTCCACCGCCGCCACGAAGTCCTCGCCGTGGTGCGCCCAGGTCACCAGCGGCTCGGGCAGCGGCGGCTCGGGGGCCAGGGTCCACTCGCGCACGCCGTAGGAGTGCACGAAGTAGAACCGGTCGTCCGCCGCCAGCCCGGCGAACAGGGTGCTGGCCTCAGGGGCGCGGACGGTGTTCCAGCCCATGTGCGGCAGCACCGGCGCGTTGAGCCGCTCCACCGTGCCCGGCCACTCCCCGCAGCCCTGCGCCTCGATGCCGTGCTCGACGCCCTTCTCGAACAGGATCTGCAAGCCGACGCAGATGCCCAGCACCGGCCGCCCGCCGGCCAGCCGCTGGCCGATGACCTTCTCGCCATGGACCTTCCGCAGCCCGTCCATGCAGGCCGCGAACGCGCCGACGCCGGGCACCACGAGCCCGTCGGCGGCCTCGGCCGCCTTCGGGTCCGCGGTCACCTCGACCTGGGCGCCGACCCGGCGCAGGGCGCGTTCGGCGGAGCGGATGTTGCCGAATCCGTAGTCCAGTACGACGACGCTGGTCACGGCCACAGCCTAGCCAAGGAACTCACGCACGGCCTTCGCGATACCGCCCGCGTCCAGGCCGTGCAGCACGTCGTGCTCCTCCGCGGTCCCGTACGACCTGACCTCGGTGTCCCGGCTCACGCCCAGCGGCAGCAGCCGGTGCGGCTGGCGGCGCAGCGCGTCGGTGACCGGCAACGCCGAGGTGCCGCGCAGGTACGGCTCGACCAGGATCACGTCCGGCCGGTCGACCCGCTCGATCGCGGCGCGCAGGCCCTCGCCGTCGAAGGGGCGGACGGTGGCCGCGTACAGCACGGTCACGTCCTGGCCCTCGGTGGCGGCGAGCACCGCGTCGGCGGTGGTGCCCACGGCGATGACCACGCCCCGGCGGCCCTGGCGCAACGTGGTGAAGCCGGGTCCGTTCGCGTACGGCTCGGCGTTGGTCCGGGTGGACAGCCGCAGGTAGACCCGGTCGTCCCCGGCCAGCGCGGGGGTGAGCAGCGCGGGCACCTCGGCCGGGTGGCCGGGGCTGTGCACGGTCCAGCCGGGCAGGGTGTCGAACAGCGCCACGTCGCCGGGCACCTGGTGGGTGCGGCCCCACACCGGGTCGTCGTAGGAGGCGCCGATGCTGACCAGCACCGCGCCCACGTCCTGGTGGCCGAGGTCCAGCTTGATCTGCTCGAACGGCCGCTCCACCAGGAACGGGCCGTAGGTGTGCACCACCGGCCGCAGCCCGGCCAGGGCCAGCCCGCCGCCGACGCTGACCATCAACTGCTCCCGGATGCCCACGTTGATCACCCGCTCCGGGTGCCGCGCGGCCGCGGGCGCGAAGGCGTCCTTGGAGATCTCGGCCAGCACCACGGCGATGCGCGGATCGGCGTCCATGGCCGCGGTCACCGTGTCGGCGAACACTTCCCGCATGGTGGTGGCGGTGCTGATTGTGCTGGTCATTCCGAACCCTCCAGTCCGATCAGGGCCTCGACCACCAGCGGGCGGCCGGGATGCGGGGTGGTGAACGCCTCGTACAGGTCGTCGTGGTTGCGCCCGTCGACGGTGCGACCGGCCCAGCCCTCCACGGTGAACCGGTCCGCGATGCCACCAGGCCAGCCGTGCGTGCCGGAGAAGTTGTTGACCGCGACCACGGTCAGCGAGTCCAGGCCGAGCCGTCCGGCCAGCGCGACGGCCTCGTGGTTGCTGCCCTCGTCCAGCTCGGCGTCGCCGACCAGCACCACCACCCGCGCGTCGGTGCGGCCCTGGGCGCGCAGGCCGAGCGCGGTGCCCACGGCCAGCGGCAGGCCGTGGCCGAGGGAGCCGCTGCTGATCTCCGCGCCGGGCACCAGCGCCCGGTCCGGGTGCTGGCCCAGCGGCGAGTCGAACCGGGTCCAGGTGTCCAGGAGGGACTCGTCGAGGAAGCCCTTGGCGGCCAGCACGGCGTAGAAGGCCATCGGGCCGTGCCCCTTGGACAGGTAGAACCGGTCCCGGTCCGGGTCGTCGAGGCGGTCGGGCGAGACGTTGAGGACGCGGTCGTAGAGCACCCACAGCACGTCCATGGTCGAGTTCGCGGCGGCGCTGTGCTTCTCGTCGCCGGTCATCCTGGCGATCAGCGCGGGCAGGTCGGCGAAGGCCCGCGGTGTGGTCAATTCCTTCGCTGTCATGGCACCGAGCATGTAACCTCGACCAAACTGGAGGTCAAGCGTTCATGGAAGCCCTGTCGCAATGGCTGTCGATCGGCGAGGTCGCCGACCGCAGCGGAGTGCCCCACACCGCCCTGCGCTTCTACGAGGAGAAGAAGCTGGTCTTCTCCGAGCGGAGCGCGGGCAACCAGCGGCGGTACCACCGTTCGGTGCTACGGCGGCTGGCGTTCATCCGGGCCGCGCAGCGCGTCGGCCTGTCCCTGGAGGAGATCCAGTCCGCGCTGGCCACCCTGCCGGAGGGGCGGAACCCGACCAAGGCGGACTGGGCCAGGCTGTCCAGCTCCTGGCGGGAGGAGCTCAACGCGCGGATCGAGGCGCTGCAACTGCTGCGGGACCGGCTGACCGGCTGCATCGGCTGCGGCTGCCTGTCCCTGCGGTCCTGTTTCCTGCACAACGCCGACGACGCGATGGCCGCCTACGGCCCCGGCTCACCGCGGCTGAAGCCGAAGGTGGAGGGCGGGCGTTGACCCTGACACGGTGTCAGGTCCTACAACGGTGCTCGCCATGTTGAGCATCGGAGACTTCGCCAGACACGGCCGCGTGTCGGTCCGCATGCTCCGCCACTATGACCGGATCGGGCTGCTGCGGCCCGACCGGGTGGACGCGGCCACCGGTTACCGCTACTACCGAGCCGCCCAGCTCGCCCGGCTGAACCGGGTGATCGCGTTGAAGGAGCTCGGCTTCACCCTCGACCAGGTGCAGTCCATTGTGGACGAGCGGGTGAACGCCGAGGAGCTGCGCGGCATGCTGCGGCTGCGGCAGGCGGAACTGGCGGCGAGCATCAGCGCGGAACGGCAGCGGCTGAACTTCGTCGAGGCGAGGCTCCGCGTCATCGAAAGCGAGGGCCACATGCCCAGCACCGACATCGTCGTCAAGAGCCTGCCCGCGGTCCGGATCGCCGAGCTGACCGGCACCGCGGCCGACTTCGCCCCCGGCAGCATCAGCCCGGTGATCGGCCCCCTCTACGACCGCCTGTTCCAGAACCTCGGCCGTGCCGGCGTGACCCCGGCCGGCCCGACCATCGCCTACTACGAGCTGCCCGAAGGCGAGGACGGCCCGATCACCATCCACGCCGGCGTCCCGGTGAACGCCGAACCCGCCGCGGACCAGGACTTCGCCATCGTCGACCTGCCCGAGGTCCCGCAGGCCGCGACCCTGGTCCACCACGGCTCGATGATGGAGGTAGGCGGCGCGTTCCAGACCCTGGCCACCTGGGTCGAGGCCAACGGCTACCGCACCTCAGGCCCGCACCGCGAGTACTACCTGGTGGCCGGCCCGGACCAGGACCAGAAGGACTGGGTCACCGAGCTCCAGGAGCCCATCATCCCAGCCTGACCCAGCCCCACCCCTCGCCCAGCGTGTTGGCCGTTGTCGTACGCAGTGTTGGCCGAACTGGCACGGGCCCGCGCCCAGTTCGGCCAACACACCGTCACACTTCGGCCAACACGCCGTACGACAACGGCCAACACGGCTGTCGCTAGATCATCCAGGTGATGGCGCCGATGGCGGCCAGGGCCGCGCCCGCGAGCAGGACGAAGGCGAACATGCGGGAGGTCTTCCAGGTCACGTACACCCCGCCCAGCAGGAAACCCGCCAGGGCGAGCAGGATCAGCCACACCCAGTCCTTGAAGACCACGACACACCTTCCAGTCCAGCCCCACCGGGCAAACGACCAGCAGGGTACCGAAGCGCGTTACAGCACGCCCTTCGTGGAGGGGATACCGGAGATCCGCGGGTCGGGCTCGACCGCGGCGCGCAGTGCCCTGGCGATGGCCTTGTACTGGGCTTCGGTGATGTGGTGCGGGTCGCGGCCGTGGATCACCCGGACGTGCAAGGCGATCCGGGCGTGGAAGGCCAGCGACTCGAACACGTGCCGGTTTAGCACGGTCGGGTAGTTGCCGCCCACGGTGAACCCGGCCAGCAGCTCCGGTTCGCCGGTGTGCACGCAGTAGGGCCGGCCGGACAGGTCGATGGCGGCGTGCGCCAGGGTCTCGTCCATCGGGATCCAGGCGTCGCCGAAGCGGCGGACCCCGGCGGCGTCGCCGATGGCCTGGCGCAGGGCCTGGCCGAGCACGATCGCGGTGTCCTCGACGGTGTGGTGGGCGTCGATGTGGGTGTCACCGGTGGCGCGCACGGTCAGGTCGAAGGCGGCGTGCGAGCCGAGCGCGTGCAGCATGTGGTCGTAGAAGGGCACACCGGTGTCGATGTCGACCTTGCCCGCGCCGTCGAGGTCCAGCTCGACGACGATCGAGGACTCCTTGGTGGTCCGCTCGACCCTGGCGATCCGGTTCACTGGCTGGCCTCCACACTGATCTCCTTGCTCGCGGCGAGGAAGGCGTCGTTCTCCGCGGGCGTGCCGATGGTCACCCGCAGGTGCCCGTCGATGCCCACGTCCCTGATCAGCACACCACGGTCCACATAGGACTTCCACACCGCCGGCGCGTCGGCGAACTGTCCGAACAGGACGAAGTTGGCGTCGCTGGGCACCACCCGGAAACCCATGCCGGACAACGCCTCCACCACCCGCTCGCGTTCGGCGATGAGCTTGTGCACCGAGGCCAGGGTGCCCTCGGCGTGCCGCAGCGCGGCGGTGGCCGCGGTCTGGGTGAGCGCGGAGAGGTGGTAGGGCAGGCGGACCAGCAGCAGCGCGTCCACCACGGCTGGCGCGGCGGCCAGGTAGCCGAGGCGGCCGCCGGCGAAGGCGAAGGCCTTGCTCATGGTGCGGGAGACGATGAGCTTGCCGCCGAACTCGCCGAGCAGCCCGATCGCGCTCTCCCGCGCGGAGAACTCGGCGTAGGCCTCGTCCACCACCACGATCCCCGGCGCGGCCTCGATCAGCCGCCGTAGGTCCGCCGAGGGGATGGACCCGCCGGTGGGATTGTTGGGGCTGGTCAGGAACACCACGTCCGGCTGCCGCTCGGCAATGGTCGCCGCGGCGGCTTCCGCATCGAGGGTGAAGTCGGCGCGGCGCGGGGTGGCCAGCCACTCGGTGCGGGTGCCGGCGGCGATGATCGGGTGCATCGAGTACGAGGGCTCGAAGCCCACCGCGGTGCGGCCCGGCCCGCCGAAGGCCTGCAGGATCTGCTGCAGGATCTCGTTGGAACCGTTGGCGGCCCACAGGTTCGCGGTGCCCAGCCCAACCCCGGTGGCCCGGCTGAGGTACTCCGCGAGCGCGGTGCGCAGCTCGACGGCGTCCCGGTCCGGGTAGCGGTGCAGCGACTCGCCCGCGGCCCTGGTCGCCCTGGCCACGTCCTCGATCAGCTCGGGCGGCGGCGGGTACGGGTTCTCGTTGGTGTTGAGCCGGACCGGCACGTCCAGCTGCGGCGCGCCGTAGGGCGAGCGGCCGCGCAGGTCCTCCCGCAGCGGCAGCTCCTCCAGGCGCACCCCTGCCCCGACGACCTCGCTCATGAGGCACCACCGAAGCGGGCGGTGACGGCCTGGCCGTGCGCGGGCAGGTCCTCGGCGTTGGCCAGCGCGACCACCTGGTCCGCGACCTCGCGCAGGGCCTGCTCGCTGTAGTCGATGACGTGGATGCCGCGCAGGAAGGTCTGCACGCTCAGCCCGGAGGAGTGCCGCGCGCAGCCGCCGGTGGGCAGCACGTGGTTGGACCCGGCGCAGTAGTCGCCCAGCGAGACCGGCGAGTGCGCGCCGACGAAGATCGCCCCGGCGTTGCGCACCCGCGCCGCCACCGCCGCCGCGTCCGCGGTCTGGATCTCCAGGTGCTCGGCCGCGTAGGCGTCCACCACGCGCAGGCCGTCGTCCACAGTGGACACCAGCACGCAGCCGGACTGCGGCCCGTGCAGCGCGGTGCGGATCCGCTCGGTGTGCTTGGTCGACTCCACCTGCTTGACCAGCTCGGCGTCCACCGCGTCGGCCAGCTCGGCCGAGGTGGTGACCAGCACGCTGGCGGCCAGGGTGTCGTGCTCGGCCTGGCTGATCAGGTCCGCGGCTACGTGCACCGCATCCGCTGTCTCGTCGGCCAGCACCGCGATCTCGGTCGGCCCCGCCTCGGAGTCGATGCCGACCAGCCCGCGCAGCAGCCGCTTGGCCGCGGTCACGTACACGTTGCCCGGCCCGGTGATCAGGTCCACCGGTGCGAGCTCGGAGCCGTCGGTGTCGGTGCCCCCGTAGGCGGCCAGCGCGATCGCCTGGGCGCCGCCGACGGCCCACACCTCGGTGACGCCGAGCAGCGCGCAGGCGGCCAGGATCGCCGGGTGCGGCAGCCCGCCGAACTCCGCCTGCGGCGGCGAGCACACCACCAGCGACTCCACCCCGGCCTGCTGGGCCGGGACCACGTTCATCACCACGCTGGAGGGGTAGACGGCCAGGCCGCCGGGCACGTACAGCCCGACCCTGGCCACCGGCACCCAGCGCTCGGTGACCGTGCCACCGGGCACCACCTGGGTGGTCTTGTCCACCCGCCGCTGGTCGGCGTGCACCAGGGTGGCCCGCCGGATCGACTCCTCCAGCGCGTCCCGCACCGCCGGGTCCAGCCCGGTCAGGGCCTCGCCCAGCTTCGCCACCGGCACCCGGATCGCGGCCGGGCGGACCCCGTCGAAGCGTTCGGTGTAGTCCAGCGCGGCGGTCACGCCCTGGGCGCGCACCGCCTCCACCACCGGGCGGACCTGATGCAGCACCGCGTCCACGTCGACCTCGGCGCGAGGCAGCGTGGCGCGCAGCTCGGCGGCGGAGGGGACTCGACCACGCAGGTCGGTGCGGCGCAGCATTCGGGTTCCTCGCGTTCTAGAGGGTTTACGCAGGTACCCAGCCTAATCGGTCCGCGCGCGGGCCCACCGCGGTGGTGCGCGTTATCACGGCCGCCGCGGTCCTCCGCAAGCTCGTCAACGGGGAAAACTGGCGAACAATCCCGCCGAGGGGCGGGTTGTCCGTACCTCCTGGCTACCCGACGCTGAAGTCTCATCACGCTCCGTCAAAGATCGGAGGCACGATGTTGACCAGACGTCGCACCCTGCTGGCGACGGCACTTGGCGCCTGCGCCGCGCTCGTGTTGGCGACCCCGATGACGACCAGCGCGACCACTCCCAGTCCCGCCGAGATCACCAGGGCCGCCGAGGCCGCGCACGAGGCCAGGTCGGTGTACCTGGTGCACAAGGTCGGCACCCCGGAGCTGCGCAGCGCGGTGGCCCGGACCGGCATCGACGTCCTCGGCGCCGACGGGGACGTGATGAGCGTCCGCGCCACCGAGGCCGAGGCCGCCGCGCTGCGCGCCAAGGGCTTCGAGGTGGAGTTCCGGGCCGCCGGCGGCCACGGGGACCACGGGCACGGCGATGTGGGCATCGCCGACTTCCCCCCGGCGGACGCGGCCTACCACAACTTCGCCGAGGTCACCGCGAACCTGCGCAAGGCCGAGGCCGACCACGGCTCGATCGCCAAGCTGAGCAGCATCGGCAAGTCGCACGAGGGCCGCGACCTGTGGATGATCAAGATCAGCGACAACGTGGCCACGGACGAGAACGAGCCGGAGGTGCTGTTCAACTGCAACCAGCACGCCCGCGAGCACCTCACCGTGGAGATGTGCCTGCGGATCGTGAACCGGCTCACCGACGGCTACCCCACCGACCCGGCGCTGAAGTCCTTTGTGGACTCCCGGGAGATCTGGGTGATCCCCAGCGTCAACCCCGACGGCACCGAGTACGACGTGGCCACCGGCCGCTACCGCTCCTGGCGGAAGAACCGGCAGGGCCCCGGCACCGACCTCAACCGCAACTGGGACTACAACTGGGGCTGCTGCGGCGGTTCCAGCGGCAGCACCAGCAGCGAGACCTACCGCGGCCCCTCGGCGTTCTCCGCGCCGGAGACCTCGCGGCTGCGGGACTTCGTGAACTCGCGGGTGATCGGCGGCAAGCAGCAGATCACCGCCAACATCGACTTCCACACCTACTCCGAGCTGGTGCTCTGGCCCTACGGCTACACCACCGCGGACACCGGTCCCGGCCTGACCGCCGACGACGCCAGGACCTTCCAGACCCTGGGCCGTCAGATGGCCGCGACGAACAACTACAAGCCGCAGCAGTCCAGCGACCTCTACATCACCGACGGCAGCATCATCGACTGGATGTGGGGCAGGCACAAGATCTGGTCCTACACCTTCGAGCTGTACCCGAGCTCGGCGGCGGGTGGCGGTTTCTACCCACCCGATGAGGTGATCACCAGGGAGACCAGCCGCAACGACAGGGCGGTCGACCTCATGCTGAGCTACGCCGACTGCGTGCCGCGCGTGATCGGCAAGACCTGCTGACCCAGTAGTGCCCGCGCCGATCCGGCCGCCCTGCGACGAGGCAGGCGGCCGGATTCGGCGTACCCAACCCTGCGAACAACCCTGCAACGACATAAAGAGGCCACATGTCACACCGACGTCTCAGCAGAGGACTCGCGGCCGCCCTCGGCGCCGCGCTCGCCCTCGGCGGGCTGATCCCGTTGTCCGCCAACGCCCAGCCCGGCGCCACCGCCGGGATCATGGACTTCCCGCCCGCGGACTCCGGCTACCACAACTACGCCGAGCAGGGCGCCGAGCTGAACAAGGCGCGGGCCGACCACCCGGACCTGGTGGCGCTGAGCGTGATGGGCAAGTCCCACGAGAACCGGGACCTGCGGCTGGTGAAGATCAGCGACAACGTGGGCACCGACGAGAACGAGCCCGAGGTGCTGTTCACCTGTAGCCAGCACGCGCGCGAGCACCTGACCGTGGAGATGTGCCTGCGCATCATCAACCGGCTCACCGACGACTACGCCACCAACCCCGCGGTGAAGAACTTCGTGGACACCAGGGAGATCTGGGTGGCCACCAACGTCAACCCGGACGGCTCCGAGTACGACATCGCCACCGGCTCCTACCGCAGCTGGCGCAAGAACCGCCAGCCCAACGCCGGCGGCAGCTTCGGCACCGACCTCAACCGCAACTGGGGCTACAAGTGGGGCTGCTGCGGCGGTTCCAGCTCCACGCCCACCAGTGCCGACTACCGGGGCACGGCGGCCTTCTCCGCGCCGGAGACCAGGGCGGTCAGCAACTTCGTCAACTCCAGGGTCGTCGGCGGCAAGCAGCAGATCACCACGCACATCGACTGGCACACCTACGGCGAGCTGATCATGTGGCCGTTCGGCTACACCAAGGACGACACCGCGCCCGGCCTCAGCGCCGCCGAGCTCAGGGCGTTCAAGGAGCTGGGCACCCAGATGGCGGCCAGCAACGGCTACAAGCCGCAGCAGGCCAGCGACCTCTACATCACCGACGGCGGGATCCGGGACTGGATGTGGGGCCAGCACAAGATCTGGAGCTTCACCTTCGAGATGTTCGGCGGCCAGTACGGCTTCTACCCGCCGGATGAGCTGATCGGCCGGGAGACCACCCGCAACGACAAGGCGGTCGACCTCATCCTCAGCTACGCCGACTGCGTGCCGCGCATCGTCGGCGGCACCTGCTGACCCCCTACTTCCGAGGGGTTGCCGACCTCTTTGCCCCCACCCACTCTCGACTCACCCCTGCGTAGTTGTCAGAAACGGAGCCACCATGTTGCGGATCCGCCGCAGAGTCGCGACCGCGGTCGCGGCCGCCGGTCTCGCCCTGCTCCTCCCCCTCGGCTCGGTCAGCGCGCCGGCCGCCGAGGCCGCCGCCCCCGGTGACGTGGTCTACGAGATCGGCGGCGCGAACACCAGCGACGCGCGCACCGAGGTCGCGGCCACCGGGGTGGACGTGCTCTCCGCCCAGCACGGCAAGATGACCGTGGCAGCCAGCGCCGAACAGGCCAAGCTGTTGCGCGCCAAGGGCTTCACCCTCACCGCGCAAGGCACGGTTGAGGAGCAGCTGAAGGCGCTGACCCCGGGCCGCAGCGGCGACCTCGGCGTCACCGACTTCCCGTCGGGCTACACCGGCTACCACAACTTCGCGGAGATGACCGCGAACATCCGCAAGGCGCAGGCCGACCACCCGGCGCTGGCCAGGGTGAGCAGCATCGGCAAGTCGCACGAGGGCCGCGACCTGTGGATGGTGAAGATCAGCGACAACGTGGCCACCGACGAGAACGAGCCCGAGGTCCTGTTCAACTGCAACCAGCACGCCCGCGAGCACCTCACCGTGGAGCAGTGCCTGCAGATCATCAACCGGCTCACCGACAACTACGCGAGCAACCCGGCGGTGAAGAACCTCGTTGACACCCGGGAGATCTGGGTGATCCCCAGCGTCAACCCCGACGGCGCGGAGTACGACATCGCCTCCGGCAGCTTCCGCAGCTGGCGCAAGAACCGGCAGGGCCAGGGCACCGACCCCAACCGCAACTGGTCCTACAAGTGGGGCTGCTGCGGCGGTTCCAGCGGTTCGCCGAGCAGCGAGACCTACCGCGGCCCTTCGGCCTTCTCCGCGCCGGAGACCCGCGCGCTGAGCAACTTCGTCAACTCCAGGGTCATCGGCGGCAAGCAGCAGATCACCGCGAACATCGACTTCCACACCTACGGCGAGCTGGTGCTGTGGCCCTTCGGCTACACCAAGGCCGACACCGCGCCCGGCCTCAACGCCGAGGAGGCCCGGATCTTCCAGACCCTGGGCCGCCAGATGGCCCAGACCAACAACTACAAGCCGGAGCAGGGCAGCGACCTCTACGTCACCGACGGCGACATCACCGACTGGATGTGGGGCCAGCACAAGATCTGGTCCTACACCTTCGAGATGTACGGCGGCGGCCCCGGCATCGGTGGCTTCTACCCGAACGACACCGTGATCAATCGTGAGACTGCTCGCAACGACCGCGCGGTGGACCTCATGCTGTCCTATGCGGACTGTGTGCCGAGGGTGATCGGCAAGACCTGCTGAGGCGAGTCCGCCCAGCTGAACCCCTGGTCGCCACCGTCCTCCGGCGACCGGGGGTTCTTCCTTTTTGTGGGCTTTCGCCCGAAAGTTCTCCTTTAAACTGAATGCCAGCCTTCAATACTGCTGCGGCACCAATACCATCGGAGGTGCCAACGTTTGTGGTGCGGTCCATAACGTTCATCTCACGGACAACAGCTAGCTCTTCTCCGCCGGTTGTCCAGCGTGGTCCCCCTGTAACCACTGCACTGGAGAAACCCTGATGATGAACGCACGCACGAGAATCGTGACCTCCGCACTCGCGCTCGCGGTCGGTGCGACCGTGGCGGCCACCCTGCCGGCCGCCGCCGAGTCCACTCCCCTGATGAACCAGGGGATGCTGGAGGCCATGCAGCGCGACCTGGGCCTGACCGCCGACCAGGCGATGCAGCGGGCCGCCGCCGAAACCAAGGCGAGCACGGTCGAGCAGAGCCTGCGCACCGCGCTGGGCGAGTCCTTCGGTGGCGCGCACTTCGTGGCCGGCCAGGCGAAGCTGGTCGTCGGTGTGACCGACACGGCCAAGGCCGCCGAGGTCCGCGCGGCCGGCGCCGAGCCGAAGTTCGTGGCGCACAGCGCGTCCAAGCTCGACTCAGTGGTCTCGCGGCTCAACCAGGACAAGGCGCCCTCGGACGTCTCCGGCTGGTACGTCGACGTGGAGAACAACCGCGTCGTGGTCAACGTGCAGCCGGGCCAGGCCGCCAAGGCCGCTGAGTTCGTGGCCCAGACCGGCGTGGACCGCGGCGCGGTCTCCGTGGTCGAGGCCGCGTCGAAGAACGAGCCGCTCTACGACGTGCGCGGTGGCGACGCCTACTACATGGGCGGCCGTTGCTCGGTCGGCTTCTCGGTGCAGGGCGGCTTCGTCACCGCCGGGCACTGCGGCCGGACCGGCACCGCGACCCAGGGCTTCAACCAGGTCGCGCAGGGCACCTTCCGCGGTTCCTCCTTCCCCGGCAACGACTACGCCTGGGTCGCGGTGAACTCGAACTGGACCCCGCAGGGCGTGGTGAACAACTACAGCGGCGGCACCGTCCGCGTCGCGGGCTCCACCGAGGCCGCGGTGGGCGCCTCGATCTGCAAGTCGGGCTCCACCACCCGCTGGACCTGCGGCAGCGTGCAGGCCAAGAACCAGACGGTGAACTACCAGCAGGGCGCGGTGACCGGGCTGACCCGCACCAACGCCCGCGCCGACCGCGGTGACTCCGGTGGGTCGTTCATCTCCGGCAACCAGGCCCAGGGTGTCACCTCCGGTGGCGACCTGGCCGCGGGCATCATCTACTTCCAGCCGGTCAACGAGATCCTGGGCGCGTACAGCCTGCGCCTGGTCACCAGCTGAGGTAACCCGCTCCGCGAACAGGGGCCACCGTCCACTTCGGACGGTGGCCCCTCGGTGCGTCAGGCGGCGATCTCGGCGACCGCGGTCACGAACCGGACCAGCTGTTCCTGGCTGACGAAGTAGTGCGGCGAGGCCCGGACCACCTGGGCGAGCCCGCGCGCGGTCATGTCCAGCAGCGCGCCGGTGGTGCCGCCGACGGACACGGTGATGTCCTTGGCCACCAACGCCTTCTTCACCGCCTCGCCGTCCACGCCCGCGACGGTGAAGGTGGCGATCCCGCCGCGTTCGGTGCCCAGGTCGTGCACGGTGACCCCGGGCAGCGCGGACAGCTCGGCGCGCAGGAAGTCCGCGCGCGCCACCACCGCGGCCTGGATGTCGTCGATGCCCAGCTCCTCGGCGTAGCGCAGCGCGGCGATCAGGCCGAGCCGGTCGGCGATGGAGGACTCCCACAGCTCGTGCACCCGCGCGTCCTGGCGCAGCGTCCACTCCCCGAGCCCGCTCCAGTCCCCCGAGTGTTGGTCCACCAGCGGCGGCCGGAGCCGGGGCGCGGCAACGGGATTGACCACCAGCAGGCCGGTGCCGCGCGGCCCGCGCAGCCATTTGCGGCCGGTGACCGAGATCAGGTCCGCGCCCAGCTCGTCCAGCCGCACCCGCCGCTGGCCCGCGGTCTGGCAGGCGTCCAGCAGCGCGATCGCGCCGACCTGGTGCGCGGCGTCGATGATCTCCTTGGCCGGGTTGACCAGTCCGCCGTTGGTGGGCATGTGCACCACCGAGACCAGCTTGACCCGCTCGTCCAGCATCGCGGTCAGCGCGGGCACCGAGATCGAGCCGTCCTCGGCGCTGGGCACGAGCTCCACGGTGGCGCCGAACTCCTGCGCCCGCTGCATCAGCGCGATCGCGTTGCTGCCGTACTCCACCTGGCTCACCAGGATCCGGTCCCCGGCGGCCAGCGGCACCGCGGACATGCCCAGCAGCCAGGACCGGGTGGCGCTGTCGGTGAAGGCCACATCCGTTGGCGCGCAACCGAAGAAGTCCGCGGCCACCTGGTAACCGGCATCCAGGTCCTCGGCGCGTTCGGCCTCGGCCCGGTAGCCGCCGACCTCCGCTTCCCGCCTGAGGTGGCCGATGACCTCCGCCAGCACGGGCTCCGGCGGCAGCGAGGATCCGGCGCTGTCCAGGAAGACCTGCTCCTGGCAGCCCGGCGTGTCCGCGCGGACCCGGTCGAGATCGATCATTGTTCCTCCCCGTCGTCGCGCCACCGCACGACCCGGTCCGCCCATACCGAGAGCAGCGGTTCGTCGTGGCTGATGGCCAGCACCCCGGTGCCGGTGGAGTTGCCGTGCTCGGCCACCACGCCGACCAGCGCGGCGGTGGTGGAGGCGTCCAGCATCGCGGTCATCTCATCGCAGACCAGGTAGCGCGGTTCCAGCGCGAGCGCCCTGGCCAGGCAGGCCCGTTGCAGCTGCCCGTCGCTGACCTCGTGCGGCCGCCGCCGCAGCAGCTCGCCGGTCAGCCCGACCTGCTCGACCAGCTCGGCCACCCGGTCCTCCACGGCTCGTACCCCGTTGGCCCGCAAGGGTTCGGCCACGACCTCCTGCAAGGTGAACCGGGGGTCCACGCTGAGCCGGGGCTGCTGGAAGACCACCCCGATCGCGGTCCGCTGCGCCCGCGGCGCGGCGTGCCGGAACCCGCGCACCGGCTCGCCGTCCACCCTGACCTCACCTGCCCACGGAGCCATCAGCAGCGTCAGCACCCTGGCCAGCGTGGACTTCCCGCACCCGCTCGGCCCGGCCAGCCCGACCACTTCCCCGCGCGCCACCTGAATGTCCACATTGGACAACACCGGCACCCCGCTGCGGTATCCGGCGACCAGGCCGGTCCCGCTCAGCACGGCTGCCTGCACGCGACGTAGCGGTCCCCGTGCCGCACCAGCGCCGGATCGCCGCCGCAGTCCTCGGCGACCGGGCAGCGCGGCCGGAACGCGCAACCCTCGGGCAGCGCGGTCAGCTCCGGTGGATGTCCTGGAATGGCCCGGAAACCGCCGGTCGGCAGCGCGCCGAGCAGCCCCTCGGTGTAGGGATGCCAAGGCGTGTCGAAGAGCTTCGCCGCCGGGCCGCGCTCCACCAGCCTGCTCGCGTACATCACCGCGAGGTCGGTGGCCACCCGGCTGGCCGCGGCCAGGTCGTGCGTGATCAGCAGCACCGCCCTGCCCTCCCGCGCCAGGTCGGCCAACAGGTCCACGGTCCGCTCCACCAGCGGCCGGTCCAGCCCGGCGGTCGGCTCGTCGGCCAGCACCACCGGCGGGTCCCCGGCCAGTGCCAGCGCCACCGCCACCCGCTGCGCCGTGCCACCGGAGAGCTCGTGCGGATACCGCTTGAGGAACACCGGATCCAGCCCGACCCGCTCGGCCAGCCCCTCCGCGACCAACACCGGATCGCGCTCGTCCGGCCGCAGCACCCGCACCGCCTCCACCAGCTGCGCCCCCGCGGTCCGCACCGGCGTCAGGTGCGCCGCGGCCGACTGCGGCACCAGCCCGACCAGCCGTCCGCGAACCCGTTGCGAGAGCACGCTTTCCGGCGCGCCCAGCAACTCGACCGGCTCGTCCTCCGGCGCGCTCAGCACCGCCTCGCCGCGCAGCCGCGCGTTGGCGGGCAACAGTCCCAGCAGCGCGGCCGCCAGCACCGACTTGCCACACCCACTCTCCCCCACCAGCCCCAGCAGCTCGCCGGGAGCCAGGCTGAAGGAGACGTCGGTGACCGCGTGCACCTCTGGCCGCCCCCGGCCCAGCCGGAACCGCACGGACAGCTCACGCACATCCAGCAAGGACTCGCTCCCGAGGGTCACAGCGCCAGCTCCGATCGCCGCCGCGGCACCAGCCGGTCCCGCCACACCGCCGCCACCCCGGACACCGCCAGGGTGGCCACCACCAGCACCACCGAGGGCAGCGCCACGATCCACCACGCGCCCAGCAACACGGCCTGCCTGCCCTCGGTGAGGATGTTGCCGATGCTGGCCAGGTGCGGCGGCAGCCCGAGGCCGAGGAAGCTCAGCGCGGTCTCGTGCCACACCGCGTGCGGCAGCAACAGCACCGCGGACACCGCCGCCTGCGGCACCACCGCGGGCAGCAGATGCCGCCGCAGCACCCGCCAGCGCGAGGACCCGCCGGAGATCGCCGCGTCCACAAAAGGCCGCTGCCGCAACGACAACACCTCGGCCCGCACGATCCGGGCCACCGTGGTCCAGTGCGTCAGCGCGATCGAGGCCACCACCGCGGTCAGGCTGCCCCGGTACAGCGCGACGATCACGATGCCCAGCAACAGGTGCGGCACCGCGTTCACCGTGTCCACCAGCCGCATCAGCAGCCGGTCGGTCCAGCCGCCGACCAGCCCGGACAGCCCGCCGACCAGCACCCCGAGCACCGTGGACAGCACCGCGCACAACGCGGCCACCAGCAACGAGACCCGCAGCCCCGCGAAGGTCCGCAGCACCAGGTCCCGCCCACCGCCGTCGGTGCCGAAGGGGTGCTCCAGGCTCGGCGCCAGCCGGATCGACCGGTAGTCCACAGAGGACTCGTCCAGTCCGCCCAGCCAGGGCAGCAGGACCGCGCCCAGCACCAGCGCGACCAACGTGCCGATCCCCAGCCACAACCGCAGCCGGGCCCGCCCCGCCGCGCCCTTGCCGCGCGGTGTGCCGGCCCGTTTCCTGGCCGCGGACCGCCAGGTGCGCTCCAGCGACGCTGTCTCAACCATCGGTGGCCACCCTCGGATCCAGCAGCGCCGCGGCCACATCGGCCAGCAGCGAACCCGCCAGCACGGCCGCGGTCGCCAGCAGCGACAGCGCCACCAGCAACGGGAAGTCCACCGCCAGCGCCGACTTCACCACCGCACCGGCCACGCCGGGCCAGGAGAACACTTCCTCCACCAGCACCGCCCCGGTCACCAGCTCCGGCACCCGCGCGCCGAGCAGGGTCACGAACGGCAGCAGCGCGGTGGGCAACGCGTGCCGCAGCACCACCATCGGCTCACCGAGCCCGCGGGCCCGCGCGCCGGTCACGTGGTCCTCGGCCAGCACGGTCAGCAGCGACTGCCGGATGTGCAGGACCAGCCACGGCGACTGCGACACCCCGAGCACCACCGCGGGCAGCACCAGGTGCGTGGCCACCTGCGCAAAACTCGCCGTCTCGCCAGCGTCGGTCAGCCCGCCGCCGGGCAGCCAGCCCAGGCCGAGGGTGAACACCGCCACCGCGACCAGGCCGAGCACGAACGGCGGAATCCCTTCCAGCGCATGGCCGGTCGCGGTGACCGCCCGGTCCAGCCAGCCGCCCTGCCGCCAGGCCGCGAGCACGCCGAGCACCATCGCGATCAGCACCGCGAGCAGCAGGCCGACGGTGACCAGCAGCAGGGTCCAGGGCAGCCGTTCGGCGATCACCTGCGCCACCGGCTGCCGGAACGACCGGCTGTCACCGAGATCCCCGGTCAGCAGCGTGCCGGCCCACCGTCCGAACTGGACGAACACCGAGTCGTCCAGGCCGAGCTCGGTGCGGGCCCGCGCCACGTCCTCGGCGCTGGCGCTGAAGATCTGCACCCCGTAGTACTGGTACACCGGGTCGAACGGGGAGGCGGCGCCCAGCAGGAACACCGCGACCGCCACCACCAGCAGCACCGGGACCGCGAACGCCAAGCGGCGCAAGGCGAGCAGCCCGATGGCCCGGGCCCGGCTGGGCGCGCCGGCGCTCACCCCTGCGGGGTCCAGTCCTGGAGGTTCCACCACGGGCCCCAGGTGAGGCCGTGCGTGTGCGGGTCGACGACCTCCTGGTAGCCGCTCCAGCCGTCGCGCACCACGTAGGTGTGGTCCAGGAAGGCCAGGAACACCATGCCGGGGTCGGCGGCGTAGGCGCGCTGGAACTCCCGGTACTGCGCCACCCGCTGCGCCGGGTCGGCCTCCCGCCGTCCGGCCTCCAGGGCGCGGTCCACCGCCGGGTTCGAGTAACGGCCGGGGTTGTTGAAGCCGTCGCCGCCGAAGCTGGAGTGCAGCAGCGGGTAGGACTTCAGGTCGGGGTCGAACGGGTTGCCGCCGCCGAGCACCAGCGCGTCCTTGCCCATCCGCGGCTCGATCGCCTCCCAGCCAAGGCCCTCCAGCTTCACCTCGATGCCGACCGCCTTGGCGTCGGAGGCGAAGGCCTGCGCGAGGTCCTTGCGCACCGCGTCGCCGACCGGGTACATCAGCGTGAAGCTGGCCGCCAGGTCGCCGCGAGCGCGGATCCCGTTGTCCCGCTTGGCCCAGCCGGTCTGGTCCAGGATGCGCTCGGCCTCGGCCCGGTCGAACCGGAACTGCGCGGCCGGCTCCACGAACTCCGGCAGCGCCTGCGGGATCGGGGTGGAGGCGGGCGCGCCCTTGCCCGCCAGGAAGGCGTTGATCATGCCCTGGCGGTCCACCGCGTGGTTGAGCGCCAGCCGCAGGCCCTTGTCCGCGGTGACCGGGTTGGCCATCGGCATGGTGACCGTGCGGTAGTCCGCGCTGCGGTGGGTGATCTGCCGGTAGCCGTTGCCCTCGAAGGTCTTGGCCAGCGCGGGCGGCAGCGAGGTGCCGTCGAACTCACCGGTCTTCATCCGCTGGGCGCGCGCGTTGTCGTCGGTGGCGAAGACCACGGTGACCTTGCGGACCTTCGGCACCTTCTCGAAGTAGCCGTCGTTGGCCGCCAGCACCATCTTCTCGCCCTTGCGCCACTCCTCCAGCTTGTACGGGCCGGTGCCGACCGGCTTGGCGCCGAAGGGGTTCTTCGCCAGCGGTCCGGGCTGGGCCAGCGCCTCGTTCGGCAGGATGCCCAGCACCAGCTTGTGCGCGAACGGCGTGTACGGGTAGGCGAGGTCGAAGCGCACCGTCTCCGGATCGACCTGGTTGACGCCGGTGAGCATGCCGAAGGAGGACTTCACCGTGGAGGCGTAGGCCGGGTCGAGCAGCGCGCGGTAGGTGGCCACCACGTCCTCGGCGTTGAACGGGCTGGCGTCGTGGAACTTGACCCCGGTGCGCAGCTTCACCGTCCAGGACCTGCCGTCCGGCGCGGGCTTGGGCAGGTCGGCGGCCAACAGCGGGCGCACCGACCGGTCGGCCTGGTGCTCGACCAGTCCGTCGAAGAGCTTGGACACACCCTCCTCGCCGTAGCCGAGCAGCGGGTTGAGGCTCTCCGGCTCGTAGCCGTCGGCGAGGGTCATCGCAGTGCGGTCCGTGCCCGCCTTGCGGTCGGGCGCCGCCGTCGGCGTGGTGCAGGCGGCGGCGACCGCGACCGATGCGATCATGGCGGGCAGCAGGAGGGCAACCTGTCGGCGCTTCACGCCGGAGACCCTAGCTGCCAATCTCTGGCAACAGCACCCCCGGTTCAGCCGACCGGCGCGGGCAGGCGACGAACCGTGTATCCGCAGGAAACCCGCGCCCCGGTGTCCGGGTCGGCCAGTTCGACCCGCCAGGCGGCGGCGAACTGGTCCACTCCCGGCTTCATCGGGATGGTGCCGGAGAGCAGCACGGTGCCCGGCTCGGCCAGCCCGTCCGCCCGCAGCCGCTCCAGCCAGTACCGCGGCGAGAGCAGCTCACCGAGCGTGCCCTGCTGGATGAGCTGCTCCCGGCCGTCCGCGCCGGTGACCCAGCCGGTCAGGGCGATCCGGTCGATCCGGTCCGCCACCGCGTCCAGCCGCCAGGCCTGCCGGGCGAGCACGTCCGGGCCCGCCTGCTTGCTCCAGGCCACGCCGTGCACCTCCAGCGCGCGGTCGGTGTGGTCGCAGGCCGCGGTCAGCAGCACCCCGGCCTCGGTGACCACCAGCGCCCACTCCGCCTCGCCCGAGGTGCGTCCGTGCTGCACCGGCACCTCCTCGGTCTGCATGGCCAGGTAGGGCGCGACCGGGTAGAGGCTGGGCGTGACGCTGGGCGCGGGCACACCCAGCTCGGCCAGCTCGGCCACGTGCGCGGCCACCTCCTCCTGGCTGCGCCCGGCGTACCCCGCGTTGAGCAGCGTGCGCACGGTGACCTGGACGGTCTCGCCATCGGGCAGCTCGAAGCTCAGTCGGGTCATCGGCACTCTCCACTCTTGCGCATACGTCTTGTATACAGCAAGTATGGGGCATGCATAACCAGCGATCCCTGATCCGGGCCTTCACCGCGAGCCTGAGCGACACCGCACTCGAGTGGTACGACTTCGCCATCTACTCCTCCAGTGCCGCCCTGGTCTTCGGCACGCTGTTCTTCCCCAGCCACGACCCCCTGTCCGGCACCCTGCTGGCCTTCTCCACCTACGCCGTCGGCTACCTGTCCCGGCCGCTGGGCGGGTTCGTCTTCGGCCGCCTCGGCGATGTGATCGGCCGGAAGAAGGTGCTGGTCACCACCCTGTTGATCACCGGGGCGTCCACTTTCGTGATCGGCCTGCTGCCCACCCACGAGGACATCGGGGTGACCGCCGCGGTGCTGCTGGTGCTGCTGCGCTTCGCCCAGGGCGTCGGCCTCGGCGGGGAGTGGGGCGGCGCGGTGCTGCTCTCCAGCGAGTTCGGCGACCCGGCCCGCCGCGGCTTCTGGGCCTCGGCCGCCCAGGTCGGCCCGCCGCTGGGCACCCTGCTGGCCAACGGCGTGATCGCGCTGCTCGGCGTGGCGCTGAGCGCCGAGGACTTCCTGGCCTGGGGCTGGCGGGTGGCCTTCCTGCTGTCGGCGGTGCTGGTGATCTTCGGCCTGTGGATCAGGGCCAAGCTGGAGGAGACCCCGGTCTTCCAGGCTATCGCCGAGCACGGCGAGCGCCCCACCGCGCCGGTCACCGAGGTGTTCACCACCCAGCGCCACCAGCTCGCCGCCGCGGTGCTCTGCCGGGTCTGCCCGGACGTGCTCTACGCCCTGTTCGCGGTGTTCGTGCTGACCTATGCCACCCAGGAGCTGGGCGTGCCACGCGGCTGGGCGCTGGCCGCGGTGCTGATCGGCTCGGCCGTGCAGGTCTTCCTGATCCCGCTGGCCGGCGCGCTGTCCGACCGCTGGGGCCGCCGCCGGATGCTGGCCGTGGGCACCCTCGCCGCGATGGCCTGGCCACTGGTGTTCTTCCCGCTGGCCGAAGCCCGCTCGCTGCCGCTACTCGTCCTCGGCGTGCTGGGCGGCCTGGTGATCCACTCCGCCCTGTTCGGCCCGCAGGCGGCCTTCATCGCCGAGCAGTTCACCCCCAGGCTGCGCTACACCGGCAGCTCACTGGCCTACACCCTGGCCGGGGTGATCGGCGGCGCGGTCGCCCCACTGCTGTTCACCTATCTGCTGGCGGAGTTCCACAACTGGCCGGCGCTGGCCGCCTACCTCGCGGTGACCGGCGTGATCTCCCTGATCGGCCTGGCCCTCGGCCGCAACCCCGACCCGGCCGAGCAGCTGCTCACCCCGCCAGCAGCACCTTCAGCGTCGCCTGCAGATGCGTCGTGATGGCCAGCGAGGCGGCCAGCCCGTCCCCCTCGGCGAGGGAGTTGAGGATCAGCTCGTGCTCGGCCAGCACCGCCTCCCGCCGCCCGGCCGCCCGGCCCAGCGCGGCCACCCCGACGGTGACCTGCCTGGCCCGCAACCCGTCGTAGACCCGCACCAGCAGCTGGTTGCCGGTGGCCGAGACCAGCGCGGCGTGGAAGCGCCGGTCCCACTCGATGAAACCGCGGGAGTCCTCGCTGGTGAGCAGTCCGCGCTGGGCCTCGAGCGCCTCGGCCATCCCGTTCAGCGCGCTCCGGTCCCCGGCCAGCACGCGTTCGGCGGCATGCCGTTCCAGGAGCTCGCGGAGCTCCATCAGCTCCTTGATCTCCCGCATGGTCATCGCGGGGATGTAGGCGCCCTTCTTCGGCACCAGGCGCAGCAGGTCCTCGGCGGCGAGCATGAGCAGTGCCTCGCGGATGGGCGTGCGCGACACACCGATACGGTCAGCGAGCTCCTGCTCGTTGATGAACTGTCCCTGCATGGCCGGATCACCCAGGACCGTGTCCTTCAGGAACTCGTAGGCGCGGTCACGGCCACTGGCCATCAGACACCCCCTTGCATACTGGAAGTATACAAGTAGGTCACACTGTGTGGGCCAGCTTGCCGAGGAGTTCAAGGAGGACCCAGAGTGCGAATCGGCCTGTGTCAGATCGTGTCGGGCGCCCACCCCGCCCAGAACCTGGAACTGGTTCGGGAGGGCATCAGCCTGGCCGCGGACCAGGGCGCCGAGCTGGTGGTCTTCCCCGAGGCCACGATGGCCTGCTTCGGCGGCCCGAAGCTGACCGACATCGCCGAGCCGGTGGACGGCCCCTGGGGCACCGCGGTCGGCAGGCTGGCCAAGGAGGCCGGGGTGCTGGTGGTCGCGGGCATGTTCACCCCCGCGCCGGACGGCCGGGTGTACAACACGCTGCTGGTCACCGGCGGCGACGACCCGGTGGGCTACCACAAGATCCACCTGTTCGACGCCTTCGGCTTCACCGAGTCCAAGACGGTCGCGCCGGGCGACGACCTGGTGGCGATCGAGATCGGCGGCGTCACCGTCGGCATGACCACCTGCTACGACCTCCGCTTCCCCGAGCTCTACCGCGCCCTGGCCGACAACGGCGCCAGCGTCATCATCACCGCCGCCTCCTGGGGCGCCGGCGAGGGCAAGCGCGAGCAGTGGGAGCTGCTGACCAGGGCCCGCGCCCTGGACTCCACCACCTGGGTGGTCGCCTGCGGCCAGGCCGACCCGGCCAGCGCGGGCATCGAGCCCAGCGGGAACGCCCCCACCGGCGTCGGCTACAGCGCGGTGGTGGACCCCTTCGGCCGGGTGCAGGCCGCGCTGGGCGCGGAACCGGAGGTGCTGGTGGTCAGCATCGACCCGTTCGTCACCGAGCAGGCCCGCGAGGCCATCCCCGTGCTGGAGAACCGCAGGCTCTGAAGCCGCGACCGGACGAAGCGAAGGGGCGTCCTCCCCCGGAAGACGCCCCGCCAACTCCGCTCAGCGCAGGTCAAGCCCCAGGTCCAGCGCGGGCGAGGAGTGCGTCAGCCCGCCCACCGCCAGGTAGTCCACCCCGGTCTCGGCGTACTGCCTGGCCACGTCCAGCGTCAGCCCGCCGGAGGCCTCCAGCTTCGTCGCGGTCCCGGCCGCCCTGCGCACCGCCTCGGCGCACTGCTCAGGCGTGAAGTTGTCCAGCAGCACCAGCGAGGCCTCCTCGCCGAGCACCAGGTCCAGCTCCTCCAGCGAGGTCACCTCCACCTCGCAGGGCAGGTGCGGCGCGTGCTGGCGGGCCAGCTTCAGCGCCTCCACCACCCCACCGGCGGCGACCACGTGGTTGTCCTTGATCAGCACCGCGTCGCCGAGGCCCAGCCGGTGGTTCTCCCCGCCGCCGCAGCGCACCGCGTACTTCTGCAGCAGCCGCAGGCCGGGCAGGGTCTTGCGGCTGTCCCGCACCACGCACCCGGTGCCGTTGACCGCGTCCACCCAGGCCGCGGTCGCGGTGGCCACCCCGGAGAGGTGGCAGACCAGGTTCAGCGCGGTCCGCTCGGCGGTGAGCAGCCCGCGCACCGGGCCGCGCAGCCGCAGCGCGCTCTCCCCCGGCGACAGCTTCTCCCCGTCCTTGCGCAGCTCCAGGACCTCGTAGTTCTCCGCGCCGATCACCGTGTCGAACACCGCCAGCGCGACCACCCCGCCGGCCAGCACCCCGCCCTTGCGCGGGTTCAGGTCGGCCTCGGCGACCGCCTCCCGTGGCACGGTCGCGTCCGTGGTCGCGTCCGGGCCGTACCGTAGGTCCTCGCCCAGGGCCAGGCTGATCACCCGCTGCACGTCGTCGACGTCCAGCCCGGCCCGGCCCAGCTTGGCCGAGACCCGGTGTGAACAGCTGCGCCAGTACTCGACCCCGCCAACGGCTCTCACGCCGCACCTCCCATCGCGGTCCACCGCATCAGCTCCGGCCTGCCGTCGGCACCGAGCCGGACGGCGATGCTGCGCCGCCAGCCCAGGTCGTCGGTGGCCGGACAATCCTCGCGGACGTGGCAGCCCCGCGTCTCGGTCCGCGCCGCGGCGCTGTCCAGCAGCACCGCCGCGGCCAGGGTGAGCGCCGCGTCCTCGACCTCCGCCCGGCTGCGCAGCGGCGCCTCCGCGCTCGCCGCGCCGATCGTCCCGGCCGCCTCGGCCAGGCCCAGCGCGCTGCGGCCCACCCCGGCGTGCCTGCTCATGGTCAGCTGCAAGGTGTCCCGGTCGGCGATCCTGGCCACCGGCACGGCGATCCGCACCGGCGCCCGGTGCCCGTCGGCCAGTCCGGTGCCCAGGTCCAGCGCGACCGCCTCGGCCACCCGCTCGCCGCCGACCAGGCCCTCCAGCAGGCTGTTGGAGGCCAGCCGGTTGGCGCCGTGCAGGCCGGTGCGCGCGACCTCGCCGACCACGTACAGCCCGGTGACCGCGGTGCGCCCGTCCACGGTGGACATGACCCCTCCGCAGGCGTAGTGGCAGGCGGGCGCGACCGGGATCGGGTCGACCGCCGGGTCGATCCCGGCCGCCACGCAGGCCGCGTGCACGCTCGGGAACCGCTGGGCGAACGGCACGCCGAGGGTGTCCGGCCCAAGCCCGGTGGCATCCAGGTACACGTTGTGCACACCGGTGGCGTTCATCCGCCGGGTGATCGCCGCGGCCACCACGTCCCTGGGCGCGAGGTCGGCCAGCGGGTGCACCCCGGCCATCACCCGCGCGCCGTCGCCGTCGACGAGCACCGCGCCCTCGCCGCGCACCGCCTCGGTGACCAGCGGCCGGCGACCGCGCGCGCCGGAACCGGTGTAGAGCACGGTGGGATGGAACTGGGTGAACTCCAGGTCGGCCGCGGTGGCCCCGGCGCGCAGCGCGAGCGCGAGCCCGTCCGCGGTGGCCACCTCGGGGTTGCTGGTGGCGGCGTAGAGCTGGCCGAGGCCGCCGGTGGCCAGCAGCACGGCGGGCGCCGCCAGCACACCGAGGTTCCCGGTCTCGTCCAGCACCAGCAGTCCGCTGACCGCGCTGCCCGGCCGCGGGCCGACCTGCACCGGCTCGGCGCGCAGCACGTCCACCGCGGTGTGCCGCTCCAGGATGGTCAGCCTGCCGTCGGCGGCACTGGCCAGCAACGCGCGCTCGACCTCCGCGCCGGTGGCGTCCCCGCCGGCGTGCACCACCCGGTACGCGGAGTGCCCGCCCTCCCTGGTGCGCGCCAGCCTGCCGTCGGCCTTGGCGTCGAAGACCGCGCCGCGGCGGCGCAGCCTGCCCACCGCGGCCGGTCCACCGGCGAGGATGGCCCGCGCGGCGACCTCGTCGCACAGCCCGGCGCCCGCGGTGAGGGTGTCCGCCAGGTGCTTGCCGACGCTGTCACCGGGCTCGTGCTCGCCGTCCAGCACCACGGCGATCCCGCCCTGTGCCCACCTGGTGTTGCCCTCCTCGGCGGCCGCCTTGGTGACCACCAGCACCCGCAGGCCCAGCTCGGTGGCCCGCAGCGCCGCGGTCAGCCCGGCGACACCGGTGCCGACCACGACCAGGTCGGCGCGAGCCTCCCAGCGCGGCACCTCACTCGCCCCCGCCCGGCTGGCCGATCTCGATCATCCGCCGCACCGAGGCGCGGCCGCGGGCGGCCACCTCGGGGTCGACGTGCACCTCGTCCTTGCCCTCGCGCAGCGCGCGCAGCAGCGCCGCCGGGGTGATCATCTTCATGTACCGGCAGGAGGCCCGGTCGTTCACCGCGCGGAAGTCGATCTCCGGCGCGGCCCGGCGCAGCTGGTGGATCATGCCGATCTCGGTGGCCACCAGCACGGTGTCCGCCTTGGTCTGCCTGGCGGCCTTGACCATGTCGCCGGTGGAGAGGATGTGCACCCGCTCGGCGGGCACGGTGCCCTCGCCTGCCAGGTAGAGCGCGGAGGTGGCGCAGCCGCACTCGGGGTGGATGAACAGGTCCGCCTCCGGGTTGGCCGCGGCCTTGGCGGCCAGCTCGGGACCGTTGATCCCGGCGTGCACGTGGCACTCGCCTGCCCAGATGTGCAGGTTGTCCCGCCCGGTCTCGCGCTTGACGTGCGCGCCGAGGAACTGGTCAGGGCAGAACAGCACCTCGCGGTCCTCGGGGATCGAGCGGACCACGTCCACCGCGTTGGAGGAGGTGCAGCAGATGTCGGTCTCGGCCTTCACCTCGGCGGTGGTGTTCACGTAGGAGACCACCACCGCGCCGGGGTGCTCGGCCTTCCAGGCCCGCAGCTGCTCGGCGTTGATCGAGTCGGCCAGCGAGCAGCCCGCCCGCGCGTCCGGGATCAGCACGGTCTTCTCCGGGCTGAGGATCTTGGCCGTCTCGGCCATGAAGTGCACACCGCAGAACACGATGGTCGAGGCATCGCTCTCGGCCGCGATGCGGCTCAGCGCCAGCGAGTCACCGGTGTGGTGCGCGATGTCCTGGATCTCCGGGAGCTGGTAGTTGTGCGCCAGCAGCACCGCGTCGCGCTCCTCGGCCAGCCTGCGTACCTCAGCGGCCCACTCCGCGTTCGGCTCGACGCCGCCGTAGGGAGTCAGGTCGGTCCGCTCCAACCACGCAGTAGCGGCCATGTCGTCCTCCTTGCTCCACCCGAGCGTGCCGAGTGGCCGTCAACCGGGTTTTCGCCTTAGAATCGAAAACTATGGGTGATGGTATCAGCCAAAAGGGTCATGCGGCACATGAGGTTCTGGCCGCGGTGCTCCAAGTGCGAGCTGGATCACTCCAGGCGCTGCTGTGGCAACGGGCCCGCGAACCGCACGCCGGACGGTGGTCACTGCCCGGCGGCAGGCTCGGGACCAGCGAGGACGTCGAGACCTCCGTGCGCAGGCAACTGGGCGAGAAGGTCGATGTGCGCGAAGTGCCGCACGTCGAGCAGCTCGCGGTGTTCTCACTCCCTGAGAGGGTGCCCGGCGAACGGGTGGTCGCCACGGCCTTCCTCGGCCTGGTCCCCTACGACGTCGACCCGGCCATCCCGTCCGACACCGCCTGGCATCCGGTGGACGCCCTGCCGCCCACCGCCTTCGACCACGAGGCCATCGTCCAGCGCGCCCGCAACCGGCTGCGCGCCAAGCTGTCCTACACCAACATCGGCTTCGCGCTGGCGCCGCCGGAGTTCACCGTCTCGGCCCTGCGCTCGCTGTACTCGGCGGCACTGGGCTACCGGGTGTCCGCGACCAACCTGCAACGCGTGCTCTCCCGCCGGGGCCTGCTGGAACCCACCGGCCACACCGCCCCGCCGGGCCCCTCCGGCGGGCGTCCGGCGGCGCTGTTCCGGTTCCCCGGCAAGGGCTTGGAGGTGACCGACCCGTTCGCCGTGCTGCGGCCGCCTGCCGGAAATCGGCCAGCGGGCACGGGCCGCTCGTCGTAACGTGAACGGGTGACCGACACACTGCCGCTGTTCCCGTTGGGCACGGTGCTGCTGCCGGGCGCCTCGCTGCCGCTGCACATCTTCGAACCGCGCTACCGGCAGCTGATGGTGGACCTGGTGACCGGCGCCGTGCCCGGTCGCAGCTTCGGCGTGGTCGCGGTCAAGCAGGGCTGGGAGGTCGGCGAGGACAACCTGGAGGCCTGGCACGAGATCGGCTGCACCGCGCTGCTGCGCGAGGTCCGCAGGCTCGACGACGGCCGGTTCGACGTGGTCGTGCGCGGTCAGCGCCGCTTCCGGCTGCTGGCGGTGGACGGGGGCAGCGCGCCGTACCTGCTCGGCCAGGTGGAGTGGATGCCCGACGCCGAGCCCGCCCTCGGCCCCAAGCCCACGGTGCTGGCCGACGCCGCCCGCGCCGCGCACCGCCGCTACTGCACCACGGCCTGGCGGCAGGAGGACTGGAAGGAACCCAGCGGCTCGGCCGATTTCGCCTCCCTGTCCCACGAACTGGCCGCCGACTGCATGCTGCCCCTTGAGGACCAGCAACGGCTGCTGGAGGAGACCTGCCCGATCCGGCGGCTGCGGCTGGTCCGCCGGATGCTGACCAGGGAGGCGGAGATCCTGCGCACCCTGCGCGCGGTCCCGGTGCCGCTGACCGAGTTCGCGCAGAAGCACAGCGAGAACTAGATCGCCCGCGTCAGTCCCGCTGGCGCAGGTGCGTCACCACGGCGCTGAAGTCCCGCTCCCCGAGCCCGGCCTGCTCCGCCGCGCCCAGCTCCCGCCGAGCCGCCGCGATGACCCCTTCCGCCGCCGCCCCGGCCTCCAGCGCGAGCCGCAGGTCCTTGGCGGCCAGGCTGAGCGAGAAGGTGATCGGCTGACCGTCGTCCGCGGTCTGCTCCCGCATCCGCCGCGCCATGCCGCCGACCGCGGACCCGGCCAGCGCGTCCCAGGCGGTGCCCGCGTCCACGCCCATCCCGTCGGCCAGCGCCATCGCCTCGCCGATCAGCACCGGCACCGTCGCGGTGATCGCGTTGACCACCAGCTTCAGCGAGGCCCCCGCGCCGGTCTCGCCGACCCGCACCGGGTTGCCGAGCACCGAGAGCACCTCCCGGACCGCGGCGAACTCGGCCTCGGTCCCGCCGACGTAGATGTCCAGCGTGCCGCCCTCGGCCTGCGGCAGCGTGCCCTTGACCGGCGCGTCGACCAGCGTGGTCCCCTCGGGCATCTTGGCCCGCAGGTTCCGGACCGCCTCGGGCCCGCTGGTGGACATCTCCACCACGGTCGCCCCCGCGGCCAGCTTCGCCGCGCCCGCGCCGGTGCCGAAGATGACCTCGTCCACCGCGTCGCCGTCGGCCAGCATGGTGATGACGAACTGCGCGCCGTCCACCGCGCCCGCCGGGTCCGCCGCGACCCTGGCGCCCTGCCACGCGAGCGGCTCGGCCTTGGCCGCGGTCCGGTTCCACACGGTGAGGTCGTGCCCGGCGGTCAGCAGCCTGCCCGCCATCAGCACACCCATGCGCCCGAGCCCGAGAAATGCGATACGTGCCATGACAGCGCACGCTAGGACCAGCCCCGCGCGCCCGCCACCGCGAAATGTCAGCCCTGGGCGATGTACGCCTGAAGGTGCTCGTGGTCCTCTTCCAGCTGGCTGATCCGGGACTTGACCACGTCACCAATGGACACGATCCCGGCCAGCCGCCCGTCGACGAGCACCGGCACATGCCGGATCCGCCGCTCGGTCATCAGCACGGTGAGGTTGTCCACGGTGTCCTCCGGCGTGCAGGTCACCACGGCGGCGGTCATGATCTCCGCGACCGTGCCGCTGAGCAGCTCGGCCCCGCGTTCCCGCAACTGCCGGACCACGTCCCGCTCGGACACGATGCCCACCACGGTCCCGTCCGGTCCGATCACGACCAGCGCGCCCACGTTGTGCTCGGCGAGCGCGCCGAGCAGTTGGGTGACCGTTGTGCCAGGTTCGACCGTGGCAACAGTGGAACCCTTGGTGCGCAGGACATCCGCGATCCGCATGGCAACACCCTTCGATCGACACCGGCCGACCCGCTTCAGGCTAACGGGGGACAGCCGAACGCGCAGCGCCCCCAACGGTGGTTCTTCCGGTTCGCCCGCGCCCGAGGTCAGCCCGCCGCGGACCGCCTGCGCTGGACCAGCCGGTAACTGGACGGTGAGGTCTGGAAGTGGTCCAGGAAGGCCTGCCGCAGGGTCTCGGTGGAGCTGAACCCGCAGCGGAGGGCGATCGCGGCCAGCGGCAGCCGGGTCGACTCCAGCAGCCGCGCGGCAGCCCTGGTCCGGGCGGCGCGCACGTACCGGCTCGGCGTGCTGCCCACCTGCTCCTCGAACAGCCGGGCCAGGTGCCGGGTGCTCAGCCCAGCCCGCCGGGCCAGTGTGCTCGCGCGCAGGTCGGCGGCCGGATCGCTCTCGATCAGCCGCACCAGGTCCCGCACCACCCCGCGCTCCGGCGGCGGCGCCGCGACGTACATGCTCACCTGCGCCTGGTTGCCCGGCCGTTGCAGGTAGGTGACCAGGTGCCGGGCCACCGTCCGCGCCACCTGCGCGCCGTGGTCTTCTTCCAGCAGCGCCAGCGCCAGGTCGAGCCCGCTGGTCACGCCCGCCGAGGTGTACAGCGGCCCGTCCTTGATGAACAGCGGTGAGGGGTCCACGGTCACCGAGGGAAAGTCCTTGGCCATCCGGTCGGCGTAGAACCAGTGCGTGGTCGCCCGCCGCCCGTCCAGCAACCCGGCGGCGGCCAGCAGCGTCGACCCGACACACACCGAGGCCACCCGCCGGCTCAGCCCCGCCACCCGCCGAACCTGGTCGACGAACCGCTGGTCAAGCGCCTGTTCGCGGTAGGTCCAGCCGCCAACCACGATCATCGTGTCCACCGGCCCGGCCACCCGCTCCAGCCGTACCTGCGCCGCCAGTGTCAACCCGGAAGCACACCGGACCGCGCGCCCTCCCATGCTGGCCAGCCGGATCTCATACCCCGGGTCCAGGCCCATCCGGTTGGCCGCGTCCAGCACATCGCTGGGACAGGCGATGTCGAGCAGCTCAGCCTCGTCATACCCGATGATCACCACCCGCCGAGCCGCACCAGCCATGCGGCAAACCTAGCTCCCCATGTCCGTCAGACAAGGACCCCAAGTTTTCGGACATCCCCCGCGCACCCCCATGATCATCCAGCCAGGCTGGCCCCATGACCGCAGACGTGCGCACCATCGCCTTCGTCCTCTACCCCGGCCTGACCCCACTCGACCTCATCGGCCCCCTGCAAGTGCTCGCCGCCCTCCCCCAACTGGGCCTGCCCTACCGCGCCGTCACCGTCGCCGGCACCAAGAACCCCCTCCCCACCGACCTCCCCCTGCACCTGTCCGCCAGCCACACCTACCCCGAGATCCCCAACCCGTTCGCGGTCCTGGTCCCCGGCGGCGGCGCCCCAACCTTCCGCGCCATGACTGACGAGCCGCTGCTCAACTACCTCCGCACCACCAGCTCCCAGGCTGAACTGATGCTCTCGGTCTGCACCGGCTCCCTGCTGCTGGGCGCCGCCGGCCTGCTGACGGGCCGCAAAGCCACCACCCACTGGGCCGCACGCCACGTGCTCCCCCGCTTCGGCGCCACCCCCGTGGCCGACCGCTGGGTCACCGACGGCAAGTTCACCACCGCCGCCGGCGTAGCCGCCGGCATCGACGCGGCCCTGCACGTCGTGCAACAACTCACTGGCCCAGAAGTCGCCCGCGCCGTCCAGAACGGCATCGAGTACGACCCCCAGCCCCCACTCGGCCCCATCGACTGGTCCACAGTGGACATGGACTCCGGCAGAGCCTGGATCAAGTCCATGGTCGACGAGGCATTCCCGGACAACCCAGACCTCCGCGCCACCCTGCTCGGCTGAGAGCTCGACCGAGAAGAAGTCCCTTGCGGAGAGCGCAGGCGATCCGGGATGATCCGCCCATGCAGCTGAAGCGAAAAGGCGGTCACCGCCCAGGCCGTTGACCGGCCCCCGTGGGCCCCGGTCACCCCGCCGGAGAAGTCCCCACGGTTCCAGCGCTCTCCGCCATCGGTCCCGCCACACGCACGACCCCAACGGACGCAGCGCCAACGCCATCCCGCACGACCGCGACGTGGCTCCTGGCCACGTTCACGCTCGCGCCGGCAACGTCGCCTCCAGGCGTCGCCCCACCAGCAGTCGCGACAACGATCCTGGCCACAGCCCCACTCACGATCGTGGCCTCGCTCGCAGCCGCGACAACCCCAGCCATCCCGACCGGTCACGCAACCCCGGTGACGCCCGCAGCCATGGCACCGTTGGCTGCCTCAGCGTCGCCGGCAAAACCGGAACCGCCTGCCGCTCCGGGATTGCTTGCCACCCCGAGATTGCCTGTCACCCCGGGACTGCTTGCCGCTCCGGGATTGCCGGTCGTGCGCGGGTTGCCTGCCACGCCAGCCTCGCCGATGGTCCTGGCATCACACGCGGTCCTGGCATCGCTGATGGTTCCGGCGTCGCCGGTGGTCCTGGCATTGCTAGTAGTCCCGGCGTCGCCGATGGTCCCAGCATCGCTGGCGGTCCTGACATCGCTGGTGGTCCTGACATCGCTGGTAGTCCCGGCGTCGCTGGTAGTCCCGGCGTGGCACGCGGTGCTGGCATCGCCTCCGACCTTCGCGTCGCAAGGGGTCCTGGCAACGCTCGCGGTCGCGACATCCGTCACAGTCCCGGCACACCCGGCGATCGAACTGTCCACTGTGGACCAATGTCTTCTCCCGTCCGGCGTTCGTGTCCCACGCGACCGTCTCCGCGGACCCAAACCACCCGGTCACACCCAATGCACAGAAAGGAGCCCGACCACCTTGCCGCACAATGGCTGGGACACAGCCGCCGCACGTTGAGATCACCCGAGGTACGTCGCCGCCAGCGCACGCACGGACTCCGTCACCAGGGCCCGTAGTTCCTGCGGCGCAAGGACTTCCACTTCGGCACCAAGCTTGAGCAGGTCGTCGTGCGCCACGGCGGCCTGCTCCACCGGCATTTCCGCCCGCACCCAGCCGCGCTCGTCAGGCGGTCCCGCGGTACGCACGACCGCCTCAGCCACTACGTCGCCGTACAGGTGCGCCAACCGCGACACCGCCTTGGGCGACAGCCGAACCACCGCCGTGCCCACCAGCATGTCGCGCTCGTACCGCCGTGCCCACTCCGCCCAGTACCGAGCCAGGTCAAAGGTTTCCGGCCGCTCGAACCGCTCCGGCAACACCACCAGCTCCAGCACCTGCGCGACCCGGTAGGTGCGCACCTGCCCAGGCCGGTCCACCGCCTGCGCCACGAGGTACCAGAGCCCCGACTTCAACACCAGGCCAAGCGGCTCCAGCTCCCGATCCACCTCCTGCGGTTCCCGCCAGCGCCGGTACCGCACCGCGATCCGCCGACCGTCCCAGACCGCCCCGGCGATCGCACCGAGCCACGGCGTCCGATCGGCCGGCCGGAACCACCCGGGCGCATCCAGGTGGAATCGCTCCCGCAGTGCCTCGGCCCGCGTCCGCAACTCCGCGGGCAGGGACGCCAGCAGCTTCAACTCCGCCGCGGCCAGCACTCCACCGAGTCCCAGTTCCGCCGCGGGCCCAGGCATCCCGGTCAGGAACAGCGACTCCGCCTCATCCACGGTCAACCCGGTCAGCCGAGTCCGGTACCCGTCCAGCAGCTGATACCCGCCGGACCGCCCGGCATCGCCGTACACCGGCACACCGGCCGCGGACAACGCCTCCATGTCCCGGTACACCGTCCGCACCGAGACCTCCAGCTCGGCGGCCAGCTCACTCGCCGACATCCGCCCCCGGGTCTGGAGCAGCAACAGAGTGGACAACAACCGGCTGGCACGCATGGCCGGAACCTACCTCGCGCCCCGGACACCGGCCGCGCAAGCGAGCCCACTGCCGCACCACGAGCCGGACGCCATCGCGACCTAACCGCCATCGCGGCGTCGCGGCGTCGCGGCGTCGCGGCGTCGCGGCGTCGCGAGAAGAGGTACTGCCCCTGCCTCAAGGCCGAACCAGGACCACGGCAACTCACGCAAGGCGCTTCCTGTCGAACCAACTACACCAAGCGACACCTCCTTCCGAATAGTCACTTCTCGATGCGGCACTGGGTTCCAGGCGCGCAGCAGCCTCACTGCGCCCGGGGCAGCGGCCGCCCGCTCACAGTCGCGGCCAGTCACCAAGAGGTATGCCGATCACGCATGCCACCCCTGCGCAACCTTCGCTGGTGGCATGCCTGGTACGCGCCTAGCGTCACCGCCATGCGGACCACGTTCGACAACCCGGCCGGTGCACCCGGCCCCTTCGCCAACTACTCCCAGGTCGCCCGGGTCGACCTGGGGAGCGGCGCGTTGCTGGTGCTGTCCGGTCAGATCGCGGTGACCGAGGACGGGCAGCCCCTGCCGATCCAGGACATGCGGGTTCAGGCGGAGAACGTCTTCGCCACCATCACCGCTCTGCTGGCCGCGCATGGCGCGACCCTGGCCGACATCGTCAACATCCGCTCGTACCTGACGGACATGGACGACCTGCCTGCCTATGGCGCGGTACGTCGCCAGCTGTTCCCAGCCGACCCGCCCACAAGCACGACCGTGCAGGTGTCCCGGCTGTTCCGGCCGGAGGCGCTACTGGAGGTGGACGTCATCGCTACCGTGCTGAGTACCTGAGCTGGCTTGCCCGTCGAGCACTCCGGTCTGCCGCACGAATCCGGCTCGCGGGGCAGGCGCGAGCCGAAGGGGCGGTTGACCGTTGGCAGGTAGCCGCTGCCACTGCCCCCGCCGTGCACCAGGGCCTGGATGTCCAGCGCCGCCAACGATTCACCTCCTCTACGGCGGCGTTGGACAGGTCGGGCCAGGATGGGACGATGCAGTCCGGCGAGCTGAGCGACACGCGTCGACAGTTCGGTCAGCGTCAGGATCCACGGTGTCGAATGTCCGTCCACTGTGGACTAGATCTCGTGTTTTCCTCCAGGTAAAGGGGTTTCCGCTGTTCGGGTGGCCACAGGTGCACCTGCATGGCGTGGTTGGTGCTCAGCGCACCGGGATATGGGGTCGCGGACAGCGCCCGGAATACGACGACACGGCGTCGGGAAAGCTGTATATGCTCGGGAAAATGAGGTTTGCACTACCGGCGGAGGAGTCCCGAGTCTCGGTCGGCCTGGACGCATCGTAGCGCACTTCACGATGATCGGGTTCCACCCCGGCTGGCTGTGGACAACCGCGCAGGGGACGACGCTCCACCTGGCAGACTGGTCTCGTGGTCCAGGCAGTCATGTCCAAGCTCGAACGGCGCGTCACCGAGGCGGCCGTGGCGTTGCTGGCGAAGAAGAAGTTCGTCTCCCCGGTGCTCGTGTTCAACCGGCTGGGCTGGCTGACGGACAAGCGGATCGAGGACTGGGAGCAGGGCAGGCTCGGTTCGCTCACCGAAGCGATGTCGGCGCCGGCGGAGAAGGTGGACGCCGCGCTCGGACATCTCGGTGACTGGGCGCGGCGACAAGGTATGACCGCTGAGGCGGTGGACTACCTGGCCGCGACCCGGGACCGGCGTCCGCTGCGGTTCACCTCATCCGGTTCAGTTGACGCCGAACGGGTGTTCGCCACGCACTGGCTGGCGCCGGGACTGTCGCAAGCACAACGGGATCGGCTCGCGCAGCGGCAGAACGCGGCACCCGATCTGGTGGTGTTGCGCGCTGATGGCGGCTGGGTGTGCACGGACTGCGGCGACACTGACACCTACCAGTTCGTCGAGGACAACCGGCCGTACTGCCTGGAGTGCGCCGACCTGGACCACCTGGTGTTCCTGCCGGCAGGCGACGCCGCGCTGACCCGGCGGGCGAAGAAGGCGAGCGCGCTGTCCGCGGTGGTGCAGCGGTTCAACCGGTCGCGCAAGCGGTTCGACCGGCTCGGACTGCTCGTCGAGGAGGCCGCGCTGGAGGCGGCGGAGGAGCAGTGCTTCGCCGACGCCGAACTGCGTGCCCGGCGTCGGGATCGGGACGCGGTGCGCCGCGCCGAGCAGGACCTGGACTTCCAGGCCCGGCTCGCCGCGGAGATCCTCCGATTGTTCCCCGGCTGCGCGCCCGCACGGGCTGAGGCGATCGCACGGCACTCCGGGGCGCGCAGCAGCGGGCGGGTCGGGCGGTCGGCCGCCGGTCAGTCCCTCGACGAGGGTGCGACGCGGCGGGCGGTGATCGCCTCGATCCGGCACGAGGACACCGGCTACGACGCGATGCTGATGGCCGGGGTGCCGCGAACCGTTGCCAGGGAACGAATTCGCGACACCATCGACGCGGTGCTGGACCGCTGGGTCAGCGGGGTGCGCTGAGTACCAGGCGCATCTCGATGTTGCGGTAGCCGCCTCGGGTGAAAGCCGCGGCCATCGGCTGGTTCACCAGGTCGGTGTCCGCGACCACCCTGGGCATGCCCAGCTCGGCGTGGTGCCGGGTGATGTGCGCGAGCAACTCGTGGATGTAGCCGTGGCCGCGGTGTTCGGGCAGGACACCGAGGTAGCCGACCACGGCATTGGTCGCGTTGCGCGAGGGCAGGGCGAGGCCGACCAGGTCGCTGTCGGCGGTGTACGCCAGCCGCCACCAGTCGCGGGGGCCGGGCATCTCGTCGCGATAGAACTCGAAGTCGTCGCGAGCGTGTGTGGCCACACCGACCGCGGCGACTCCACGCCGGGTCTCCGTGTCGAGGCTGCCCTCGGTCAGCCGGCGGAACACCGACAGCACGACCTCGTCGTCCGGTTCCGGGCGGAAGTGCAGGCGTGCAGGTGGTTCGGGCAGGCCGTCGGCCGGAGTCCACTCGTAGCGAAGGCGCTCGTTGTCCTCGGTCAGTCCGGCACGGGCGGCCGCGGCCCGGCGCCAGTCGACCGCGGCCACACAGGCCGGGTCGGCACGCCAGTTCAGCGGCAGCTTGAGGTGGTAGGCCGGCAGTGCGGGCGCGCCGTCGGCGAGGAATGCCGCGTGTGCGGTGTTGAGCAGGTCGCCGACCAGGACTGCCGGGTTGATGACGGAGTGGTGCACGTGCAGGTAGTCCAGGGAGAGCGGGTGCCTGCCGTTGCCGAAGCCCCACCACATGGCGCGGGCCAGTATCCGGTCGCCGTCCTCGGCTACCCAGGTCCACTGTGGACGGTATTGGGTGGCGGCGCGGCGCTCGTCGTACTGGGCCGCGGTGACCCAGTCGAACGGGGCGGGGATGTGCGGGGTGCGGTCGAGGTCGACCGCGGTGGAGGAACGGAACTTCATGAGGTGCTGCCTCCGAAGGCGAGGGTCAGGAGGCGCGCGGGATCGGTCAGGCGATCCACGGAGGCGCCGACAGGAATGTGTGCACTGGGGCCTCCCTTCCGTCCATGGCGGCCGCGCGGTGCGGCGGGCACAGCCTAAGGCATGACCGCGCCCGACCGCCGGGATTATTTCGGATGCGTCGGGCGCGGGTGTGCGGACGAGAACCGGGTCAGCGGTGCGAGCGGACGATGCGCACCGCGGCACCGGAGCCGAATATGAGCATCACCACGGTCACCACGGTCCACCGTCGCTGGTCACGGACCAGCGAGGACGACGCCTGAGCCTTCGGGGTGGGACGAGGGGGCGTGCGGGCGACGACCGGCTTGACCGGAGGTGGCGGCGGCGGGGTGGCGCGGCTCGGCGGCGGTGGCGGCGGCGGGATGACCGGGGCCGGTCGGGTGGTGGTCGGGGTGGTGGTCCTCGGCGGCGGTGGCGGGGGGATCACGGCCGGGGGCGGGACCGGCGTGGTGGTGACCGGGGGTGGGGTGGTGGTGGCGGGCGGCGGCGTGGACTTCAGGCAGCCGGCGCCGTCCGTGCTGGTGACCGCGGGACCGGTGTTGACCTCGGTGATCGTGTTGTCACCCAGCTGGATGCGGTACAGGCGGCTGGTGCGGCGGTAGTCGTTGTTCAGGACCCAGAGGCCGTTGTCAGCCGGGTCGAGCACGACGGCGCCGTAGGTGCTGGAACCGGGCAGGCCTTTGAGCACCTTGACCTTGGTGACCTTGCCGTTGCCGGGGTCGACCTTGACCAGGGTGCCGTGGCCGTGGCCGGTGTTGGAGATGCCGTAGAGCTTGCCGTCGGCCGGGTTGTGCGCGAAGTCGTCCAGGTCGTCGGAGAGCCAGTGCCAGTCCAGGCGGACCGCGTGCACCAGGCCGAGGAAGCTGGGGCTGCGCGGGTCGATGTCGATCGCGTACAGCTTGTCCCACTCGCGCACGTACAACCGGTTGCCGACAACCGTGCCCGCGTAGCTGTCGATCAAGCCGCTCCACGGCACCGGCACCGCGCCGGTACGCCGGACCGGACCGAGGTCCGTGATCGCTCCGTTGAGGTCGATGCGCACGACGTGGCCGCCGTCACGGAACTTGCCCGATCGGTCGCGGCTGGCAATCCCGTAGACCAGGCCCTGCGCCTGGGCGTACCCAATCGAGTTAACGGCGAGCCCCAATGGCTGCGGCGCCCGGTTCGGCAGGCCGGTGGGCAAGGTGACCCGCAACAGGGTGGACAGGCCACCGTGTCCGGTCGCCCGTACCTGGTATGCAGTGCAGACGCTGGCCGCCTGCGCCGGGCTCGGGATGAGACCGCCACTGCTGACGAAGAGCAGGAACGAGGTGCTGCACAGCGCAATCAAATGGCGCGACCACCGTATTGGAGCAACTGAATACGACAATCGGGTACTCCTCTCGGGATCGCGCTGATTCGCTCTGCATACAGTGCCGTGCCGTCATCGCATCGCGACCTGACCGGACTGTACTCCCCACAGTAGACCGTGATGTAATCCCGGACCAGAAAGGAGCTGAATTGAACCTCTACCTGTCGGGCTTGCTCTGGGTCACCGGCATCGCCGTGGTGGTCGCGGCCTTGGCCATCCTGTTCCGCAGATTCGGCTCCGACGAGGAACGACTGAGCAACAACGAGTCGGCCGGGTTGGTATTCACCATTGTCGGCGGGCTGCACGCGGTGGTCACCGCGTTCGTGCTGATCTCCCTGCTGGACACGGCCAAGGCGGTCGGGGACGACTCGACCAAGGAGGCCAACAGCATGGTCGCGGTGAACTGGGCCGCGACCTCGTTCCCGGAACCGGTGCGCGGCCAGGTCCAGGAACTGACCAGGTCCTATATCGGGATCGTGCTCAACGAGGAGTGGCCGAAGCTCCGCATGGAAGAGGACGTCGACGACGCGGGCTGGCAGAAGCTGGACGAACTGCGCAAGGTCATCGCGGACACCCCGGCCGAGGGCCACTGGCTGGAGAACCGCAAGACCGAGGCGGCCGCCCAACTGTGGGAGGCCTACCAGGCACGGCAGTCCAGACTGGACGCGGCCAGCGGCGGGGTCAGCACCGTGATGTGGTTCGCGCTCATTCTTGGCGCGGTGATGTCCGCACTGTTCCCGTTCCTGTTCGGCGGCCCGAAGATAATTCCGCATATCGTTATCGTGGTGGTCCTAACTGCCGCGCTGACTCTGCTACTCTTTGCCATCTATCAGTTGGAAAACCCGTTCAGTGGCGGCGTCAAGGTTGATCCGGACGCATTCAGCTCGGCCTTGGATCGGTTGCGTTAACCCCTTCGGGCGATCCATGTCCGGTTTCACCGTTTTTTACCGGTCTCTTCGGCGAGGAACTCGGCGAAGGTGACCTTCCCGTGCGCGTATTCCGGCGCGAGGTGCGCACCGTTTCGATAGCCGGTGAACACCTCGCCCGGGAGCCGCACCGGCAGCACCCAGCGACGCCTGCCCTGTGCCCGTAGGTACAGCCGGGCCAGGTCGGTCAGCAGGTGGGTTTCCGGGCCACCCAGGTCAGGAGCCGCGCCGGCGGGTGTGCCGGTGGCGAGCTCGACCAGCCGTTCGGCGACCTCGGTGACCTCCACCGGCTGCACCGGAACCCCGGCGGGCACCGGCATCAGCGGTGACTTCGCCAGCACGCCGAGCACGCGCAGCACCAGGTCGTGGAACTGGGTGGTGCGCAGCACCGTCCACGGCAGTCCGGACTCGCGGAAGACGGCTTCAGCCGCGAACTTGCCCTGGTAGTAGGGCAACGGGATCCGGTCCACGCCGACAATGGAGATGTAGACCAGGTGTGGTGCGCCAGTGCGGGCGACGGCGCTGACGACGGTGTTGGCCAGCGCCAGGTCCCGCTTCCCGCTGACACTGGTGGCGGTGTGCACGACCGAGTCCGCCCCGGCGAAGGCGGCGTCCAGCCCCTCCCCCGTGGCGTAGTCGACGGTGTGCCATTCGACGCCGGGATCGGCGGTGGCAGGGCGGGGGCGGCGGCTGGTCAACCGCACCTGGTGCCCCTCGCGCAGCAAGCCGCGCACCACGGCGCGTCCGAGGGTGCCGCTGCCACCGGTCACCAGAACCACACTCATCGCTGGGCCTCCTGTTGTCGGGTACACCCAGTGGACGAGCCAGCCGGTTCTGCTGTGACAGTCGCGTGAGTGATCCGGCCGACTGTGCGCGTCGCGCCGGCTTCCCGCAGTGGGCCAGCGGCGCGCGGTCCACCCCGGGCCGAGGTCGATCACCAGGCATGCCAGCGTGCGCCGTGCCGGTGCGGAGCGACTGTAACGTCCACTGTGGACAGTTTGTCGGCGTGCAGCCGTCCGCCCGCGTTCACCTCGCGCAGCACCGTGCCGAGGGCGCGGCGCAGGACCCGGCGGGAGCGTCGCTCCGAGATGCGGGCCAGCCGGGCGATTTCTCGGTTTCCGTTGTAGGCACGGGGAAACGAGTGGATGACGACGGCACGTCGATGCGCGACGGGCCGAGGCCGACGTCCCTGGTTCTGGGCCTCGGCGAGGATCGCCGCGCTGTAGCGCAGGTCGGTGAGGACGACCGCGCGCCAAGCCGTGCGGTGCTCGGTCTGGGCGCGTGCGGACGTGATGTGCGCAGCGGTGCGGGACATGGGGGCTCCCAGGTGCACACCGCCAGGTATCTCCTGGCGGAGCTACCTGAAGCCGAGGGGGCCGGACTTCCGCATCGCGTTCATGGGGTCGACGCTAATCGATGGGCGGGGCTGGTGGGGCGAGTTGTCCACAGGCCCCGGAGTGCGGTGGCGAGGTGGTTGGCCGCGATCCGCGCGCCTCCTGGCGAACGCGCTTCGACCTCGGCGCGCACAACCTCCGCCGGGGTGTCGACGGACGGGCAGGTTCGTCACCGGCTGCGGTCTCGGCCATCGAATCTGGGCAGCCAACCGCCGACCCGTGTTCGCCATGAGTGGCGAACTGGCCGGGCGGTGGCGGTGTCCGCACCGGTGACAGCTCACGGTTCCATGCGGGCATACTCGAACCCTGCCGCCGAGAACAGCGTCAAGGATCGGACCGTGGTCCGATGTCGGCGAGCCGAACTCCGGTTACGGTCCTGAGGTGTCGGTGTCCTGGATCCCGCGCTTCGGGTCGCGAGCTCTGTTGGTCGTCGACGGCCTGGTGGCGATTGCCGTGGTGATCGTGACCGGGCTGCGGACGAGCTCCAGCGCCATGCCGTTCGGTGGTGCGGTCACAGGCTGGGTGCTGGCCGTGGCCGTGGGCACACCGTTGGCAGTGCGGTGGTGGCGGCCGACGGTGGTGTTCGGGCTGGTGCTCGGCGCTGCTGGAGTGGCGATCGCGATCGGGGTCGCCGGAGAAGTCGTGGTGCTGGCGGTGGCGTACGCGCTGTATCCGGTGGCGCTGGGTTGCCCGGCTCGGCAGGGAGTTGGGGCGATGGCTGACGCCGGGTGGCGTCTGGCCGCTGACTCGGCACGGCAACGGACGGTGTTGTCAGGCGTCCCGGCAGGACCGCGGGCGACGGGCTCGGGGCACGTCGCACTGCGACGGCCGACGGACTCGGAGCCGCTGCCGCGATCACGGCCGCAGCCGGCGACTGTGCCGACCGGCTCGGCGCGGCGAGCGGCTGTGGTGCTGGCGGTCGCGCTCGGTGTGGTCACCGGTGCTGGGCTCGTCAGCGCGATCGGGCCGGTGGTCAGCGTGCCTGGAGTGGAGTCGTTCAGTCAGACGCCGGTGAGCGCGTCGCTCTACTCCTGGGTGGTGCTGGGCTCGAGTTGGGCGCTGGCGCGAGCGGTCCGGGTCCGACGGGATCACGCCGCACAGGTCGCGGAGCTGGTGGCGCGGCGGGCGGTGGTGGCCGAGCGGTTGCGGATCGCCAGGGACATCCATGACGTGGTGGGGCACAACCTGAGCCTGATCGCGTTGCGGGCCGCGGTCGCGAACCACCTCGCGGACGACGGTCGGACCGCGCTCACCGAGATTGAGGCGATCAGTCGGCGGGCGCTGGCCGACGTGCGGTCGGTGCTGGGCGCGGTGCGCGATCCGGATGATCCGGAGCCGGGTGCGGCGACGCTGGACCAGCTGATCGCGGACAGCAGGGCGGCCGGGCTGGAGGTCGAGTTCTCGGCGGTCAACCTGACCGTGGCGCCCGAGGCGGTTCGGGTTTCGGCTTACCGGATCGTGCAGGAGGCGCTGACCAACGTGGTGCGGCACGCTCGGACCAAGCGGTGCCGGGTGCGGCTGGCCGTGGAGAAGGAGGTTGTGCTGGTCGAGATCACGGACGACGGTCCGGCTCGGGGGCCGATGGGGCCGCCGGGGCAGGGACTGGTCGGCATGCGAGAACGGGCCGCGCTGCACCAGGGCAGCGTGGTGGCTGGGCCGCGGCCGGAGGGCGGGTTCGCGGTGCGGGCCCGGTTGCCACTGCGTCCGGGAGACGGCGATGAGTGAGCCGATCCGGGTGCTGCTGGCCGACGACGAGCCGATGCTGCGCGACACCCTGGGACAGTTGCTCGCCTCCGCACCGGATCTGGACGTGGTGGGGGCGGCGGAGAACGGACAGGTCGCGATCGACCTGCTCGACGAACGCGGCGCCGACCTGGTGCTGATGGACGTCCGGATGCCGGTGATGGACGGCATCGAGGCGACCGCACGGATCGCCGCCCGTCCCGATGCCCCCCGGGTGCTGGTGCTGACCACCTTCAACCTCGACGACTACGTGTTCCGGGCGTTGCACGCGGGCGCGAGCGGGTTCCTGCTCAAGGACACCGCGCCGCGGGACCTGCTGGCCGGGATCCGGGTGGTCGCGGCCGGGGACGCGCTGCTGGCGCCGAGCATCACCCGCAAGCTCATCGCCGAGTACACCAGCGGCGCGCCCCGGCGGCGGCCGCTGCGGCGGCTCACCGGGGTGACCGACCGCGAGCGCGAGGTACTGGAGCTGATCACCCAGGGCCTGTCCAACACCGAGATCCAGGAGAAGCTGTTCCTCAGCCGGGGCACGGTGAAGACCCACATCGGGCGGCTGCTGACCAAGCTCGGCGCACGGGACCGGGCCCAGTTGGTCATCGCGGGGTACGAGGCCGGGCTAGCGCCGTGACCCTGGCCAGCACGACCAGCAGGCAGCCGAGGGTGGCCGTGGCCAGGAACAGCATGAACGTGGGGTACAGGTAGACGACCTGGAGCCAGGCCACGTCACGGCCGCGGAAGAGCAGGCCGACGATCCGGTGGACGGTCAGCAGCAGCACCAGCGGAAGCAGGTACGGGAGCAGGCGGAGGGCGATGCGTGCGCCGGTGGCGCGTGCCGAGGCTTGGCGGTGAGCAGGCGGCGGGCTGGCGTCCGCCGGTGCCTCGCGGTGCGCGGTAAGCGAATCGCGGGCAGCTGACGCTTCGCGGTGACCGATGGGCGGACCGATGTGGGCTGGCGTCCCGCGGCGAGCGGTGGGTGGACTGACGTCGGCTGATGCCTTGCGGTGACTGGCGGGCGGATTGCGGTCAGTCGATGCCTCGCGGTACCCGGCGGACGGGCCGATGTGGGCCGGTGTCTCGCGATGAGCGGTAAGTGGATTGCTGTCGGCTGGTGCCTCGGGGTGAGAGAGGGGCGGATTGCTGTCGGCCGGTGTCTCGCGATGAGCGGTGGGTGGATTGCTGTCGGCCGAGGTCTGGCCGTCGGCGGTGGTGGGTTCGTTGGTGCGTCCGGGGGTCCGGAGACGTCGGCGGGTGGGGCGGGGAGTTGTTCGGGCTTGGGTCCAGCGGTGGGCTCGGCGGAGGCCTTGGATGGTGAGCAGGGTGGTGGCGAGGGTGAGGGCGAGCAGGATCGCGTCGGTGAGCAGCAATGGGGTTGCCGGGGCGGGGAGGGGGCGGTTTTCCAGCAGGGTGATGAGGCGGCGGGCCAGGGCTGGGGCGTCGGCGTGGGTCATGCCGGTGTTGGCGAGGACCGCGATGCCGTGGCCGGTGCTGGGGAGCAGGGCCTGGTAGGCGGTAGCGGTGAACAGGTCGCCGCTGTGCGCGATGAGCGGGGCGCCGGAGTCGGTGCGGCCCAGCGACCAGCCCAGGGCGTAGTCGCCGGAGGCAGGGGACGGGGTGTGGGTGGCGGTGATGGTGGCGGGGGTGGCGATCTGGGCGCCGGTGGGGCCGCGGCCGTTGTTGTTCTGGGCGATCAACCAGGCAGCCAGGTCGTGGGCGGTGCTGAGCATGCCGCCGGAGCCGTTGCCGAAGGCCGGGGGTTCGGGCAGGGCGACGGGCAGGCCGAGGACCAGCAGGTGGCCGGAGGGGCTGGGCAGGTCCTTGGCGGTGTTGAGGGTGCGGGTGGTGGTCATGCCGAGTGGGGTGAGGATGTGGCTGCGCAGGTAGCTGTTGAAGTCCTGGCCGCTGACCACCTCGACCAACCGGGCGGCGACCTGGAAGTTCGGGTTGTGGTACTCCCAGTGGGTGCCGGGATCGGCGGCCAGGCGGGCTGAGCGCATCGAGGCCACGGACTCGGCCAGGGTGTTCGGCTGGGGGCGGGTGAAGGACGGGAAGGTGCGGTCGGACAGGCCGGAGGTCTGGTCGAGCAACTGGCGCACGGTGATCGACTCGACCCTGGGGTCGGCCATGGTGAACTCGGGCAGGTAGGCGCGCACCGGGCGGTCCAGGCCGACCCGGCCCGTTTCGGCCAGCTGGGCCACCGCGAGGGCGGTGAAGGACTTGCTCACCGAGGCCACCGGCATCGGGGTGTGCTCGGTGACCGGGTCGCCGGTCGCGGTGTGGCCGTAGCCGGCCGCGTGCAGGACCCGGTCGCGGTGGGTGATCGTCACCGCGGCGCCGGGCAGGCCGGTCGCGGCGAGGTAGTCGCGGACGACGGTGTCAATCCGGGCGGGATCGGCGGCGGCCGCGGCTGGGATCGGCAGGAGGGCGCTGATCAGCGTGGCTGTGGTGGCCAGGAGGAGGAGTCGGGCGGTCACGGGTGGAGTGTCCGCGGTGGCGGGGGCTGGGCGCATCGGACCGGGATCCGATGTTGTCGGCGGGTGGGTCAGGGGGTTTGGCAGCGGCGCGCGGGTGGTCGACAGATCGTCCGGGGCTACTACCCGTGCCCGTCGGTCACAGGTGAATGGCCTCCGACGGCGGGTTCACCGCGGCCGGGTGCCCGAATGGTGCGGTCGGAAAGCCCGCCCTGGAATCGTGTGCGAGGTCCAGGCGCGGACGTGCGTGCAGAACAATGCGCGTCAGCTTCGAGTTGTCTTGTGAGGTAGTAGTGGCATTGACGAACGCGAACATCCCGCTGGGACCGCTGGCGGGCGCTGAGCTGACGCTGTGGTGCGCCAAGTCCGGCCGACTCTGGCACGGCGACAGCAGCTGCCCCGATCTGAAGCAGCGAGCGCGCGAGGTCGTGCAAGTTCAGCCACGCAAGGGTTCATCGCAGACCTGGTGTCACCGGGCCGTGTGTTGCGTCCCGCCAGGACTGTTGGCGGACCATTTCGCCGCAGGGCAAGCGCTGGTCGAGTTCGACGGCCGCACCGACTCCCTCACCCAACAGCTGGCACAGGGCAAGATCGACCTGACCGCGTTCGACCTCGTTGCCCTCCGGCAGGAGCACCCGAACGCGGTCAGGGCACCGCTGGCCAAAGTGTGGCGGCAATGCCGTGAGCGCAGAGAGGCGTTCCTCGCGGAACTCTCCGACGAGCTCACCAGTCGCCTTCCGATGATGGTCGCCGCCGCTTGGCTGCGCACCAACAAACGATCGAAGCAGCACGTCAAGCGACGCAAGTACGCCAGGTTCAAAGACCTCGCCGTACACAAGTTTGATCAAATAGACCGGCTCTCACCACAGGACGTGCGGGAACTGGCAGGTCGACACGTGCTGCCCAAGTTCCTCGGTCTAGTGAAGGATGGCGAACACCCCAGCTCGGCTGCGGCGAAAGTGTCAGCCGAGCAAGCGGAGTGGGCACGCCGGTCGGTCGAAGAGGCGCTGTCCGAGAGGCCAGAGCAAGCCGACGAGGGGTGGGCAACTCTCCCGGATAGAGTTCACGAAGCGTGGCAGAAGACGGTCCAGTTGTGGATCGGCCTCCTCAACGGAATCTGCACGGCGCACCACGGCGAGACCTTTGCCCTGTTCCACGAAGGTCAGCTTCCTTTGCCGACGTACGCGCTCCACCGCTTGTTTCCCTGTGCTCGCATCAGAACGACCACCTTCACCTGGCTCGCGGGCCCCATACCGGCGATCTTCCGGTTGTTCCTGCAAGAGCGCATTGTCGGCCTGATCGGGCTGGAAGTGGATCGCGAACATTCGCACGTCTACCGGGACAAGAGGCCCGCGTGGTTCCTCAAGAACCTGTTCACGTGGCATGGGTTTCCGGAGCTGGCAAAACATGTCGAGACGGTGGCGTCTGATCCACCTCGGAAGCCTCCGCTCGACACCAGCCACATCGACAACTACTTCCGCGGCTTCGGTTACGGCATACACGACAACGGGCTGATCGCCGCGCAATGCAACTATGCGGCCAGCATGGCGTGGCGGGATCGGCGGCTGCGCAAGGGATAGGGGTCCGAGGTCGATGATGAGCCGGACGAACCCACCGTCCCCGTCGGAGATCTTCCCTCCGAGGTGGTTCGCCTGCTGGAGCAGGGAAATGCGGCCGAACTGCTGTCCGCGATCCAGCTGCACGTCCGGCGCGACCAGCTGGCCGCCGTACGCGAGGCGGTGCGAAAACCTGGCGGTCTGGAGCGGGACATCCAGGCCGCGCTGAGCAACGCGTGGTGGATGTTCGGCGGTGAGTTCGTCGGAGAAGCTCTGCGACGCCGTTTGGTCGACACGATCGAGCTCGACATCCCGCTGCTCCAGCCGGATGGCGTGCTGCACGTCGTAGAGCTGAAGCTGGCCGATGTCCCGGTCGTGCGACGCCATCGCAACGGCCTCATCGTCGCGGCCGTGGTGCACGAGGCGGTCGGCCAGACGATGAACTACCTGACCCTGCTGGACGAGCGCCGCGCCGACCTGCTGGCCGAGTTCGGCATCGACACCCGCAGGGCGAGCGCGACCGTCGTCGTCGGCAGCCCCGACTTCCAGCAGGACCTGACCGCCGCGAAGATCCACGAGACGTTGCGCATCTTCAACAGCCATCTCAGCCGGGTGGAGGTCATCACCTACCAGCAGCTGCTCGACCGCGCGGAACGAGTGCTCGACCTGGTGGGAAAGCCTGACGGGATGCCCGCTTCATCGGCAGGCACCCCGTCAGGATCGTCGGGTCAGCTGCACCCGGAGGTGGAGCCGCAGCCCTCGCACACGTAGCAGGAACCCGCGCGGCGCATCTTCGTGCCGCAGGTGAAGCACAGCGGTGCGTCCGCGGCCATGCCCAGCTGCAGCTCGATCAGCTCGGTCGAGCTGCCCACCGTCACGTCCGCGGGCTTGGCCGCGACCTCGCCCTTGGCGCCCGCGGGCTTCGGAGTGGCCTCGACCGTGGTCTGCAGCGCGGTCAGGTCGACCTCGCCGCCGCCGTACTCGGCCTCCACCTGCGCCGAGCGCTCGTCCGCGGTGAAGATGCCCAGCTCGGCGCGCTTGGCCGGCGGGAGGTGGTCCAGGGCCAGGCGGCGGAACAGGTAGTCCAGCACGCTGGTGGCGATGCGGACGTCCGGGTCGTCGGTCATGCCGGCGGGCTCGAAGCGCTGGTTCATGAACTTCGAGACGTAGAACTCCAGCGGGATGCCGTACTGCAGGCCCACCGAGATCGACATCGAGAAGGCGTCCATCACGCCGGCCAGGGTCGAGCCCTGCTTGCCCAGCTTGACGAAGATCTCGCCGAGGCCGTCGTCGGGGAAGGAGCCCGCGGTCAGGTAGCCCTCGGCGCCGCCGACGGTGAACGACACGGTCTGGCTGGGGCGCTTCTTCGGCAGGCGCTTGCGGACCGGGCGGTACTCGATCACCGTCTCCGGCTGCTTGTCAGCGGCCTTGCTCGCGCTCTTGCCCGCCGACAGCGGCTGGCCGACCTTGCAGTTGTCCCGGTAGATCGCCAGCGCCTTGAGGCCGAGCTTCCAGCCCTCGTAGTAGATCTTCTCGACCTCCTCCACGGTGGCCGTCTCCGGCATGTTCACCGTCTTGGAGATGGCGCCGGAGATGAACGGCTGCACCGCGGCCATCATCCGGACGTGGCCCATCGCGGCGATGGAGCGCTCGCCCATCGCGCAGTCGAAGACCTCGTAGTGCTCCAGCCGCAGGCCGGGCGCGTCCACCACGTGGCCGTGCTCGCTGATGTACTCCACGATCGCCTCGACCTGCTCGGGCTGGTAGCCCAGCGCGGTCAGCGCCCGCGGCACGGTCTGGTTGACGATCTGCATGGAGCCGCCGCCGACCAGCTTCTTGAACTTGACCAGCGCCAGGTCCGGCTCGATGCCGGTGGTGTCGCAGTCCATCATCAGGCCGATGGTGCCGGTGGGCGCGAGCACGCTGGCCTGCGCGTTGCGCCAGCCGTTGCGGTTGCCCACCTCGAGGCAGTCCTGCCAGGCGATGGTGGCCAGCTTGTGCACGGCCTTGTCATTGCGGTGCATGGTGCGCACCAGGTCGTTGGCCGCGGCGTGCTTGCGCATCACCCGCTGGTGCCCGTCGGCGTTGCGGGCGTAGCCCTCGTAGGCCCCGACCACCCCGGCCAGCTCGGCGGAGCGCTTGTACGCGGTGCCGGTCATCAGCGAGGTGATCGCGGCGGCCAGCGCGCGGCCGCCGTCGGAGTCGTAGGCGTGCCCGGTGGCCATCAGCAGCGCGCCCAGGTTGGCGTAGCCGATGCCCAGCTGGCGGAACTTGCGGGTGGTCTCACCGATCGGCTCGGTCGGGAAGTCGGCGAAGCAGATGGAGATGTCCATCGCGGTGATGACGAACTCCACCGCCTTGGCGAAGCGCTCACCGGCGAAGGTGCCGTCGTCGTTGAGGAACTTCATCAGGTTCAGCGAGGCCAGGTTGCAGCTGGAGTTGTCCAGGTGCATGTACTCCGAGCACGGGTTGGACGCGCTGATCCGGCCCGACTCCGGGCAGGTGTGCCAGTCGTTGATGGTGCCGTCGTACTGGATGCCGGGGTCGGCGCACTCCCACGCGGCCTGGGCCAGCTTGTGGAAGATCTCCTTGGCGTCCCTGGAGTCGATGGCCTCGCCGGTGGTGCGGGAGCGCAGGTGGTAGCTGCCACCGCTCTCCACCGCACGCATGAACTCATCCGAGACCCGGATCGAGTTGTTCGCGTTCTGGTACTGGACGCTGGTGATGTCCTTGCCACCGAGGTCCATGTCGAAGCCGCCGTCCCGGAGGATGCGGATCTTCTCCTCCTCGCGGGCCTTGGTCTCGATGAACTCCTCCACGTCCGGGTGGTCGACGTCGAGGATGACCATCTTCGCCGCGCGCCGGGTGGCCCCGCCGGACTTGATGGTGCCCGCGGAGGCGTCCGCGCCGCGCATGAACGAGACCGGGCCGGAGGCGCTGCCGCCGGAGGAGAGCAGCTCACGGGAGGAGCGGATGCGGGAGAGGTTGACCCCGGCGCCGGAGCCGCCCTTGAAGATCAGGCCCTCTTCCTTGTACCAGTTGAGGATCGACTCCATGGTGTCGTCGACGGCGAGGATGAAGCAGGCGGAGACCTGCTGCGGGGAGGCGGTGCCGACGTTGAACCAGACCGGGGAGTTGAAGCTGAACACCTGGTGCAGCAGCATCCAGGTCAGCTCGTGCTCGAAGATCTCCGCGTCCTGCTGGGTGGCGAAGTAGCCGTTGTCCACCCCGGCCTTGGTGTAGGTCAGCACCACGCGGTCGATGAGCTGGCGCAGGCTGTTCTCGCGCTGCTCGGTGCCGACCGCGCCGCGGAAGTACTTGCTGGTCACGATGTTGACCGCGTTCACCGACCAGAAGTCGGGGAACTCGGCGCCACGCTGCTCGAAGTTCACCGTGCCGTCGCGCCAGTTGGTCATCACGACGTCGCGGTGCTCCCAGGTGACCTCGTCGTACGGGTGCACACCGGGGGTGGTGTAGACGCGCTCCATGCGTAGGCCCGTGGCCTGTTCCCCGGCGGCCGGGGTCCCGACGGTCTCCGTCATGACCTTCTGCTCTCCCTCACTCGCTGCTGCGTGCCCGGCCCCGTCCGGTGTCCCCGTCCGATTCGGTCCGGCAAGACTCTTGGTGTTCTTCCCCGCCGCGCCCTTCCCCGCCGCGCCGCCCTTGCCCGTCCCACCACGGGTCTTGGCCGCGCCGGCCTTGGGTCGCCTGCGGGGGCTCTCCTGGCTGGTCATTCGCTCTTCGCCGCTTCCTGCTCGTCCGCCGCTTCCGGCTGCTTGGCCTCGCGGAGGTCGAGGATCTCCTTCTCGAAGTCCTCCACCGAGGAGAAGGACCGGTAGACACTGGCGAAGCGCAGGTAGGCAACCTCGTCCAGGTCGCGCAGCGGGCCGAGGATGGCCAGCCCCACCTCGTGGCTGGGCACCTCCGCGACGCCGGTGGCGCGGATCGCCTCCTCCACCTGCTGCGCCAGCAGCTGCAGCTTGTCCTCATCGACCGGACGGCCCTGGCAGGCGCGGCTGACCCCGCGCGCCACCTTCTCCCTGCTGAAGGGTTCGGTGACACCGGAGCGCTTCACCACGGCCAGCACGGCCTCCTCGACCGTGGTGAACCGGCGGCTGCACTGCGGGCAGGACCGGCGACGGCGGATGACCTGACCCTCGTCGACCTCGCGGGAGTCCACCACCCGGGAGTCGGAGTGCCGACAGAATGGACACCGCACGGTCCTCGCCCCTTCCCCGCACCAGCCCGCCGCGACCCAATCAGTGGGACAACCACAGCGGTGTAACTACTAGATGTAGGGGTAGAACCTAGGCCGAGCGGGTGACGGAAGCAAGTTGACAGGCGCATGCCACCACGTGTCGCGCGGACGTGCGAGCGGGATCACGCCAACAGGTGACAGCCAACCTAGCCGAGGGTGCCTCGGGGGCTCAGGGGCGGGCCGGGTCCGCGTCCAGGTCGGGCACCCACAGCGGCTGGCCGGCGTGCGGGCCGTTGGACAGCGAGGCGTTGAGCTCGTGGATGCGCGCGATGACCTCGGCGGGCGCGCGGCCGGGCGCGACCCGGCGGGCCAGGTCGGTCAGGGTCTCCCCGGCGCCGAGCTGGGTGAGCATGGTCTTGGCGGGCAGCGGCTCGGACTCCCCGCCCATCCGGATCTCGGCGAGCAGGCCGAGGCCGAGCACGGCCAGCGCGGTGACCAGGGCGACCAGCACCAGGTCCACCCAGGTGGCGCGGCGGCGGGCCGGTCCGCAGGTGGCGATGACCCGGCCGGCGGGGTCCTCGGCGAACTGCTCGCCGTCCGGACGACCCTGTGGACGGGCTCCGTCCCCGGCGCGGCGCACCCGCAGACTGCGCCGCTGCCAGGCCACGTGGCTGGGCACGTGGCCCGACCCGGCCTGCTGCTGGTCCGCGGTTTCGGTGTGTGCGAGCGCCGACATGACGTCTCCATCCAACGCGAGCGGTCCCTGGCCCGGACCCCGATCGAACGGGTGTTCGATCGAACGTCCGTGCGAATGTCTACCACCACGGCGGACCGATTTGAAGCATTTCCGGCGTGTCGTTCGAACACGCGTTTGATCTCGACACGCTGTGCGACTACCGTTCGAACCTGAGTTCACCTGGGACTGGAGGGCAACCCCGTGGCACGCGAGACGACCAAGGAGCCTGTTCTTACCGGCGCCGAGCCCGCCACGGCGGGCGAGGCGGCGCGGCGCGCTGAGGTGCACGTGCTACCGGAACCGGTGTCCGAAGGCGTCGAGCTAGTCGGCCTGACCCCGAGGCAGAGCAAGGTGCTCGAGGTCATCAAGGACTGGCTGGAGCGCTACGGCTACCCGCCCAGCATCCGGGAGATCGGCGAGGCGGTCGGCCTGAACTCCACCTCCTCGGTGGCCCACCAGCTGCGCGCGCTGGAGCGCAAGGGCTACCTGCGGCGCGATGCCAACCGCCCGCGCGCCTACGGGGTGCGCACGCCGGAGGGCGAGGAGGAGCCGGAGAGCTTCGACCGCCCGAGCCCGACCTACGTGCCGGTCGTCGGCCGCATCGCCGCCGGTGGCCCGATCCTGGCGGAGGAGTCGGTGGAGGAGGTCTTCCCACTGCCGAAGGAGCTGGTCGGCGAGGGTTCGCTGTTCCTGCTCAAGGTGGTCGGCGACTCGATGGTGGACGCGGCCATCACCGACGGCGACTGGGTCGCGGTGCGCCAGCAGCCCGACGCGGACAACGGTGACGTGGTGGCCGCGATGATCGACGGCGAGGCCACGGTGAAGACCTTCAAGCGCCGCGACGGCCACGTCTGGCTGATACCGCACAACCCGGCCTACGAGCCGATCCTGGGCGACGAGGCGAAGATCCTGGGCAAGGTGGTCGCGGTCCTGCGCCGCCTCTGACCGCCCGAACAGCTGAGCCTGAACCCCCGTCCCCGCTCCTGGGGCGGGGGTTCAGCGCACGATCAGGTTCTGGATCGGGCTGGGCTCCGGCGAGACCGGGATGCGGTAGCGCTGCACCAGGTACGAGGCGATCTCGTGGAACAGCGGGGCTGCCGACTTGCCGTCCGGCCCGCTCTCGGTGGGCGCGTCCAGCATCAGTCCGACCACGAACCGCGGGTTGTCCGCGGGCACCATGCCAGCGAAGGTGATCCAGTGCTTGGTGTTGCTGTACCGGCCGTTCTCCACCTGCTGCGCGGTGCCGGTCTTGCCGGAGATCTGGTACCCCTCCAGCGCGGCCGCCGGGCCGGTGCCGCGCAGGTCCGGCTTGCCGGGCACCTGCTGCACCACCGCGCGCATCATGTCGCGCACCGTCTTGGCCGTCTCCGCCGAGACCACCCGCACGCCGTCCGGGCGCTTCTCCTCCCGGCGCTGCTTGTCCGGGCCGATCTCCGCGCGCACGATCCGCGGCGGGATGCGCACCCCGTCGTTGGCGATGGCCTGGTACATGCCGGCCATCTGCAGCACGGTCATGTTCAGGCCCTGACCGATCGGCAGGTTGCCGAAGGTGGACTGCGACCACTGCGAGCGCGGCGGCACCGTGCCCGCCGACTCACCGGGCAGGCCGATGCCGGTCTTCTTGCCGAGGCCGAACTTGGCCAGCATGTCGGCGTAGCGGTCCTCGCCGATCTCCTTGGCGGTGAGCAGGGTGCCCACGTTGGAGGACTTGGCCAGCACCCCGGTGAAGGTCATCTTCTCCAGGCCGTGGTCCCAGGCGTCGGAGACGACGTAGCCGGGGTAGTTGAGGCTGCCGGGCACGTTGAGCACGGTGGTCGGGGTGACCAGCCCGTACTCGATGCCGGCCGCGGCGGTGACGATCTTGTTCACTGAACCGGGCTCGAACGGCGAGGTCACCGCGAACGGGTTCATCTGTTCCTTGGTCGCGCTGGTGAAGTTCTTCAGGTCGTAGGGCTTGTCATCGGCCAGCGCGTAGACCTCGGCGGTCTTGACGTCCATCACCACGGCCGTGCCGTTGCGCGCGCCTGCCCGGCGGACGTAGTCGCTGAGCAGCTGCTGCACGCGATATTGCAGGTCCGCGTCCACGGTCAGCTCCAGGTCGGAGCCGGGGGTCGGCGGGATCTGCTCGCGCTCGCTGCCCGGGATGACCGCGTCCTCGTTGTTGGCCACGGTGTCCACGATCCGCTTGCCGTTCTTGCCGGTCAGCAGCTGGTTCCGGTAGGACTCCAGGCCTTCCAGCCCGGCCAGGCGCCCCGGCTTGTCCTCCATCCGCCAGTTCGCGTAGCCGATGACGTCGGCGGCCAGCGTGCCGCCGGGGTACTGCCGCTCCTCGCGGGACTCCGCGCCGATCTCCGGGAAGGCCTTGGTGATCTCCCTGGCCTTGCCCGGCTCGACGCTGGGCACCAGCACCACGTACTTGACTTCCCTGCGCAGCTTGTCCAGCAGGTCCTTCTCGTCGACCTGGTCGCCGAGCACCTGCTTCATCTTGGCCGCGATGAGGCGCTTGCGTTCCTCGCCGTTGGGCACCGGGTCCTTGGTGCCCTTGGCCTTGCCCTCCTCGGCGAACTTGTCCCACTCCTGGTTGATCCGCTGCGGCAGCGCGTACAGCGCGCGGACCTGGCTGGAGAAGGCGAGCAGCGCGCTGTTGCGGTCGGTGATCGAGCCGCGCGGGCCGGGCAGCTCCTGCGGGGTGCTGCGCTGGCGGGACGAGGCGGCGGAGAACTCGGCCGCGTTCACGATCTGCACCTCGACCAGCTTGACCCCGGCCGCCACCAGCGCGACGACCAGCATGAGCCGGCCGACCACGGTCCTGGTGCGGTGGTTGCCCATGCCGCCGGGCGGGCGGCTGGACCTGGCGCCGCGGACGGACCGCGGCCGGACCGGGCGGCTCGTGCGCGAACGCTGCATCAGCCCGCTCCTCCTGGCTGCTCGCCCTGCTGCTGGCCGCCCTGTTGCTGACCACCCTGCGCGCCATCGGCGGGCTGGCCCTGCCCCTGCGGGTTCTGCGCGGGCGGCTCCTGCGCCGGCGTGTTCTGCTCCGGCGGCGGGCTCTGCGCCGAGGAGTTCGGCTGCTGCCGGGACTGCGGCTTGACCGCCTTCGGCTCGCCGACCACGCCCCAGCTGCCATCCGGCTTCTGCACCAGCATCGCCGGGTCGATCGCGGGCACCAGGCCCATCTCGCGCGCCTTGCGGTCCAGCTCGGCCGGGGACTCCTTGGTCGCCACCTCGCGGCGCAGCAGCTCGACCAGCTCGGCCTGGGCGCGGGCGTCCTTCTTGATCTGCTCCAGCTTCACCGAGTCGGCGGCCGCGGCCGTGGTCAGCCACAGCGAGGTGACCAGGCCGATGCCCAGCAGGGACATCACCATGAGCACGAACGGCGCGCGGAAGCCGGTGGCGGCGGCGCGTTCCTGCACCGGGCGCAGCCAGCGGTCCTTGCGCTGCTCGCGGCGGGCGTAGGCGCGCTCGGCCGCGGTGGAGCGACCGCGGTCGCCGGGGTTGACCGGAGCCTGGTGCTCCGGGAGTTCGGGCGGGGTCTGCCGTGCTGGTGCGGTCATGTCGCCTCCCTGATCCGCTCCGCGGCGCGCAGCCGCACCGAGGCGGCCCTCGGGTTGACCGCCACCTCCTGCTCACTGGCCTGTTCGGAGCCGCGGGTGAGCAGCCGCAGCTCGGGTCCGTGGCCGGGCAGCTCCACCGGCAGGCCCTGCGGGGTGGTCGAGGTGGCGCGTTCGACCAGCACCCGCTTGACGATCTTGTCTTCCAGCGACTGGAAGGACATCACCGCGATCCGGCCGCCGAGCACCAGCGCGTCGACCGCGGCCGGGATGGCCCGGCGCAGCACGTCCAGCTCGGCGTTGACCTCGATGCGCAGCGCCTGGAAGGTCCGCTTGGCCGGGTGGCCGCCGGTGCGCCGGGTGGCCGCCGGGACCGCCGCGTACAGCAGGTCCACCAGGCGTCCACTCGTGGTGAACGGCTCCTTCTCCCGTTCGCGCACGATGGCTGAGGCGATCTTGCCCGCGAACCGCTCCTCGCCGTAGTCGCGCAGGATCCTGGCCAGGTCACCGTGGCCGTAGGTGTTGAGGATGTCCGCCGCGGTGATCGGGCCGCTCGGGTCCATCCGCATGTCCAGCGGCGAGTCCCTGGAGTAGGCGAAGCCGCGCTCCACCGCGTCCAGCTGCAGCGAGGACACGCCGCAGTCGAAGAGCACTCCGTGCACGCGCGGTATACCGAGATCGAGCAGGACCTCGGGCAGCTCGTCGTATACGGCGTGCACAAGATGGGTACGCGCGTTGTATGCAGCGAGTCTCTCACCGGCGAGCTTGAGCGCCTGGGTGTCCCGGTCCAGGCCGATCAGCGTCAGCCGGGGGTGCGCGGCGAGCAGTGCCTCCGAGTGCCCGCCGAGGCCGAGGGTGGCGTCGACGACCACCGCTCCCGGTTCGCTCAGCGCGGGCGCGAGCAGCTCAAGCGTGCGGTCCAACAGCACCGACACGTGTTGCGGCTGCCCGGTCATGGCGGTCACTACCTCTCTTACCCGCCCATGCGCGACAAGCAGGTGCCTGGAACGTCTCCCGGATGCCGCCAGGTCCCCGCCCGCCCGTCGCACCTGGTGCCGGGGAAGGTGCACCAGGGTCGAAAGCCGAGCGGACCGAGGCCAAGCCGCATCCGAATGCCTCACGCACGTCTTCTAGAAGACTCCGGGGAGCACCTCCTCGCGTGCCTGCGCGTAGCTGTCCTCGTGTTCTTCGAGGTAGCGCTCCCAGGCGGTGGCGTCCCAGATCTCCAGCCGGTTGATCGCCCCGATGACCACGCACTCCTTGGTCAGCGAGGCATAGCGCCGCAGTTCCGGCGTGATCGAGATCCGGCCCTGCGAGTCAGGACGCTGCTCGTCCGTGCCGGCGAACAGGTAGCGCTGGTACGCGCGGACCGCCTCGTTGGTGAACGGCGCCTCGGCCACCTTCCGCGCCATCTGCTCGAACTCCGCTCGCGGGAAGACGAACAGGCAGTGGTCCTGGCCCTTGGTGAGCATCAGACCCCCCGCGAGTGCGTCCCGGAACTTCGCCGGCAGGGTGAGCCGCCCCTTGTCGTCGAGCTTTGGGCTGTGGGTACCGAGGAACATCGGCAACGCACCTCCCAACCGACCCGACGGGACCGGCAGCGGGGCCCCCGTTTGCCCCACCGGCCGCCACAGTACCCCACTTTCCTCCACAGTCAACGCGAAACGGGCCCGTTGTCCCCCGGGTGTGTCGACGTTTTCGCAGGAAGAGGGCGGTGGGTGTGCGTGGGGCCCGGTGGGGGGACCTGCCCGGAGAGGCAGCCGGAGCGGGTGGAAACAACAGCCATCCGATCACCCTCCGCCCACGAATCCGGGCCGGAAGAGCAACCAGTTGGCCTATCGGCCGTCCACGGTGGTGAGAAGTGGGGGACGATGTGGGGCACCAGGTGTGCGGTATGACTGACCCCGACCGGTAGGTCCCTTAGCCCGGTTTTGACAGACTGCGTGGCAGGCTGCCGCATAAGGTCTCAGCAGGAGGACGTGTGACGCCCAGTACCCAGCCCGCCGCACTATCCGGCCATCAGTACGGCGAGGACGGGACCGCGGTCAGTCCGCGTGAGGTCGGCGGGTTGCCGGAGCTCCACGCCACCGCCTCGCGGATCGCGGCCAACGTCGAACGGGTGCTGGTCGGCAAGCCGGAAGTGGTGCGGATCGCGCTGGTCACCCTGCTCGCCGAGGGCCACCTGCTGGTCGAGGACGTGCCGGGGGTCGGCAAGACCTCGCTGGCCAAGGCGCTGGCCCGGTCCATCGACTGCTCGGTCAGCCGGATCCAGTTCACCCCGGACCTGCTGCCCAGCGACATCACCGGCGTGTCCATCTTCAACCGCCAGAACAGCGAGTTCGAGTTCCGGCCCGGCCCGGTCTTCGCCAACATCGTGGTCGGCGACGAGATCAACCGCGCCTCCCCGAAGACCCAGTCCGCCCTGCTGGAGTGCATGGAGGAACACCAGGTCACGGTGGACGGCCGCAGCTACACCCTGGACTCGCCGTTCATGGTCATCGCCACCCAGAACCCGGTGGAGATGGAGGGCACCTACGCCCTGCCCGAGGCCCAGCGCGACCGGTTCACCGCCAGGGTCTCCATTGGCTACCCCGACCCGCAGGCCGAGCTGGCCATGGTCGACGAGCACGCCGGGCACGACCCGATGGCCGACCTCAAGCCGGTCTCCGACGCCGAACGGGTGCGCCAGCTCGTCGCCACCGTTCGCGAGGTTCATCTCTCGCCGGAGATCCGGCGTTACACCGTGGAGCTGGTCTCGGCCACCCGCCGCCTGCCCGAGCTGCGCCTGGGCGCCTCGCCGCGCTCGACCCTGCACCTGGTGCGAGCCGCGCGGGCGCAGGCCGCGCTGTCCGGGCGCGAGTTCGTGGTGCCCGACGACGTGCACGCGGTGGCCGTGCCGGTGCTGGCGCACCGCCTGGTGCTCACCGCCGAGGCGCAGGCCGCCCGCCGCTCCCCCGCCGACCTGGTCCGCGGGCTGGTGCAGCGGGTGCCGGTGCCGCAGGGTCCGGGCAACAGCCAGGGCCAGAGCCAGCAGTGGCACGCGGGCCTGCGCGGAGCCAGGTGATCCATGGGCGTGTTGGCGGGACTGACCACCAGGGGCCGATGCCTGCTCGCCGCCGGACTCGCCGCCGCGCTGTGCGCGCTGCTGCTCGACGAACGTGACCTGCTGCGGATCGCGGTGTTCGTGGTCGCGCTGCCGATCATCGCCGCGGTGATGGCGGCCAACGCCCGGATCGGCCTGGCCGCGCTGCGCCACCTGGTGCCGGAGCGGGTGCCGGTGGGCACCAGCTCCGAGGTCCGCCTCGAGGTGCGCAGCTCGGGACGGCTGCCGGCGGGCGGGCTGATGCTGGAGGACGGCGTGCCCTACGCCCTTGGCAACAAGCCGAGGTTCGTGGTGGAGCGGCTGCCCCGGCGCAGCGCCGCGGTGCTGCGCTACCCGCTGCAGCCGGTGATGCGCGGCGTGCACCAGCTGGGCCCGCTGCGGGCCAGGGTCACCGACCCGTTCGGGCTGGCCGAGTTCGAGCGCGAGCTCGGCGGGCGCAGCAGGCTGGTGGTGGTGCCCAAGGTGGTCGCGCTGACCGGGCTGCCGCACGGCTCCGGCATGGGGGCCGGCGATGACGGCGCGGTGCGGCTGCGGGCCGGGCAGGGCGAGGACGACGCGATCATCCGGCAGTACCGGCACGGCGACGACCTGCGCAAGGTGCACTGGAAGTCGACCGCGCGGCGGGACGAGCTGATGGTGCGGGTGGAGGAGAGCCCGTGGCACGGCGGCGTCTCGGTGCTGCTGGACACCAGGGCCGCCGCGCACCGCGGCAACGGCCCGACCTCCAGCCTGGAATGGGCGATCTCGCTGGCCGCGAGCATCTGCCTGCACCTGCACAAGCACGGCCAGCACGTGCGGCTGGGCACCGAGGAGGGCGTGCTGCTGGCCGGCGGCTCCGCCTCGGCGGGCCTCAGCGACGTGCCGGTGCTGGACGCGCTGGCCGCGCTGCACCCGGCGCACCGCGCGCAGCTGGCGGTCACCGGCGACCCCGGCGCAGGCCGGGAGATGATCGCGGTGCTGGGCGATGTGACCCCGGCCGCGGTGGCCGAGCTGGTGCGCTTCCGGCCGCGCGGGGTGCGCAGCCTGGCGGTGCTGCTGGACGTCAACGGGTGGGCCAGCGCGCGCGAGGAGCGGGGCGCCGACCCGCAGGACGCGCTGCGGCTGCTCACCTCGGCCGGCTGGGGCGCGGTGGTGGCCCGGCCGGAGCAGGGCATGGCCGCGGTGTGGTCGCTGTTGTGCAACACCGTGCCGGACCGGATGTCCAGCGGCCACGTGGCCGGCGCTGGGCCGTGGTGAGCGAGGGTTGATGGTGAACAGGCGGAGGGCGGTGGCCGCTCCGGTCGGCTGGACCGGGCCGGTGGTGCCCAGTGCCGCGGGACTGGCCGTGCTGACCGCGGCCACCTCGCTGTCCGGGGTCATCGACGGGGTGCGCTGGCTGGTGTTCGTCGCGGTCACCGTGGCGGTGATCGCGGGCACCGGGATCGCGCTGCGCTCGGTCCGCACGCCGACGCCGCTGGTCGCGCTCGGCCAGTTCGTCGGCCTGTTGTGCTTCCTGACCGCGGTGTTCACCCGCAGCGGCCTGCTGGTGGTGCTGCCCGGCCCGGCCGCGCTCAGCGACCTGGTCGGGGTGCTGCGGCAGGCGATGGCCCAGGTGCAGACCGGGGTGCCGCCGGTGACCGCGACCGCGGCGATGCTGTGCCTGGTGTGCGTGGCGATCGGCCTGGTCGCGATCGTGGTGGACACCCTCGCGGTGGCCGCCGCCGCGCCCGCGGCCTCCGGGCTGGTGCTGCTGTGCGTGTACGCGGTGCCCGCCTCGCTGGCCGACGAGCTGCTGCCCTGGTGGTCCTTTGCCGCTGGCGCGGCCGGGTTCGCGCTGCTGCTGGTCATCGACGAACGCCAGCGGCACCGGCTGTGGCGGGGCAGGCTCGGCCTGCCCGCGCTGCGCTCGGGGGACGGTTCGGCGCACGCCGCGGTCGGGGTGGCCTCGGCCGCGGTGGTGATCGCGCTGTTCGCCGGCGCGGTGCTGACCATGGTCGGCACCGCGGGCAGGCTGCCCGGCGGGGGCGCGGCCGACGCGACCGCCTCGATCGGGCTCAACGCGTTCACCTCGCTGCGCGGGCACCTGGAGCGGGACCGCAACATCGAGATGTTCCGGGTGCGCGGGCTGCCGGACCGCCCGCCGTACCTGCGGGTGATGACGCTGAGCAAGTACGACGCGAAGCGCGGCTTCGAGGTCGACCCGCAGCTGGACGGGCAGCCGACCAGGGGCGAGCTGGCGCTGCCGCCGGGCACGGACCGGCGGCGGCTGCTGGCCGAGGGCAAGCAGATCGAGGTCGACATCGAGACCGTCGGCTTCCTCGACCCGTGGCTGCCGGTCTACGGCGTGCCGCTGATGTTCTCCAACATCGCGGACAACTGGAGCTACGACCCGACCGCGGGCATCGTGCACGCGCCCAACCGGCAGAGCCCCGGCCGGTACCTGCAGGCCTCGATCCTGCCCGACCCGACGGCGGAGGCCATGCGCGCCGCACCGGGCGGACGGTCCCGCAACGCGGCGCTGATCGGCGAGCGCTACTACGACCACAGCGTCGACCCGCAGGTGGAGTCGCTGGCCAGGCAGGTCACCAGGAACGCGGGCACCGACTACGACAAGGCGCTGGCGCTGCGCAACTTCCTGGCCAAGGACGGCGGGTTCAAGTACCAGCTGCGCACCGAGGGCACCGGCCAGGGCGACCCGCTGGTGGACTTCCTGTTCAACGGCAAGACCGGCTACTGCGAGCAGTTCGCCTCCTCGATGGTGGCCATGCTGCGCTCGGTGCAGGTGCCGGCCAGGGTCGCGGTCGGGTTCACCCCCGGCTTCGCCAGCGGCAACTACCGGACGATCACCACCAACGACGCGCACGCCTGGGTCGAGGTGTTCTTCAACGGCCTCGGCTGGATCCCGTTCGACCCGACCCCGCTGCCGGACAGCCGCGGCAACACCGCCCCCTACGAGCAGCCCAACCCCGGTGACGAGGGCAACTCGGCGCTGCCCACCACGGCCGCCCGGCCCACCACGGCCGCGCCGACCACCACCGTGAACCCGGGCCAGAACCCCGGCAACGACACCCAGCAGAACAACGACCGGGACGACACCATCCTGCCGCTGTGGGTGTGGTTCACCTCCGGCCCGCTGCTGCTGCTCGCACTGGCCGCCGCCGCCCGCGGCGCCACGGTCACCCAGGCCCGCAGGCGGGAACGCCAGGCCGGGGTGCTCTCCAACGGCAAGGAGCCGCCGGAGCTGTGGTGGGGCCTGGCCGCGCTGGCCGGTGGCGCCGCGCTGCTGATACCGCTGTGGCACCTGGTGCACCCGGCGCTGTGGTGGACGCTGTTCACGCTGGGCCTGGCCGGTGTCGCGCTGGCGGTGCCGTCCTGGCTGCGCCGCTACCTGCGGGACCGCCGCCTGCACGCGGTCGCCCTCGGTGGGCCGGACGCGGCGGGCGCGGCCTGGCAGGAGCTGATGGCGGCCTCGGTGGACCGGGGCGCGGCGGTGGCCGGGACGGAGACGGTGCGCGCGGCGGCCAGGAAGCTGGTGCGCGAGCACAAGCTGGACGAGCGGGGCCAGAACGGCCTGCGCACGATCATCGGCGCGGTGGAGCGGTCCTGGTACGGCGGCGCGGAGCGGCCGGAGCCGGAGCTGTTCGCCGCGGTGCGCCAGGTCCTGGACAGCCTCACCGCGAGCTCCCCGCTGGGCTGGCGCTCCCGCCTGTTCCCACCTTCAGTCCTCCGCCCCGCCCGCTAACCCCATCCCGCGTGTTGGCCGTTGTCGTACACGGTGTTGGCCGCTGCGACGCGCGTGTTGGCCGTCGCGGTCAGGCTCCGGCCACACCCTGCAGGTAGGCGAGCACGGCCAGCACCCTGCGGTTGTCATCGTCGGAGGGCGCCAGGCCGAGCTTGCCGAAGATGCTCGCGGTGTGCTTGCCCACCGCGCCCTCGCTGACGAACAGCCGGGCCGCGATGGCGGCGTTGGAGCGGCCCTGCGCCATCAGCTCCAGCACCTCGCGCTCGCGCGGGGTCAGGCGGTCCACGCCGGAGCGGCGCGGGGAGCTGTCCAGCAGCTTGGCGATGACCTCCGGGTCCATCACGGTGCCCCCGGCGGCGACCCGGCGGACCGCGTCGACGAACTGCTCGGCGTTGAACACCCGGTCCTTGAGCAGGTAGCCGATCGCGCCGGTGCCGTCGGCCAGCAGCTCCCTGGCGTAGAGCTGCTGCACGTGCTGGGAGAGCACCAGGATCGGCAGTCCGGGCGTCTCGGCGCGGGCGGCCAGGGCGACCTGCAGGCCCTCGTCGGTCTGGGTCGGGGGCAGCCGGACGTCGACCACGGCCACGTCCGGGCGGTGCTCGGTGAGCGCGGCGCGCAGCTCGGGACCGGTCTCCACCGCGGCGACCACCTCGAAGCCGTGCGCGGCGAGCAGGTGGGTCAGGCCGTCTCGGAGGAGGTAGAGGTCCTCGGCGAGGACAACGCGCACGGGATCTCCAGGCGGACCGTCGTGGGACCGCCCGGCGGGCTGTCCAGGGTGAGCTGACCGTCGAATGGTGCCAGCCTGCGCCGGATGCCCCGCAACCCGCTGCCCTTGGCCGGGTCCGCGCCGCCACACCCGTTGTCCACCACGGTGATGCACAGGGCATCCGCGTTGTACACAAGCTGTACGACCACCTCGGTCGCGTCCGCGTGCCGGACCGCGTTGGTCATCGCCTCGCACACCGCGAAGTAGGCCGCGGACTCCACCGGCGGCTCGAACCGGCCGGGCAGCGTGCCCTCCACCCGCACCGGCAGCGCGGCGTCCAGCGCGACCGAGCGGACCGCCTCGGCCAAGCCGCGTTCGGCCAGCACCGGCGGGTGGATGCCGGCCACCAGCTCGCGCAGCTCGGTCAGCGCGGCCGAGGAGGAGGCCAGCGCCTGGTCCAGGATCTCCTTGGCGCGCACCGGATCGGTGTCCACCAGCGCCCTGGCCGCGCCGAGGTTCAGGCCCAGCGCGACCAGCCGGGCCTGCGCGCCGTCGTGCAGGTCGCGTTCGATCCGGCGCAGCTCGGCGGCCTGGCTGTCCACCGCCTCGCTGCGGCTCTCGGTCAGCCCGCGCACCCGCTGGGCGAGCAGCGCGGCCTTGGTCGGCGCGAGCAGCCAGGCGCACCAGCGGCCGTAGATCCGCAGCAATGTGGGCGAGGTATACACAGCGAGTACCGCCACTGGCAGGCCGATCAGCGGGCCGAGGGTGCGGAACAGCGTGGTGGGCACCGGGTCCCACGGCAGCCACTGGTACATCGTGGGCAGCATGTCCCGGCCGAAGAACAGCGACAGCACCGGCGAGACCACCACCGGCAGCCACACCCCGAGCAGGAACCCGCCGGTGGCCGCCAGCGGCGGCAGCAGCACCAGCACCGGGGCCACGATGGTGTTGGCCAGCAGCCACAGCAGGTCCCGCCAGGCGGCCCGGTCGGTCATCACCCAGCTGTAGCGGCGCATCCGCCGCACCGGCGCGTCGGTGCTGAACAGCTGGTTGCCGAAGCGGTACTTGCCGCCGGGTTCCGGCCGGGGCGGCAGCGGCGCGGGCAGGTACGGGTCCGGGATCTCGATGCCCTCCCACTCGCGCAGCAGGCGGCGGTGCAGGTCGGTGAACTGCCGGGTGTACTCCACCAGCGGCGGCCACCAGAACTGCCAGGTGCCGAACACGTGGTGGAGGACGAACCCGGCCAGGTTGACCACCAGGATCGGCAGTCCGGCCAGGGCGAGCAGGCCGAGCAGGAACCCGCGCCAGGACGCCTCCCAGCACTGGAAGAGCCGGTGCAGGAACCGGTTCGCGGCCGAGGGCTCGCGCGGACCGAGCATATGTGCGGTCCACCGGTTGTATACCTGAAGTGCACGCGGCCCGGCGAGCACCGTGCCAACCACGGTCAGCGGCGCGAGCACCGGGTTGACCAGCAGCCAGCGCAGGTCCCGCCAGCTCGCCGGATCCTCGGAGACCCAGTCCAGGTGGTGGTTGACCCGCAGCCAGCGCCGCGACCGGTACAGCTGGTCCCGCCACCGGGAGAGCCCGTCCGGTCCCGGTTCGGGCAGCGGCGGCCGGGGCCGGTAGGGCGGGACGACGGCGGTCCCGGACCACCGGCTCACCGTGGTGCGCACCCGGTTGAGGAAGGGGCGGCCGTGGCGCAGCCCCCACCCGTAGCAGAACACCAGCCCGAACATCGAGGGCAGGAAGCTCAGCAGCGCCACCACCAGCACACCCAGCGCGGGCACCGCGAGCGCGAGCACCCAGAGCGCGCGGCCAAGGGCCGTGCCGTACCGGCGGACCATCCGCGCACCTCCGTTCCCAGCCGGCCCAGTCTGACCGACCGGCCCCGGCGCGGGCGATGCGTCCAGGCACCGTGTCGGGGGTGGGGCTAGCACAACCCCCACTCGGGTCCCAGACGCATTACGCGCAGGTCAGCGAGTTCCTAGCGTTTCGCGGTGTCAGCAGTGGAACGAGAAGGGAGCTGGCGGAGATGCCGGTCATCGAGGTCGCGAACCTGCACAAGAGGTACGGCGACCGGGTCGCGGTCGCGGACGTGTCCTTCCAGGTCGAGCGCGGGGAGATCTTCGGGATCCTGGGCCGCAACGGCGCGGGCAAGACCACCACGGTGGAGTGCCTGACCGGGCTGCGTGTCCCGGACGGCGGCAGGCTGTCCGTGCTGGGCCTGGACCCGGCAACCGACGGCGACCGGCTGCGCCGCCGGGTCGGCGTGCAGCTCCAGGAGGCGGCGCTGCCGGACAAGCTGCGGGTCGGCGAGGCGGTCGAGCTGTACGCCTCCTTCTACCCGGACCCGGCCGATCCGGCCGCGCTGCTGGACACCCTCGGCCTGGCCGAACACCGGCGCACCCCGTTCAAGAAGCTCTCCGGCGGCCAGAAACAACGGCTGTCCATCGCGCTGGCGCTGATCGGCAACCCGGAGATCGCGGTGCTGGACGAGCTGACCACCGGCCTGGACCCGCAGGCCCGCCGGGACACCTGGCGGCTGATCGAGCAGGTCCGCGAGCGCGGGGTGACCATCCTGCTGGTCACCCACTTCATGGCCGAGGCAGAGCGCCTGTGCGACCGGCTCGCGGTGATCGAGGCGGGCCGGGCGGTCGCGGTGGACACCCCGGCCGGACTTGTGTCCACAGTGGACAGTGAGCAGCGGCTGACCTTCCGCCTGGACGGCGACCTGCCCGAGCACCTGCTGCGTGAGCTGCCCGAGGTCACCGGCCTGACCCGCCAGCACCGCGCGATCACCGTCTCCGGCAAGGGGAACCTGCTCAACGCCGTGGTCACCACCCTGGCCGCGCACCAGCTCACCGCGCTGGACCTGCGCGTCGAACAGTCCACTTTGGACGACGCCTTCCTGGCCCTGACCGGGGCCCCGCTCACCGACGACGAGAACGGAACCGACCGATGACCGCCCTGACCCGCCTGACCGTCACCGAAGCGCGCCTGTTCCTGCGCGATCCGGCCGCCGTGCTGCTCAGCCTCGGGCTCGGACCGGTGCTGCTGGTGGTCTTCGGCTCGATCCCGTTCTTCCGCGAGCCGCAGGCGGCCTACGGCGGGGCCCGGATCGTGGACTTCTACCTGCCCACGCTGATCGCGATGACGGTGGCCATGCTCGGCCTGAGCCTGCTCTCCGGCAGCCTGGCCGGCTACCGCGAACTGGGTGTGCTGCGCCGCCTGGCCACCACCCCGGTGCCGCCGATCCGGCTGCTGACCGCACAGCTGCTGGTGCACCTGCTGATGGTCACCGCCGCCACCGTCGTGCTGATGGCGCTCGGCCGGCTCGTCGCCGGTGTCCCGTTGCCCGGCAACCCCTTCGCGGCGCTGCTGTCCTTCCTGCTCACCACGCTCGCGATCTTCGGCCTCGGCCTGCTGATCGCCGCGGTCGCGCCCACCACCAAGGCCGCCCAGGGCATCGGCACCATCACCTTCTTCCCGCTGATGTTCCTGGCCGGGCTGTGGACACCGGGCCCGCTGATGCCGGAGCTGGTCCGCCGGATCGGCGAGTTCACCCCGCTCGGCGCGGGCACCCAGGCGATGCAGGCGGCCTGGTCCGGCGACTGGCCCAACCCGTTGCACCTGGCGGTGACGGCCGTCTTCGCCGCCGCGGCCATCTTCGGTGCAACGAAGTTGTTCCGCTGGCAGTGACCGACCGCTCACTCTGGATACCGTGAGGCGTGCGGAGAATCCTGAGCTACCGCGACGCGGTCCGGCTGCTCGACGGCGGTCAGAGCCCCGTCGTCACCTGGCTGGACCGCCTCGCCAGCGGCGCGATGCTGGCCGCCGCCCCCGGCGCGGAGGAGGTGCTGAGCTGGTTCGACGCCAAGTCCGACCTGGTCAGGCACGGCCATGATCTGGTCACCGGCCTGTCCGGGCGGCTGCGCGGCCTGCACCGCTTCGACCGCACCCAGCGCCTGGAAGCCGCGCACGCGATCATCGTCACCACCGCTTTCCTCACCGCCTGCGCCGACCTGCCGCTGCCCGCCGCCGAGGGTCAGTCCCGCGGCTTCGACCAGTCCGTCCGCGACCTGCTCAGCACTCCACTCCCGCTGCCCAGCCCGGAACACCCGTACGAGCACAACCTGGCCGCCCTGCGCGCCCACTACCGCACCCGCGCCGCCGCGCTGGCCGCGGAACTGCCCGCGCTGGCGATCTGGGACAGCTGGCACGAGACCCAGCGCGACCGGGTCCGGACCAGCCTGTCGAAGTCGGTGCCGGACAACGCGATCCGCCACTACGAGGACCAGTTCCGCCAACTGGCCGCCGAGTGCCCCGAACTGGCCTGCTGGGCCAACCTGACCGACCACCAGGCCACCCGCGCCACCGTCAGCACCGGCCTGTCCGCCCTCGCCGCCCGTCTGGACGAGATCGCCACCGGCCGCCTGCCGGATGCCCGCCGCGCCGAGTTGGCCCGCCGCTACCAGGCCCAGCTGACCCGCCCGGTCCTCGGCGGCGACCTGCCCGCGCACCTGCGCATACCGGCGCTGGAAAAGGCTTACGTGGACCCGGTTTTCCGGGTACTGGCCACCGACGGACGCACACCCGCGCACGAGTACGAATGGCACGCCCTGCCTGACCGCACCGACATCCACGACTTCCTGACCGGCTACCTGACCAACCCGATCGCGGTGCAGCTGCCCCTGTTGGTGCTGGGCCAACCGGGTTCGGGCAAGTCCATGCTCACCTCGGTGCTGGCCGCCCGCCTGCCGGCCACCGACTTCCTGCCGGTGCGGGTCCCGCTGCGCGATGTGGCCGCGGAGAACGACATCCAGTCCCAGATCGAACAGGCCATCCGCGCCGACACCGGCGAATCCCTGTCCTGGCCCGCTCTCTCGCGCTCGGCAGGCGACGCGCTCCCGGTAGTCCTGCTCGACGGCTTCGACGAGCTGTTGCAGGCCACCGGCGTCAGCCAGAGCAACTACCTGGAGAAGGTGCGCGAGTTCCAGGAACGCGAGTCCGACACCGGCCGCCCGGTCGCGGTCCTGGTCACCACCCGCACCTCGGTCGCCGACCGCGCCCGCATCCCCGACGGCAGCATCGCCCTGCGCCTGCAACCCTTCGACGAGCCCAGGGTCACCACCTGGCTCGACCGCTGGAACACCGCCAACACCGGCCCCGGCTTCACTCCCCTGCCCGCCGAGGTCGCCCTCCGCCACCCCGACCTGTCCACCCAGCCCCTCCTGCTGCTCATGCTCGCCCTGTACCACTCCGAGGGCGGTGCGCTGACCGCCGAGGAAGGCCTGAGCGAGAGCGAGCTCTACGAACGCCTGCTGTTCCGCTTCGCCCGCCGCGAGGTGGTGAAGACCCAGGACGCCTTGCCGGACAAGGAGATCCGCCGCTCCGTCGAGGAGGAGCTGCGCCGCCTGTCCGTGGTCGCCTTCGGCATGTTCAACCGCGGCACCCAATGGATCGCCGAAGCCGACCTGGACACCGACCTGGCCGCCCTCCCCGGCCCACCCCGCCAACCCGTTGCCGCACAAAGCCTGCAAGCCCGACTGACCGAAGCCGAACAGACCCTGGGCCGCTTCTTCTTCATCCACCGCGCCGAAGCCAGCCGTGACAACCGCCGCCTGCGCACCTACGAGTTCCTGCACGCCACCTTCGGCGAGTACCTGGTCGCCCGCTTCACCTGGAAGGTCCTGCAAGGCCTGGTGGCACAGGAAAAAGCCATCGCCGACGACCCCTACGCCACCACCGAGGTCAACGACGACCTGCTGCACGCGCTGATCTCCTTCGAGCCGTTCAGCTCCCGCCGCCCGGTGCTCGCCTTCCTGGCCGAACTGGCCGGTCGCCTCGACGAGCCAACCCGGCAGGCGAGCGCCGCCCTGCTCAGCCGCCTGTTCCGCACGGCGCACCAGGAACGCGCCCAGCGCCGCCACGCCGCCTACCGGCCGAGCCCGCGCGAGGTCCCCGCCCGGCACGCGGCCTACAGCGTGAACCTGTTGCTGCTCAACGTGATCGTCGACGGCGAGGTGCCGGTCAGCGCGTACGGCCGCTGGTACCGGGAGGCCCGTTTCTGGCACTCCCAGCTCAGCGATTCGAGCTGGCTCAGCATCCTGGACGTCCTCACCGTCACCTACCGCTCCTCCGACAAGGGACGCCAGGCCTGGGTGCGGTTGCGCGAGGCGAGCGACCCGCCGCCGACGGTCGAGTTGCACGGCCTGTTCGACGACAGTCCCGTCAGCGCGGACACCTACGGCTTCAGTGGTCAGGGCCCGGAGCAGATCCAGCGCCGGAGCCACCTGCTCGGCACGGAGATCTGCCTGCTGCACGCAGTGGAGCCGCTACTGCGACACCTCGGTTCGGTGATCAACAGATTGCCCTGTGTCGATGGCGTCATCGAGCCCTCATTCGCCCGCCGGATCATGGATCTGTGGCTGCTCTCCGCCCGTCCGGTCAGCCCGCAGGACCGGTTCGCGCTCTACCACCGGGCATTCGACTACCTGGCGGCCAACCAAGGCCACCTCCCCCTCGATGAGTACGACCTGTACCTGACGCTCATCCTGGAGCGGCTGGCCGCGGACACCGTGCTGGGCGTCGACGAGCTTCTGGCCCTGCTGGAACGCGCGCAGAAACGCCTCCGCACCAGCCTGCCGAGCTTCGACCGCTGCCACCTCGTCATCGACAGCCTCCGATCGGGAGCGTGACCGTGCTGCGGACCCTGAGCTACGCCGACGCGGTACGCCTGCTGGGCGGCAAGGAAAGCAAGGCCGTCACCTGGCTGGACCGGATCACCGGCGCCGCCATGCTGGGCGCCGCGCCGGGGGTGGCGGAGGTGCTCGGCTGGTTCGACGCCAAGGCGGAACTGGTCAAGCACGGCCATGATCTGGTCAACGGCCTCTCCGGCCGGATCCGCGGCCTGCACCGGTTCGACCGCTCCCAGCGCCTGGAAGCGGCGCACGCGATCATCGTGACCCTGGCCTTCGTCGAGGCGTTCCAGGCGCTGCCGCACCGGCCGGATCCCAAGGAGCTGCTGGACAGCCGGGTCAGCACGACGGAACTGGTCCGCGAACTGCTGCTCAGCGCCGCGCCGCTGCCGACCCCGCAGAGCCCGTACCGCGAGCACCTGCGCGCACTCACCCTGTACTACCACGCGCAGGCCAACGCGCTGATCCTGTTCGTGATGGGGCTGGCGGTGTGGGACCGGTGGAACCAGACCCAACGCGACCGGTTCACCGCGCAGACCGAGGACCGGCTGGTCACCCAAGCACTCGCGCGCTACCAGGACCTGTTCCGCCAGCTTGCCGTCGAGTGCCCGGAACTGGCGTTCTGGGCCAACCTCACCGAACACCAGGGCACCCAAGAGCTCGTCCGCACCGGCCTGGTCCAGCTCCAGACACAACTGGCCGCGATCGCCACCGGCCGGGACCCGGACGCCCGGCGCGCCGAACTGGCCCGCGGCTACCAGGCCCAGCTGAACCGGCCGGTGGTCGAGCCCGACGAGCTGCCCGCCGACTTCCGCATCCCCGTCCTCGGCCAGGCCTACGTCGATCCGTTATGCCGGGTAAGGGAGATCTCCGCGGGCGACACCCCGAGCCAGGAGCCGTGGTGGGAGGAAGTGCCGCTGCGGCACGACATCCAGGACTTCCTGGCCGGTCACCTCACCTCCCCGCAGGCGGCCGAGCTGCCGCTGCTGGTGCTCGGGCAGCCGGGGTCCGGCAAGTCGGTGCTGACCAAGGTGCTCGCGGCCCGGCTGCCCGCTACGGACTTCCTGCCGGTGCGGGTGCCGCTGCGCGAGGTGGCCACCGAGGTCGACGTGCAGACCCAGATCGAGCAGGCGATCCGGCTCGGCACCGGGTACCGGCTGGACTGGCCGGAACTGGCCGGCTCGGCGGGGGACGCGCTGCCGGTGGTGTTGCTGGACGGGTTCGACGAGCTGCTGCAGACCACCGGCGTCAGCCAGAGCGACTACCTGGAGCGGGTCCGCGCGTTCCAGCAGCGCGAGGCGGCGCAGGGCCGACCGGTCGCGGTGGTGGTGACCACCCGCACCACGGTCGCCGACCGCGCTCGTATACCGCACGGATGCGTGGCGCTGCGGCTGGAACCCTTCGACGAGCCGAGGGTGTCCCGCTGGCTGGCGCACTGGCAGGCGAGCAACTCCGGCTCCCGGTTCCGCCTGACGACCCAGACCGCGATGCGCTATCCCGCGCTGGCCACCCAGCCGCTATTGCTGCTGATGCTCGCCATCTACGACGCCGACGGCGGCGACCTGCACGAGACCCAGCTGCGCGAGAGCGACCTGTACGACCGGCTGCTGCACCGGTTCGCGGTGCGCGAGGTGCGCAAGACCCGCGCCGGGCTGCCCGAGCCGGAGCTGCGGGCCGCGGTGGAGGAGGAGCTGCGGCGGCTGTCCGTGGTGGCCTTCGGCATGTTCAACCGCGGCCAGCAGTGGATCACCGAACCCGACCTGGACGCGGACCTGGCCGCCCTGCTCGGCGCCAAGAGCGGCCCGCTGACCGGCGCGCGCACCCCGCTCGGTCCCGCGGAGTCCACGCTGGGCCGGTTCTTCTTCATCCACCGGGCCGAGGCCCAGCGCGACGACCGGCGGCTGCGCACCTACGAGTTCCTGCACGCCACCTTCGGCGAGTACCTGGTCGCCCGCCTCACCTGGCAGGCCCTGCACGGCCTCAACGCGATGGCCCAGGCCGCGGCCGCCAACCCACTGGCGGTGGTCCCGCTCAACGACGGCTTCGCGCACGCCCTGCTCGCGCACACCCCGCTGAGCAGCCGCCGCCCCGTGCTGACCTTCCTCACCGAGCTCGCCAAGTCCACCGCACCCGACCTCCGCGCCCAGCTGGCCACCCTGCTGATCCGGCTGTACCGCGACGCCCCCGGCGCGCACCCGACCCGCAGCCACAGCGACTACCAGCCCCGCCCGATGACCGTCCCAGCTCAGCACGCGGCCTACCGCGCGAACCTGTTGCTGCTCAACGTGATCACCAAGGGGCGGCTGCGCGCCAGCGAGCTCTACGGCGAGGCGGAGGAGCCAGGAGTGGTGCTGAACTGGCGCAGCGACACCCTGCTGTGGCGCTCCCAGCTCAGCAGTGAGGACTGGACCGGCCTGGTGGACGCCCTCGCCCTCGCCCGCTCCTGGCGCGGCGACCGCCGCGACCTGGAACTGCGCCTGGACGACGGCGGCTTCACCCCACCCGCGCTCGACCTCGCCTGGTCGACCCGCCATCCGCAGGGGATCAACCCCCTTTCCACCGGCGTCCAGTTCGTCAACCAGACCCCGCGGGCGCAGCGCCGTCTGCTGCACTTCCTGTGCGGCAACGAGGACATCCACCTGCACGTGCTGGAACCGCTGTTCGACCACCTGGAGCCGTTCTACGCCCTGCACCCCATCGTGGACGGCGAGCTCCTGCCCACCCGCCCCCGCGCCGTGCTGGACCTGCTGACCCTGCCCTACCGGCACACCGCCGAGAACCGCGCCGAAAAGTACGAGCGCTGCCTCCGCTCGATCACCAGCCTGCCCGGCCAACCGAACAACCCAGACCGCCTGGCCACCCTCGACCTCACCCTGACCCTGATGGCCGCCGACCCCGGCTCCCCGCTCCCCCTGGCCGCCCAGCTACTCGCCGAACTGACCGCCCACCTGTTCCGACTCCCGCACCGCGCCACCACCCTGGAACGCCGAGCCCTGCGCCACGCCCTCACCCTGCTCACCCGCCCCGAACCGCCCACCCCGGAGCTGACCGCCGCCCTGACCAGGCTGGCCACCGACGCCCTGGCGAACGACCCCACTCCCCTGGCGCTGGAAGCCCTGGTCACGTTGCTTGAACGCGAACCCGCCACCGACCCGTACCCGCTGGCCGACCTGGACCCCGAGTCCTGGGCCGAGCTGACCACGGTCCGCCCGGATCTCGGCCACCGCGCGCACAACGTCTGGCTCCGCCTCCTCGGCGGTGACGTCCCCTGGCCGCACGCCACCCCATGAACTACTGCCGCACGGCCTCGGGCGTCTGAAGTTCGCGGCCGTGGCTGACCACGAGGTCGAGGACGGCTTCGACGTCCGCGCGAGTGCTGGCCGGGTTGATCGTGCACAGGCGCAGCACCACCGCGCCGCGCACGCGGGTGGTCAGCACCAGGCCGTCGCCGCCCGCGCAGACGGCGCGGCTGATCCGTTCCTGGGCGCGGTCGCCGTCCCAGTCGGCGGGGACCCGGCGCGGGCGGTAGGCGAAGGTGAGCACGCAGAGGCTGGGCGGGGTGACCAGGTGCAGCTCGGGATGGGCCTGGATCAGCGTGCCCGCGTGTTCGGCGAGGTCGATGCCGCGTTCGATGGTGTCCCGGAAGGCTGCTGCGCCGAAGGTCTTCAGCGACAGCCACAGTTTCAACGCTCGCAGCCCCCGGCTCTGCTGGGGGCCGTGGTCGGAGAGGTTGGTCTCGGTGCCGGGCGCGTGGGCGGGGTCGAGGTAGGCGTTGTCGAGGGCGTGGCGCGCCAGGCTGAAGGTGGCGGGCAGCAGTTCGGGCCTGCGCAGCAGGACGCAGCCGATCTCGTACGGCTGGAACAGCCACTTGTGCGGGTCGACGGTGAGCGAGTCGGCCCGGCCCAGTGCGGCGCGCAGGTGCTGGCCGCGGCTGGTGGCGGTCACGGCGGCGCCGAACGCGCCGTCGACGTGCAGCCACAGATCCTCGCGTTCGCACAGGTCCGCGAGCTCGGCGAGCGGGTCGATGGCGCCCGTGCCGGTGGTGCCGAGGGTGGCGGTGACGGCGAAGGGCCGGTATCCACGGTCCCGGTCGTGGGTGATCTGCTCGGCCAGCGCGGCGGGGTCGAGCCGCAGCTGTTCGTCAGCGGGCAGGACACGCAGCTGCTCGCGGGTCAGGCCGATCAGGTGCGCCGCGCGGGCCACCGAGGGGTGCGTCTGGGACGAGCAGTACAGGCGGGCCTGCTCCCGGTGGCCGTCGAGGTGCTGGTCCCTGGCCACGGCCAGGGCGGTGAGGGTGGCCACGGACCCGCCGCTGACAAAGAGTCCGCCGTGGCCCTCGGGGAGGCCGAGCAGGGCCTTGAGCCAGTTCAGCGTGGTCAGTTCGAGCTGGGTGGGGCCCGCGCCGACGAACCAGGCGCCGGGCACGGAGAGGTAGGCGGCGGCAAGCGCGGCGGCCAGCACCGCGGGAAAGTTCCCGGTGGCCGGCACGAAGGCGAAGCTGCGCGGGTGGTCCAGCCGGGTGGCCTCGGCCAGCGCCTGCTCGGTGACCTGGTCGAGCAGGGCTGGCAGGTCGTCGACACCGTGTTCGGGCAGCGGCTCGTCCAAGACCGCGCGCAGAGCTTCAGGAGCCGGAACCTGCCAGGTCGGGCGGTCACCGGTGGTGGAGATCCGCTTGATGATCAGTTCGATCGCGTGCCTGCCCGCCCGCCGCATGTCCGCCTCGCACATGCGCAGCGGCGGGAGCGAACTGGTGGCCGCACGACACCGGAGCTGGAAGGACCTGACCCAGCGCAATGCCTCGGCGCTGGGGTGCGGCCGGGGTTCCCTGGCCGCGACCGGTCGGCTGAACTGGAGCAGACCGATCTCCTCCCCCGCCCGGATCGGCCCCGGTCCCGCGATGGCCCACCACACAGCCTCCGCCGCCGTGACGTCAGTGAGCCGGGCCGGACCGGGAAGAGGCTCGTGGCCGTCGGCGCGGTAGTGCCCCGAGGGCGGAACCTCGGACAGGGTGAGGTCGGCGGCGGCGTGCACGACGAGCTGGCTGTACCGCGGTCCGGCCGGGTAGGTCCGGCCCGAGGTGGGCGGCAGTTCCGGGGCGAGGAAGGCGAGCATGTGCAGGCCCAGCGCCGGAAGCAGCCCACAGTCGCTCTCCACGGCCTGGACGAGCGAGACCACGGTCTGGAACCGCGGGTTGACCTCGATGGCCAGCAGCCGCCCGGCGTCGGCCACCAGGTCCAGCCCGAACATGCCGCGGAAACCCCTGGCGCGCAACAGTTCGCCAACCCGCCAGGCCGCGAGCCTGGCCTGCCGGTAGAGGTCACCGGGCAGTTCGTCGGGCGCGAGCAGCTGGTTGCCGCAGTGCGAACCCCAGGCCGCGGCCAGTTCCGGCAGGCCGACCAGCTGGTGCGAGACCGCCGAGACCACGGTGCGGTCACCGCCGGCGCAGGCGGTGACGGTCAGCGAGATCCCCGGGTGGAACCGGCTCAGCTTGACCGGCTGGTCCGGCCACTCGGCCAGGCAGTCCCGCAGGTCCGCGACCGAGTCGAGGACGCGGGTGCCGTGGCCGATGAGGTTGTTCTCCCGGCGCTGGGCAACCGTCCTCGGCCACTCCGCCTTCCAGTAGGCCGAGGCGGCCATCCGGTCGCGCGCCGGGACGACGGCCGACGACGGGCTGGCCACCCCCGCCCTGGCAAACAGCCCGACAGAGGCGATCTTGTCCGCGGCCCAGGCGGTCAGCTCGGGCGCGGGCGCGAGCAGGCGGTAGCCGTGCGTGCCCGCCCAGGTGCGGGCGTTGTCGCCGTGTTCGGGCGCGAAGGACACGCAAACCCGGCGCTGGTCGGCCGCCGCCGGGGGCAGGTGGCCGGGCGGCGGCGTGGGCAGCGGCTGGAACGCGGAGACCTGCTCGTGCCGGAGCCAGGCTGGCGACGGATGGCACGAGGCGTACACGAACGGACAGTGGTCCAGCCACACGGCCTCGTCGACCAGCTCGCCCAGCAGGCGCAACCCGGCCCCGGCCTCGACCCCCTCGATGTCGCCGAGGGGCGCGCCGGTCACCGGAGGAGGGTCAGCGTGTCCAGCCCGCTCACCCTGGACACTCCCTCGCCCAGCGCCGCGGTGAGGTCCAGCTCGGGCAGCACGACCACGCTCTGCGCCAACGCACCCCGGAACAGGCCGTCTGTGACGGTGCCAAAAGCCGTGACCACGATGCTGCCGTTCACCTTGGCCACCACGTTGCTCGCCCAGTGCACGGTGCTGCCGCGCCCGGTGTTCCAGTGGTAGGTGGCCTCCGCGGTCGGGATGGTCACCGCGACCGCGCTGGTCGTCTCGGTCGACTCACCGGAGCCGCGCGCCGAGGAGACGCCGCCGAGCAGGCAGGTGCCGAAGTCCTCAACGAACCTGATCGTGGTCGGCCGCGGCGTCAGCGTCAGCGGCGGGTCGAAGGTGATTGTCTGCGTCCCCAGGCACTGCGAGACGCCAAGCCGCGGCAGGGCCTCGGCAGGAGCCGCCGCCAGGACGCCGAGCACACCCGCCAGCGCCACCGCCGTGACACCCATCAGCCCACGCGCCCAAGACCACCGAACCACGGCCGCACCTCCACGAGTCCCCCTGTGAGGCGCCCACTGTGACCGACTACCCCATCAAGGTCAACCGACACACCCGAACGGCCCAAGTACGCGAATCAGACGCGTCCCACGGGCAGCCCGGAACCCGCGGTCCGGGCACGCCCTGCCGCTGCTGTTCGCCGCGGATCTTGGTCAGCTGGCCGGATCGCCGGCGTGCTGGATTCGCGGCGGCCCCCTCACCGCCGGGCTCGGCGGAGCACATGGGTTCGGCCGGCAACTCATGGCACCGGTGGCGGGGCTGGCCGGGCTGGACATGACTCAGCGGGGCGTCCGCTCCCTGGCTGCTGGGAGGCGACACCCCGCTGGGTAGTCTGGCTAGCTGGTGGTGGTGATGGTGGTGGCTGCGATCAGTGTTGATCACCGTCGTCGAAACGGCGGCGGAAACGCTCTTCCATTCGCTGAGAGAACGAACTCCGCCGCGGCGTGGCCGACCGCTGTTGCGGCGATCCACCTTCCTCGGCGGCTGGGTCTGTCTTGTTCGTGGCGGACAGACCCCACACGGCGCCGACGAACATCAGCAGGAAGCCGACGACGCTCAGCACCGGGATTTCGGCCGGTCGCAACACGGGCAAGATCACACCGACAACGAGCAGCAACAGGCCCACCACGAACACCGCAAGCCCCTGTAGGCGTCGCCGTCGAGATGGCCTTCGCAACCGAGCGCCGCGCACGGTGGAGGCGAACTTGGGGTCCTCGGCGTAGAGCGCGCGCTCGATCTGGTCGAGCAGTCGCTGCTCGTGCTCGGAGAGTGGCATGGCTCCTCCTCCGGCACAGCTTGTAGCGGGCGCCGGGCTTCAGCGGTTCCGCCGGACCCGGCGGGCGCCCCGCGTGGGGCGTCACCTTGAGAATACGATCCGTGCGACGCCTAGACTACCCGGTCCCCGGAGTCGAGACGGTGGTGTCTCAGACGTCATCCGCTCGGGGTAGTAGCCAAGGGTGACTGAACGCCGTTCAGGACGATGTTCCAGTGCGTTAACCCCACTCCGACGGACGAGCAGTTTGATCACGCCGCCCTGGTCGGGCCACGGATCGCCACCACCGCCACAACGGCCCGCGGAACGCCCTGGTCATCACTGCCAGCCAGGTGATCCGTACGTCACACGGTCGGAGCAGTCCGCTCCGGTGCGACGCTCGGCCGCTGCCCCGGCAGACATTCGGCCGCCACCGCCGCCCGGACCGCCGCGTGCGCCTGCTCGGTGCTGAGCAGCTTGGCCAGCCAGCGTGAGCTGAGCCCCTCCACGAGCGCGGTGAACCGGACCGCCGCGGCCGCCGGATCGACCGTGGTCGAGATGCTGCCGTCCTCCTGTCCCTGCTCGATCAGCTCGGCGATGTACCTGCCCCACCGGAGCCCGGCGTTGCCCACGATCTCCCGCAACGCCTTGTCGAACACGGCCGCCGCCCGGAGCTCACCCCAGACCGCGGAGTTCTCCCGGACCCGGCGCTTGTCCTGGAACTCGCGCTGGAGGTTGTCGAGCAGCCGTTCGTACCCGTCGCCCCGGCTGGACTGGGTGTACTCCGCGGCGCGCTCGTCGACGAACCGCATGGTCGCCGCCAGCAGGCCGCTCCGGCTCTTGAAGTAGTAGTAGATCAACGCGGTGGAGGCCCCGGCCTGCTGCGCCACCTCCTCCACGCGGAGGCCGCGGACGCCGGTGCGGGCGATCATCCGGCAGGTCGCTTCCAGCAGGGCCTGCCGTCGGTCGGGCGCTTCGCTCACGGGATCACATTGTCATGGCCGGCTCCTGCTGGGTCGCGCAGTGGATGCCACCGCCGTATTGGGCGATGGGGTCGATGTCGAGCTGGACGACCGCACGACCAGGGTGCAGCTCGGCCAGCAGGCCGCGGGCGTGGTCGTCGGCCCGCCGGTCACCAAAACTGGGGACGAACACCGCGCCGTTGGCCACGTAGTAGTTGAGGTAGCTGGCCAGGAAGTCGCCGGAGCCACGGATCCGGGACCGGTCCGGCGCCGGAAGCTCGACCACCTCCAGCGGGCGGCCCCGCGCGTCGGTGGCGCGCTGGAGCGCTGTCAGCGCCTCGTCGCTGACGGCCGTCCACTCATCCGGTGCGGAGCCCGCGGCCGGCCGGTCGAGCAGCACGACACCGGGAGCCGCGAACCGCGCCAGCGCGTCGACGTGGCAGTCGGTGATGTCCGCACCCCGGACACCGGCCAGCCAGATGACCTTGTCGACACCCAGGACCTCGCCGAGCACGGCCTCGACGTGTGCCTTGCCGCGACCCGGGTTGCGGTTGTAGTTGAGCAGCGAGCTCTCGGTGGCCAGCAGGGTCCCCTCGCCGTCGACCTCGAGGGAGCCACCCTCGGCCACGAGCCCGGCCACGAGCCGGGGCAGGCCGAGGTGGTCGAGTAATCGCCGGGCCACGCGGTGGTCGTCCTCGTGCGGGTGCTGCTTGCCGCCCCAGCCGTTGAACCCGAAGTCGACCCCGGCCACCGCGCCGGACCTGCTGACGAAGGTCGGCCCGTGGTCGCGCGTCCACAGGTCGTCCACCGGGATGGGCAGCACCTCGACCGCGCCACCGACCGCCCGCTGCGCCGCGTCCCGGTGCTCAGGGCGGGCGAGCAGGGCCACCGGCTCATGGTCGGCGACGGCCCTGGCCAGCTTGGCCACCGTGTCGCGGACGGCGGGCAGGTCGGCTCGGTACAGCGAGGTGTGTGCGGGCCAGGAGAGGTACGTGCGGGCATGCGGAACCCACTCGGCCGGTATGCGCCATCGCATGTTCGGTGGGCTGTTCTCGCTGTTCGGCGGCATGGGATCCACCTTGCCATCTACTGAAAATTCAGTCAAACTGGCTGGGCAACCGGTGTGGTCAGGCGTGCCGTTTGCCGGTGTTCGAAGGGGGTAGCCAGGAATATGACGGCTGACCTGGAACTTGGCGCACGGGTGGTCGCTGGGGTCGACGGCTCGCCTTCGGCGGCGGCCGCGGCCGAGTGGGCGGCCACCGAAGCCCGACTGCGGAACCTGCCGCTCCGGCTGGTGTGGGCACACGAGGTCACCGCCCCCGGCTACGGCGTGGGCGCGCTGCCGGAGGGCGCGGTGGAGCAGGACTCGGTGCGGGAGTGGGCCGAGCAGTCCCTCGCCGAACTGGTGCGGCAGTGCCGCGCCGCCCACCCCGGGCTGGACGTGCACGGCGACTTCGTCCCCGGCGACCCGCTCGACCTGCTCGTCGAGCACAGCAACGGCGCCGACCTGCTGGTGCTCGGCGCCGCGGGCCGCTCGGCCGCCACCGGCATCCGGCTGGGATCGATCGCCTCCAGCGTGGTCCGCGGCGTGGCCTGCCCGGTGATCGTGCTGCGCGCCCCCGCCGATCCCGAGCAGGGCCCGGTGGTGGTCGGCGTGGACGGCTCGGAGACCAGCGCGGCCGCCCTGGACTTCGCCTTCGACTTCGCCGCCCGGCACCACCGCCGGATCGTCGCCGTGCACACCTGGAGCGACCTGCCGCTGGACGCCTTCGGCCCGGTCCGCGCCTGGGACTTCGACCCGAAGATCATGCACCAGGAGGGCCAGGAACTGCTGGCGCAGTGGCTCCTGCCGCTGCGGCGGGAGCGGCCGGACATCCCGGTCGAGGAGGTCGTGACCACCGAGAAGCCCGCGGACGCGCTACTGGAACGCGGCAAGGACGCGGCGCTGATCGTGGTCGGCAGCCACGGCAGGGGCGCGTTCCGGCGGCTGCTGCTCGGCTCGGTCAGCCACGCGGTCGTGCACTACGCGCACGGACCGGTTGCCGTGGTCCGCGCCCCGAAGTCCACGACCTAGTCCCTGGCCATCCGGGGCCTGGTCACATCGGCGCGCTGCGGCGCGGCGCCGAGCAGCGAAGCCGGTTTGATCGCCGCCCCGCCGAACTTGGCGCGGGCGGCGTCGGCGGCTTGGTCAGCCTCGCGCCAGCCGCGTTCGGGTTCGTCGAAGGTCAGCTGGTCGCCCGCGCCGCCGTGGTCGTCCAGCTGCTCCACCCGCACCCCGATCAGCCGGACCGGCCCTGGCGGGGTCTGCTCCTCCAGCAGCTGGCAGGCCAGGCGGTAGATCTCCTGGGTGACGTCGGTCGGCAGCGGCAGCGTGCGGGCGCGGGTGATCGTGCTGAAGTCGGCGAACCGCACCTTGATCGACACGGTCCGCCCGCGCAGTCCCCGGCTCCGCAGCGAGGCCGCGGTCCGCTCGGAGAGCCGGAGCAGTTCCCGGCGCAACACCGCGCGGTCGTGGTGGTCGACCTCGAAGGTCTCCTCGGCGCCGATCGACTTCTCCGGCGACTCGGGCACCACGGCCCGCGTGTCATGCCCGTTGGCCAGGCTGTGCAGGTGCTCGGCCTGGGCGTTGCCGACGATGCGGCGCAGCCGGGCCAGCGGGGTCTCCGCGAGGTCGGCCACGGTGTGCAGACCACGGTCGACCAGGCGTTCCTCGGTGCGCTTGCCAACGCCCCACAGCGCCGAGACCGGCAACGGCCGCAGGAACGCCAGCACGTCCGTCTTGGGCACCACCAGCATGCCGTCGGGCTTGCACAGCCCGGAGGCGAGCTTCGCGACGAACTTGGTCGAGCCCACCCCGACCGAGCAGGTGATGCCGTGCTCGGCCTCCACCCTGGCCCGGATCTCCTCGCCGATCCGGCCGGGAGTCATCCGCAGCCTGCGCAGCGCGCCACGCACGTCGAGGAACGCCTCGTCCAGGCTCAGCGGCTCCACCAGCGGGGTGAAGTCGCGGAAGATCGCCATCACCCCGGCCGAGACCGCCGAGTACAGGGTGAAGTTCGGCGGGATGAACACCGCCTTCGGACACAGCGCCCTGGCCCGGCTGGTCGGCATCGCCGAGCGGACACCGAAGGTGCGGGCCAGGTAGTTGGCCGAGGACACCACGCCCCGGTTGCCGGTGCCGCCGACCACGACCGGCACGTCCTTGAGCTCGGGCCGCTCCCTGATCTCGGCCGAGGCGTAGAAGGCGTCCATGTCCACGTGCAGGATCGGACAGCCGGTGTCCTCCGGCCAGGCGCCGTCCCGCGCCTTGTACTTGTCGACCAAACCGCGCGGCAGATCCCCGCTCCGGCCCATCCGGCACCTCCCCACCTGCACCGATCCGGGTCTCGAACGGGCGTTCGAGGCGTGGCTCGAAGTCTAGACAGCCGGTCCGACACTGGTGTTGCGGCTGACTCGGCCCCTACCGGCACCTGGCCTGCCTACCTCCGTCGATCAGCCCGACCTTGACCCGCTCCGAGTAGTCATCTGTCCGTCCAGGCACGCGGGCGGCAGCCTCGGCTGCGGAAACTGGATCTCCTCCGGCCGTTCACCTTCAACGGGAAGCGAGAGCCCAGAGAACTCGCGAAGAGAGTTGATCGCGGCCGGGAACAGCGAACACTCATTCTCGCGGAAGGCGCGAAGATCATGCTCGATCGACACCTGCCGTCCAGGTGTCCATCGCTCCCACCCACGTATATCCGCCCCCTCCGAGGTGCGGTAGCGGGCCGCGCTGGTGACGCCAGTGCCGGGCGGAGTGGGGGCGATTACCCACGGGAGCACTGGGTAGCCGCAGCGGAGCGTCAGATCGGGTTCGACTCGCGGTCCAGCCACATCGTCTGCCCCTCGGGGGTGACGGTGACGCCGAAGCGGCGTGGTCCCGGCCGGCCCCGTTCCACCCACCAGCGGTGCGCCGCCTCGACCTCGGCCCACAACGACCGGGGGCCGGCCTCGCGCACCTCGACCGTGCTGTCCCGGACCTCGGCGATGGCCGCGGAGTCGCTGGCGGCGTGGTGGAGCAGGATCTCGTAGTCGTGTTCGCCGGTGTAGCTGATCTCGCAGCCGACCTCCGGCAGGCGCAGGCCGATGCCGAAGACGCCCTCGCCGAAGGCCACCTCGCCGGGGGGCACCGCGCTGGTGCGCGGGGCGCCGGTGTCGGCGAGCTCGGCGTGGTCGGCCGCGTCGCCGGTGGACAGGCGCTGGCCGCGCAGCTGCATGAAGGCCACGCCGCCGATCACCGGGCCCGCGGCGGTGCCGTCGGGGCGCACGGTCAGTTCCAGCAGCACGCCGTTGTCGAAGGCGTTGCCCCACGGGGTGAGGATCATGCCGCCGGGGCGGGTCTGCTCGACCCAGGGGTACGGCAGGCCGTCGCCGACCGCGGCGACTGTGGCGACCACCCGGTCGAACGGGGCTCGCTCCGGGCATCCCAGGGTGCCGTCGGCGCAGGTCACGTGCACCGGGTGGCCGGTGCGAGTCAGGTTGGCGGCGGCGATCTCGGCGAGCGTGGGGTCCAGTTCGACCGTGGTCACCTGGTGCGGGCCGACCAGCTCGGCGAGCAGGGCCGCGTTGTAGCCGGTGCCCGCGCCGATCTCCAGCACCCGCTGGCCGGGGATCAGCCGCAGCCGGTCCAGCATGTCCACCACCAGGCGGGGCTGGGAGGCGCTGCTGGTGGCCACCCGGCCGACCTGCGGCCAGCGGGTCGCGCCGTCGTCGAACTGGGTCACCACCACGGTGTCGCCGTACACGCACTCCCGCCACAGCTCCGGGTCGGTCAGCAGGTCCACCGGCCGCGGCTGCCTGCCGCGCGGCGAGCACCACATCCGGCGCGGGATGAACCAGCCCCGGTCCACCCGCGCGAAGGCGCCCAGCACGGCCTCCCCGGCCCGGCAGACCGCGCGGATCTCGGCGGTGTGCTCGGCGTGACTGGTCGGTCCCGGCACGGCGGACTCCCTGGGCGTCGGCGGGGCGCCGGTGTCAGCGACGGGCGCCCTTGAGCTCCAGCATGGCGCGGTCGGCCTCGGCCAGCGCGGTGGGCAGCTCCGCGGGATGCGCCAGGTCCGCCCAGCCGATGGTCACCGAGATCGGGGTGCCCGCGACCAGCGCCTCCCAGTCCTCCTCGTCGACCGCGGCGGCCAGCCTGCCGCCGATCTCCACCGCCTCGGCCACGCTGGTCTCCGGCAGCAGCGCGACGAACTCGTCCCCACCGTAGCGGGCCACGAAGTCGCCGCGGCGCACCGTGCGGGACAGGATCGCCGCGACCCGTTCCAGCACCAGGTCGCCGGAGAGGTGGCCGTGCACGGTGTTGACCGTCTTGAAGCCGTCCAGGTCGATCACGCCGATGGCCGCGGTGCCGCGCTGCTCGGCGATCATCGCCAGCCGCTGCTCCAGGTGCCGCCGGTTGGGCAGGCCGGTGAGCGGATCGGTGAGCGCCTCGGCGGCGTAGCGGCCGACCGCGCGGCGCAGGTCCTCGTGGTCCAACCGGGCGCCGACGCCCTCGATGAACCGGTCGACCAGCCGGGACGGGTGCTCGCCTGCCAGCTTGAACGCCTGCCGGTCGGCGGTGTGCGCGGCCCGGTGGTCCCCGGCGGCGGCGTAGGCCAGCGCGCGCAGCCGGAACAGCTCGGCCGGGCCGAGGGTGTTGGCGACCAGGGTCATCGAGTCCAGCCTGGCCAGCGCGTCCAGCGGGCGGCCTGCCGCGATCGCGTCGCACACCTGGGCCAGCGCGCCGAGGTCGGCGGCCTCGTGGCCCTCCAGTGACACCTCGGCCATGGTCAGCTGGACCGGTTCGCCGAGCGCGGTCAGCCGGGCGCTGGCGTAGCGGTAGAAGGGGTAGTCGGCCGGGCGCAGCTCGCTGCCCGGCTGGCACTGCCTGGCCAGCGACACCGCGGTGCGCAGCATGTCCCGCGCGCCCTGCTCGTCGCCGCGGTGGTCCAGCGACACCGCGCAGCGCAGCGGGATCTCCGGGGTCAGGTACTCCTCCGGCGGCAGCCCGGCCGCGGCGGCGGTGTTGCGGGCGCGCACCGAGGCCAGCATCGCCTGGTTGTGGAAACCGGCGATGGAGTAGGTGATCGCCAGGTCCGCCCACGCGTCGGCGGCGATGGTGTCCGCCCTGGTCACCAGCTCCATCGTGCGCGAGCCGCGGACCAGGTGCCGGACGCAGCGGTCCACCGAGCCCTCGGTCAGCGCGACGTAGGCGGCCAGCGCGTACAGCTCGCCCATCAGCGCCGGGTCGCCGCTGGCCAGCACCACGTCGAAGGCCTGGTCGGCCACGGAGACGGCCTCCAGCCGGTGGCCGTCCATCATCAGGCAGCCCAGCTTCATCAGCAGTGAGCGGCCGACGATCGCGGGCTCCTCGGCGCGGGCGATCACCGCGTCGGCCAGCGCGATGGCCTCGCTCAGCGCGCCTTCCCTGATCAGCTCCCGCATCCGGTCCGGCGCGGCCGCGTCGGACGAGGTGACCGCGTCTGCTGACATGTCGCGCCTCCTCACCCGCACCGGTTCCAGCTGTGCCGATCCTGCCACGTGCGGTCCACTGTGGTGAGTGACCGGGAAACATCGTTGCCCGCCGGAAGCCGACGGCGGGCAGGCGGTCCGCTCCCCCTCCTGTACGGGCCACGGGGCCACGGGGCCGCGGCGGCTCGGCCGGATCGAGCAGAGGACACCGGCGGCGCCAGCGGGGCGGGAGCGGATTTCGCACGACAGCGGCTGGAATGACATGTTCCCGCCAGCGCGCCGCCAATGAGCCGTAGCGCCGATGAATGGCCGGAATTTGCCGATTAACGGTCATTTTCACCGCTCATCGGTTCCATCCACAGATAGTTGAAAATGAATCGACCTTCGCTGGAGTTGACCTTACTCCACCTGGACCCACCTGCGACAACTCCCGTTATACCCATCCGGCTCGCCCGATCGGGTGGGGAGCTGGAAAGCGAGCAGACGCTTACGTCATGCTGACCGCGGAGTCATTCTTCTCCGGCGGCCACGCGAACGCACCGAGGGAACTCATGCCCGCAGACTTCGCGCCCGCGCGTTCGGTCGCCGTGCTCGGCGCCGGCGCCAGCGGGCTGGCCGCCGCACGCGAGCTGACCAGGGCCGGGCACCGGGTGACGGTGCTGGAGGCCAGGCACTCGGTGGCCGGGCAGTGCGCCGCAGCGGAGATCGACGGCCGGGCGCACGACCCGGCGGTCACGGCTGCTCCCCCGGCCATCACCGGCTGGCCGCTCTGGTCGACGACCTGGGCCTGAGCAGCACCGACACCGGCCCGCCGCTGGTGTTCGACCCCGCGACCGGCCGGAGTCACCCCCACAGGCCTGGTCCGCTGTGCCGCGAGATCCTGGCCCGCTATCGGCGGATCCGGGCCGAGCAGTTCCCGCGGATCGCCGCACTCGGGCTCGCGCACTCCGCCCGCGCGCTGGCCGCGCCCGCCCGGCGCTGGCTGGCCGAGTACCGGCTCACCGCACTCGCCGAGGTCTTCGGCCCCGGCTGCACCGCGGCGAGCTACGGCCACCTCGACCTGCCCGCGCTCCGGCGGCATTTCGCCAACGGCGGTCACGAACTCCTGGCCACCAGCTACTGATCGTTTGATCAGGTCGATACAGTACCGAAGATGCTACGTGTGCTGGCGGTCGACGACGAGGCTCCGCTGCTGGAGGAGCTGCTGCACATGCTGCGCGCCGACGCCCGCATCGAGCAGGCCGACGGCGCCGAGGGCGCGATGGAGGCGTTGCGCCGGATCGACCAGGTGGCCAAGGAGGGCGAGACCCTCGACGCGGTGTTCCTGGACATCCACATGCCCGGCCTGGACGGCCTGGAGCTGGCCAGGCTGCTGACCCGGTTCAGCACCCCGCCGCTGGTCGTGTTCGTCACCGCCTACGAGGACTTCGCGGTCGAGGCCTTCGAGCTCAAGGCCGTGGACTACGTGCTCAAGCCGATCCGCGCCGCCCGGCTGGCCGAGGCGGTGCGCCGGGTCGCCGAGCGGGTCCGGGCCGAACGCGCCGAGCCGGTCGCGGTCGAGCCGTCGGCCGCGACCGGCGCCGCGCATCCGGTCGCGCAGGAGCCGCCGGATGAGGTCATCCCGGTCGAGCTGGGCGGGCTGACCCGGTTCGTCCGGCTGGCCGACGTGCACTACGCCCAGGCCTGCGGGGACTACGCGCGGCTGCACACCGGGCAGGAGACGCACCTGATCCGCGCCTCGCTCGGCCAGCTGGAGGAGCGCTGGCGGGCCGCCGGGTTCGTCCGGGTGCACCGCAGCCACCTGGTGTCGCTGCGGTTCGTCGACGAGCTGCGGCTGGACACCGGACAGCTCAGCGTGCGGGTCGGCGCCCAGGTGCTGCCAGTGAGCCGGCGGCACGCCCGCGAACTGCGCGACCTGCTGGTGCGGCAGGCCCGGCCCGATCGGCAGCCGCCGAGATGAACGGCCGCCGATCGGAGGGCTCCCTCGATCCGTTTGGCCTTGATATCGGCGAACCCTAGACTCGGCCGTGACCTGGGTCACGTTCACTGGGCTTCCGGCCCGGCATCATCCACCCGGGTCAGCGCCGTGACTGCCTGACCACGCTCCGCGACCACGGGGAGAACCTCGACGTGACCGAGCCGCGCCAGCCACCCCGGCGGGTGGTGGTCACCGGCCCGCGCACCAGGCCGGTCCGGCCGCGCCGGGCCGCCCGGATCGGGCGGGAGGACAAGGCCACCCTGGACGAGGTGTCGCTGCGCGCGCTCATCCGCAGCCAGCTGCGTGCCGGGATCGCGGTCTGCCTGGCCGTCGGCCTGCCGCTCGGCCTGCTGCCGGTGCTGTTCGAGCTGGTCCCGGCCAGCCGCGCGGCCGAGCTGTTCGGCGTGCGGGTGCCGTGGCTGATCCTGGGCGGCGGGGTCTACCCGGTGCTGCTGCTCATCGGCTGGCTGTACGTGCGCGGCGCGGAGCGCATCGAGCGCGACTACCAGGAATTCGTGGAGGACCCCTCGACGTGAACGCGCTCTCCGGCCTGATCGCGGTCGGCGTGGTGACCGTGGCGACCATCCTCATCGGCGCCTACGGACTGCGCGTCTCGCGCACCACCTCCGACTACTACGTCGCCTCGCGCACCGTCGGCCCGTGGTGGAACGCCTCGGCGATCAGCGGCGAGTACCTGTCCGCGGCCAGCTTCCTCGGCGTGGCCGGGCTGATCCTCAGCTTCGGCGTGGACATGCTGTGGTTCCCGGTCGGCTACACCGCGGGCTACCTGATCATGCTCGCGCTGGTGGCCGCGCCGCTGCGCCGCTCCGGCGCGTACACGCTGCCCGACTTCGCGGAGAACCGGCTGGAGTCGGTGGCGGTGCGCCGGGTGGCCAGCCTGCTGGTGGTGGGCATCGGCTGGCTGTACCTGCTGCCGCAGCTGCAAGGGGCGGGGCTGACTCTGAACACGCTGACCAATGCGCCGGTGTGGGTGGGCGGCGTGGTGGTGGCGGTGGTGGTCACGCTGAACCTGGCCTCCGGCGGGATGCGCAGCATCACCTTCGTGCAAGCCTTCCACTACTGGCTCAAGCTCACCGCGATCGCGGTGCCGGCGATCCTGCTGATCATGGTGTGGCAGCGCGACGGCGCGCCGCTGGTGGACGCGGACCGGCCGGCCACCTTCAGTCAGCAGACCACGGTCACCATCCGCACCCCGGTGCGGGTGCAGAGCAGCGAGGCGGTGCGGGTCACCGTGCACGGGCGGCTGGACGGCATCAGCCATCAGGGCGCCGAGGTGGAGCTGACCGTGGGCGCGCACGAGCTCGGCCAGGACACCAGGGTGATGTTCCCGGCCGGCGCCGCGGTGCCGCACCTGGACTCCGCGCGGGTGCTCACCGGCGACCAGTGGGCCAGCCCGCTCTCCGGCGGGCGCGACGAGTACCCGCTCTACGTCACCTACTCGCTGATCGTGGCCACCTTCCTGGGCACCATGGGCCTGCCGCACGTGCTGGTCCGGTTCTACACCAACCCCACCGGCCGGGCGGCCAGGCGAACAACACTGGTGGTGCTCGGACTGCTCGGCGTGTTCTACCTGTTCCCGCTGGTCTTCGGCACGCTCGGCCGGCTGTACGCGCCGGAGCTGCTGATGACCGGCGCCACCGACGCGCTGGTGCTGGTGCTGCCGAGACGGCTCATCCCCGGGTTCGCCGGGGAGCTGCTGGGCGCGCTGGTGGCCGGGGGCGCGTTCGCGGCGTTCCTGTCCACCTCCTCCGGGCTGGCCATGTCGGTGGCCGGGGTGCTCTCCCAGGACGTCTTCCGCGGGCGCGGGCTGCGCGGGTTCCGGTTGTCCGCGGTGCTGGCCACCGTGGTGCCGGTGGGACTCGCGCTGATCGGCACCGACCTGCCGATCGCCAGCTCGGTGGGACTCGCGTTCGCGGTGGCCGCCTCCTCGTTCTGCCCGCTGCTGGTGCTGGGCATCTGGTGGCGCGGGCTCACCTCGGCGGGCGCGGTCGCGGGGCTGGTCACCGGCGGCGGGCTGACCTTGCTGGCGGTGCTGGTCACCATCTCCGGGGAGCTGCGCGCCGGCTGGTTCACCACGCTGCTGAGCTGGCCGGCCGCCTGGTCGGTGCCGCTGGCCTTCGCGGTGATGATCGTGGTCTCGCTGCTGACCAAGGACCGGGTGCCGCGTTCGGTGCACGCGACCATGGCCCGGCTGCACGCCCCGGAAGGAACCACCGGCCGATGACCCGCACCTCCGCGCTGTTCGTGCTCCTGCTGCTGCTCACCGTGCTCACCGTGGCGTTGCTGGTGATCGTGCGGCGCTCGCGCGCCAACCGGGACTTCGGCACGCCCACCGACCGGGCCACCTTCGAGACCCTGCACGCCGCCTCGCTGGCCGCGCCGCCGCTGCGCGCCGGGCTGACCGCCGAGGCCGCGCGCAAGGCGATCCGGCGGCTGCGCGACCTGCTCGGCACACCCGCGCTCTGCCTGACCGACCAGGAGTCGGTGCTGGCCTGGTCAGGGGAGTGCGAGACGCACGTGGCCAGCGCGCTCACCCAGGCCGCGGAGACGCTGCGCTCCGGTCGGGTGCAGGTCAGCTCGGCCCGCTGCGCCGACTCGCGCTGCCCGCTGCGGCACGCGGTCATCGCGCCGCTGGTGGTGGACGAGCACGTGCTGGGCACGCTGATCGCCTACAGCGACGCCAGCCCGCCGATCCTGGTGCGGGCCACCAAGGAGGTGGCGAACTGGGTGTCCGCGCAGCTGGAGCTGGCCGAGCTGGACCGCTCGCGGACCAGGCTGGTGGAGGCGGAGATGCAGGCGCTGCGCGCGCAGATCTCGCCGCACTTCATCTACAACTCGCTGGCCACCATCGCCGCGTTCGTGCGCACCGACCCGGAACGCGCCCGCGAGCTGCTGCTGGACTTCGCCGACTTCACCAGGCACTCCTTCCGCAAGCACGGCGAGTTCACCACCCTGGCCGACGAGCTGCGCGCCATCCACCAGTACCTGACGCTGGCGATCGCGCGCAGCGGCGACAAGCTCGCGGTGACCTTCCAGGTCGCGCCCGAGGTGCTGCCCGTGGCGGTGCCGTTCCTGTGCCTGCAACCGCTGGTGGAGAACGCGGTGCAGCACGGGCTCTCCGGCCGGGACATGAGTGGCCGGGTCACCATCCTGGCCAGGGACGCCGGGGCCGAGGCGGAGATCCTGATCGAGGACGACGGCGCCGGCATGGACCCGGAGACCCTGCGCGGCATCCTGGCCGGCGAGGGCGCGCCGTCGGAGGGCATCGGCATGGCCAACGTGGACGAGCGGCTCCGGCAGGTCTACGGCGATGACTACGGGCTGGTGGTGGAGACCGCGGTCGGCGCGGGCACCAAGGTCAGGGTGCGGGTGCCGAAGTACCAGGCGGGCGTACACGTGACCCCGCCCGCGGTGCACACGCCCTACTGAACCGGGCGCGATCCGCGAAGAAGATCATGAACCGGTTCACGATGCTTGCTCCCGCGCCCAGCGCCGCCGGCATCCGCGATCACGACGCCAACGATCGCAGCGTCAACGATCGGAACGTCGGCGATCGGAACGTGGACGATCGCAGCACCCACGAACGCGGCCCCGGTGATCGCGACCTCAACGATCGTGGCCCTCACGATCGCCATCCCGACGATCACCGCACCGACGATCACGGTTCCAACGATCGCAACAGCCGCGATCAGAACGGCCGCGATCGCGCAGTGCCGTCAGCTCCGCGAAACGCGGTTCTCTAGGCAACCGTGTTTTCCGCGCGCACCGCGCTCAGCGCCACCCGACCGAGCTCAGCGCCGCCCGACCGCGTGCAGCCGGGTCGCCAGGTCCCGCAGCGGCGGGCGTCCCGCGGCCGCCAGCTCCAGCTCGGCCAGCGCCTCCGCCGCACCCGGCGTCGCGTCCAGCACCGCCCCCGGCACCAGGTCGGCGAGCACCCCGTCGCCCTGGAGCACCTCGACCGCGAGCCCGGCCCCGGCCAGCAGCTCGCCGAGGCTGTCCGCGTCGAAGCGGCGCTGCAGCTGGTCCGCGGGCCCGACCCGGCCGTCCGGGTCGTCCAGCAGCCGCCGCGCCTCGGTCAGCCGCCCGGCCAGCGCCCGCCCGACCAGCGCCGCGTACCGGTTGGCCACCAGCACCGAGACCACCCCGCCCGGCACCGCCGCCGCGGCCAGCGCGGCCACCGCCGCGGTCACGTCGTCCACGTGCTCCAGCAGCCCGTGCCCGAGCACCAGGTCCGCCCCGCCGGGCTCGACCACATCGCCCAGGAAGTCCACATCGCCCTGCACCGAGGCGACCCGGTCGGCCACCCCGGCCTCCTGCGCGCGGCGCTGCAGGGTGGCCAGCGCGTTGGGGCTGGGCTCGACCACCGTGACCCGGCATCCGGCCGCGGCCAGCGGCACCGCCCACACCCCGCTGCCACCGCCGACATCCAGCACACGGGGCGCGCTGACCCCTCGGTCCCGGACCGCGGCCAGCTCGGCCTCCAGCACACGGTGCACGGCGTCGGATCGCATAGCCGCACCCTAATCGGCCTGGCGCAGGAGTCCCGAAACGGGCTACAAGACCTTGATTCGACAAACCCGTAGGCTGCACCCGTGCATACGGTCGCGGTGTTGAGCCTCAAGGGTGGGGTCGGCAAGACGACGGTGGTGCTGGGGCTCGCCTCAGCAGCGATGCGGCGCGGGGTGCGCACCCTGGTGATCGATCTTGATCCCCAGTGCAACGCCACCTCGGCGCTGGAGCCGGAGGAGACCGAGTCCTCCCTCGTCGACGTCCTGAAGAATCCCACCAAGTCGGCCGTGCGGTCCGCGATCGCCCCCAGCGCCTGGGGCGAGGAGGTCGACGTCCTGGTCGGCGCCGAGGAAGCGGAGCTGATCAACCAGCCCAACCCGAGCCTGGCCCAGCTGAACCGGCTGGGCGCGGTGCTGGACCGGGTGCAGGAGCTGATGGCCGAGGACGAGCTGCCCTACCAGCTGGTGCTGCTGGACTGCCCGCCCTCGCTTGGTCAGCTGACCCGTTCCGCGCTGGTGGCCGCCGACCGCGCGATGCTGGTCACCGAGCCGACCATCTTCGCCGTCTCCGGGGTGCAGCGCGCCTTCGAGGCGGTGCAGAACGAGCGCGAGGAGAACAACCCCGAGCTGCAGCCGCTGGGCGTGGTGGTCAACCGGGTGCGGCCCCGCTCGCACGAGCACCAGTTCCGCATCGAGGAGCTGCGCGAGATCTTCGGCCCGCTGGTCATGCCGGTGTCCCTGCCGGACCGGCTGGCCGTGCAGCAGGCGCAGGGCGCGTGCATGCCGATCCACCAGTGGGGCACCCCCGGCGCCCGCGAGGTCGCGCTCGCCTTCAACCTGCTGCTGGCCAGGGTGCTGCGCTCGGCGCGCAGTGCGAACGCCCGCGCCCGCCGCGAGCTGGACGCCGAGATCGCCGAGGGCGAAGAGCTGGCCGCCGGTCGTGAGCTGGTCGAGCAGGACGTCGAATGAGCGGCGAGATCCTGCTGGCCTACTGCGTGGCCGCGCTGGTCCTGGTGGTCACTCCCGGCCTGGACACCATGCTGATCCTGCGCTCGGTGCTGGTCGGCGGCCGCCGCACCGGCCTGGCCACCGGCCTGGGCATCACCCTCGGCTGCCTGGTCTGGGGCGCGGCGAGCATCGCGGGTATCACCGCGCTGCTGCGCGCCTCGGAGCTCGGCTACAACCTGCTGCGGCTGGCCGGCGCGGTCTACCTGGTGTGGCTCGGCGGGTCCGCACTGTGGCGCTCCTGGCGGGATCGCCACCTGGAGCAGGACACCGAGGTCGAACCACCTCCAGCGCCCGCGGCGGGTGGCTGGCGGGCGCTGCGCTCCGGTCTGCTGACCAACCTGCTCAACCCCAAGGTCGGCGTGTTCTACCTGAGCCTGCTGCCCCAGTTCCTGCCCGCGACCGGGCCGAACACCGGCTGGGCCGCGCTGCTCGTGCTCATCCACGTCGGCCTGGGTTTCCTCTGGCAGTTCGTGCTGGTCGGCGTCGCGGGCAGCGCCCGCCGCTGGCTGACCAAACGCCGGGTGCGCACCTGGCTGGACCGGCTGACCGCGACCATCCTGCTCGGGCTCGGCCTGCGGCTGGCGTTGCAGGGACCGTAGGTGCCCGAGGGCGACACGGTCTTCCTGGCCGCCCAGCGCCTCGACGAGGCCCTGCGCGGTCAGCTGCTCACCCGCGGCGAGCTGCGGCACCCAGACTTCGCCGCGGCCGACCTGGGCGGCCGCACGGTGCTCTCGGTGCGTTCGGTCGGCAAGCACCTGCTGTTCCGCTTCGATGACAAGACCACGCTGCACACCCACTTCCGGATGGACGGCAGCTGGCACCTCTACCGCCCCGGCGAGCGCTGGCGCGGCCCCGCGCACCAGGTCCGCGCGTTGCTGACAACCGAGGACCGGGTCGCCGTCGGCTTCCGCCTGCACGACCTGGCCCTGGTGCCCACCACCGGGGAGCACACCCTCATCGGCCACCTGGGCCCGGACCTGCTGTCCCCGGACTGGGACCAGGCGATGGAGGACGAGGCGGTGCGCCGCCTGACCGCCGACCCGGCCCGCGAGCTGGGCACGGCGCTGCTGGACCAGCGGGTGCTGGCCGGGGTCGGCAACCTCTACAAGGCCGAGGTCTGCTTCCTGCTCGGCGTCTCCCCCTGGTCACCGGTGGGCGCGGTGGACGCGCGGGCCGCGGTCCGGCTGTGCCGCCGCCTGCTCTTCCGCAACCGGCTGCGCCCCGAGCAGTCCACCACCGGCAGGCTCGGCGCGGCCAGCCACTGGGTGTTCGAGCGGGGACGGGCCGGCTGCCTGCGCTGCGGCGGGCCGGTGCGGGTCGGTGAGCAGGAGAGTTACGGGATGCCCAGGCTCACGTACCACTGTCCCCGCTGCCAGCCTGATGCCACACTGGAGGCAGTCGACCCCGAGCTGGAGGGAGGGAGCCCGTGAGTGTCGCGTTCGTCCGGCATGTCGGTCCGTGGACCATCGAGGACATCGAGGCCCTGCCCGACAGCGGCAACCACACTCGCTACGAGCTGCTCACCCCTGGAGTCCTCACGGTGAGCCCAGCCCCGGGCACCCGCCACCAGCGCGCCTCCCGCGCCTTGGCGAACCTGTTGGAGCGGGCCGCCAAGCAGGCGGGCGCGGACGTGGAGATCCTCGAAGCGGTCAACGTGGTCATCCCCGGCGGGCGGCTGGCCGTGCCGGACATCGTGGTGGTCAACGGCGACTACGCCGACACCGACCCGGCCCGCTACCCCGCGACCGAGGTCCGCGCGGTGGTCGAGATCGTCAGCCCGTCCACGCACCCGCAGGACCGGATCATCAAACCGCAGCTCTACGCCGAGGCAGGCATCCCGGTCTACTGGCGGCTGGAGCTGGAGCGCACGCCGCACCTGATCACCTCCGAACTGCGCCGCGGCCAGTACACGCACACCCTGACCGCCTTGGCGGGCACCGAGACCACGATCTCGCGGCCGTTCCCGCTCACCCTGGACCCGGCCGAACTGGTCCTGCGCGGCCGCTGACCGCGGCCCTGACCAATGCCCTATCCAACCGGCGCGACCGTGCCCAACCGGCGCTCGTGCGGCGCGGCCCGTGCCTAACCTGCGCTAGTGCCCTCGGCCGTGTCCTGGCCGCCCTTGTCCTTGGCGCCGGGCTGCCTGGTCTCCCTGCTCCCCGGCCGCTTCGTCGCCGGCTGCTCGCTGCGGTGGGTGAGGCTGCGCAGCCAGCGGAGCAGCGGGTGCAGCACCACGATCACGATGGTGCCCCAGGCGATCCCGCCCAGTTCCACGTCGCCGAGCTTGAGCTGCAGCTCGCCGATCCCGGCGACCAGCGCGGCGCCGCCGACCATCAGGTTCACCGGGTCGGTCAGGTCGATCTTGGCGTCCAGCCAGATCCGGACGCCGACCAGGCCGATCAGGCCGTAGAGCACCAGGCTGGCGCCGCCGACCACGCCCGCGGGCACGGTGTTGATCATCGCGCCCAGCTTCGGCGAGAACGACAGCAGGATGGCCACCAGCGCGGCCACCACGTGCGCCGCCGTGGAGTACATCCGGGTCGCGGTCATCACGCCGATGTTCTCGGCGTAGGTCGTGGTCGCCGAGCCGCCGCCGAGCCCGGCCAGCGTGGTGGCCAGGCCGTTGCCGATGAGCACGTCGCCCGCGGAGCCGTCCAGGTCCCGGCCGGTCACCGCGGCCACCGCCTTGAGGTGGCCGACGTTCTCCGCGACCAGCACCACCACCGCGGGCAGCACCGCGATGACCACCTCGGGCCGGAACTCCGGGGTGTGGAAGTCGGGCAGTCCGAACCAGGGCTCCATCGCCACCCGCTCCAGCCGGACCGGGTGCAGCTCGCCGTTGTAGGCGGCCAGCACCCAGCCGACCAGCAGGCCCACCAGCACCGCGGCGCGGGAGGGCATGCCGCGCAGCACCACGCCGACGAACAGGATGGTCAGGAAGGTGACCACGGCCAGGCTCGGCTGGCTCTGGAACGGCGTGGTCGCGTGCCGGGACAGGTTCAGCCCGATCACGATCACCACCGCGCCGGTGACCACCGGCGGCATCAGCGACTCCAGCAGCCGCGCGCCCAGCGCCTTCACCGCGATGCCGATGACCACCATCAGGATGCCGGCGACCAGCACGCCGCCCACCCGCGCGGCCATCGGCACGTTCTGCATCAGCGCCGCCGTCAACGGCGCCACGAACGCGAACGAGGAACCCAGGTAACTGGGCACTCGATTACGGGTGATCAGCAGGAACAGCAGTGTGCCGAACCCGGAGAAGAACAGCGTCGTCGTTGGCGGAAAACCGGTGAACAGCGGCACCAACATGGTCGCGCCGAACATCACCATGACGTGTTGCACGCCAAAGCCGATGGTCAGGAACCAGTTGAGCCGCTCCTCCGGCGCCACCATGGCACCGTCCTGTACCCGACGGCCATCGCCGTGCAGGGTCCACAGCGCCACGATCCCCTCCCAGCGCTCCCGTTCGTGCGAGGGATACTGCCACGCGACGTAGAAGGAATGGTCGAACAGACGCGCCGATATCACACGTTTGCACGAAACATTTCCCAGCTGTGCCGCTTTTCAGCGGAACAAAACTACTCCCCGTGAGGTCCACGGGGAGTCATGCCGCCGGTTCAGGACCGGCCGCCCGCCAGTTCGCGTAACGCGGCGGCCAATCCGGCGAGGTGGTCGGTGGCATCTTCCAGCGCCTGTCGCGGCGCGGCCGTGCTGCTCGCGGCAACCGCCCGTCCCGCGGTGGCCACCAGGCCGCAGTAGCCGTCGACACCCTCGTCCAGCTCGTTGCGCAGGCGGCGGACCTCATCGGCGAGATGACCGCGCTCCAACGCGGGCGCGGAGTCCCGCGCCAGCTCGACCGCCCGGAGTTGCTGGGCCACCGCGCGCACCGCCGAGGCGGCCTCCGCGGCGGTGGCCCTGGAGTACTCGACCGTCTCCAGCGACAGCGGCGCGAGGCCGTTGTGCGGAGCGGACAACTGGCGCAGCAGCTCGCCGAGGTTGGACTCGGCCGTGGCCAGCCGCTGCATGGGTTCGCGCGCCATCGAGCCCGAGGGCGGCAACGGCGGCGGTGGCGGCGCGGCCGCCGCGGGCAGTGGCGTGCGGTGCAGCCGGATCGACTTCACCCCAGCGCTCACCGCGCCCGCGGCGGAGAGCACCGCCACCGAACCGAAGCCGATCTCCGACCACTCCAGCACGGCGGGGTTGCCGCCGATGAAGAAGGCCACCCCGCCGGTGAGCGCCGCCAGCGTGGAGCGGAAGGCCAGCGAGCGCGAGGCCCGCCGGCGCCGCCGCAGCAACTTCGCGCGCGGATCCTGCCACGCGGCCACCTTGCGCCGGACCTTGTCCATCGGCCCGCTCAGCTGCTGGTTGACCAGTGCGCCGACGTGGCGGCGCAGCTCGTCCCGTGGCGACGTCACCGGCTACCTCAGGCCTGACCCTGCGGGTTCTGGTACGGGGCGGTCTGCTGCGGAGCAGGCGCCGGCGCCGCCGCCTGCTGCCCCGAGGTGACCTCACCCGCGACCGGACCGCCCCGCATGGAGGCCCGCAGCTGCTCCAGCCGGGAGGCGCCAGCCATGTCCACAGTGGACTGCTGCACCTCCAGCATCCGGCCCTGGATGGAGTTCTGCGCCAGCTCGGCCGAACCCAGCGCGGTCGCGTAGCGGCGCTCGATCTTCTCGCGCACCTCTTCCAGCGACGGCGTGTTGCTCGGCGCGGCCAGCTCGGTCATCTGCCGCAGCGAGCTGGACACCTGCTCCTGCATCTTCGCCTGCTCCAGCTGGCTGAGCAGCTTGGTCCGCTCGGCGATCTTCTGCTGGAGCACCATGGCGTTGCGCTCCACGGCCTGCTTGGCCTGGCCCGCGGCGCCGATCGCCTGGTCGTGCATGCCCTTGAGGTCCTCCACCGACTGCTCGGCGGTGACCAGCTGGGTGGCGAACGCCTGTGCGGTGTCCTCGTACTCCTGTGCCTTCTTCAGGTCACCGGCGGCGCGGGCCTGGTCGGCGAGGACCAGTGCCTGCCGCGCGGAAGCTTGCAACTTCTCGACCTCGCCCAGCTGGCGGTTCAGCTTCATCTCCAGCTGACGCTGGTTGCCGATCACCGCCGCAGCCTGCTGGGACAGGGCCTGGTGCTGACGCTGCGCTTCCTCGATGGCCTGCTGAATCTGTACCTTCGGGTCGGCGTGTTCGTCGATCTTCGACGAGAACGCCGCCATGAGGTACTTCCAGAACTTCACGAACGCGTTGGCCATCTCCTCCGCCTGCCTTCTCCGTGCGACCCGTCCCCCACACACAGGAGGTGACCGGCGCTCATCCCAGTGCTGGGTTCCATCGTGTCAGGTACCGCCACGCCGTTCCACTGACCCCCGTGGAAGTCAGGGTCCTCCCTGATCAAGTCAAGGGTCCACCTGAGCAGGCCCGGTATCAGGGGCGTACGCCTTTTATACCCTCGTTCGAATGCGCACCGGCCCGACTCAACGCAAATGACACCGCCAGGCTGAGACGGATCTCAGCCTGGCGGATGACTCGGCGTACGCGGTTCAGGCCGCGACCACGACCCCGGCGGAGGCGTGCGGCCCGCTGATCGGGGCGTTGAGCTGGTGCCGCAGCAGCGGCTGGAGCCGCAGCTCGGTCAGCTCCTCGCCCAGCGCGGAGGTCACCAGGCGACCACCGCTGAAGCCGGATTCCCCGGCGCCGGCCCGGCTCGGCGCGCGCTCCGCGGCGGCCACGGCATCGGGCACCGTGTCCGGCACGGTGAACTCGCCGAGGCGGACATCCGCGGCGACCTCGCCCAGCAGGTCGGACAGGGGTAAGTCGAGTGCGTCACAGATCGACGCCAGCAGCTCGCTGGACGCTTCCTTGCGCCCACGTTCCACTTCGGAGAGGTAGCCGAGGCTCACACGCGCGAGCCGGGACACCTCGCGAAGCGTCCGACGTTGGGCGGTGCGGGTACGGCGCAACCGCTCGCCGATCGCCTCACGCAGCAGCACGGTCATCGCGTGCCTCCTTTCGGCCAGGCCCGTGGAGACCACGGTACCGAGCGCGACGCCCCTCAGTGGCGATCACAGGGATACTTCGCCAAGAGCGAACGCCGGTTTCCCCATCGATCATTCCCCGACCGGACCGCCGAGCGCATCCTGGAGCAACTCCAGGGCGGCCGCCACCGCGCCCGCTCGCACCTCGGCACGCTCGCCGGGCAGGGTGATCGTGCGCAGTGTCACACCCGCCGGACCGGCCAGGCCGAGGTGCACGGTGCCCGGCCCGACTCCGTCCTGCGGGTCCGGCCCGGCCACCCCGGTCAGCCCGAGCCCCCAGGTCGCCGCACACCGGTCCCTGGCGCCGACGGCCAGCTGACCGGCCACCTCGGGGTGCACCGCGCCGTGCGCGGCCAGCAGTCCGGCCTCGACCCCGGCCAGGGTGTGCTTGAGGTCAGTGGCGTAGACCACCAGCCCGCCGCGCAACACCGCGCTGGCCCCCGGCACGGTGGCGATGGTCGCGCTGACCAGGCCCGCGGTCAGCGACTCGGCGGTGGCCACGGTCTGCCCGCGCGCCCGCAGCGCGCCGACGAGCGTGCGCGCCAGCGCCTCGGCCGCGGTCACCGACCGGCCCGCAGCCGCACCGCCTGGACCACGTAGTCGACCGCGGTGCCCACGGTCAGCACCAGCGCCAGGCCCATCATGATCCACAGCAGCGGCCCGAACACCGGCGGCAGCGGCAGCACGTACAGCCCGATCGCGACCACCTGGGCCAGCGTCTTGGCCTTGCCGCCACGGCTGGCCGGGATGACCGCGAACCGGATCACCCAGAACCGCATCAGCGTGATGCCCACCTCGCGGGCCAGGATGACGATGGTGACCCACCACGGCAGGTCGCCGAGCACGCTCAGCCCGATCAGCGCGGACCCGGTGAGCGCCTTGTCCGCGATCGGGTCGGCGATCTTGCCGAAGTCGGTGACCAGGCCGTGCTTGCGGGCCAGCACCCCGTCGATGCGGTCGGTGATCGCGGCCAGCGCGAAGATCCCCCAGGCCACCCAGCGCCAGCCCGCCTCGTGCCCGCCCCCGGCGAAGAGGGCGACGATGAACACCGGCACCAGCACCAGCCGGGAGATGGTCAGCAGGTTGGCGATGTTGAGGATCGGGACGGCGGGCAGCGCCCGGTCCGCCAGGTGGTCCCCTCGGTCAGCTCCCTGACCGGCAGAGCTCACGTCCCGCTCCGCGGCAGGACCTCGATCTGCTCCACCACCAGGTCCACCCCCTCGGCCGCGATGACCCGGCAGCGCACCAGGTCGCCGATCTTCAGCCCGTCGGGTTCGTGCACCACGCACTCGCCGTCGACCTCGGGCGCCTGGTGCGCGGCCCGGCCGGAGCAGTGCATCTCCTCGGTCTCCTCGTGCTCGATGAGCACCACGACCTCATCGCCCACCCGGTCCTCGGCCCGCTGCGCGATCAGCTCGTCGACCAACTGGGAGACCCGGTGCACCCGCTCGCCGACCACGTCCGGGTCGACCTTGTCCGGCAGGTTCTCCGCCTCGGTGCCGTCCTCGTCGGAGTAGCCGAACACGCCGACCGCGTCCAGCTGGGCCTCGGTGAGGAAGCGTTCCAGCTCGGCCAGGTCCTGCTCGGTCTCACCGGGGAAGCCCACGATGACATTGGTCCGGATGCCCGCCGTCGGGGACAGCGCGCGGATCTGCTTCACCAGGTCCAGGAAGGAGTCGGTGTTGCCGAAGCGCCGCATCCGGCGCAGCACCGACTCGCTGGAGTGCTGGAAGGACAGGTCGAAGTAGTCGGCCACGCCGGGCGTGGTGGCGATCGCCTTGACCAGGCCGGGCCGGGTCTCGGCCGGCTGCAGGTAGGACACCCGCACCCGGTCGATGCCGGGCACCGCGGCCAGCCTCGGCAGCAGCGACTCCAGCGCGCGCAGGTCGCCGAGGTCCTTGCCGTAGGAGGTCGAGTTCTCACTGACCAGGAAGACCTCGCGGACCCCCTGCTGAGCCAGCCAGGCGGCCTCGCCCAGGATCTCCTCGGCGGTGCGGGAGACGAAGGCGCCGCGGAAGGAGGGGATGGCGCAGAAGGTGCAGCGCCGGTCGCAGCCGGAGGCGATCTTCAGCGCGGCCACCGGCGCGTTGTCCAGGCGGCGCCGCTGCACGTTGGTCGGCAGCCAGCCGTGACCGGGCACGGAGACCTGGTCCGCGGCCTGCGGGCGCTGCACCGGGGTGATCGGCAGCAGCGTGCGCCGGTCGACCGGCACGTGCGACTCGATGCTGCGCCCGGCCACCACGTCGTCCAGCCGCTCGGCCAGGTCGGGGTAGTGGTCGAAGCCCAGCACCGCGCTGGCCTCGGGCAGCTGGTCGGCCAGCTCCTTGCCGTAGCGCTCGGCGAAGCAGCCCACCGCGACCACCTTGGCCCCGGTGTCGGAGGCCGCCAGCAGCATGTCGATGGAGTCCTTCTTGGCGCCCTCGACGAAACCGCAGGTGTTGACCACGATCACGTCGGCGTTCTCAGCCCCGCCGTCGGCCTCGGCGCCGGTGTCGACCAGGTCCCAGCCGCCGGAGGTCAGGCGGCCTGCCAGCTCTTCGGAGTCGACTTCGTTGCGCGCGCAGCCAAGGGTGAGCAGCGCGACCCGGCGGGAGGTGGACGGTGAAGACACGTCGATCAGGGTAACCGCCGGGCGACATGATCAAGTCCACGGCAGGGTCCTGGCACCCGACTAGGTCGGAATCATGCTCCGGACAAGCGGCCAGACCCCGCTGGACGGGTTGCGCCGGTGATCAGCGATGGTCGGGTCGGCGCCCGACGCCCGCCGCACCGCGTCCTCGACCCCACGGTCGTACCGGGTGAAGTCCAGGGCGGCGTTCTCCCTCCGCATCGCTCACTGGCTCGCGGGGAGAACGGCGTCGATGAAGTCCTGTTCGGACAGCACCGGCACCGCGCCGTAGCTGCCGCCCAGGTAGCGCCGTTCGGTGTTCTCGTCCTTGCGGGGGTGGAAGTCGGTCAGCGGGTACAGGGTGCTGGCGCCCCGGGGGTCCTTCTGCACGAACCAGACCTGGTCCCTGCGCAGGACCTCCTCGCCGAGCATGGTGCCGAGCAGGCTGGTGTCGTGCGTGGTGAAGATCAGCTGCGCTTGGCGGGGGTTGGTCCGGAGGTCCTGGAACAGCGAGACCAACCGCGCGGTGAGCCGGGGATGCAGGCTGGTGTCGATCTCGTCCACCACCAGCGTGGTGCCCTCGGCCAGCGCCACGAGCACGGTGGGCAGCAGCGCCAGCCAGGAGCGGGTGCCCGCGGACTCCTCCTCGAGGTCGAACACCTCGCCGAGTTCTCCGTGGGTCAACTGGAGGCGGTTCTGCCTCCGGTGATGGACCTCCCGTAGCTCCTCCCGACGATGCCGGGCATCGACCAATGCGACAGCGGCGCGAGCGGCGGCATCGTGATCCTCCGAATACGTCGATCTCGCGTACGCCGCCATCGCCGCTTCAGCTTCGTCTGCCGCATCCCGTGCCGCGTTCTCCACTTTCTCGTCGAGCGGATCCTCGGCGATGCCCGAGATGCCGAGGTCGGCGGCACGCAGCAGGTCCACAAGTTGGTCCCGGCGCTCGGGGTGTGTCCGCAGGAAACGCTTCACCTGCACGGCCGTGCCGGCCGGGGCCTCGGCGAGCCGGAACGTCAGGTGCTGGGCGAACCAGCGGTGCACCGGCAGCAACGCAGTGATGTTGGACTGCGCCGCGAGGCTCAGGAAGAGCGCGTTGGGTCTGGTCAGCGCCTCGAGCACCTCGAGCTTGCCGCGCAGTTCCGGCACGGTGCTGCCGAAGCGGACGGTGTCCCCGTTCCGCTCGAACAGCTTCCGCTTCCGGCCTTCCGGGTAGCTGTACAGCCACTCCTCACAGACCCGGACATCGTCCACGGTGAACCCGTAGGTGTAGGGCACCCCGCCGGAGATCAGCTCCACCACGAACCCGGAGGGCTTCGCCCGCGCGGCGGGATCGAGCCGGAACGGCCGCCGCGGCACCCCTCCCTCCGCGGGCCAGTCCCCGAACGAACGCGTGACGGCCGCGGCCATGAACCGCAGGCCGCTCAGCAGGTTCGACTTGCCGGAGGCGTTCGCCCCGTAGACCGCCGCCACCGGCACGACCTCGGCCGTGGGCTCGTAGGCGGGCAGCAGCGACAGCTCGTGCTCGTCCCGGAACGAGCGATGGTTGATCAACCGGAAGCTCCGTAGCACCTGACCACCCCATTCCAGAACCCAGATGCCTTCTGCTGTGATTTAACCGCACGATACGCCCTCAAAGTGAGTCAGTTCACCTGCTTGCGCTCACTCGACAGGATCCGATCCACCCTCGAACCAACCGGCCACCGGCAGCCCTGGCTCCCACCGGCGGCACTAGTAATGAGAGGAAGAAGACTTCAGGGGAACGCGACGGAGCCTTTTGATGCCGGAACGATTACGTTCATCTGTCGTGAGTGACGCGATCACCGTGCGCCGCGCGCGGACGCGGGACGTGCGGGCCGTGAAGGCCCTCGTGGACCTGTACGCGAGCAAGGACATCCTGCTGGAGAAGGACCTGGTGAACCTGTACGAGACGGTGCAGGAGTTCTGGGTCGCGGAGCTGGACGGGGTGCTGGTCGGGTGTGGCGCCCTGCACGTGCTGTGGGAGGACCTGGCCGAGATCCGCACGGTGGCGGTGGACCCGAGTGTGCGCGGCAAGGGCGTCGGCGGGGCGATCGTGCGCCAGCTGGTGGACGTGGCCAACCAGCTCGGGCTGTTGCGGATCTTCGTGCTGACCTTCGAGTCGCACTTCTTCCAGCGGCACGGTTTCGTCGAGATCCAGGGCACGCCGGTGACCCCGGAGATCTACGAGGAGATCCGGCGTTCGCCGGACGCGGGCGTGGCCGAGTTCCTGGACCTGCCCTACGTCAAGCCGAACACCCTCGGCAACACCCGGATGCTGCTGGAGCTGTGACCGCCCGCCGATGATCATGGAGTGAGCCAGCTCACAGGGCCGTCAAGTCTTCACTCAATCTTCGAACGGAGTGCAGCCAGCGGCCGCTACCGCCCGGTAGGAACCTCACGTGTAGTTCACACCACAGAACTGGGGTTCACCGTGAGCAATTCCCCTGCCGGGTTGCGCAAAGTCCTCACCAGCACGCTGGTCACCCTCGCCGCCGTGTTCGGGCTGCTCGCCGGTTCCGGCGTGGCCCAGGCCGTCGACATCCGGGCGGTCACCGACGACTACCTGTTCAGCAAGTCGCTGAGCCAGTTCTCCAGCATCCGCGGGCAGCGCCCGTACAACGGCCAGCTCGACTGGTCCTCCGACGCCTGCTCCTGGTCCCCGGACAAGCCGGTGGGCTTCAACTTCGCCCCCGGCTGCCACCGCCACGACTTCGGCTACCGCAACTACAAGAAGCAGGGCCGCTGGAACGCCGACGCCAAGGCCCGCATCGACAGCAAGTTCAAGGCCGACCTGTACGGCATCTGCAAGGGCAACTGGGCGTGCAACCGCATCGCCGACGTCTACTACGCGGCCGTCCGCCGCTGGGGCACCTGAGCCACCGCCCCGCTGACAACGACGGACCCGGGCCGCATTCCCCTGCGCGGCCCGGGTCCGTCGGGTTTTTGTCAGTCGTCTTCCGGCGCGGGACCGCCACCGCCGCGGAGCAGGTACAGCACCGAGTCCAGCTCGTCCGGCTTGATCAGCACCTCGCGGGCCTTGGAGCCCTCGGACGGGCCGACCACGCCGCGGGTCTCCAGCAGGTCCATCAGCCGGCCCGCCTTGGCGAAGCCGACCCGGAGCTTGCGCTGCAGCATCGAGGTCGAGCCGAACTGGCTGGTCACGATCAGCTCGGTGGCCTGCACCAGCAGTTCCAGGTCGTCGCCGATGTCCGGGTCGATCTCCTTGGCCTCGCCGGGCTTGGCCGAGGTGACGTTGTCGGCGTACTCGGGCTGGGCCTGTTCCTTGGTGAAGTTGACGATCGCGTTGATCTCGCCATCACCGACGTAGGCGCCCTGCACGCGCACCGGCCGGGAGGCGCCCATCGGCAGGTACAGCCCGTCGCCCATGCCGATCAGCTTCTCCGCGCCCGGCTGGTCCAGGATCACCCTGGAGTCGGTCAGCGAGGAGGTGGCGAAGGCCAGCCGGGACGGCACGTTGGTCTTGATCAGGCCGGTGACCACGTCCACCGAGGGCCGCTGGGTGGCCAGCACCAGGTGGATGCCTGCCGCGCGGGCCTTCTGGGTGATCCGCACGATCGCGTCCTCCACGTCACGCGGCGCGGTCATCATCAGGTCGGCCAGCTCGTCCACGATGGCCAGGATGTAGGGGTAGGGCCGGTACACGCGTTCGCTGCCCAGCGGCGCGGTGATCTCCCCGGAGCGCACCTTGTCGTTGAAGTCGTCGATGTGCCGGACCCGGTTGACCTGCATGTCCTGGTAGCGCTGCTCCATCTCCTCGACCAGCCAGGCCAGCGCCGCCGCGGCCTTCTTCGGCTGGGTGATGATGGGCGTGATCAGGTGCGGGATGCCCTCGTACGGGGTCAGCTCCACCATCTTCGGGTCGATCAGGATCATCCTGACCTCCTCCGGGGTGGCCCGCGCGAGCAGCGAGACCAGCATCGAGTTGACGAAGCTGGACTTACCGGAGCCGGTGGAGCCCGCGACCAGCAGGTGCGGCATCTTGGCCAGGTTCGCGGTGACCATGTGGCCCTCGATGTCCTTGCCGAGGCCGATCACCAGCGGGTGCTGGTCGCCGACCGCGGTGGCGGACTTGAGCACATCGCCCAGCCGGACCATCTCGCGGTCACTGTTGGGCACCTCGATGCCGACCGCGGACTTGCCGGGGATCGGCGCGAGCAGCCGCACGTTGTCAGTGGCCACCGCGTAGGCGATGGTCTTGGTCAGCGCGGTGATCTTCTCGACCTTCACACCGGGCCCGAGCTCGACCTCGTACCGGGTGACCGTCGGTCCCCTGGTGAACCCGGCGACCTGGGCGTCGATGGAGAACTGCTCCAGCACGCCGGTGATGGCCTCGATCATCGAGTCGTTGGCCTTGCTGCGCGCCTTGGGCGGATCGCCGTCCTTGAGCAGGGTGATCGGCGGCAGCTGGTAGTCGCCGTCGACCTCGCGGACCAGGTCCAGGCGGGTCTGCTGCGGTTTCGCCGGGGGCGGCGGCTCGGCGGCGACCGCGGCGGCGACCTTGACCGGGCGGGCCGGTTTGGCGGGAGCAGGCGCGACCAGGTCGAGGCCGGAGTCGGGGGCTTCGGCGTCCTCGCTCATCGCGGCCTGGCGGCGGCGGGACGGGCGGCGCAGCCGGACCGCGGCCGGGTCGGCGTCCAGGTCCTGCTCGTCCTCGGGCTCGGCGTCCTCGTCCTCGCGCAGGCCGGTGAGCTCGCGCAGCCGGTTGGGCACCTCGCGCACCGGGGTGCCGTCGAGCACCAGCACTCCGTAGACGGCGATGAGCATCAGCAGCGGCACCGCGACCCAGGCGCTCAGGCCCTGGGCGAGCGGGTTCCCGGCGAGGAAGCCGAGCTCGCCACCGGCCCACCAGCGTTGCTCCAGGGTCTCCGGGCGGCCGGAGAAGATGTGCAGCAGGCCGAGCACGGGCAGCGTGACCAGCAGCGCGCCGACCACCAGACCGGGGCGGCGCTCCGGCTGCGGGTCCGAGCGCATCAGCACCACCGCGACCACGGCCAGCACCAGCGGCAGCACCACCACCCCGGCGCCGACCAGGGTGCGCACGCCGATCTCCACCCACCGGCCGACCGGACCACCGGCGTGCCAGTAGGCGCCAGCGGCCACGATCACGGCCAGGGCGATGAAGACCAGGGCGAGACCGTCGCGGCGGTGGCCGGGGTCGAGCTCCTTGGTGCGGCCGACCGCGCGGGCCATGCCGCCGACCCCCTTGGCCAGCAGACCCCACCCGCCGCGGACACCGCGCGTGATCGCGCCGCCGCCGCTGGGCTTCGGCTTGGCCTTGGCCCTGCTCTTGGCGGCCGGCCGCCGGGCCGGCGCCTTGGCCGTGGACTTTCCGCGTGACCTGGACGAACTCGCGCGGGCACGGGAGGAGCCGCCGCCTCCCTTTTTCGAGGCCGCTGTTCGGTTCGCCATGCTCCACACGGTAGTCGGATCGCCCCCTGCGTCACAGTCATCACTCCCGTCACAGGAGTCCCAGGTGTGACGAATTCGGAAGTCATGGGGTGTCAGGGTCGGGCGGCGTGCGATGCTGCACCTGTCATGGTTGCTCTGCATTCGGTTCCAGACGAGCCGACACGCCGGTCGGCTCCAGCCCGTCGGTCATCCAGGCTCTGGCGGGCCCTGATGGCCGCGGACCGCGCCTTCGTCGCCCTCACCGGAAAACTCGTGGTCACCGGGGAGATCCCGGCTGACCTGCGGGGACAACCGGTGCTGCTGGCCACCAACCACATCGGCGTCTTCGACGGCTTCGTGCTGGTCGCGGCTTGTCACAAGGCCGGGATCGCGCCCTCGCTGATGTCCACCGGTGGCATCTTCGACGCGCCGGTCGCCGGCTGGGTGTGGCGGCGCTGCGGACATGTCCGGGTGGACCGCGGCAAGGCCACGGTCACCCAGGCCATGGACAGCGCGGTCAACGCCATCGGCGAGGGCCACACGCTGCTCATCTACCCGGAGGGCCGGGTCTCCCGCGATCCAGGCCTGTGGCCGGAGCGCGGCAAGACCGGCGCGGCCCGGATCGCGCTCGCCTCGGGCGCGCCGGTGCTGCCGGTGAGCCAGTGGGGCGCGCACGAGGCGGTCATCTGGGGCACGCTGGTGGTCTCCGGCTGGTCGGACTTCAAGCCGCTGATGATGTCCTGGTTCCGCGCGGTGAAGAACCGCCCGACCTTCCGCGTGCACTTCGGCCCGCCGGTGGACCTGTCGGACCTGTCCCCGACCAAGACCGGCGACGCCACCCGCGCGCGGGACCGGATCATGCGCGCGATCGCCAAGGGCATGATCGGCATCCGCCCCGGCGAGCTGGACAAGCTGAAGTTCCACGACCCGACCCGGCCCACCGAGTCGCGCAGCCCGTGGACGCCGGACCAGCTGTGACCAGCACGCGGTGACCTCCGCCGTGCCCTCGGCCGTCAGCTCCAGGAGCGCGGCCGGGATCACGCTGGTCGCGGTGTCCGCGCTCTGACTTCGGCAGCACCGGCCCGGTGGCCAAGCTGGTCATCGGGCTGGAGGTCTCACCGTGGCAGCTGACCCAGCTGCGCATCACCGGGGCGGCGCTGGTGTTCCTGCTCATCGCGCTGATCCGCTCGCCCGCATCGCTGCGGGTGCGGCTTCCTCAGCTGCCCATGGTCATCGCCTACGGACTCATCGCCTTCGTCGGCATCCAGGCGTTCTACTTCACCGCGGCGGCACCGTCGGCGCCTACCTGACCGGCATCGCGGCCCTGCGCTTCCTGGCCGCGCCGGTGGCCTGGCTGCTGCTTCGCGAGACGCTCAACGCGCCGCAGCTGGCCGCCGCGGGCGTCCTGCTGGCCGGCGTGGTCCTGGCCCAGCTCCCCGGACGCGCCACGCCACCGGTGAGCTAGTCAGGGACCAGCTCACCGGTGGCATGCGTACGGTTCTACCCGGTCACACCGGCAGGACGGTGGGCACGATCATCGGGCGGCGGCGGTAGGTCTCGGCGACCCACCGGCCGACCACGCGGCGCACCGACTGGGCGATGCGGTGCGGGTCGGTGATGTTCTCCGCCTCGGTGCGCGCCAGCTCCATCTCCACCAGCGGGACCACCTGGTCCAGCGCCTTCGGGTCGTCGGAGAAGCCGCGCCCGGACACCGTCGGCGGCGCGACCGCGCGGCCGGTGGCCGACTCCACCGCGACCGTGATCGCGATGAACCCGCCCTCGCCCAGCACCAGCCGGTCCGACAGCGTGGACTCGCCGACATCGCCCACCGACAGGCCGTCCACGTAGACGTTGCCGACCTCGACCCGGCCGACGATGCTGGCCGCGCCGTCCACCAGGTCGACCACCACGCCGTCCTCGGCGATGACCACCCGTTCTGGCGGCACCCCGGTCAGCGCGGCCAGCTCGGCGTTGGCGCGCAGGTGCCGCCACTCGCCGTGCACCGGCATCACGTTGCTCGGCCGGACCGCGTTGTACAGGTACAGCAGCTCACCGGCGGAGGCGTGCCCGGAGACGTGCACCTTCGCCGTGCCCTGGTGCACCACCTGCGCGCCCAGCCGGACCAGGCCGTTGACCACGCCGAAGACCGCGGTCTCGTTGCCGGGGATGAGCGAGCTGGCCAGCACCACCAGGTCACCGGCGCGGATGCTGATGTGCCGGTGCTCGCCGCGGGCCATCCGGGACAGCGCGGACAGCGGCTCGCCCTGCGACCCGGTGGAGACGAACACCACCTGGTCCTCGGGCAGCTGCATCGCCTCGTCCAGGTCGATGAACAGCCCCTCCGGCACGGTCAGCAGGCCGAGGTCGACGGCGATGCCCATGTTGCGCACCATCGACCGCCCGACCAGCGCGACCCGGCGGCCATAGGCGGCGGCCACGTCCAGCACCTGCTGCACCCGGTGCACGTGGCTGGCGAAGCAGGCCACGATCACCCGCTGCTTGGCCTTGCCGATCACGCCGTCGAGCACCGGCCCGATCTGGCGTTCCGGGGTGACGAAGCCGGGCACCTCGGCGTTGGTGGAGTCGACCAGGAACAGGTCGACGCCCTCGTCGCCGAGCCGGTGGAACCCGGCCAGGTCGGTGAGCCTGCCGTCCAGCGGCAGCTGGTCCAGCTTGATGTCGCCGGTGTGCAGCACCAGCCCGGCCTCGGTGCGGATGGCCACCGCGAGCGCGTCCGGGATGGAGTGGTTCACCGCGAGGAACTGCAGCTCGAACGGCCCGAAGGTGCGGTGCTCGTTCTCCACCACCTCGATCAGCACCGGGTTCTGCCGATGTTCCTTGCACTTGGCGGCCAGCAGCGCGAGGGTGAACCGCGAGCCGACCACCGGCAGGTCCGGCCGCAGCCGGAGCAGGAACGGCACCGCGCCGATGTGGTCCTCGTGCCCGTGGGTGAGCACCAGCGCGTCGATGTCGTCCAGCCGGGACTCCAGCGCGCGGAAGTCCGGCAGGATCAGGTCGACCCCCGGCGCGTCGTCCTCGGGGAAGAGCACTCCGCAGTCCACGACGAGCATTCGCCCGGCGTGCTCGAAGACGGTCATGTTCCGGCCGACCTCGCCGATGCCGCCGAGGGCGACCACGCGTAGTCCGCCGTCGGGCAGCGGGCCCGGCTTGTTGGTGGGCAACACTGCCGCGATGTCGATCACTAGCGGGAAACCTCCACATCCGCGGCGCGCATCGCTGCCGCGATCAGCTCGACCTGCTCCGGGGTGGCGGGCGGCAACGGCAACCTGGGGTTGCCGACCTCGATGCCCTGCAGCCGCAGCGCGGCCTTGCTGAAGATCACGCCGCCGAGCTTGGCGAACGCGGCGTAGATCGGCAACAGGCCCACGTGCACCGCGCGTGCCCCGGCCACGTCGCCGGACTCGTAGGCGGTCAGCAGCTGACGCAGCCGGTCCGGCACCACGTGCCCGATCACGCTGGCGAAACCGATGCCGCCGACGGCGAGCCAGGGCAGGTTGAGCACGTCGTCGCCGGAGTAGTACGCCAGCCCGGTCCCGGCGATCACCTCGGTGCCCGCGGTCAGGTCGCCCTTGGCGTCCTTGACCGCGACGATCCGCGGGTGCTCGGCCAGCCTGCGCAGCGTGTCCACCTCGATCGGCACGATGCTGCGCGGCGGGATGTCATAGAGCATCACCGGCAGCTCGGTCGCCTCGGCCACCGCGGTGAAGTGCGCGAGCAGGCCGGACTGCGGCGGGCGTGAGTAGTACGGGGTCACCACGAGCAGGCCATGCGCGCCGGCCTTGGCGGCTTCCTCGGCCAAGCGGACACTGTGCGCGGTGTCATAGGTGCCGACGCCGCTGACCACCGCGGCGCGGTCGCCCACGGCGTCGGCCACGGCGCGCACGAGCTGGGACTTCTCGGCGTCGGAGGTGGTCGGGGACTCACCGGTGGTGCCGTTGAGGACCAGGCCGTCGCAGCCCTTGGCGACCAGGTGCGCGGCCAGTTTCTGGGCCGCGTCGAGGTCAAGAGCTCCTGCGGCGTCGAAGGGCGTCACCATGGCGACAAGCACCTGGCCGAATGGCCGGCCAGGTTGTGCGGTGGGGCATGCGGTCATGGTCTGAAACGCTACAACGCTTTCGATCCGGCCCCGACCGCGCGGCCCCCGTTCGAGGCAGTTCACATGCCGCGCCGCGAATACTGCGGCCAGTCACATGCCGCGGTCGAGATTCTCCACCACGGCCACCGCGCGGGCCTCGCCCTGGAGTTCCACCCGGGCCTGTTCTCGCCCGAAAGAGTGCATCAGCAGCTCGGCGGGTTCACCCACGACGGTCACCGGGCTGGGCCCCTTCCGGACCACCGCGCGCTGTCCGTCCGGCCGCTGCAGCACCAGCCCGACCGGGCTCTTGCGGTAGGTCACCCTGGCCGACATCCGGACCGTGCGCCACAACGGCTCCTGGTCCAGCTCCCGCGGCTCCCAGTCCGGCTGGGCGCGCCGGACGTCCTCGTGGTGGATGAAGTACTCGGCCCCGTTGACCAGGTCTTCCAGGCCGGGCAGGCCGAACGGGGAGTACCACGGCGGGCCGGTGCGGATCAGTTCGAGCAGCTCGGCCCACGGCTTGGCGGCGAGCTCCTTCTGCACCCGCTGGGTGTGCCCGGCGAAGACGCTCAGCGCGATGCCGGGCGCGGCGTCCGGGCGGCGTTCGCGCAGCACCAGGTGCGCGGCCAGGTCCCGGGTGCGCCAGTCGCCGCACAGGGTCGGCGCGTCCGGTCCGAGGGCGGTGAACAGCTCGACGAGTTCCCGGCGTTCCGTGCGCGCGATGCCCATGCCACCAGCCTACGACCCTGGCTCAGCCACCATTGTCAGCCTGGTCGTAGGTCAGCACCGCGACCCGCTCGCCGTGCTTGTTCCCGAAGCCGCCGCGCTCGCGCCAGCCCCAGCGCAGGTAGGCCTGGTACGCGGGTGCGGACGGCCAGGCCAGCAGCCAGCCGTCCCGCCCGCCGAGCACCTCGGCGACCAGCCGCCTGCCCAGCCCCTTGCCCTGGTGCGCGAGCCGGGTGAACAGCTCGACCAGCTCGAACCGGCCGGGCAGCAGCGCGCCCGCCGCCGCCGCGCCGCCGATCGAGTCGCTGATCTGGGCGTACAGGCCGGCGAACGGGCTCTCCGGCCCGTGCAGCCCCGGCGGCGTCACCCAGCCCCAGGCGGCGCCGGCCACCGTGCCGTCCGGGTCGCTGACCAGTGCGGCGGTCGCCTCCGGCTGGGTCGCGGCGAAGCCGAGCCTGGCCATCGCCCGGTCCACCTGGACCTGGTCGTAGCCGTAGGGCGGGGCCGCGAAGGCCTCGGCGTAGGCAGTTGTCAGCCGAGGGCCCAGCCCGGCGAGGGCCGACCCGGTGACCTGTTCCACCAGCATCCGGCTCAGCCCTCCGTGACCAGCGGGCTGGAGGCGACCTCGGTGCCGTCGGCGAGGGTGGAGATCTCGAAGTCGCTGAAGACGTTGGCCGCGACCTTCCGCAGCTGGCGCAGGCACTCCACGGCCAGCGAGCGGATCTCCACATCGGCGTGTTCGGTGGCCCGCATCGCGATGAAGTGCCGCCAGGCGCGGTAGTTGCCGGTGACCACGATCCGGGTCTCGGTGGCGTTGGGCAGGACCGCGCGCGCCGCCTGCCTGGCCTGCTTGCGGCGCAGGGTGGCGTTGGCGGTGCCGGCGAACTTGCGCTCCAGCCCGGCCAGCAGCTCGTTGTAGGCGGTCACGCTGGCCTCGGCGGCGGCCAGGAACTTCTGGTGCAGCTCCGGGTCCTCGGCGATGATCTCCGGCTCCACCATCGCGGCGTCGTGCTCGGGCACGTAGCGCTGGGAGAGCTGGGAGTAGGAGAAGTGCCGGTGCCGGATCAGCTCGTGGGTGAGCGAGCGCGACATGCCGGTGAGGTAGAAGCTGACCGAGCCGTGCTCCAGCACGGACAGGTGGCCGACCTCCAGGATGTGCCGCAGATAGCCGGCGTTGTCAGCGGTGGCCGGGTTCGGCTTGCTCCAGGACTGGTAGCAGGCGCGACCGGCGAACTCCGCGAGCGCCTCGCCGCCGTCGGCGTCGGTGGTCCACGGCACGTCGGCCGGTGGGAAGAACTCGGTCTTCGCGATGAGCTGGACCTTCGGCCGCACCGTCTCCGTCACGCCGGACACAGTAGTTCGCCCTGCCCGCCGTACCCGCTCGACGGCACGGTGCCGCCATCCGGTCCTTGACTGACGTCAGATATGACGGCATGGTGACGTCATGGATCTCACGAGCTACGTCACCAGACTGCGGGAGGACCTGACCACCGCCGCCTCGGCCGGGGACGAGCAGACCCGGCGGACCGCGGCCGTGCTGGCCGCCGCGCTGGAACCGGCGGCTCGGCTGGCCCTGATGAACGCCCTGTCCGACCTGGCCGCCGAGGTCACCGCGAACCTGGACGGACAGGTGGTGGACGTGCGCCTCGACGGCAGGGACGTGCGCGTCGTGGTCACCCCCGCCGCCGGGCAGAGCAGCTCCCGACCTGCGGATTCGGTGCCGCCACCGCCTCCGCCGCCCCCACCGCCGCAGCCGGGGCTCGGCGAGGGCGGCGACATCAGCCGGATCACGCTGCGGCTGTTCGAGGAGCTCAAGGGCAAGGCGGAGAAGGCGGCCAACGCCCAGGGCGTCTCGCTGAACTCCTGGTTGTCCCAGGCCGTGCAGGGGGCGTTGCACGGGCAGGGCACGGACGAGCGGTCGCGACGTCACGAGTGGCGTCAGGAGCGGCGGAGCGAATCACGCGAGGCGACGAACAGCCGGTTGCGCGGCTGGGTGCAGGGCTGAGAGAGGGGTGGACGCGACCATGACCGAGGACAGCACCGGCGCCGGTCCCGCGGCGAGCCGGACCGAGGAGTTCGCCGCCGAGGGACCGGCCGAACTGCACGTGGAGATCGGCTCCGGCCGGATCGAGGTGCGGCTGTCGGACCAGCCGGGGGTGCACGTGCGGCTCACCCACGACCCCGACTCCGGCACCGGCTTCGGCAACCAGCTCACCGGCCTGCTCACCTGGGTCACCGACCAGTTCGGCGCGGGCGGCATGGGCGGCGCCGCGGACCGCGAGCCCGCCGACATCGGCGCGGAGGTGCTGCGCCGGACCACGGTGGAGCTCACCGGCAACCGGCTGCGCGTGCGCACCCCGTCCGACCTGCCGCTGCGCATGGTGCCGGTGAAGGTGGAGGTGCAGGCGCCCAGCGGCTCGCACGTGACCGCGCACAGCGGCTCCGGCGACGTCACGGTGACCGGCGCGGCGAACCGCCTCGACGTCAACACCGGCACCGGGCAGATCGCGGTGGACCGCGCCGACGGCGCCGCCTCGGTCAACGCGGGCTCCGGCAGCGTCCGGCTCGGCCCGATGCTCGGCGGACTGCGCGCCCGCAGCGGCAGCGGGGACCTGGAGGTCTCCTCGGTCGGCGGGCCCAGCGAGCTGACCACCAGCCGCGGCAGCGTGTGGCTGGGCGCGGTGCAGGCCGACGTGCGGGTGCGCACCGGCACCGGCGACCTGACCGTGGCCGACGCCGCCGAGGGCAAGCTCGAACTGCGCACCGGCTCCGGCGAGCTGCGCATCGCGATCCGGCCCGGCGTGGCCGCCGAGCTGGACCTGGAGTCCAGCTACGGGCAGGCGCGCAGCGAGCTGGACATCCGCGGCGACAGCCCACCGGATGACCTGACCCTGCGCATCACCGGCCGCACCGGCTACGGCAACGTCGTGGTGACGACCTCCTCCTGGTAGGTCGCGCCCGCACCGGATCGCCCCGGGGGTGGTGGCGGTCGGGGGATCAGCGGAGCGCGGCGGCCAGGTCCACGGCCAGGTCGCCGCGCCCGCCCACCGCCACCCCGGACAACCCCAGCCACCGCGCCATCAGCGTCAGCTCCTCGGCCAGCTCGGCCACCACCCGCGCCCTCGGGTGCTGCCCCGGCCCTTCCTCGAGGAACGCCCCCGGCACCCGCAGCAGCCCGGCCGCCCGGTCCGCCTTGAGGTCCACCCGCGCGGCCAGCTGTTCATCGAGCAGGAACGGGAACACGTAGTAGCCGTGCACCCGCTTCGGCGCCGGCACGTAGATCTCGATCCGGTAGTGGAAGCCGAACATCCGCTCGGTGCGGGCCCGTTCCCAGATCAGCGGGTCGAACGGGCACAGCAGCGCCCGCGCGGCCACCTTGCGCGGCGTGCGCGCCCGCACGTGCCGATAGGCCTGCCGCCCCCAGCCGAGCACCTCGACCGGTTCCAGCTCGCCCTCCTCGACCAGCTCGGCCACCGCCTGCCGGGCGCCGGCCACCGGCAGCCGGTAGTAGTCGCGCAGGTCGGTCTCGGTGGCCACGCCCAGCGCCACCGCCGAGCGCCGGATGAGCTCGCGGTGCGCCACGTCCACCGGCAGCTCCGGCCGGCCGAGGACCTCCGGCGGGATCACCCGCTCCGGCAGGTCGTAGAGCCGCTCGAACGAACGCCGGGTGCCGGTGGTCAGCCCGCCGACGGCGAAGAGGTACTCGCAGACCATCTTCACCTCAGAGCGTTCCCACCAGGCCCCCGGCCCGCGCCCCTGCCCGCCGAGCTCCTTCTCCAGCGCGCCCGCGCCGACCGGTCCCAGCTCCTTGACCGCGGCCAGCACGTCGGCCACCAGCGCGGGGCTGTCCACCGCGGCCTTCCAGTGCCTGCCGCGCAGCGACTCGTAGTGGTTCATCCGCCACCGGAACAGCGGCCAGTCCGCCACCGGCAGCACGCTCGCCTCGTGCCCCCAGTACTCCACCAGCAGCCGCGGCCTGCGCGCGCTGTGCGACCAGGCGGCCTCGTCCAGCAGCTCGGTCGGATAGGCGCCGAGCCTGCTGAACAGCGGCGCGTAGTGCGCGCGGACCGCCACGTTGACCGAGTCGAGCTGGATCAGCTGGGTCCGGTCCAGCACCCGTTGCAGGTGCCGCCGGGTGGGGGTCGAGGTGGGTCGAGGATCGGCGAATCCCTGGGCGGCCAGGGCGGTGCGCCGGGCCGCGGCGGGGCTCATGGTCTGCACCCGGCCGATCCTCGCAGCCACCCCTGACAAAACCCGGCGAGCCTGAACCATCCCGGCAGGCGAGAGCGTTTGTTCAAAACTTCGTGGTCTACCCGCCGTTCGATGGGTTCACCCGTAAGTGTGAGGCCACCCACACTCTGTCCGGTTTCACCATTCCGAACCGCCGCGGCTCCCCTGCCTTGGCCCGGCGGTTCGCCGATCGAGGGGTTTGACCATGCGAGGGAAGAAGACCCTGCGTTCCATCCTGGCCACCATCGCGGTGAGCGGTTCCCTGCTGCTCGGCGCCCTGCCCGCCGCGGCCGCGCCCACGACCACCCAGGACGTGGACCCGCTCATCGTCGGCGGCGGTTTTGTCAGCTCCGCCAAGCCATGGATCTCCGCCCTGCACCGCAACGGCGGCTTCACCTGCACCTCCAGCATCATCGCGGCCCGCTGGGTGCTCACCGCGGCGCACTGCGTCGAGGCGGCGGGCACCTACTCGGTGCGGGTCGGCTCGCTGACCCGCAGCAGCGGCGGCACCACCGCCACCGCCCGCCGGGTGATCAAGCACCCCAGCTACGCCTGGCCCAACGCCGACATCGCCCTGGTCGAGCTGAACACCAGCATCAACACCACCTACTCGGTGCTGGCCACCAGCGCGGACATCGCCACCAACCAGGCGGCCACCGCCTACGGCTGGGGCTCGGAGAAGGCGGACTGGTCCGGCCCGCTGCCCGAGCGCCTGAAGTACGCCGACGGCAAGGTCTCCGACGCCAACTGCGCCTCGGCCACCCCGAGGGTGCTGTGCACGCAGACCAACGGCAGCATCGCCGGCGGCGACTCCGGCGGCCCGGTGTACGTGCGCAGCCCGCGCACCGGCCAGATGATCCAGGGCGGCGTGTGCGCCATCGGCCACAAGCCGGCCGGCAGCGGCTGGGCCGGTTACACCAACGTCGCGCTCTTCCGCGACTGGATCCGCTCCTACGCGGGCGTCTGACGACCGAGGGGCAGCAAGGAGGGGCGCCATCCGGCCGGGGTGGCGCCCCTCTGCCTGTCTAGAGAACCCGTTTTTCGACGAATTCCACGGTCCCTCTGAAGGGATCCGCCACCGGTGTCCCGCTCGCACACTCGGTCTGCGGCCAGGCTACCGCCGCCGCATCCCTGTGCGCCGCCACCCTGTGAAGGACGCCCCATGCGAGCAACAACAAAACTCCTGCGCGCCACCGTGCTGGCCCTGTTCGTCTGCGCGACCGCCGCCACCGCCACCCCGGCCGCCACCGCCGCGGACAACGCCGCCGCGCCCGCGGCCACCGTCGCCCACCCCCTGGCCCCCGAGACCACCACCCCGGCCGGGGACTCCGGCGCCGAGCCGTTCATCGTGCGCGGCGGCACCGTCACCCAGAACATCCCCTGGATCGTCTCGCTGGCCTACAACGGCAGCCACACCTGCACCGCCACGATCATCGCGCCGCGCTGGGTGCTCACCGCGAAGCACTGCACGCAGCGACCGGTCGCCAGCTTCAGCGTCCGGGTCGGCTCGCTCAAGCGCAGCAGCGGCGGCCAGACCGCCAAGGCGACCCGACTGGTCAACTACAGCGGCCGCAACGACGTGAGCCTGGTGCAGCTCGACCGCGACATCAACACCACCTACTCCCAGCTCGGCGCGGCCGGTTCGGTGCGGGTCGGGTCCGCGGACACCAACTACGGCTGGGGCGCGACCAAGTCCGACTGGTCCGGCCCGCTGCCGGAGAACCTGAAGTACGCCACCGGCTCGGTCGCCTCGCTGGGCTGCCACGGGGACAACACCCTGATCTGCGTGCGCAACAACGGCGAGGTGGCCGGCGGCGACTCCGGCGGCCCGATCATCGTCAACGGCGTGCAGGTCGGCGTCTGCTCGATCGGCCACAAGCCCACCCAGAACGACGGTTTCGGCGGCTACGCCGACATCACCGCCCTGCGCAACTGGATCAAGCAGGTCGCCGGGGTCTGAGCACCCCGACCGGCCTTTCGTCACGGTGACGGACGCGGGCGCGCGGGCCCGCGTCCGTCACCACCCCGGCTCAGACCGGCCGCGCCTCCAGCACGTGCATCTCCGGACGTTCCGGCAACGGGTACGCCTGAGCGAGGGCGAACCCGCTGTCGGCGAACACGCGACTGAACTCGGCCAGGGTGCGCTCCCGGCCCGGGGTGAGCGCGAGCATCTGCATGTCGCTCATCACCGCGCTCAGCGCGCCCGGCTCGCGGAGGTCGACCGGCAGCACGAACAGGCCGTGGCCGTGCACGCGGTCGAAGGCGGTCTCGCCGGTGCGAACGGTGTGGGTCAGCTCGGTCCAGGCCTGGCTGAGCACCGGGTCCAGCGCCAGCTCGACCACGCCGCGGATGGAGCCGGGGACCTCCCGGCACAGGCACTGGCCCAGCTCGCTCAGGTGCAGGACGCCGTCCCGCTCCTCGACCAAGCCGAGCGCGACCAGCGCCCGGACCAGGCGGGACAGCGAGGGCAGGTGGGTCTCGGTCGCGGCGGCGAGCTCGGCCGGCTCACGCGGGCCTTCGGCGAGCAGCTCCGGCAGGCCCAGCTCCAGCGCGACCCGCAGGACGTGGGTGTAGGCGAAGCCGAAGGCCAGGCGGGCCAGCTCGGCCGGCGTGCTCGGTGCGGCGGCGGATCCTGCGCTCATGACAACCCCCAAGGACAGTCTTGCTTTGGTTAGCCTTACCTAAGTTATGTCGGCCGGGTCAACCGGATAGGTTGTGTCGCATGGCAGAAGCCGCCGTCCGGCCCGCACTCCCCACTGACGCCGCCGAGATCGCCCGCATCCAACGCATCACCTGGCAGACCGCCTACGCGAAGATCCTGCCCGCCGAGGTGCTGGCCGGGCTGGACGTCGAGGAGACCGAGCGGCTGTGGCTGGAGGCGGTGACCTCCGGCCCGGCCACGGTGCTGGTGGCCACTGAGGGCGAGTGGGTGGTCGGCTTCTGCGCCGCGGGCCCGGCGCCGGCCGAGGAGATCGCCGCCGCGGACGGCGCGATGCCGGTGGACGCCGAGACCACCGCGCTGGTCAGCGTGCTGCTGGTGGAGCCGAGGTGGGGCCGCCGCGGCCACGCCGGCCGACTGCTGGGCACGGCCGCGGCCACGCTGCGGGCCGCGGGCGCGCAACGCGGGGTGACCTGGGTGGCCGAGGCGGACCAGGCGTCGATGAACTTCTTCCGCGCCGCGGGCTGGGACACCGACGGCACGGTCCGCACCCTGGACGCCGGTGGCAGGCCGCTGCGCGAGTTCCGGCTGACGGGGTCGCTGGAGTTGTCCCTGGTGGAGTAGATCCCGCAGGTCACCGCTTGTCAGCGGCCGACGGGTAGGCTGGCGCGCGGAGAAGGCGGGAGCGCGGTGTGCTGATGTGGTTGGCGCTGAGCCTGGGCATGGGCATCGCGTCGGCGCTGATCCCCATCATCGTGCTCGAGGCGTACGTGCTCGGCGTGGTCCTGGCCCAGCCGGACCTGCCGTGGTGGGCGATGGGCCTGGTGGTGGCCGTCGGCCAGGTCGCGGGCAAGCTGCTGTATTTCTACGCTGGCCGCGGCGACATCACGCTGCCCAAGTTCCTGCGCCGCGACCGCGACCCGGACCGCCCCCGGGGCAAGTGGGGCGAACGGCTGGACCGCTTCCGCGAGGTGTGCGCGCGCAGGCCGGGCTGGTCGTACTCGGTGATGCTGCTGAGCGCGACCGCGAGCGTGCCGCCGTACGCGGCGATCGCGGTCATCGCCGGAGTGGCCCGGGTGTCCCTGCTGAACTTCGTCTCGGCCTGCCTGATCGGCCGCTTCGCCCGCTTCGCGGCACTGGCCGCGGCTCCGGCCCTGATCAGCGGCTGGCTGATCTGACCACGCGGATCTGACCACGCGGACCGCCGGTCGCGGTCAGGCGTTGCCCAGCTCGATGGCCTTGCGCATCGCCTCGCGCGCCCGCCGCCGGTCCCCGGCGAGGTCGTAGGCCTGCGCGAGCTTGAACCAGCCGCGCCAGTCCTCCGGCGCCGCGTCCACCTCGGCCTTGCGCTCGGCGAACCAGGCGTCCGCCGCGTCCCGCTCCACCCGTCCCGACGGCCGTCGCGGCAGGTCGCTGACATCCGCCAGCTCACCCGCCTCGTCCAGCCGGCGGGCCAGGGTCTCGGTCCGGCTGCCGAAGCGCAGCTCCGCCAGCACCATCCAGGCGCCCAGGATCGGCAGGATCAGGATGGCCAGGCCCAGCACCGCGCCCACCGCCGTGCCCGAGGTGACCAGGGTGTAGGCGCGTTCGGCCAGCAGCACCAGGTACACCGCGAGCACGGCGGTGAGGATGTAGGCGACTCTGCGTGCGTTCATCGGCGGGCGGTCACAGGTCGAGCAGGGATTCCAGGCCGAGGGTCAGCCCCGGCCGCCCGCGCACCGCGCGGATGCCCAGCAGCACCCCCGGCATGAACGAGCTGCGATCCAGCGAGTCGTGCCGGATGGTCAGCGTCTCCCCCGCGGTGCCGAAGAGCACCTCCTGGTGCGCGACCAGGCCGGACAACCGCAGCGAGTGCACCCGGATGCCGTCGACATCCGCGCCGCGCGCGCCGTCCTGCTCCTGCGTGGTGGCGTCCGGGATGGGCCCCATGCCCGCCTTGACCCTGGCCTCGGCGATGAGCCGGGCGGTGCGGGCCGCGGTGCCGGAGGGCGCGTCGGCCTTGCGCGCGTGGTGCAGCTCGACGATCTCCACCGACTCGTAGTACTTCGCGGCCAGCTCGGCGAACCGCATCGACAGGATCGCGCCGATGGCGAAGTTCGCCGCCACCAGCACGCCCAGCTCCGGCTTGTCCCGCAGCCAGCCGCGGATCTCGGCCAGCCGCTGGTCGTCGAACCCGCTGGTGCCCACCACGCTGTGGATGCCCTGCTCGACGCAGTAGCGGATGTTGTCCATCACCACGCTGGGGTGGGTGAAGTCGACGACCACCTCGGCGCCGGCGTCGCCGACGCTGGCCAGCCAGTCGCCCTCGTCGACCATGGCGACCAGCTCCATGTCCTGCGCGGCGTCCACCGCGCGGCACACCTCGGCACCCATCCGGCCGCGCGCGCCGAGCACCCCGACGCGGATCGGCTCGTCGGCGGAACGTGCCTCGGACTGGGGGGCCGTCATGCGATCACCTCGTGCACCTCGTTCGGCAGGTCGTCGGCAGAAGCGTACGGGCCGACCACCGCGGCGCTGAGCGGGCGTTCCAACAACTCCCGCGCGAGCTCGGCCACCTGCTCCGAGGTCACCGAGTCGATCCGCCCGAGGGTCTCCTCCACGGTGAGGTGGTCGCCGTAGTTGAGCTCGCCCTTGCCGATCCGCGACATCCGCGAACTGGTGTCCTCCAGCCCGAGCACCAGGCCACCGCGCAACTGCCCCTTGCCCCTGGCCACCTCGGCGGGCCGCAGCCCGTCCCTGGCGATGCCGGTGAGCACCGAGCGCACCACGCCCGCGACCGCGCCGAGCCGCTCCGGCTGACAACCCGCGTACACCGCGAGGTGCCCGGTGTCGGCGTAGGCGGCGACCGAGGAGTACACCGAGTACGCCAGTCCGCGCCGCTCGCGCACCTCCTGGAACAGCCGCGAGCTCATCCCGCCGCCCAGCGCCGCGTTGAGCACGCCGAGGGCGAAGCGCCGTTCGTCATGCCGGTCCAGCGCGGGCACGCCGAGCATCAGGTGCGCCTGCTCGGTGTCGTCCTCGCAGAGCACCAGCCGCGGCCCCCGGGTGATCTCCGCGACGCCGACCCGCGGCGGCTGCGGCGGCGGGCTGCCGACCAGCCGGTCGCCGAGCGCGGTCCGGGCCAGCTCCAGCACCTGCTCGTGCCGCACGTTGCCGGCCGCGGCCAGCACCATCCGGGGCAGGGTGTAGTTGTCCCGGTAGAAGCCGTAGAGCGCGTCCCGGTTCATCGCGGTGATCGACTCCTCGGAGCCGAGCACCGGCCGCCCGAGCGGGTGCTCGCCGAGCATCGCGGTGCAGAAGGCCTCGTGCAGCAGGTCTTCCGGGTCGTCGTCGCGCATGGCGATCTCTTCCAGGACCACGCCGCGTTCCAGCTCCATGTCCGCATCGGCGCACACCGCGTCGAAGACCACGTCCCCGACCAGGTCCACCGCCAGCGGCAGGTCCGCGTCGAGCACGTGCGCGTAGTAGCAGGTGTGCTCCTTGGCGGTGAAGGCGTTCAGCTCACCGCCAACCGCGTCGATCTCCTCCGCGATCTGCACCGCGTCACGCCGCTTGGTGCCCTTGAACAGCAGGTGTTCCAGGTAGTGCGCGGCGCCGGCGACCTCCGGCGGCTCGTCCCGGGAGCCGATGGCCACCCAGATCCCCACCGACGCCGAGCGCACGCCCGGCAGTTGTTCGGTGATCACCCGGAGGCCGCCCGGCAGCATGGTGCGCTGCACTGCGCAGTCCTCCGAGGTGCGCTCCAACACCTCGGTCACAAAGTCCTCCGATACGGCGCAGGGGGCGCCGGAAGCGCCCCCTGCCCTGTTGTCGTCCCGCGACGTCACGCGTCAGCCGGCTCCGGGGTGGCGTCGGCACCCTCGGTCTTGGCGTCGGCGGCCTTGGCGGCGTCCTCCTCGTTCACCACGACGAGGCTGATCTTGCCGCGCTGGTCGATGTCGGCGATCTCCACCCGGAGCTTGTCACCGACCTTGACCACGTCCTCGACCTTGTTGATCCGCTTGCCGTTGCCCAGCTTGGAGATGTGCACCAGGCCGTCCTTGCCCGGCAGCAGCGAGACGAACGCGCCGAAGGCCGCGGTCTTGACCACGGTGCCCAGGAAGCGCTCGCCGACCTTCGGCAGCTGCGGGTTGGCGATGGCGTTGATCATGTCGATCGCGGCCTGCGCGGACGGACCGTCCGCGGCCCCGACATAGATGGTGCCGTTGTCCTCGATGGAGATGTCGGCGCCGGTCTGGTCGGTGATCGAGTTGATCATCTTGCCCTTCGGCCCGATCACCTCGCCGATCTTGTCGACCGGGATGGTCACCGAGGTCACGCGCGGCGCGTACGGGCTCATCTCGTCCGGGCGGTCGATGGCCTCGGCCATGACCTCCAGCAGGGTGAGCCGAGCGTCGCGGGCCTGGTCGAGCGCACCGGCGAGCACGTCGGAGGGGATGCCGTCGAGCTTGGTGTCGAGCTGGAGCGCGGTGATGAACTCCTTGGTGCCGGCGACCTTGAAGTCCATGTCACCGAAGGCGTCCTCGGCACCGAGGATGTCGGTCAGCGCGACGTAGCGCGTCTTGCCGTCGACCTCGTCGGAGACCAGGCCCATGGCGATGCCCGCGACCGGCGCCTTCAGCGGCACACCGGCGTTGAGCAGCGACATGGTGGAGGCGCACACCGAGCCCATCGAGGTGGAGCCGTTGGAGCCCAGCGCCTCGGAGACCTGGCGGATCGCGTAGGGGAACTCCTCGCGGGTGGGCAGCACGGGCATGAGCGCCCGCTCGGCCAGCGCGCCGTGGCCGATCTCGCGCCGCTTCGGGGAGCCGACGCGGCCGGTCTCGCCGGTGGAGTACGGCGGGAAGTTGTAGTGGTGCATGTAGCGCTTGTGCGTCTCGGGCGACAGCGAGTCGATCTGCTGCTCGAGGCGCAGCATGTTCAGCGTGGTGACACCCAGGATCTGGGTCTCGCCGCGCTCGAACAGCGCGGAGCCGTGGGTCCGCGGGATGACCGCGACCTCGGCGCCGAGGCTGCGGATGTCGCTGACGCCGCGGCCGTCGATGCGGACCTTGTCGCGCAGGATCCGCTGGCGCACCGACTTCTTGGTCAGCGAGCGGAAGGCCGCGCCGATCTCCTTCTCCCGGCCGGCGAGCTCGGCGTCGGCGTCGGGCACGAGCGTGTCCAGCACCTTGACCTTGAGCTCGTCCAGGCGGGACTCGCGCTCCTGCTTGTCCGCGATGGTCAGCGCCTGCGCCAGGTCGGCGGCCACGGCGGCCTCGACGGCGGCCAGGACGTCGGCCTCGTAGGCCAGGAAGACCGGGTAGTCGGCGGTCTCCTTGGCGGCGTTGCCGGCCAGCTCCTGCTGGGCCTCGCACAGCACCCGGATGAACGGCTTGGCGGCCTCCAGACCGGCGGCCACCACCTGCTCGGTGGGCGCGGCGGCGCCACCGGCGACCAGCTCGATGGTCTTCTCGGTGGCCTCGGCCTCGACCATCATGATCGCGACGTCGTCACCGACGATGCGGCCGGCCACGACCATGTCGAAGACGGCGTTCTCCAGCTGCTCGTGGGTCGGGAAGGCGACCCACTGGCCCTCGATCAGGGCGACCCTGGTGCCACCGATCGGCCCGGAGAAGGGCAGGCCGGCGAGCTGGGTGGAGGCGGAGGCGGCGTTGATCGCCAGCACGTCGTACAGGTCGGCGGGCGCGAGGCTCATCACCGTGACGACGACCTGGATCTCGTTGCGCAGGCCGTCCACGAAGGACGGGCGCAGCGGCCGGTCGATGAGGCGGCAGGTGAGCACCGCGTCGGTGGAGGGACGGCCCTCGCGGCGGAAGAACGAGCCGGGGATGCGGCCCGCGGCGTACATGCGCTCCTCGACGTCCACCGTCAGCGGGAAGAAGTCGAGGTGGTCCTTGGGGTGCTTGGACGCCGTGGTCGCGGAGAGCAGCATGGTCTCGTCGTCCAGGTAGGCGACGACGCTGCCCGCGGCCTGACGGGCCAGGCGGCCGGTCTCGAAGCGAACGGTCCTGGTGCCGAACTTGCCGTTGTCCAGGACAGCGGTCGATTCGTAGATCTCGACATCGGTCACGTGGTTACTCCTCTTTGTTTCTCTCTCTGTAGGGCCACCACGCGGCTGTCCCGGCGGAAGTGTCGCGACGAACGTCTGCCGGTCTTCGATCGAAGCCCCCGGGCGTCCTGCCCGGGAACCACTACCGAGGACCGGCGTCCTCACCTCCGCTGCCTGGGACGGCGCGGGCCCTTGTTCGGTCTGGCTGGCTTTCTACTGCATCCAGCCCACGCGCGCGCCTTGGGCGCGCGCGGTCGTGATGTACCGAGGGGGAGCGGCCAGGCCACTCCCCCTCGGTCTCAAGTCAGCGGCGCAGGCCGAGACGGGCGATCAGCGAGCGGTAGCGCTCGATGTCGCTCTTCTTGAGGTAGTCCAGCAGGCGACGGCGGCGGCCGACCATCAGCAGCAGTCCGCGACGCGAGTGGTGGTCGTGCTTGTGGGTCTTGAGGTGCTCGGTGAGGCCGCTGATGCGCTTGCTCAGCAGGGCCACCTGGGCCTCCGGCGAACCGGTGTCGCCCTCGTGGGTGGCGTACTCGCCGAGGATGGTCTTCTTCTGGTCAGTGGACAGTGCCACGCGTGTTTCTCCTGTACTTCACTCGTTCCGTGCGGACCCCTCGCCGATCAGGCGGGGGTTGGACGGTGCCGGCCGCCACGGAACGCAGCCGGACCCAAAGATTGAGGGTAGCAGCCGTTCGGCGCAGTGCGTCTCAGCCCGTCAGGGCGAGCCGCGCCACAGAGTGATAGCTGGGCCCGAGCGGGGTCCGGTCACTGCGGACCAGGGCGACCTCCGCTGGTGTCCACCAGGGACCAGTGTAGTCGGTCAGCCGGGTGGTCAGCGAACGTGTTTCCGGACGGTCGCCGGACCACCGCAGCAGGGTCAGGTGCGGGTGGTAGCGCTCCGGGTCGGCGCCCGCGGCCACCGCGAGGGCGCGCAGTGCCTGCTCGTCGGCCGGGCTCGCGCACTCGATCCCGGCCCACAGCACGCTGCGGAACTCGCCCCAGCCGCCGACGCGCAGCCGGGGCGCGCGCAGTCCGGGCAGTCGTCGCGCCAGGGAGGCGGTGCGGTCCTCGACGGAGTCCGGTCCGTGGAAGCACAGGGTGAGGTGCCAGCGCTCGACCGGCTCGGCCCGCCCGCCCGCACCCACACCGCTCAAACCGGTGCCCGCACCAGTTAAACCAGTTGTACCGGTTGAACCGGTAGCGCCGGTTGAACCGGTGTCCTGGACTGAACCGGTGCTGTCGGTCGAAACGTTCGGGCCAGCTCCCGCACCGGCTCCGATGTGCGCGGCAAGATGACCGGTCACCTCAGGCGGCGGCCAGATCGCGGTGAACAGCCGCGCCTGGCTCAGGAGTCCTCCGCGGCCCGGCGCAGCAGGTCGGCCAGCGCCGGATAGCGGGTGGCCAGCAGATCGGCGGCGCCGCTGAGCTCCTCGGCGACGGCCAGGTCGCGCAGCCGGTTGAGCGTGGCCTGTTCGGCCCGGCCCTCGTCCACCGGCAGGGTGTCCATGCTCACCTTGGGCCGGGAGTCACGGACCTGCACCAGCGCCTCGGCGATGGCGGCCTTCTCACCAGCGGCGACACCGGGAGTGAGCACCCGCCGCTCGAGCATGACCATCCGGGCGAGCACCGAGGGGTTGCCGATCTTCGCGCGCCGGCCGCTCATCACCTGGCTGAGCATCGGCGCGCTGATGCCGAGCACGTCGGCCAGCTGCGCCTGGGAGATGTCGTAGGCGACGACCAGCCGCCGGACCCGGTCTCCCAGCGGTTCGCCGTACCACTCACGCTGAAGCGCGAGGTTGCGCTGGACGATCTTCTGTTCCTCCACTGCTATTGCACTCCCAGTTGGCTCGGTCCCCGGCGACCTGCGTCTCAGCGACTTGAATCCTGCCAGGTCGGACGCCCTGGACCGGCACGAACCGCCGAGGCGTTCGCAAGTGCACCCGCCGAGGGCTCACTCGTCGGCGAGCAGCTCGCGCGTCCGCGCGACGTCCAGGTGCATCTGCGCGATGAGCGCGTCGACGTTGTCGTAGCGCTCGGTGGCGCGCAGGCGGTGCTCGAAGTCCAGCGCGACGCGTTCGCCGTAGAGGTCCTCGTTGATGTCGAGCACGTAGGCCTCGACCCGGCGCTCCCGGCCGGAGAAGGTCGGGTTGGTGCCCACCGAGATGGCCGCGGGCAACGAGCGGACCTCGCCGGGCACCCCGTGGCTGACGTGCCCGACGTGCACCAGACGACCCGCGTACACACCGTCGGCCGGCACCGCGGAATGCAGTTGACTAGAGAGGTTGGCGGTGGGGAAACCGAGCAGCCTGCCCCGTTGGTCCCCGCGCACCACGATGCCCTCCAGCCGGTGCGGACGACCCAGCGCGGCAGCCGCCGCGGCCACGTCACCGGCGTCGATGCAGGCGCGGATGTAGGTGGAGGAGAAGGTGACCGAGTCCTCCGCGAGCAGGCGCACGCCCTCGGCAACGAAGCCGAACCGCCCGCCGAGGGAGCGCAGCAGCTCGACGTCCCCGGCGGCGCGGTGACCGAAGCGGAAGTTCTCCCCGACCACCACCGCGGCCACGTGCAGCCGCTCCACCAGCAGCTCGTGCACGAACTCGTCAGCCGGCAGCCGGGAGAGGTCGGGGTTGAACGGCAGCACGCAGAACACGTCGACGCCGAGCTCCTCGACCAGGTCGGCACGCCGGGCCAGGGTGGTCAGCTGCGCCGGGTGGCTGCCGGCGCGGACGACCTCGGAGGGATGCGGGTCGAAGGTCATCACCACGCTGGGCAGGCCGCGTTCCCTGGCCAGCTCGACGGCTCGGGCGATGAGCTGCTGGTGACCGCGGTGCACGCCGTCGAAAACCCCGACGGTCAGCACACAGCGTCCCCAGCCTCCGGGCAGGTTGTCCAGTCCGCGCCACCGTTGCACGAGGCGAGCCTACGGTGCCCCGTGATCGTCAGCCGGACGGGGCGAGCACCACGAGCGGCTTGGCCCGGCCCGCGTTGTCCTTGGCGAGCGCGATCACCTTCCCGGACGGCGCGAACACCCCGTAGGTGCCGTCAATGCCCGCCGCGGGCAGCGCGCCGCCGTGCGCGAGCGCGGCGGCGGCGCCCGCGTCGACGTCGCAGCGGGGGAAGGCGGTGGCGACCGCGGCGTCCAGGTCCAGGCTCAGCTGCGGCTGCTCCTCCAGCTTCTCCAGCGTGCGCGCCACGGCCAGGCCGAACGGACCGACCCTGGTGCGGCGCAGCGCGTTGAGGTGCCCACCCACACCCAGCTCACGGCCGATGTCGCGGGCCAGCGCGCGTACGTAGGTGCCGGAGGAGCACTCGACCAGCACGTCGAGGTCGGTGAACTCACCCTCGCGGCGCAGGTTGAGCAGGTCGAAGCGGGCCACGGTGACCGGCCGCGGCTCCAGCACGACCTCCTCGCCCGCGCGCACCCGCGCGTAGGCCCGCTGGCCGTCGATCTTGACCGCACTGACCGAGCTGGGCACCTGCAGGATGTCGCCGGTGAGCTTGGCGATCTCCGCGCGCACCGCGTCCTCGGACACCGCGGAGGCGTCGGCGGCCGAGGTCACCTCGCCCTCGGCGTCATCGGTGGTGGTGGCCGCGCCGAGGCGGATGCAGGCCAGGTAGGCCTTGGTGTCCAGGGCGAGGTGGCCGAGCAGCTTGGTCGCGCGCTCGATGCCGAGCACGAGCACGCCGGTGGCCATCGGGTCGAGCGTGCCCGCGTGCCCGACCTTGCGGGTGCCCATGATCCGGCGCACCCGCGCGACGACGTCGTGGGAGGTCATCCCGCTCGGCTTGTCCACCACGACAAGACCGGGTGGCACGGGGGGACGTGAGGCGCGTTCAGCTCGGGTCACGAGGCGCGATCCTAGGCAGCGGCCGGCACGGGCACGGCGGCGAGGTCGTCCCAGCGGCGTGCGCGCAGCTGGACCGGCACCTCCTCGCCCCGCGCGGCCGCGGCGAGCACCACCGCGCGAGCACGCCGCCACCACACCGCGGTCCGCCAGGTGCCGAACAGCAGCACCAGCAGGATCGCCGAGAGCGCGACCTGGAACTTGCCGGCGGAGCCGAGCGGCGCGGCGAGCTCGAGCAGCAGCCCGACGCTGAGCGCGGCGATCGTGGTCGCGGTGAAGCCGCCCACGTTGACCAGGCCGGTCGCCGTGCCGACGGTGCGCAGCGAGTTGTAGTCGCGGGCCAGCGCGAAGGCGACGGTGGAGGCCGGTCCGCCCAGCGAGAGCACCACCAGGGCGAGCGCGACGAGCACGATCGGCGGTTGTCCGCCCGGCCAGCCCAGCAGCACCGCCCAGGTCAGCACCGCGCCGCCGAGGAAGCCCACCACCAGCGGCATCCGCAGCTCCGGCCGACGGCCGATGAGCGAGCCGAACAGCGGCCCGCCGACGATCGCGCCGAGCACCAGCACCCCGAGCATGGCGCTGGCCACGTGCGGACTCAGCCCCTGCGCCTCGGTCAGGTACGGGTAGCCCCAGAGCAGGCCGAGCACGGCCGGGGCGAACATGGTGGAGAAGTGCACCCAGAACCCCAGCCGGGTGCCCGGGATCCGCCAGGCCGCGGCCACGGACCGGCCGACCGCGCGCAGCGGCACGGGCTCGCCCGCCGGTGCGGGCGCGCCAGCGGGCACATCGCGCAGCCTGGTGCCGGCCAGCACGGCGTAGGCGGTGGTCAGACCGCCCGCGACCAGGAAGGTCAGGGTCCAGCCGACGTTGTCGAGCAGCATGGTCAGCGGCACGGTCGAGGCCAGGTTGCCGGCGCCGCCGAGCGCGGCGGAGACCGAGACCACCACGGCGTACTTGCGCGCGGGGAAGTGCCCGGCGATCAGGCGGAGCAGGCTGACCCAGGTCATCGCGTCGCCGCAGCCGAGCACGGCGCGGGCGGTGAGCGCGAGCGGGTAGGTCTCGGCGAGCGCGAACAGCATCTGCCCGGCGCCGATGAGCAGCGCGGCCACGGCGAGCACCCGGCGCGGTCCGAACCGGTCGACCAGCAGGCCGGTGGGGATCTGCATGGCGGCGTAGACGCCGATCTGCAGCACGGTGAACACCCCGAGCGCGGCCGGGCCGACGCCGAAGCGCTCGGCGGCCTGGGGTCCGGCGACCCCGAGTGACGTGCGGTGGAAGACAGCGGCCACGTACACCATTACCGCGATGGACCAGACCAGCCATGCCTGACGGCGGGCACGCTCGGCCGACAAGAAAACCCTCCAGAGAACAGCAGAAATCACGATGCGAAGTCAGGGAAAGAGTGCGGCCGACGCTGGCCCACTCTAGACATCGGATGATCACTCGTTGGCGTTATCAAGCTGAGACGTGTGCTGTCCCACAGGCCCACGAGCGCGCTCAGTCGCGCACGGCGCCGACCACCGCCCAGCGCCCGTTGCCGGCCCGCCACAACACCGCGGCCAGCCGCAACAACATGAACGCGGTGAGCCCCGTCCAGATTCCGAGCAGACCCCACCCGAAGGCCATCGACGCCCACACCAGCGGCAGGAAACCGAGCGCCGCTGACAAAAGCGTCGCGGTGCGCAGGAACGCCGCGTCCCCCGCTCCGAGCAGCACCCCGTCCAGCGCGAACACCACCCCCGCCACCGGCTGCAACACCACGAAGAACCACCAGGCGTGCGGCACCTCGGCGAGCACCCCGGCATCCGGCGTGAACACCTGCGGCAGCACCCCGGACAACGCCGCGAACAGCACCCCGAGCGCGATACCGAACACCAGCCCGTACCGGGTCATCTGCCCTGCCAGCGCCCGAGCCCGCCCCGCCCGGCCGGCCCCCAGCTCCGCCCCGACCAACGATTGCGCGGCGATGGCCAACGAGTCGAGCACCAGCGCCAGGAACGTCCACAGCTGCAACACCACCTGATGCGCCCCCGCGGTCGCCGCCGAGGTCCGCGCCGCCACCGCGGCCGCCGAGACGAAGCAAGCCTGGAAGGCCAGGCTGCGCAGCACCAGGTCCCGGCCAAGCCCGAGCTGCGCGGCCATGCTCCGCCAGTGCGGCCGCAACGGCACCCGCTCCACCGCCAGCGCGCGCAGGAACAGCACCGCGGAGACGGCCTGCGCGAGCACGTTGGCCATCGCGGACCCCTCCAGGCCCCAGCCGTCGAACTCGCCGAGGCCGTGCACGAACACCGGGCACAGCACGGCGGAGAGCGCGTTGCCGAACAGCACGAAGCGCATCGGCCGCGCGGTGTCCTGCACGCCACGCATCCAGCCGTTGCCCGCCATCGTGACCAGGATCAACGGTGCCCCGAACAGCGCGATCCGCAGCCAGGAGACGGCCGAGTCCGCGATCGGCCCCTCCCCCGCGAGCACCCGCGCCACCGGCCCGGCGAACAGCTGTCCGAGCAGCACCAGCACCGCCCCCAGCAGCAGCGCCAGCCAGGTCGCCTGCACGCCCTCGGCGACCGCCTCCACCCGTCGCCCGGCCCCATGCAGGCGAGCGGCCCGCGCGGTGGTCCCGTAGGAGAGGAAGGTCAGCTGCGTCGACACCTGTGCGAGCACCACGCCGCCCACCGCGAGCGCGGCCAGCGGCACCGCGCCCAGCCGCCCGACCACCGCGGTGTCGACCAGCAGGTAGAGCGGTTCCGCGGCGAGCACCAGCAACGCGGGCAGCGCCAACGAGAGCACCCTCCGCAGCGGAACCTGCTCCACGCCAACCTCCCGGTAAGGTGCTGATAGCGATTTGGCCCCTGACATCCGGCAGCGTAGACGTAAGGACCGACAATGGACAACGCCGATTACCTCGACGTGGCCCTCCGCCTCGCCAACGCGAGCCTGGACAACCTGACCGACCTCCGCGCCGCCCTGCACGACGAGCCCTGGTGGGCCGACCGCACCACCGAGGCCGACCTGGACGCCCTCCGCACCGTCGCCACCGCCCTCCGCCAGGCACTGGCAGCCGCCGTCAACAACGATCCCGATGCCGTCCTGAACAGGGTGAACACCCTCCTGACCGCGCACCCGCCACGCCCACGCCTGTCCGGCCACGGTGACGGCGAGGAGGTCCCCAACTGGCACATCCACGTCGCCGAACACGACGCCCCACCGGCCCAGGAAGTCGCCGCGGCCGCCGCCTGGGGCCTGGCCCAGGCAGTAGTCCGCCACGGCCTGGACCGCTGGGGTCACTGCGCCGCCGAGGACTGCGCCACCTATTTCGTCGACACCTCGACAAACCGCGCCAAACGCTTCTGCTCCGCCCGCTGCGCCAACCGCGTCCACGTGGCGGCCTTCCGCGCCCGCCAGCGCACCTGATCAGCGAAAATTCCCAAAGAAAGAGCAACGGGGCAGCGTGAAGCTCCCGCACACCGCAGTCTCACGCAGCGCCCAGCGACCACGAAACCGCGCCAGCTTGCGATGCCGCCATGCCCACCCAGCGTCAGCCCCGGCGTCGCCACCAGTCACCAGCCATCGGCATCGGCATCGGCATCGGCATCGGCATCGGCCCAGCGAAGCTCCTGCTGGCGGTCCTCGCGGCTCCAGGCGGGTCGCGCAGCTTCGGCCCGGCATTGCGCACAACCGCGGTGTTCGCACGCGCGCCGCATGCCGACCATCGCGGCAAGCCGGATCCCATCAGCCCCTGCGCCGCGTCCGTCTCCGCTCGGCTACAGCAACGGAGCCGCGTTCAGTGCCGCGCGCACCTCGTCGAGCACCTGTTCCAGCGATCCGCGCATGGTGCAGCCCGCCGCCAACCGGTGCCCGCCGCCGCCCAGCGCCTGCGCCGCCGCGCCCACGTTGACCCTGGTGACCGCACGCATCGACAGCGACCACTCCTGGTCGCCGGTCTCCTTGATCACGACCGCGACCTCGGCCTCGGCGGTGCTGCGCACCACGTCGACGATGCTGTCCACGTCCTCGCTGCGCAGGCCCGCCACGTCGCGCAACCGCACCACCGCGTGCACCAGTCCGAAGCCGCGCGCGCCGTCCGGTTCCAGCTGAGCGCCGCCCAGCACGGTCGACAGCATGCCCAGCCAGGCGAACGGGTGGTGGTCCATCAGCGGGCGGGCGGTCGCCTCGGCGTCCACGCCCGCCGCGAGCAGGCGCGCGGCCAGCTCGTGGGTCTGGGGGCGGGCTCGGCGGAATGAGCTGGTGTCGGTGACCAGGCCGGCGTACAGGCAGCGGGCGATGTCGGGGTCCAGGTCGACGCCCATTTCGTCCAGGAGGCGGAGGACCAGGACCGTGGTCGACTCGGCGCGGTCGTCGACGATGTGGTGGGTGCCGTAGCGGGTGTTCGAGGCGTGGTGGTCGATGACCACGACGTGTCCGCCCTCGGCGATGATCCGCGGCACCCGTTCGCCCAGCCAGCCCAGGCGAGCGAGGCTGCCGGTGTCCATGGCGACCAGCACCGGCGGCAGTTCGGGCACCTGCGACGGCGGGACCAGCAGGTGCGCGGTGTCGAGTGCGACCAGGGCCTCGGGCGCGCGGTCCGGTGCGGAGAAGGACACCCGGACGGTCTTGCCCAGGCGGTGCAGGGCAAGACCGAGGGCAAGGGCGCTGCCGAGGGCGTCCGCGTCCGGGTTCACGTGTCCGAGCAGGGTGACGTCAGTCGCGTCGGCCAGCAGCCGGGCGGCCGCCGCCACCTCGAGCTCGGGTGGGGCCATCGCTCCACGTTCGCCGGCCAGGGCGCTCACCTCCGCGACAGTCCTGCTGCTTAAGCTGACCTCAGGGAGTCAGCCTCGCCCACAACCCCAGGTCACGTCCATGCCTTCCGGCGATATCCGCGCTGTTCAGCGGTGGCGAAGCTCACCGTCAGCCGGCTCGTCCGCCTCGTCCTCGTCCGCATCGCGCGGTGCGCGGTACGGGTCGGCGTCACCGGCGGGGCTGGCCCCGGAGGCGATGCGCGCGACCTCGGCGTCGGCCTCCCTGGCCTTGGCCAGCAGCTCGTCCATCTGCCGCGCCGTGTCCGGCACGGTGTCGGCGATGAAGGCCAGCGTCGGGGTGAACCGCACCCCGGTGCCCTGCCCGACCAATGACCGGAGCACACCGGTCGCGCTGGCGAGTGCGGCCGCGGCACTGGCGAGGTCCGGCGGCGAGTCCACGGTGTCGCCGAGGACGGTGTAGTACACGGTGGCGTCGCGCAGGTCTCCGGTCACCTTGGCGTCGGTGATCGTCACCTTCGCCAGTCGCGGGTCCTTGATCTGGTGCTCAATCGCGGAGGCCACGATCTGGGCGATCCGCTTGGCCAGCCTGCGGGCGCGGGCCTGGTCGGCCACGGCGCTCACTCCCTTTCTCGGGTCTTGCCTTCTCTGTTACTCGTCTTCCGGGCCATGCACCCGCCGGCGCGCCGACAGCAGCTCCAGCTCGGGCCGGGCGGCGACCAGCCGCTCACAGGCGTCGAGCACGTCCCGGACGTGCCCGGGGTCCGCGGCCACCAGGGCCACCCCGACCAGGGCACGGCGATGCAGGTCCAGATGGCCGGCTTCGGCGGCGGACACCTCGAACTTGCGGCGGATCTCGGCGATCACCGGACGGACCAGCGACCGCTTCTGCTTCAGCGAATGCACGTCGCCGAGCAGGATGTCGAGTTCCAACGACCCGACGTACAAATGGCATCACCAGTGGGTAAGTCGATGGGTACGGGCCCGGGCCGACCTGGGGTCGGTCCGGGCCCGCCACAACCTCAGTTGCGCGGCTTCTCCCGCATCTCGTAGGTCTCGATGATGTCCTCGACCTTGAGATCGGAGTAGTTGCCGAGCGTCAGACCGCACTCGAAGCCCTCGCGGACCTCGGTGACGTCATCCTTGAACCGGCGCAGCGTCGAGATCGGCAGGTTCTCCGCGATGACGTTGTTGTCGCGGAGGAGCCGGGCCTTGGTGTTCCGCTTGATCTCCCCGGAGAGCACCATGCAACCCGCGATGGTGCCGACCTTGGAGGACTTGAACACGTCGCGGATCTCGGCGCGGCCCAGCTGGATCTCTTCGTACTCCGGCTTGAGCATGCCCTTGAGGGCCTGCTCGATCTCGTCGATCGCCTGGTAGATCACGGTGTAGTACCGGATCTCCACACCCTCGCGGTTGGCCAGCTCGGTGGCCCGGCCCTCGGCCCGGACGTTGAAGCCCAGGACGATGGTGTTCTCCGCGGTGGCCAGGTTGATGTCGCTCTCGGTGACACCACCGACGCCGCGGTGCACGACGTGCAGCTGGACGTCGTCGCCGACCTCGATCTTCATCAGAGCGGCTTCCAGCGCCTCGACGGTACCGGAGTTGTCGCCCTTGATGATCAGGTTGAGGCGGTTGGTCTCCTTCAGCGCGGAGTCCAGGTCCTCCAGGCTGATCCGCTTCCGCTTCGCCGCGTTCTGGGCGTTGCGGATGCGGGCCTGGCGGCGCTCGGCGATCTGCCGGGCGACCCGGTCCTCCTCGACCACCAGGAAGGTGTCACCCGCACCCGGCACCGAGGTCAGACCGATGACCTGCACCGGACGCGACGGAGTCGCCTCGGTGACGTCCACGTTGTGCTCGTCGACCATGCGGCGGACTCGGCCGTAGGCGTCACCGGCCACGATCGAGTCACCCACGCGCAGCGTGCCGCGCTGGACCAGCACGGTGGCCACCGGGCCGCGGCCGCGGTCGAGGTGCGCCTCGATCGCGACACCCTGGGCCTCCATGGCCGGGTTGGCCCGCAGGTCCAGCGAGGCGTCCGCGGTGAGCAGGATCGCCTCGAGCAGACCGTCGATGTTGATGGCCTGGCGCGCGGAGATGTCCACGAACATGGTCTCGCCGCCGTACTCCTCGGCGACCAGCCCGTACTCGGTGAGCTGCTGGCGGATCTTGGCGGGGTTCGCCCCCTCCTTGTCGATCTTGTTGACCGCGACCACGATCGGCGCGTTGGCCGCCTGGGCGTGGTTGATCGCCTCCACCGTCTGCGGCATCACACCGTCGTCCGCGGCGACCACGATCACCGCGATGTCGGTGGAGTTCGCACCACGGGCACGCATGGCGGTGAACGCCTCGTGACCAGGGGTGTCGATGAAGGTGATGAGCCGGTCGTTGCCTTCCAGCTGGGTCAGCACCTGGTAGGCGCCGATGTGCTGGGTGATGCCGCCTGCCTCGCCCTCGTGCACGTTGGCCTTGCGGATCGTGTCCAGCAGTCGGGTCTTACCGTGGTCGACGTGACCCATGACGGTCACCACCGGCGGGCGGATGACGAGGTCTTCCTCGTCACCGGCGTCCTCGCCGTAGGTGATCGCGAAGGAGGACAGCAGCTCGCGGTCCTCTTCCTCCGGGCTGACGACCTGGACCTGGTAGTTCATCTCCGAGCCGAGGAGCTCGAGCACCTCGTCGGAGACGGACTGGGTCGCGGTGACCATCTCACCGAGGTGGAACAGCACCTGCACCAGCGCGGCCGGGTTGGCGCCGATCTTCTCGGCGAAGTCCGTCAGCGAGGCGCCACGGGGAAGCCGGATGGCCTCGCCGCTGCCCTTCGGCAGGCGCACGCCGCCGATGGACGGGGCCTGCATGTTGTCGAACTCCTGGCGCTTCTGGCGCTTGGACTTGCGACCACGGCGAGCCGGACCACCGGGACGGCCGAAGGCACCCGCGGCACCGCCACGGCCACCGGGACCACCCGGACGACCGCGGAAGCCACCGCCGCCACCGGCGGGCGCGCCACCGGGACCGCCACCAGGGCCGCCGCGGAAACCGCCACCGCCACCGCCGCCACCGGGACCGCCGCGGAAGCCACCGCCACCGCCGCCGCCACCACCGGGACGGCCAGCGCCGCCACCGCCACCACCGGGGCCACCGCGGAAGCCACCGCCACCGCCGCCACCACCGGGACGGCCAGCGCCGCCACCGGGGCCGCCACGGCCGCCGCCGGGACCACCCTGGCCACCGCGGCCACCGCCGCCGGGACCAGCAGGCCGTGCGGGGCGGGGGGGCATCATGCCCGGGTTGGGCCGAGGCGGCATGTTGCCCGGAGTCGGGCGCGGGCCACCACTGCCCGGAGCGGGCCGGTCACCACGCGGCGCGGCCGCGGGACGCCCGTCGCCGGGCCGCGAGTCGCTCGGCCGGGGCGGCATGGCGCCCGGCGTGCCGGGACGCGGGCCGGAAGGACGTGCGGGCGGCGCACCGGCGCCGACACCGAACGGGTTGTTGCCGGGACGCGGCGCGCGCGGACCGGGCTTCGGGGACTGCGGCTTCGGCGGCACCACACCGGCGTCCGGCGCCGGCTTGGGGCCGGGGCGCGGTCCGGGTCCGGGTCCGGGACGGCTTGCCGAGGGCCGGTCGGTCTTGGGCTGGTCGGACCGGGGCGCGTCGGCCTTCGGCTGCTCGACCTTGGGCTGTTCCACCCGCGGCTGCTCGACCTTGGGGGCCGGCTTCGGCTGTGCGGGCTTGGGGGCCGACGGCGCGGGAGCCGCCGCCGGAGCGGCCGCCGCCGCGGGGGCCGGGGCCTGCTCGGCCGGCTTGGGGGCCGGCGGGCGCGGACCGGGCTTGGGGCCAGGGCCGGGACGACCCGGCGTCGCGGCCGGACCGGGCGCCGGGGCGGCCGGCCGGGGCTGCTCGGCGGACTTGGGCTTCACATCGGTCGGTGACGGACGGGAAGCGGGCGGCGTGGGTCGCGGAGCGGAGCGCTTCGGACTGTCGGTGGCGCCCAGGGAGTCCCGAAGCCTGCGGGCGACGGGGGCTTCCACGGTGGACGACGCGGACTTGACGAACTCGCCAAGCTCCTTGAGCTTGTTCAGCACTTCCTTGCTGGTGACTCCGAGCTCCTTAGCGAGCTCGTGCACACGGGCCTTGCCTGGCACTGGTCTCCTTATCTGGAGGCCAAGCGGCAATCCCGCTCGACCTCGCCTACCGTCGAAACGCGCTCATGGCTTCAGCTTCACGGCTGACTCATGACGGGTCGACCTGCTTCCTTGTTCCGGACATGACTCGAGAGGTCCTCGCGTCGGTGGAGATTCTCAAGCGTGCTGTTCCAGGTGGTTCCTGACCTCGACCGCGTCGACCGGTCCCGGAACGCGCAACGCACGCGGGAACGCTCGACGCCGCTCAGCCAGGCGCAGGCATTCCGGGTCGGGGTGCAACCACGCTCCCCTACCGGGCAACCTACGCCGAAGATCGACAACGAGCGAGTCGTTATCGACCACCAGTCGCAGCAGCTCACGGGCCAACGCCCGGGACCGGCATCCGACACACGTCCGAACCGGACCTTCGTGCACGAAAACCGCTCCCCAGCGTTGCGCCAAAGTAGAGTCTAACGCTTCAGGCTCCGTCAGCCGAACCGGATGCCGTAGCACCGGCCGCCGCCGCCCCCGCCGCAGGTCCGGCGGGGTCCGCGTCGCTGCGGATGTCGATCCGCCAGCCGGTGAGCCGCGCGGCGAGCCTGGCGTTCTGGCCCTCCTTGCCGATGGCGAGGGAGAGCTGGAAGTCCGGCACGACCACCCGGGCCGTCTTCGCCCGCTCGTCGACCACCCGAACGGAGACAACCTTGGCGGGCGAGAGGGCATTCCCGACGAAGGTCGCGGGGTCCTCGGAGTAGTCGACGATGTCGATCTTCTCCCCGAACAGCTCGCTCATCACGTTGCGCACCCGAGCGCCCATCGGCCCGATGCACGCGCCCTTGGCGTTCACCCCGGGCACGGTGGAGCGCACCGCGATCTTGGAGCGGTGGCCGGCCTCGCGGGCGACCGCGGCGATCTCGACGGTGCCGTCGGCGATCTCCGGGACCTCCAGCGCGAACAGCCGGCGCACCAGGTGCGGGTGGGTGCGGGAGAGGGTGATCTGCGGGCCGCGCATGCCGCGGGAGACGCCGACCACGTAGCACTTGATCCGGTTGCCGTGCTGGTAGTCCTCGCCGGGCACCTGCTCGGCCGGGGGCAGCACGCCCTCGGTGTCGCCGATCTGCACCACGACCATGCCGCGCGAGTTGGCCCGCGCGTCGCGCTGCACCACCCCGGCGATGAGCTCGTTCTCCTTGGCCGCGAACTCGCCGAAGGTCTTCTCGTGCTCGGCGTCGCGCAGCCGCTGCAGGATGACCTGGCGCGCGGTGGTCGCGGCGATCCGGCCGAAGCCCTCAGGGGTGTCGTCCCACTCCTGGGCGATCGACCCGTCGTGCGCGAGGTCCTGCGCCAGCACCCGCACCATGCCGGTCTTGCGGTCGATGTCGACCCTGGCGTGCGGGGCGTGCCCGTCGGTGTGCTTGTACGCGGTGAGCAGCGCGGTCTCGATGGCTTCCAGGACGGTCTCGAAAGGGATGTCCTTGTCCCGTTCGATTGCCCGGAGTGCGGCGATATCGACGTTCACTTCGACTCCTCCTTCGATGCGTCCGTGCCCTGGCAACGGTCCAGCTTGATCAGGTCTTCGGCGGGCGGCTGGCGGAACTCCACCTCGACGACGGCCTTGGCCATCTCGCGGTAGGCGACCGTGCGCAGCTCGCCGTCCACCAGCAGCACCACGCCGCCGGTGTCGTGCTCGTCGGCGGGACCGACCCGGCCGACGTACTCGGCGCCCTCCAACGGGCGCACCTTCACCAGCCGGAGCCGGTTGCGCCGCCAGTGGCGCGGGTGGGTCAGCGGGCGGTCGATGCCCGGCGAGGTGACCTCGAGGGTGTAGGCGCTGGCCAGGATCGCGTCGTGGGCGTCAAGGGTGGCCGACACCGACCGGGACACCTTGGCGATCTCGTCCAGCCCGATGCCGTCGTCGGAGTCGACGACCACCCTGACCAGCCGACGCCGTCCCGCCTGCCGGATGTCGAGCTCCTCCAGCTCGAAGCCCACCTCGTGCACGGTTTCCCGCACGAGGGGTTCGAGCTGGGCGACGAGCTCGTCGCGCGGCGCGCTGGACACGTGGTCACTCCTTGTCTGCGGTGCAGAGGGCTGCGACGGCGACCGCAGATGGCAAGGGCCGTCCCGCGTCCGGTGCTGCACTTCACCGGCCGAGGTTGCTCAGCGTATCTCGTCGGAGGAGGTGCCCGGGTCCAGACGATCACCCCTCGTTCGGTTGAGTCGCCGAGTGTGCGGTTCCGCGGCCCTGGTCGGCGGCCTGGCAGGATGACTCGGTGTGACCATCGTCCTCCCGCGTATCGGCCGCCGCCGGGTGCTGCTGGCCGGCGCACTCGCCGTGACGGCGCTGCCGCTGGCCAGCGCGTGCACCCCCGAACCGGCCCCTGAGCAAGCCGATCCCCTGGAGGCGCTGCTCACCCGGGCCCAGGCGGACACCGCCCTGGCCAAGGCCACCGCGGCCGCGCACCAGGGCCTGGCCGCGCAGGCCGACGCCGTGGCCGGTGACCGCCTGCACCACGTCCAGGCCCTGCGGAAGGAGCTGGACCGGGCTCGCCCCGCCCGCGCCTCCAGCACGGCCTCGGGCGCGCCGACGAGCGCGGCCCCGCCCCCGGTGGCCGGGCAGCAGAACGCCGCGCTGACCGCGCTGCGGGAGGCGGTTGCCGCTGCGGAGAAGGAGGCCGCGGGCCTGGTCGCCGGCCTGCCGCCGTACCGCGCGGGCCTGGTCGGCTCGGTCGCCGCCTGCTGCGCGAGCCTGCGGGAGGTGCTGGCATGACCTCGCCACAGCCGAGCGGTTCGACTGCCACGATGGAGCCGGAAGCGCTCGCCGCCCTGCAGCGCGCCCTGGCCGCCGAACACGCCGCGGACTGGGCCTACGGCCTGGCCACGGCGTTCGTGAAGGACGCGCAGCAGAACGCGCTCCGCGACGGCGCGACGCAGCACCGGGCCCGCCGCGACGCCACCGAGCGCCTGCTCCGTGACGTCGGCGCCACCCCGGTGCCGGCCGAACCCGCCTACGCCCCACCGCAGCCGGTCACCGACCAGCCGACGGCCATCACGCTGCTGGTCACCGCCGAAACCGACACCGCTGGCGCGTGGCGCGCGGTGCTGGAACGCACCACGGACGCGAACCTGCGCCGCACCAGCCTGGATGCCCTGACCTCGGCCGCGGTCCGCGCGACCCGGTGGCGCAAGGCCGGTGGTGCGACACCACTCACCGTGCCGTTCCCCGGCCAGCCCTGAGCCGCGACGGAAGGCGCGCACCGCGCTCAGCCAGCTAACCGCCGGAGGGCCCTGCGCGCAGCGCTGTTGGCGCGCTCAGCTCATGATCGCGCCAAACCGCAACGCGTCGGTGCTAATCGCCTTGAGCAGCTCGACATCCGCCCGGCCCTCGGTGAAGAAGTCCGACTCGACGATGGTGACCACGGAACCGCTGACCCTGGAGGCGTAGCCCGCCCCGGTCAGCTTCCGTGGCCCGTCCGGCACGGTGTAGCCGTCGCGGAGCAGGTCGGCGATGTTGCCGGTCTTGTCCCGCGACGCGAGCCGGTTCAACTCCACCGCGTCCTTGCTGTCCGCCATACGCACCACGGCCACGGACACCACCACCTTGGTCCCGTCCGCGGTGCTCGTCGTGTGCAGCGACCGGACCACCTGCTGGCAGGAGGACTTCGCCAGGAACTCCGCGACAGCCCCGTAGGCCCGCTTCCCGCAGTCGGCGTCCCGGTGCTCAGCATGCGCCGCGAACTGGTACGCCGGCACCCCAGGCGGCGTGGTCGGCGTGCCCGCCACCAACGAAGGCTGGAAAGCCAGCCACAGCAACCCGGACAGAATGGCCACCCCGACCAGCCCAAGGCCCTTGATCGCGTAGTTGACCACCGGCCGCTCAGCGAGCGAGGGCGTCCCCGGCTCCCCCACGAGCGAGTGACCCCCGTCCATCCCAAAAGACACAGCCGACAACTGCGAGGTACCGCCCCCGCGCCGCGGGTCCGACAGTTCCCTCACCGGTCCGGATGACAGATGCTCCGACACGGTCTCTCACCGTAACCGCATCCGCCCGGGACCACGAACCGAGTGGTCAATTGTGATTATCCGTGCTGGTAGGTCACTTCCAGCCGAGGCGGCCGTCCCTCGCTGGCCTCACTCGCCGACCACTTCTTCCACCCGAACACGTCGGCTTCGTTCTCAGCCCGCAAACCCAGCCCACCCAGCTCAGCACCGCCACGAGCCCACTCACGTACCAGCCCGGTCAGCTCCACCTCGACGGCACCATCCGGGCAACTCGCCGAGTGCCCCAGGGTCTTCGTCGAACCGGCCACCTGCCGCAACCACGCCGGCTGCCTGCTCCAAGCGGTCTTCGCGTCAGCGGCCCCGGTCTCCCACACCTGCCAGGCTCGAGCCTGACAAGACCACGAGTGCCAGTTCCACAGCTTCAGCTCCGCTCGCCGGACCTGCTTGCCCCGCAGCTCCGCCAACTGCCAGCTGAGAAACGACCGCGCCACGATCGTCCCGTCGAACGTCCCGACCCGGATGTCCGGCTGGTGCCCCATCGGCGCGGTCAGAATGTTGCTCTGCACGTAGGTGTCCAATACCGGCCCCAGCGACACACTCGCCGGCTCGGCAACCACATCCGACGCCTCGCTCTCGGCACGTTCGCTCGCCACCGTCAGCGTCGCCGTTCCGCCACTGGGCACCAGACGCTGGGTGAAGCCACTGCGCGTCACCGTCACCACCAGGTCCTCACCAGGCCGCGCGCCGGGGTAGGTGGCGCGATTGCCCGCCAGCACCGGGGCCGGCAGCGGCGTCGGCCACGCTCGGCTGAACCGAGTCTGCCCGTCCACCATTCGCGCCAGCTCCGTGCTCCCCTGCCCACCGAGGCTCAACCGCCGCGGATGCGCCACCGGCTCGACCCGCCCGTCCGCGCCCGCCCGCAACGTGAGATCGACCGGCCGCCAACCAGCGCCGTCCCGAACATGAACCGGCCCGGTGTGCAGCACCAGCGTTCGGGAGCCATCAGGGTTGGCGAACGTCGACGAGTACTCGGTCCGGGCATCTACGACTTCGACTGGCTGCGGACGCGACTGCGCGGATCCAACCGGGACAAGAACGCTGACAAGGGCAAGGACAACTGCGACACGGCGCACGGGCATGCCCTCCACCATTGTGGTCCACCCCAGACCACCGAAAGCCACCGCGGCAACGTTCACCGACCTGAGTGATTCCGCAAAATCCACCCCCTCCCCAGCTCGAAAAATGTCGGTCCCTCCCCCTAGCGTCGAGCGCATGACGACTGACCTGCGAAAACAACTCCGCGACCAGTGGCGGCAGCTCACCCGGCTCCAAGCCGAGTTCAGCCGCACCATCGGCGAGGCCGACGCCCGCGCCGACTACAAGCTCGACCGCCACACTTCGATGCGATCTTGGTTGGTCGGCGAATTGCGGATGACCGGATCCGAGGCGTCTCAACGGGTCTGCGTCGCCCGGCAACTCCGCGAGCTCCCCAAGGTCGCCACTCTGTTCACCGAAGGCGAACTTCCTTATCCCCACGTAAGCCTGCTCGCCCGGACCCGCGTGGGAATCGGGGCCACCGCGTTCACCGCCGCACTGCCGGACCTGCTGACAACAGCCCGAACCCTCGACGCGAGCCGCTTCCGCGAACACGTCCGGCAAGTCCGCAGGGAGCACACCACCACCCGCCGAGGCACTGCCCAGGATCAGCCTGAACGCGGCCGCCTGGCCATCCGCACCTACGAGGACGGCACCGTCACCCTGCACGGCAGGTTGGACCAGCCCGGCGGTGCGACCCTGCAAGAGGCGCTGAACACCGTCATGCCCACGCCAACCGGCAAGGCGCCAACCCCGAAATCCGAACGCCGGGCCGAGGCACTGGTCACCTTGTGCAGCCGCCAACTCAGCACGATGCGACACACCAAATCCCGCACGATCCCCAGCTGGCTGGGCGCCCGCATGCGCCCACGCCACCCCAACCGCCACGCCACGCCCAAGCACCGCGTCAGCGGTGCCCGCTCGTCCGTGATCGACCTCCCGCCGCTTCGTGCGGCAGCCACCCACACCCCGGCCGCCATCGCCTCGCCCGGCCCCATCCCCCTGCCGCGCCGAGACCAGGAACCGACGTCACGCATGGCTCCGGGCAGGAAGCTCACCCACGCCGCAGCTCGAGCCGGCAGATGGGGCGCTCGAACTACGTGAGCGCGTCCAACACCAGATCAACGTCAGCCGCGGTGTTGTAGAGGTGAAAAGACAAACGCGCCCTGCCCGCCCGCATGCTGAACCGCACTCCCGCCGCGCGCAATCGCCCGATCTGGTCCGTCGAGAGGGCAAGAGAGGTGATCGCTGACCCGCCCTCAGGAAGCTCAAGCCCACGGCGCACAGCGTTGGCAAGCCCCAGGCAATGATCGCGAACCGCGCCCAAGTCCAGCCCTGCCAGCCAAGGAATCGCGGCCGCGGCACCCACTTGGGCAAGCCACGCTGGTGACAGGTCAAGACGTCGAGCATCGCTCGCCAACCGCAACGGCAGTCCGTAGATCGAGGCCCAAGGGTCCTCTCCGGCGTACCAGTTAGCGGCCAGCGGACGCGTGCGCTCAAGCGCGTCCGGTCGCACGGCCAGCCACGCCGCGCCACGGGGCGACAGCAGCCACTTGTAGGCGGCGCCCACGACCCAGTCTGCCCAGTCGAGCGAGAGCGGCAGCCAACCGGCCGCCTGACTGACGTCAAGCAGCACCGGGACGCCTGCGGCTGAAGTCGCCTCGCGGAGGACGCTTGTGTCGAGCACGGCGCCCGTGGCCGACTGCACGAGACTGACCGCGATCAGGTCGGCTTGGTCCACAGTGGACGCGAGCTTCTCGAGTTCGATCTCGGTGACGGTGATACCGCGATGGGCCTGGGCCGCGAAGGGGAACGTGACGCTGGTGAAGTCGTCGGACACGGTGAGCACCCGGGTGCCGTCGGGGATGCTGCCCGCGACCAAAGCCACCAACTGAGACACGCTGGCGCCGCTGGCGACCTGCTCCGGTGGGACACCGACGAGGGCGGCGAAGCCGGCGCGGGCTTGGGCCACGTGCTCGTCGAAGTCCGGGGCGGCGTCGGCGCCGGTGCGCCAGCGGGTGATGGAGTCGCTGACGGCGTCGGCTACGAAGGCGGGTGGGATGCCGATGCTGGCGGTGTTCAGGTAGCCGGGCGGTGCATCGAACCTGTGTTCTGGGGTGGGGCGCACGAACGCGACCTTAGGCCGGGATCGGTAGCGTGCAAGGGGTGTTGACTGAGGAGATCGAGATCCGGACCGGGTCGGTCGAGGTGGTCTACGACCTCACGGCCGAGTGCGAGCGGTTCCTGACGGATGCTGGTGGGCGCGACGGGCTGTTGCACGTGTGGGTGCCGCACGCGACGGCGGGCCTGGCGGTGTTGGAGGCCGGGGCGGGCAGCGAGGACGACCTGTTGGCCGCGCTGCGGGAGTTGTTGCCGAAGGACGATCGGTGGCGGCATCGGCATGGCTCGCCAGGGCACGGGCGGGACCATGTGTTGCCCGCGTTGTTGCCGCCGTATGCGACGGTTCCGGTGCTGGGTGGGCGGATGGCGTTGGGGACGTGGCAGTCGGTGTGCTTGGTGGACACCAATGTGGACAATCCGGTGCGGAAGGTGCGGCTCAGCCTGTTGGTGGGGTGAGTTTAGGACTCGCGGTGTGGTTGACGATGATCGTCCTCTGGCCGTTGTCCGGATAGCGGACAAAGTCGTCCGAAAATCTTGACTCCGCGTTGGGGGCGCTTCAGGCTGCCGCGCATGGGTGACGGAGTGCGGGCGAGCTCTGACGAGGCAGTGGCACGTGGGCCGCTCATGCGGGTGGTGAGTGCCGGGGTCATCGGCACGACGGTCGAGTTCTACGACTTCTTCCTCTACGGCGCGGCCGCGGCGACGATCTTCGGGCCGGTGTTCTTTCCGCAGGCCGATGGTCTGGTCGGGGTGTTGCTCGCGCTGGTCACCTATGCCGTGGGGTTTGTCGCGCGGCCGTTGGGTGGCGTGGTGTTCGGGCATTTCGGGGACCGGGTCGGGCGGAAGAAGCTGCTCGCGGTCAGCCTGCTGCTCATGGGGGTGTCCTCGTTCCTGATCGGCGTGCTGCCGGGGTATGCCGAGATCGGGATCGTGGCGCCGCTGCTGCTGACGTTGTTGCGGCTGGTGCAGGGGTTCGCGCTGGGTGGGGAGTTCGGCGGGGCGGTGTTGCTGGTCGCTGAGCACGGGCCTGCCCGGCAGCGGGGGTTCTGGACGGCGACGCCGCAGACCGGTGGGCCGCTGGGCAACCTGTTGGCAACCGCCGCGCTGGCGGCGACCGCGTACTCGATGAGCGGGGCTGACTACACCTCGTGGGGCTGGCGGATTCCGTTCCTGGCCTCGGTTGTGCTGGTGCTGGTGGGGTTGTGGGTCCGGTTGCGGGTGGCGGAGTCGCCGTTGTTCGCCGAGGCGAAACGGAAGGCGCGGCCGGAGCGGGCGCCGCTGGTGACGGCATTTCGGCGGCATCCGCGGGAGTTGTTCAGCGTGTTCGCGGCGCGGGTCGGGGAGAACGCGACGTTCTACGTGTTCACGATCTTCCTGTTGGTCTACGCGAACCACATCGGGTTGCCAGCCGGGGCCGCCACGGCGGCGGTGACGGTGGGTTCCGTGGTGCAGGTGCTGGCGATGCTGGCTGGTGGGGCCTTGTCCGACCGGTTCGGGCGGCGGCCGGTGGCGGTGGTCGCGGCAGTGCTGGCGGCCGGGTGGACAGCGGTGTTCTTCCCGCTGGTGGCGACGAGGGATCAGGCGTGGGTGTTGCTCGCGGTGGGCGTGGGGTTGCTGCTGCACGGGTTGCTCACCGGGGCGCAGGCGGCGTTCTACGCGGAGCTGTTCGACACCACGGTGCGGTACTCGGGCGTGTCGATCGGCTACCAGGCGGCGACGATGCTGGCCGGTGCGGCCGCGCCGCTGGTCGGGACGCAGTTGCTGCGCAGCACCGGGTCGCCCGCACCGGTGGCCTGGATGCTGGCGGCATGCCTGGGTTTGACGGTGGTCGGCATGTTGATCGTGCCGGAGACCCGGCGGTCCCAGCTGCGTTAGGTACGGTGTCCAGCCGTGACGTGGTCTGGGGATCAAGGCAACAGGGGCGGCGGCGAGTTCACCGGGGCCTACGGCGGTCTGGGCGTGTTCGGCGAAGGCCAGCCCGAGCCGCCGAAGAACCGCTGGCGAATGGCGATCATCGCGGCGCTGAGCCTGGTCATCGTGGTGGGACTGGTGCTGGTCGTGGTGCTGCTGACCAGGGATGAGACCCCGCCACCGGTGGCGCAGACCACTCCGGCGACCTCGTCGGCCTCGGGTGGTTCCGGCACCGCGGGGTCCACGGCGCTGCAGACCATCACCAACGCCGAGGCCGGTCTGACCTACAAGGTGCCCGCGAACTGGGAGAAGGGCGCTGAGGGCATGTCGCGCACGACCTCGGGACCGATCCTGCGCGGTATGGCGGCGCGACACCCGTACACCTGCAACTCGTTGCAGTACACCCGCGCTGAGGTCGGTTCCGGCCGCACCGATGACAACAACCTGGCCCGCGCGGCCACCGAGCTGGCCAAGAACGTGGCGACCAGGGGTTACACGGTCGACAAGGTCGAGCCGAAGGTGACTACGAACGAGCCGAAGAACTTCGACAACGCCGGGACGACCGGGGTGCTGGTGGTCGCGAACACCACGGCGGCGAAGACCAGCGAGTGCAACGCGCCGCGCGGACAGGTGGTCGCGCTGGCGACGAAGGGCGCGAAGGGCACCTCGGTGTTCGTGCTCGACGTGTCGTACGAGGGGAAGTTCGCCGATCGCGGGCCGACCGACGCCGAGGTGCGGCAGATCCTCGACTCGGTGCGGCTGGTCAAGTAGCCGGTCACGCCGGCTCGGGACCGGTACGGTCGCGGGGTGACATCGTCAGGACCCGGCAACGGACAGGATCCGGCCTACTGGGAGCGGTATCAGAACACCGAGTTCTACGGCTCGGGGCCGGAGTACGGCGGGCTGGGCGTGTATCGCAGCGACGGCCCGACTCCGCCGCAGCAGCAGCCGCCTGGGCGGTCCGGGCGCCGGATCGCGGTGGTGGCGCTGAGCGCGGTGATCGTCATCGGGCTGGTGTCGATCGTGTTCCTGGTCAGCGGCTCCGATGAGTCCGGGTCGGGCGAATCGGCCGCGCCCGCCGCCGCCAGCTCGACCGCGCGGACCACCCGGGGCACCACCTCGCGCTCGGTCCCGCCGACCACGACGGTGCCGAGCAAGTCCATGGTTCCGCAGGTCAGCGGGTGGCAGGCGGTGTGGACGAAGCGCGGGCTGGCCTATGACGTGCCGAAGGAGTGGAAGGTGCTCAACTCCTCCACGATCGTCGGGTTCGAGGACGGGAACGGGCCGAAGGTCGCGATGAGCGGGGTGTCGGCCTTCAAGGAGGGCTACTGCACCGCCGATCCGAAATGGCGCAATGCTCGGCGCGGGCTGGTCGGGGTCGGTGGCGCGAAGATCTCGGACGTGAACGTCACCGCGGCTGAGGGGGCGAAGCTGTGGGCTGACGGCCGGTATGGCGAGAACGCGGGTGTGCAGCCGCGGGTGGAGCTGAGCACGGCGAAACCGATGAAGGTGGGCAGCCGCTCGGCCGCGCGGGTCACGGCCAAGGTCGAGGTGACGTCCAAGCACGAGTGCAACCCGCGAGTGGGTGTGGTGCACGTGGTGGCGGTGGTGGGTGAGACGCCGGAGACCGGGGCGGTGTTCGTGGTCCAGGCCGACCAGGAGACGCCGGACTCGTCGGACCCGGCCGAGCTGGAGAAGATCATCTCCAGTCTGCGGCCGGTGGACTGATGACGCCGCACACGCTGGTGTTGTGGGACATCGACCTCACCCTGGTCGACCTGCGCGGGATCGGCGCGGACTGGTACGGGACGGTGTTGCGGCGGGTCGCCGGGCAGGTGATCCGGCATGTGCCGTCGATGCAGGGACGGACCGAGCGGGCGATCACCACCGAACTGCTCAACCGGCACGGCATTCCGGAGAGCGAGGACGAGGTGCGGCGAGTGTTCGCCGCGCTGGTCGACGTGGTCGCCGAGGACCGGCTGGTGCTGCCCGAGCGGGGTAGCGCGTTGCCCGGCGCGGCGGCGGTGTTGCGGGCGCTGGCCGGCACGCCTGGGGTGGTGCAGAGCCTGGTCACCGGGAACCTGCCGGAGGTCGCGCGGTTCAAGTTGGACGCGTTCGGGCTGGATGAGCACGTGGACTTCGAGGTTGGCGGGTACGGGCACGAGTCAGTGGAGCGGCATCCGCTGGTGGGCACGGCGGTGGCGCTGGCCGAGCGCAAGTACGGGGTCGCGTTTCCCGCCGACCGGGTGGTCGTGGTGGGTGACACGCCGCACGACGTGGCGGCGGCGTTGCACCACGGGGCGACCGCGGTCGGGGTGGCGACCGGTCGGTGTGACGCGGCTGAGCTGTGGGCGGCGGGGGCGCATGTCGTGCTGCCGGATCTGGCGGACACGGCGGAAGTGCTGGCGGCGTTGGTGCGCTGACCAACGGCGCGCTGCCCGGTGACGCTGGCGCTGACCAGTGGTGGGATCGGCCGTGGCGTTGGGGCTGACCAATGGCGGGATCGGCGGTGACGCTGCCACTGACCAACGGCGGAAATCGGCAGTGACGTTGGTGCTGACCAGCAGTGGAACCGGTCGTGGTGCGGTTGCTGGGCTGGTGTGTGGACGTGACAGCGCCCCGGCGGTTGGTCGCCGGGGCGCTGTGGTCAGTGCTGGTGGTGTGGGCCGCCGGGAGTGCGCGGCCCCAGGGTGTCGGTCAGAAGCCGAGGGCCTTGCGGCCGCCGACCACCGGGAGCTCGATGTGGCTGGTCAGCAGCGAGATCGAGTTCTTGCCGGCCTTGGGGTCAACCGAGACGTAGCTCGCGTTGTTGGCCACCACGACCAGGCCGATGCGGTGCCCGGCGGCGAAGATGTAGTCCTTCGGGTGCAGCTTCCAGCGCACGTAGTAGGACTGTCCGGGATTCAAGTCGTGTTCCCAGCTCAGCGACAGGTGGTTCTTCACGTCGATCGCGCCGCGGGTGACCACGACGGGACTGAAGGCCGGGTCGCTGGCCGGGCCGTAGTCCACCAGCAGCGCGGTCAGCGGGGTGCTGGTGGTCTCCGGGGTGACCCGCACGGTGACTTCGGAGGTGCCGGAGATCCTGGCCGGCTGCTTCAGCTCCGGGGTCAGGTAGGCGAGGCGGTTGGCCTTCGCGGCTTCCGGGCCGCCGATCGCGTTGGCCTCGGTCTGGGCCGGGTCGTCGGTGAAGGACTGGGTGCCGGTGGGCCAGCTCGGCAGCGTGCCCAGGGTGCCCGCGACGCCGTTGGCGGCCGGGCCGAAGAACAGGTGGGTGTCCTCCGCCTTCTTGTCCGGCCAGCTGGTCTGGGTCTCCCACTTGCCGTCCGGGCGCTGGATGTCGGCGATCGGCTCCTTCATCACGCCGTTGTCCAGGCCGTACAGCCAGTGGTCCATCCAGCGGTGCATCGCGGCCTGCCACTCGGCCTGGCGCACGCCGTTGGGGTCGATGTGCCCACCGCGCAGCAGCCACAGCTTGCGCGGGATGTGGTTCTTCGCCAGCAGGTCCCACAGCTTGGAGTAGTGGGCGGGCTTGACGTTCCAGTCCTCCTGGCCGTGCACGACGAACACCGAGGCGCGGATGTTGTCCACGTCCGGCTTGTAGTCGCGTTCCCGCCAGAACGGGGTGTAGTTGAAGGTGTCGTCGCCGGAGTTGTCGCCGAGTGCCTTCAGCTGCTCCTTGCAGCGCTCACGCGCGGCGGGGCTGGCAACGTAGCTGGCGAGCCATTCCGCGTAGCGCTCGTCCCAGCCGTTGCTGTAGCCGATGCCCTGGTCGCGGGTGTAGTCGTACCAGCTGGAGATCGCCGACATGGGGACGATCGTCTTGAGGCCCTTGATGCCGGTTGCCGCCACCGCGGTCGGCAGGGTGCCGTTGTAGGAGCCGCCGAGCATGCCCACCGCGCCGGTGCTCCAGGAAGCCACGGCGGGGGTGCCGTCGGCGTAGACGGCCTTGGCGCGGCCGTTGAGCCAGTCGATGGAGGCCGCGATGGAGCGGGTGTCCTCCTTGCCGCCGGTGGTCGGGCAGCCGTCGGAGCGGGCGGTGCCCTGCATCTCGACCTCGACCACGGCGTAGCCGCGCGGCACGAAGAACTCGTCGTACCAGCGGCGGAAGTCCTTCGGCAGCATCGGGATCTGCCGATCGATCCGGTCCCTGGTCAGCAGCGGGGCCAGTTGGTAGTACGGGCTGGCCTCCATCACGATCGGGACCTTCAGGCCGGAGTTGGTCTCCTTGGGCCGCATGACGTCCGCGGCGATCCGGTCGAGCTTGCCGTCCGAGTCGCTGTCGATCTTCGACTCGATGTAGACGGTCTCCTTCACCGCTTCGGCGTGGGAGTAGATCGGCTTGGTCTCGTTGCCGACCACCGGCCCCTGCGGGGTCGCCGCGGCGGAAAGCGGCATCATCAGCGCCGACGCGGTGGCTAGGGCCACCGCACTGGCGAGCAGCGCGACAGGTCTGCGCGCGTGTTCCATGAATCCTCCTCCGGCCATACCTGCCTCACCGAGGCATGGCCGCTGACAGCACACATGACGACCAGGTTCCGTGAATCGGCCTAATGGCCCAATGTTTCGGAACTGAACGACTTTCGGGTTGTCGGTTGTGGACGTTGGCTCCGAAACGATCGGTGGTCCCGCCCGGCGCGCTGCCGGACGGGACCACCATTGACCTGGTGTTACCCGTTGTTGGGTGATGTCATCCGGTCAGCCGCCGAGTGCGGTGCCGCCGCCGACCAGGGGCAGGTCGATGCTGCTGTTGGCCAGGGACACCCGGACGCCGCGGGCGGCGGCGTCCACCGAGACGTAGCTGCTCAGGTTGGCCACCAGGACCACGCCGATGCGGTGCCCGGCCGGGAACACGTAGTCCTTCGGGTGCAGCTCGAACCGCACCCGGTAGGCGGTGCCCGGGGTCAGCGCGGTGCCGGTCTTGAGCGAGGCGTGGTTCTTCACGTCGATGGAGCCCTTGGTGACCACCTGGTAGGTGGCCGCCGCCTGGCTTTCCGCGGGTGGGGCCGCGCAGCCGGTGCGCATGGCCAGGTCAGCCGCCTCGCAGGACTCGGTGAGCAGCTGCTCCGGGGTCTTGTCAGACAGCGTGGTGGTGGTCGCCGGGCCGTAGTCGACGAGCACCGCGGTCAGCGGGGTGCTGTTGCTGTCCGGGGTGACCGTGACGTCGAGCTTGGTGGTGCCGGACAGGGTGGTGTTCTTGGCCAGCGGGGCAGTCAGGTAGGCGAGCCGGTTGGCCTTGGCGGTCTCCGGGGTGGACACCGCGGTGGCCTCGGTCTGGCTGCTGTTGTTGGTGAAGGACTGGGTGCCGGTGCTCGCGGTCTTGTTCAGCGAGCCGACCGCGCCCGCGGCGGCCGGGCCGAAGTACAGCTTGGCGTCGGCGGTGCCGGCCTGCGGCCAGGTGGAGTGGGTCTCCCAGGCGCCGTTGGGGCGCTGGATGTCGGCCATCGGCTCCTTCATGACCCCGTTGTCCAGGCCGACCAGCCAGTGGTCCATCCACTTGTGCATGACCTTCTGCCACTCGGCCTGGCGGAACCCGATCGGGTCCAGGTGCGCTCCGCGGTGCAGCCAGATCTTGCGCGGGATGTTGTTCTTGACCAGCTCGTACCAGAGCTTGGAGTAGTGGCCGGGCTTGACGTTCCAGTCCTCCTGGCCGTGCACCACGAAGACCGATGCCTTGATGTTGGCGGCGTTGGGGCGGTAGTCGCGCTCCTGCCAGAACGGGGTGTAGTCGAAGGTGTTGTCACCGGCGTTGTCGCCGAGGGCCTTGATCTTGGCCGCGCACCTGGTCTTGGCCTCGGCGCTGGCGACGTAGTTCGCCAGGTACTCCGGGTAGCGCCGGTCCCAGCCGCCGCTGTAGCCGATGCCCTGGTCGCGGGTGTAGTCGTACCAGCTGGAGATGGCCGCGATCGGCACGATGGTCTTGAGGCCCTCGATGCCCGCGGTGGCCACCGCGTTGGGCAGGGTGCCGTTGTAGGAGACGCCGAGCATGCCGACCGCGCCGGTGCTCCAGGAGGCGACCGCGGGCTTGCCGTCGGCGTAGAAGGCCTTCTTGCGGCCGTTGAGCCAGTCGATGGAGGCCGCGATGGAGGCGGTGTCCTCCTTGCCGCCGGTGGTCGGGCAGCCCGCGGAGCGCGAGGTGCCCTGCATCTCGACCTCGACCACGGCATAGCCGCGCGGCACGAAGAACTCGTCGTACCAGCGGCCGAAACCGCGGGGCGCGGTGCCGGGGATCTGGCGGTCGGCGTCGACGGCGCGTTCCCGCGCGGTGGTGCCGCGGTAGTACGGGCTGGCCTCCATGACAACCGGTGACTTCAGGCCCGCGGTGTTGGTCTCCTTGGGCCGCATCACGTCGGCGGCGATGCGGTCGGGCTTGCCGTCGGAGTCGCTGTCGATCGCGGACTCGATGTAGACGGTCTCGCGGATGGCCTCGGCGTGGGAGTAGATCGGCTGGGTCTCGTTGGCGACGACGGACATTCCCGGCGGGGCCGGGGCGGCGGTGGCCGGCAGAGCGGCCAGGGTGCCCGCGAACGCGGCGGTCACCGCGGTCAGCAGGGTCAGTGTGGTGCGTGCAGGGCGCATGAGATCCAGCACACAAGATCGCTGTGACCAGCAGATACGAACTAAAGGAGGTGCGTTTCAACAGATACATAAGCGACGTGGGCGATTCCGCCTAGCCGGTTGCTCCATTCGGGCGCACATGGATGTAGACCTTGGTGGCGTTGCCCGCGGCGATGCCGTGCACCAGGCGTTCGGCGGACCTGGTGGACAGGGCATCGTCGGCGAGCCAGGTGTCGACCAGGCGGCCCAGGCCGCGGCGCCACAGCTTGGCACCCAGGAACAGCAGCTCAGGCAGGCCGTAGCCGTCGGAGGAGTAGCAGACCGAGCTGAACGGGGCCAGTTCCAGCAGCTCGGCGAGCACCTCGTGGGCGCGCTCGCCGACATAGGGCACGGCGAGTCCGACGTCAACCCTGACCTGTCCGTAGACGTGCGCGAGGTAGCCGGCGTTGCGGTGGAACGGCCAGCAGTGCAGCAGCATCACGGTGGCGCTGCCGTGCCGGGTGGCGGCAAGGAAGTCGCTGAGCAGCAGTGGGTCGGCGCGGTGCAGCCGCAGGTCGGGGTCGCCGAAGCCGGTGTGCAGTTGCAGCGGCAGGCCGAGCTCGGCACCTAACCGCACGCCCAGGTGGGCGAGCCAGCCGAGCAGCACCGGGTCGGCCAGCCTGCCGCCGCCTTCGCGCAGCCAGTGGTCAGCGGCGCGGGTGAACTCCGCCGCCGAGGGCGGCTGGGCGGGCAGGTCGAGGCCGGTTCGGTAGGCGACGATGCTCTTCAGCCCGACCGCGTCCGCGCCGCGGGCCCGCACCGCCGCCTCCACCGCCTCGGCCAGGACTGCGGAATCGGCTTCTCTGGAGATCTCTTCGAAGACCTGTTCCAGGCGGAGGATCTCGTGTGCCACGCCGCCGCCGAGTCCGGCCAGCTCGGCGGGGGTGGTCAGGGACACCGAGCTGTACCCGGTGTCCACCAGCCAGGTGCCGACCCCGGCCGCACGCAGCAGCCGCCTGCTGACCTCGGTCCAGCCGAGTTCCCAGCGTCGCGCGAGGTAGCGCTCGGGGTCGCAGTGCGGTTCCAGATCCAGCAGCGGGGCGCACCAGCGCAGCACGGCCGCGCCGAGCAGCGAGTCGAAGCCGCTGCGGCCAGGGTGCGCCGTGGGCGCTTCGGTGAGCAGCGCCTCGAAGGCGGGCCGGTCCAGGTCGGCGTCGACCACGCCGTGGCAGTGGTGGTCGAGCAGGACCACCTCGTCGGTGATCATTCAGAACAGCCAGCGGGTGCGCGCGACGATCTCCTCGGGGTCGGCCTCGGCGAAGCGTTCGGCCTCGCCGCGGCGCACGGTGAGGATCGCGTCGTGCAGCGGCGCGCCCAGTGCCTCGGCCAGGACCTCTGAGCCGGCGAGCGCGTCCGCGGCGGCGAGCACCGAGGTCGGCAGCCGGTGCACTCCGGAGGCGGCGCGCTGGTCCTCGGTCATGGCGACCGGGTCGCCGGTGATCTCCGGTGGCAGGGTCAGCTCGGCGCGCACGCCCGCGAGTCCGGCCGCGATGATGCCGCCGACCACCAGGTACGGGTTGGCGGTGGCGTCGAAGCTCTTGACCTCGGCGTTGGCCGCGCTGACCCGCTGACCGGCCGAGGGGGTGATGAACCGCAGCGCCGCCTCCCTGGTCTCCCGGCCCCAGCACTGCCAGGCCCCGGCCCAGAACGAGGGCTGCAGCCGTAGGAAGCTGGCCGGGTTCCCGGCGCCGATGGCCAGCAGCGCGGGCAGCTCGCGCAGCACCCCTGCCAGGAACGCCTCCCCCACCGGTCGCAGACCGTGGCGACCCGGCCCACCGGAGAACACGGGTCCATCCTTGCCGTGCACGGACAGGTGAACATGGGCGCCGGAGCCGGAACGGCCCGCGATCGCGGTCGGTGCGAAGCTGGCCCGCCAGCCGTGCGCCGCGGTGAGCCTGCGGATGGTGTGCCGGACCAGCAGCACGTCGTCGGCCGCGGCCACCGGGTCGTTCGGCTCGATGGACAGCTCCAGCTGGCCGGGCGCGTACTCGGGGTGGAACTGCTCGACCTGGATCTCCTGCCGGTCGAGCACCTGCACCAGTTCACGCGCGTAGTCGGCGACCGCGGACAACCGGGACAGCCCGTAGCCCGGCCCCTCGAACGCGGGCACGAACTCCACGCCGGCGCCGGGCAGCCCGACCTGCCACTCGGTCTCGAACGCCATCCGCAGCTCCAGGCCGAGCTCGGCCGCCGCGGCGACCTGCCGGGCCGCGAAGCTGCGCTGACAAGCGGTGAAGACCTCACCGTCCTGGGTGAACTTGGTGGCGGGGGCCAGCGCCCAGCCGGTCTGCCCGGCCAGTGGCACCAGCCGGTCCAGGTCCGGGATGAGCCGCAGGTCGCCGTCAGGTCCGCCGAGGTACTTGCCGACCAGCGGCCGGTCGTCGCAGGTGAAGGTCTCGAAGCAGGGCGAGGCGCCCACCCCGTGCCGGACGGCCGCCGGCAGCCTGCGGGTGGGCACCGCCTTGACCCGCGCGATCCCCGCGTTGTCCACAAAGGACAGTGCGATCAGGTCGATGCCCCCCGCCCGCAGGCGAGCCGCCAGTTCGTCCACGCCGTTGGCGTCCAGGGGTAGCTGCGCAGTCACCTACGCAGGTGTACCCGGTGCCTGGGTGTCACGCCAGATTCAGCCGCGCACCAGGGCGACCAGCTTCGCCACGGCCTCCTCGCGCGGCACGTCCTCGCGCTCGCCGGAACGCCGGTCCTTGACCTCGACCACGCCGTTGGCCAGGCCGCGCCCGACCACCACGATGGTGGGCACGCCGATGAGCTCCGCGTCGGCGAACTTCACCCCTGGCGAGGCGGTGCGGTCGTCCAGGATCACCCGGATGCCCTGGGCGTCCAGCTCGGCGGCCAGCTTCTCGCCGCCCTCGCGCAGGGTCTCGTCCTTGCCCGCGATGACCACGTGCACGTCGGCGGGCGCGATCTCGCGTGGCCAGATCAGGCCGCGCTCGTCGTAGCTCTGCTCGGCGACCGCGGCGACCGCGCGGGAGACGCCGATGCCGTAGGAGCCCATGGTGATCCGGACCGGCTTGCTGTCCGGGCCGAGCGCGTCCAGGCCGAAGGCGTCGGCGTACTTGCGGCCGAGCTGGAAGATGTGGCCGATCTCGATGCCGCGTGCCGTGACCAGGGTGCCCGCGCCGTCCGGCGAGGGGTCGCCCGCGCGGACCTCGGCGGCCTCGATCACGCCGTCCGGGGTGAAGTCGCGGCCGGCGACCAGGTCGACGACGTGGTGGTCGGCCTGGTCCGCGCCGGTCACCCAGGCGGTGCCGGTGACGATGCGCGGGTCGGCGAGGTAGCGGACCCCGTTGTCCTGGATGGCCTTCGGGCCGATGTAGCCCTTGACCAGCCAGGGGTTGGCCTTGAAGTCCGCCTCCTCCAGCAGCGCGACCTCCAGCGGCGCGACCGAGGCCTCCAGGCGCTTGAAGTCGACCTCGCGGTCACCGGGCACGCCCACGGCCAGCAGCTGCCACTCGGCGTCGCCGGGCTTGCGCACCTTGACCATGACGTTCTTCAGCGTGTCCGCCGCGGTGAACTCGCGGCCGAGACCGGCGGCGTTGAGGAAGTCGACCAGGGTCTCGATGGTCGGCGTGTTCGGCGTGTGGTGCACCTGGGCCGCGGGCAGCCCCTCGATCGGGCGAGCCGGGGGCACCGGAGTGGTGACGGCCTCGACGTTGGCCGCGTAGCCGGACTCCAGGGACCGCACGAACGTGTCCTCGCCGGTCTCGCTCTCGGCCAGGAACTCCTCGGAGGCCGAGCCGCCCATCGCGCCGGAGACCGCGGAGACGATCACGTACTTGAGGCCGAGCCGGTCGAAGATCCGGATGTAGGCCTCGCGGTGCAGCTCGTAGGAGCGCTTGAGGCCCTCGTCGTCGAGGTCGAAGGAGTAGGAGTCCTTCATGACGAACTCACGGCCGCGCAGGATGCCCGCCCGCGGGCGCGCCTCGTCCCGGTACTTGTTCTGGATCTGGTAGAGCACGGCCGGGTAGTCCTTGTAGGAGCCGTACTCGCCCTTGACCATGAGGGTGAACAGCTCCTCGTGGGTGGGCCCGAGCAGGTAGTCCGCCCGCTTGCGGTCCTTGAGCCGGAAGAGGGTGTCGCCGTACTCGGTCCAGCGGTTGGTGGCCTCGTAGGGCTCGCGGGGCACCAGCGCGGGGAAGTGCACCTCCTGGCCGCCGATGGCGTCCATCTCCTCGCGGACGACCTTCTCCACGTTGCGCAGCACCCGGTAACCGAGCGGCAGCCAGGAGAAGATGCCCGGGGCGACCCTGCGGACGTAGCCTGCGCGCACGAGCAGCTTGTGGCTCGGCACCTCGGCGTCCGCCGGATCCTCACGCAGCGTGCGCAGGAACAACGACGACATCCTGGTGATCACGACGGGACTCCTGGGGTTTCGGTGTCGGGTGGGCGCGGTGTGACTGGGCGCGCACGGAAGCGTAGTGAAGGGTATCCGCGCAGCGCAGGCGGGTTGTCGGTGGCGGGGTCTAGCGTGCGCCGCATGGCAGAGCAGACAGCGAGTTTGAGCATTGGCATGGTGACCATCGACTGCGCGGATCCGCAGGCGCTGGCCGGGTTCTGGACCCAGGTGCTGGGCACGTCGATCTCGGTCGACTACGGCGACTACGTGATCACCGCGCCGCCCGTGCCCGGCGCGACCGTGCTCGGGTTCCAGAAGGTGCCCGAGGAGCGAGCGGGCAAGAACCGGGTGCACATCGACCTCGGCGGCGTGGACCCGGCCGGGCAGATCGAGCGGGTGGTCGGGCTGGGCGCGAAGGTGCTGGCCACGCACGAGGTGCCGGGCCTGGCCTGGACCGTGCTGGCCGATCCGGAGGGCAACGAGTTCTGCATCGCCGACCACGGCGAGCTGACCGCCGCGAGCTGAGGACGGCTCAGCGCTGGTCGCGCTCCGGCGGTCGCGGTTCGCCGGTGGCGGGCGCCAGTCGTTCGCCGTGGCTGACCCAGCGCTGGGTGACCACGAACCCGGCGCGCCGGTACACGCCGAGCGCGCCGGTCGGGTTGTCCGCGTCCACGCCGAGCACCGCGCGCGGCACCCCGGCTTCGACGAAGCGGGCGAGCACGTCGGCGATCATCGCGGCGGCCAGGCCGCGGCGGCGCCAGGGCCGTCGCACGCCGATGTCGCCGAGCCACACCCGTTCCTGACCGTGGGCGCCGCGGTCGTGCTCGCCCTGGAAGCAGAGCACGTACCCGGCGATCTGGTCACCGTCGTAGGCCACCCTGGACAGGTCGCGGCGGAACTGGCTGGAGCCGACGAAGTGGTGCTGCCAGTGCTCGGGGTCGGCGTAGGGGCTGCCCCAGTGGTCGCCGAAGGCCTCCACGTGGGCGAGCCGGACCGCCTCGTCCTCGCTGACCGGGAAGTCCGTCAGGTGCAGGCCTTCGGGCATCGGCGCGGTGGCCGGGGGTGTGGTCAGGTCGCATTCCATGTCGAAGAACCAGCGCACCGGCTCCATGCCGGCGGCGGTGAGGATCTTCTCGTGGTCCGCGGCGTCCTGGTGGCGGCCCGCGGCGACGAAGCCGGGCAGCGGGCTGCCGCTGTCGCGGTGCATCTGCCTGGCGCGTTCGCGCTGCCAGCGCAGCAGGTTGGCGCCGATGCCGCGGCGGCGGTAGTCGGGGTGCACGTCGGCGTCCAGCCGGTACCACAGCTCGGGCTCACCGGTGGGTTTGCGGTGGACCAGGGCGACCGCGACCAGCCTCTCGCCGTGGAAGACGCCGAGCGAGTCGGCGGCCGGGTCGAAGCCGGGCACGGTCAGGTCCTCGGCGAGCTCGCTCGCGGAGAACTCCTCGGCGCCGGGGTCGGTCTTGGCCACGGCCGCGCTCAGCTCGGCCCAGGCCGGCGTGTCGGCCGTGGTGAGGGGCCGATGAACGAGATCCGTGCCGGAGGTCCGCATGACCAATGAAGGTAGGGACCACTCGAGGAGGTGACGACTGAATTTCCCGGCGCGGTCCCCGGATAGGGTGCGTTGGTGCTGGTTCTGCTCCCCCCTTCGGAAACCAAGGCGCCCGGTGGCGACGGGCCCGCGCTCGCGGTGGACGGGCTGTTCGCGCCCGAGCTGAACCCGGTGCGGGAGAAGTTGTTGGACGCGCTGGTGGAGTTGTCAGCCGATGTGCCGGCCAGCCTGGCCGCGCTGGGTCTGTCCGCGCGGCAGGCCGGTGAGGTGGAGCGCAACGCCGAGCTGCGGCGCGCGCCGACGCTGCCCGCGCTGCGGCGCTACACCGGGGTGCTCTACGACGCCCTGGACGTGGCCGCGTTCACCAAGGCGGAGCTGGCCAGGGCGAACGCGCGGCTCGCGGTGGGTTCGGCGCTGTTCGGGGTGCTCGCCGCTGACGACCGGATCCCGGCCTACCGGCTCTCCGGCGGCAGTGTGCTGCCCGCGATCGGGCCGTTGGGCTCGCTGTGGCGGCCCGCGCTGGAGCCCGCGCTGGCCGCGGTGCACGGGCTGGTGGTGGATCTGCGGTCCGGGGTCTACGCGAACCTGGCGAAGGTACCGGGCGCGGTGGCGGTGCGGGTGCTGACCGAGGACGCGCGCGGCAAGCGGACCGTGGTCAGCCACCACAACAAGTCGCACAAGGGCAGGCTGGCGCGGGCGCTGGCGGTGTCCCGGTCCGAGCCGGGCACGGTGGAGGCAGTGCGCAAGGTCGCGGTGGCGGCGGGTATGCGGGTGGAGCGGGCCGGGGACCAGGCGCTGGATGTGATTGTCAGCGGCTGATGAGTCGCTGCTGACAAGTAATTCGGTTGTGCGGCGCGCCGGTGGTGGGCATGCTGCCCTTCGCACGCACTTGCGCCGGTGAGCACACCGGCTGGGTCGAGGAGGTGGGACAGATGGAACTGACTGTCGCCATGGGCGCGGTCCGCCGCTGCCCGCCCGTTCTCCCCGCCGGTCGCTGACCTCTTCTCCGCGCGCGGCTGGGGTGTAGTCACCTAGGAGACCCAGCGTGCGCAGGCACGAGTACGACAACGCCTTCAGTTCCACCCGCACTCCGCGTCGCAAGAAGCGCTTCGACGACGAGGAGCCGCGCGACGCGACCCGGCGACGGCGGTTCGAGGAGCTCTCCCGGTCCGAACGCGGACCAGCGCCGATTCCGGAATGGCTGGTGACCGACCCGGACGTCACCGACGTCGAGCTGGGTGTGCTCAAGACCGGCAAGGAAGCCGACGTGCACCTGATCGAGCGGACCGGCGCGGACGGGACCTCCTGTCTGCTGGCCGCCAAGCGGTACCGGGCTCGCGAGCACCGCATGTTCCACCGCGACGCCGGGTACCTGGACGGTCGCAAGGTCGCCGAGTCGCGGCAGATGCGCGCGATGCAGCAACGCACCTCCTTCGGCCGCGACGTGATCAGCCAGCAGTGGGCGGTCGCCGAGTTCGCCGTGCTCAGCCGGTTGTGGCTGGCCGGTGTGCCGGTGCCGTACCCGGTGCAGCTGGCCAACACCGAGCTGCTGCTGGAGTTCCTTGGCGAGCCCGACGGCACCGCCGCGCCCCGGCTGGCCCAGCTGCGCCCGGACCCCGACGAGCTGCGCGGCCTGTGGCGGCAGCTGGTCCAGGCGCTGCTGGAGCTGGCCGGACAAGGCCTGACCCACGGCGACCTGTCCGCGTTCAACCTGCTCGTGCACCGCGGGCGGCTGGTGCTGATCGACCTGCCGCAGGCGGTGGACCTGGTCGCCAACCCGGCGGCGGGCAGCTACCTGGAGCGCGATGTGCGCGGGGTGTGCGACTGGTTTGTCAGCCGCGGCATGCCACCCGCGGTGGCCGACCCGGAATGGCTGGTCGAGCTGCTGGCCAGAGAGGCCGGAATCCGTTGATCGGCTGAGTTGTCAGGGCGGTCCGGTGGGCAACGCGCGTCCGCCGGGCCGCCCCTACGCTGACCAGTGCTGACGTTAGCTGGCTCACTAGGAGCTGGATCGGTGCGGAGCTTCTCCGGACACCAGCTACACTGATCGGGTACCGCGATCGGGCGGACGACACATGTCCCCGCCCGGCCACATGAACGGCCCGTGGTGCCAACCACACCCACCAGAGGCGCGCAACGCGCCGGGCTCGTCCTTGCGATCAGCTCCCGAACCGCCATCCATGGCGTGGGGCATCCCCGAGACGTGCCACGTCTCGGAGGTCATCTGTGTCCGTTGACACATCTGTCAGTCCCGCTCGCCCTGAAGACGCTGCCGGCGTCGTCGAGCAGGCGGTTCCTTCCTTCAGCGAGCTTGGCCTGCCCATCCAGTTGGTGCAGACGCTGACGCGCAAGGGCATCATCACCCCGTTCCCGATCCAGGCCGCCGCGATGCCGGACGCGCTCGCCGGCAAGGACGTGCTCGGCCGTGGTCAGACCGGTTCCGGCAAGACCCTGGCCTTCGGCCTGCCGATGCTGACCCGTCTCGCGGGCTCGCACGCGAAGCCGCGCCAGCCGCGTGGCCTGGTGCTGGTGCCGACCCGTGAGCTGGCCATGCAGGTGCAGGACTCGCTCACCGACTATGCCGACGCGCTCGGCCTCAGCTGCCGCATGGTCGTCGGGGGCACCTCGTTCCCGAAGCAGATCAGCGCGCTGCGCCGCGGCGTCGACCTGCTGATCGCCACGCCCGGCCGACTGGCCGACCACGTGCGCCAGGGCACCGCGGACCTGTCCGAGGTCACCGTGACCGCGCTGGACGAGGCCGACCAGATGGCCGACATGGGCTTCCTGCCCCAGGTCCGCGAGCTGCTCGACCTGGTCGCCCCGAATGGTCAGCGGCTGCTGTTCTCCGCGACCCTCGACGGTGATGTGGACAAGCTGGTCCGCCAGTACCTGAAGAACCCGGTCACGCACTCGACCGCGCCTTCCTCGGCGAGCGTGACCACCATGGACCACCACGTGCTGTTGATCTCCGCCGAGGACAAGAACACCATCGTGGCCGAGGTCGGCGCCCGTGAGGGCCGCACGATCATGTTCGTGCGGACCAAGCACACCGTGGACCGCCTGACCAAGAAGCTGCGCAGCCTGGGCGTTCGCGCCGGCGCGCTGCACGGCGGCAAGACCCAGGGCGCGCGCACCCGCACGCTGGCCGAGTTCCGCGAGGGCATCGCCCCGGTGCTGGTCGCCACCGACGTCGCCGCCCGCGGCATCCACGTCGACGGCGTCAGCCTGGTGCTGCACGTGGACCCCCCGGCCGACCCGAAGGACTACCTGCACCGCGCCGGGCGCACCGCCCGCGCCGGCGAGTCCGGCACCGTGGTCACCCTGGCGCTGCACAACCAGCGCCGCTCGGTGCAGGCGATGACCGGCAAGGCCGGCGTCAGCCCGGTGACCACCAAGGTCCGCCCCGGCGACCAGGCGCTGATCGAGCTGACCGGCGCCCGCGAGCCCAGTGGCGTGGCGATCCCGGACGAGCCGGAGCGCCCGCAGGGCCGCCGCAAGTTCGGTGACCGGCCGGAGCGCGGCGAGAGCGGCGGCTACCGCGGTCGCAGCAGCTGGGGTGACCGTGGCCAGGGTGGTCGTCCGAACCGCTTCAAGCCGAGCACCGACGAGCGTGGCGGGGCCTCCCGCCGGGACTTCACCGAGACGCGGCGCGAGGGCGGCGAGGGCCGTTACGAGGCCAATCGCGGTGCTGACAACCGCTCGCAGGAGCGTGGCGAGTACCGGGGCAACGGCGGCGGCTACCGCAGCGCCGAGGGTTACCGGGGCGGCGACAACTACCGCCGCAACGACGACCACCGCGGCCCGCGTCAGGGCGGCTACCGCGACGGCGCCGCCAGGGACGCTGCCCCCAGGGACGGTGCGGCCAGGGACACCCGCGAGGGTGGCTACCGGGAGAACCGCTCCTACGGCAACCGCTACCCGGAGAACCGCAACGGCGGCTCCTACGGCGAGAACCGCTCCTCCTACGGCGACAACCGCGGCACCGGTGAGCGCACCGGCGGCTACCGCGGCGGTGACAACCGCTACCGCTCGGACAACCGCGCCGGTGGCGAGAGCCGTTATGACAACACCCGCTCGGAGAGCCGGCACAGCACGGGCGGCAGTGGCGGTGGCGACAGCCGCTACCGCACCGAGAACCGTTCCGGTGGCGACAACCGGCGCGCCGGCGGCGAGGGCTGGCGCGGCGAGGGCCGCCCGAGCGCCAACCGCGGCGGCTGGCAGCCGCGCAGGCACACCGGTGGCGCCACCCGCCGCCCGAGCGCGGGTCGCTGACCAACAGCAGTACTGACGGGGACGGCCCCGGCGCCAATCATCTGGCGCCGGGGCCGTTCTCTTTGTGCGTGCTGCGGCTGGGGTCCGGTCGGGCGCTCAGCGCTTGGAGCCCGGATCGCTCAGCGCCCGGATCGCTCGGTGCACCCGCGGTTCGCCGCTCGGCGTGGCACGGGAGCGGCGGCGCCCGTTCAGCCGGAGCGGCCGGGTAGTTCCGCGGCAAGCCCCGCGACCGGCCCGACCACGATGATCGCGGGCGGCCGGATGTCCTCGTCCCTGACCGCCGCGCCCAGCCCGTCGAGCGTGCAGCGCAGCACGCGCTGGCTCCGCGTCGCGCCTTCCTGGATCACCGCGACCGGCGTGTCCGCGGGCCTGCCGTGCTCCACCAATGCGGCGGCGAACGCCTCGGCCCGCTCCACCGCCATCAGCAGCACGAGCGTGCCGCGCATCCGCGCCAGCAGCGACCAGTCCACCAGCGAACGCGGGTCATCCGGCGCGACGTGCCCGGAGACCACCACCACCTCGTGCGCCACCCCGCGGTGCGTCACCGGCACCTCCGCCAGCGCGGGCACGGCGAACGCGCTGGTCACCCCCGGCACCACGGTGACTGGCACACCGGCCTCGGCGCAGGCGATGAGCTCCTCGAAACCGCGTCCGAAGACATAGGAGTCGCCGCCCTTCAAGCGGACGACGAACTTCCCGGCCAGCGCGTTCTCGATCAGGGTCCGGTTGATGAACTCCTGGCTGGCGGCGCGCCCATACGGGATCTTGGCCGCGTCGACGACCTCGACCTGCGGCGGCAGGTCCTCCAGCAGCTCACGCGGGGCCAGCCGGTCGGCGACCACCACATCCGCCCTGGCCAGCAGCCGCCGGCCGCGCACGGTGATCAGCTCCGGGTCACCGGGTCCACCGCCGACCAGCGCGACACCCGGCAGCTCACCGGCCTCGCTGTCCTCACCGGCCCGCTCGGCGGTGCGCTCGTGGGCGTCGTCGAGCTGCCCGGTGCGCAACGCGTCCAGCACGGTGTCGCGCACCGCGGCGGAGCGCAACGGCCGTCCACCGGAGAGCACCCCGAACAGCAGCCCGTCGTGCTCCCCCATCGCGGGCGTGACCGCGGTGCCCTTGGCGCCGATGTCAGCGCGCACGCAGAACACCCGCCGCGCCTCGGCCTCGGCGACCACCGCAGCGTTGACCTCCGGGTCGTCCGCGCAGGCCAGCGCGTACCAGGCGGCGTCCAGGTCGCCCTCGGCGTAGCGCCGCCGGGTCCAGGTGATCTCGCCGGACTGGGCCATGGCATCCACCGCGGGAGTCGCCTCGGGGGCGATCACTTCGACCGCCGCGCCGACCGCGACCAACCTGGGCAGGCGGCGCTGGGCGACGGTCCCGGCGCCGATGACGACAACCCGGCGGCCGGTGAGGTCCAGCCCGGCCAGATAGTGGTGCTCTGCGTGCATGGCAGACAGCATGCCCGGGCACGAGGCGAAGTCCACGATCACGTCACCGAGCTGTGTCGATGACCATAGCCGCCGCCAAGTGGAATATTCATCGTGCTGACATGAGGAGGGACGACCCTCGGTCGCCCCTCCTCGGCCAGCTTGTCAGCCGGCCAGCTCTGTCAGCCGATCAACGTCGATCAACCGGCCAGCGCCGATCAGCTGGTCAGCGCCGGGTAGTCGGTGTAACCGCGGTGGTCGCCGCCGTAGAAGGTGGCCGGGTCCGCCTCGTTCAGCTCCGCACCAGTGCGGAACCGCTCCGGCAGGTCCGGGTTGGCCAGGAAATGCCTGCCGAAGGCGACCAGGTCGCTCGCGCCGTCGGCGATCGCCTGCTCACCGTGCTCCTTGCCGGTCGGCAGGCCGTCGTTGACCGGGGAGAGGATGACAACACCCGGCCACTGCGCGCGCAGCTTCTGGGTGAACTCGCGGCCAGCGCTCTCCACGATGTGCAGGTACGCCAGGTTGAGCGAGGCGATCTCGCGCAGCAGCGCCGGGTACAGCTCCTCGGTGTCGGTCTCGGCGGTTCCGTTGAAGGTGTTCGCCGGCGAGATGCGCAAGCCGACACGCTCCGGACCGATGGCCTCGGCGACCGCGGTGGCGACCTCGACGGCGAACCGGATGCGGTTGTCCACCGAGCCGCCGTACTTGTCAGTGCGCTGGTTGGTGTTGCCGGCCAGGAACTGGTGGATCAGGTAGCCGTTCGCGCCGTGCAGTTCGACACCGTCGGCGCCGGCGCAGATCGCGTTGCGCGCGGCCTCGGCGAAGTCGCGGACGGTCTGCTCGATCTCGGCGGTGGTCAGCTCACGCGGCGGTTCGTTGTCGAGCGGGCCCTCGTAGGTGTAGGTCTGCCCTTCCAGGAGCACCGGGGACGGCGCGACCTGCGATTCGCCGTCGTGCAGCGCGGGGTGGCCGACGCGGCCGGTGTGCATGAGCTGGATGAAGATGCGCCCGCCCTTGTCATGCACGGCGTCGATGACCCGCCGCCAGCCCGCGACCTGCTCCTCGGTGTGCAGACCGGGCGTGGTCACGTAACCCTGGCCGATCGCCGACGGCTGGGTGCCCTCGGTGACGATCAATCCGGCGCCCGCGCGCTGGGCGTAGTAGGTGACCATCAGGTCGGTGGGCACCCCGGCCCGGTCGGCACGGTTGCGCGTCATCGGGGACATGACGATGCGGTTCGCCAAGCCCAGACCGCCGACCTTCGTCTCGTCGAACAGGATGCTCACGTACTTCCTCCAAGGTTGCCCACTGACTTACCTATCGTAAGCATCCTGATGAAAGGTGAGCTTGTCAAGCGGAAGGCGCTAATCGGAGGTAAGCTGCGCAAATGGACCAGATCACCCCCTACTGTCCGCAGTTCCAGGACGCCATGGAGGTGCTCGGTCGCCGGTGGACCGGGGCGATCGTGCGCGCCATGCTGGCCGGCCGGACCCGCTTCTCGGAGTTGACCGAGACCATCCCCGACCTGACCGACCGGCTGCTGTCGATCCGGCTGAAGGAGCTGGAGAGCGAGGGCATCGTCACCCGGCATGTGGAACCGACCCGGCCGGTGCGCATCGAGTACCGGCTGACGGACAAGGGACGCGAGCTGGCCGACGTGGTGACCCTGCTCGGCGACTGGGCGCACCGGCACTCCACGCCCGAACAGAAGGCCGCCTACGCCGCGGCCAAAGCAGCCGAGTCCGCCGAGTCCGCGGCGACGGAACCAGCCAGACAAAGCTGAGTCTTATTCGGAAACAGAAAAAGCTCTGCCTGCCCCGGGCGGCGGATGGGGCAGGCAGAGCGGTCTCTCTTCGGCGCGATCAGCACACTGGATGCGGAATTGACCGCCCGCCGCGAACACGTCGCGGATTACCACTTCACACTCGGTTCTTCGGCACCGTGGCGTCGGGGGGCTTCGGATAATCATTCGCCACTACACGTGCCGCAGTGGCCACCACTTGCCTGCCGTGACAGGCCCGTTTCTCGACCTCCCCGAGTCTGGCCCGACTACGTCCCGGTGCTGACTCAATGCCAACACGCGGCCAACCAGCTGGTCAACTGCACGGAAGTTGGATTCGCCAGACCCTGCGGAAACACGTGCAGCGACGATCACACGACGGTCACGGCCACAGAAGTGACCAAACCAGCGAGTTCCCGGCGCCCGGGTACACATTCGGCTGAACTCGCACACGCGACCGGTTCCCGCTGGCGCGATTTCCTCAGCTCCGCGCACCCCTGTGGACAACCGGAACACCGATCACGACGGCGGTGCTAGCGTCGAAATCGGCCGGGTCCAACTCGGCCAGCGGAATCCACCGGGCGGTCTGATCGGACCGGCCCGGGTCGCGGACCACACCGGCAGGGGTGTTCGGTCCGCGGGACTCCACCAAAACCGAGAGGACCTCGTCCGCCCAGGTTCGCCAGGCGGTCGTGGGACTCAGCCGCAACGGCAGATCGCTCGCGGCGAGCACACGCAGGCGCTGTTCCTGTACGGGCCACGGTTCGGTCGCGGACAGGGTCAGCTCGATGTGGCCGCCGGGCGCAGTCGCGCCGCCATGAGGTGCCGCGTGCACATCCGACGCCGCGCCCGGGGAGAGCGCCGCAGTGAGACGCGGTGCCGTGCCGGGGTGTGACGAGGCGTCGGGATGCGGTGCTGCGCCAAGGGCTGACGCCGCGTCGGGGGCTGCTTGCGGGCCTCGGTGCGGCGGCACACCTGCATGCGGTGGGATGCCCACCTGCAGCGGCATGTCGGCATGCGGTGGCATGTCCGCGTGCGGTGGTGCCTCTGCGTGCGGTGGTGCCTCTGCGTGCGGCGATGTCTCTGCGTGGGGTGCTACTTCCGCGTGGGGTGCTGCCTCCGAGTGGGGCGGTGGCCCAGCGGGTGGCCGTGCCTCTGCGTGCGGCCGTACCTCTGCATGGGGCGGCGACCCCGCGTGCGGAGATGCCTCCGCGCCTGGTGGTGGCTCTGCGTGCGTCGGGGTGTCTGCGTGCGTTGGGGTGCTGCCGGACTGGGAGCTGGCCGGGAGTGGGTCGGCGTTCGCGGTCGGCTCGGTGTTGGCGTCCGGGGTGGCGTCCGGGTGGGGTGGCTCGGCGGTCTGGTGCGCGCTGCCGCTCGGTGAGGCGTTGGCTGGAGTGCTCAGCAATGTGGTTGCCGCGACCGCTGCTGGGGACAGGCCCGGGACGGTGACCACGGTGACTTCTGGGCCGATGGCTGGGGCCGTTGGGCTCAGCAGGGCCACGGCGCGGCCGGTGGTGGCCAGCTCGACTGCCTGGCGGGCCGCTTCGTCCGGGTTGCCGCTGGACCAGAGTTCGGTGCCGGGGCGGACCAGGGTGCGGACCTGGTTGAGGGTGTCCTCGGTGCCGACTACCACGGCGGCCTTGCGTAGTTCGGTCTCGGCGCGGGGGACGCGGAGGTCCGGGCTGCCGGGGCCGAGGTCGATCACGGCCAGGCGGCCCCTCGGGCGGATGCGGGCGGCGGCGACGGTGACGTTGCCGCGGATGGTTTTCTCGGCGGCGAGTTCGGTGGGGGCGCCGTGGGCGAGGGTGGTGGCGGCGTGCAGGGCGGCGGCTTCGGCGACGCTGGGGGTGCCGGTGGTGGTGTGGGTGTGCGGGCTGGGGTTGGGCACGGGGATGGCGGCCAGGATGGTGGCCGCGTAGTGTAGCAGGCGGGGGGTGCGGGCGGTCCAGAAGCCGTGGTCCTCGACCGCTTCGAGGATGCCGGGTTCGGTGGCCTTCGCCTCGACAGTGGCGAAGGCGAGGATGGCGCGGTGGTCCAGGCGGTGCTCATCGGTCAGGGCGGCGACCGCGGTGGTGACAGCGGTGGTGGACACACCGCTGGTGGAGCCGACGCCGACGATCAGGGTGCGCGGGACGATGCGCAGCACGTGGCCGTCGGGTTCGGGGCTGGGCAGGCGGTCGTCCAGCAGAATCGTCCACTGTGGACTTTCGTCGCCCAGGGGGGCGTTGGCGAGTAGGACGTTGGACGGCAGGGCGGGCAGGGGGAAGCCGAGGGGGTTGGCCAGGCGGACGCGTTCGCCGGCCAGGACGGCGGCGCCGCAGGCGGTGAGGTCGCCGTCCACCGCGGCGTCGAGGAGTTCGACCAGGTCGTCCAGTGGGGTGGTGCCGGTGGCGTGGTCGGCGGCGGTGACCACGGCGGTGCCGCCGAGGATCTCGGCCACCTGCGCGGCCAGGTCACGGGCGTTGCCCGCTGGGCCGTCGATGAGGGCCACGGCGAAGCGTTCGGCCTCGTCGACGCAGACCACGGCCGGGTCGTTGTGGCGTTCCCGCAGCAGGGGGGCGACCAGGCGGATGGCCGAGTCGGTGGCGAGCAGGAAGACCGCGGCGTCCAACTGGGGCCACAGGCGTTCCAGGGCGGGGCGGATGGGGCCGTCGGCGAGGACGGCGGCCGGGCCGAGGCGGCCGGCGAGTTCAGCGGCGGCTTGCCTTCCGGCGGCGCTCGCCGCGAACAGCCCGATCACGCGCCAACGCTATCCGGCGTCCTCGCGGCGGCCGAACAGCAGGGTGGTCGGGTTGACCGCGGTGAGGGTGCTGGAGCCGTCGGCCAGGGTGCTGAGTCGGGCGGCGGTGAGCTGACAGCCGTCCACCTGGTAGCCGCCGGCGCGCAGCGCGTTGCGGCAGGAGGCGACCTCGTCCAGGGCGTTGAGGCCGACCACGACGCGTTCCGCGCCGACCGCGGCGCAGGCCTCGACGACCTTGGGACCGCCGCCGCCGACGTACACCGCGTCCGGGGTGGGCAGGCCGGAGAGCACCGCGGGGGCCTCGCCCTCGACCATGCGGACGTCCACGCCGTGGTTGACCGCGTTGGCCACGATCCGCATGGTGTGCACCGGGTTGCGCTCCACCGCGATCACCGCGGCGCCCAACCGTCCACATTCGACACCGATCGCGCCGGAGCCCGCGCCGACGTCCCACACCAGCATGCCCGGCCGCGGCGCGAGCCTGGCCAGCGCGACCGCGCGCACCTCGGCGCCGGCGACCATGCCGTCGCGGTGGGCGAACGCCTCCTCGGGCAGCGCCCAGCCGCCGACCGCGGGCACCGGCTCGCCGCCGAGGTACCAGCCCGGTTCCGGCACCAGACCGGGATCGGTCAGGCACAGCACCAGGTTCGGGTCCTTCCAGCGGCGCTTCGCGGCCTTGGCCGGGGAGATCGAGGAGATCTTCTCGTCGGGGCCGCCGAGGTCCTCGGCCACGATCAGCGTGCGCCGCCAGCCCAGCAGACCGGCGGCGATCTCGGCGGGACCGGCCACCCCCTCGGTGAACACCGCGACCGCGGGGCGGGCGCGGCAGACGTTGAGCGCCTTGCGCAGTTCGCGGCCCAGCGCGTTGACCACCGTGACGTCGTCATTGGGCCGGCCGACCCGGGCGAGCAGGTGTTGCACGGTGGTCAGCGCGGGCACCACCTGGGCGCGGATGTTGTGCGCCCGGAGCTCCCGCAGGATCCCGAAGAAACCGGGGTCGCCGTGGTCGAGCACCACGGCGGGACCGTCCTCGTCGGTGAGCGAGCCGAGCGCGGCCAGCGCGGGCCCGACCGGACCGAGCTCGATCCGGCGCGCCCCCTCCGGCGCGTGGAGTTCCAGCAACCGGCGCTTGCCGATGACCAAACGCGCGTCGGCAAGGGCTTTCTGCGCGTCGGGGACCAGGGGACCGCCGTCGACGCCGACCACCGTGACCGTCATGTCGCCACCCACTCCGCCTCGGTTACGGCCACCACCGGCCGCCCTGAAGTCGATCATGGCAACGCCGCGCCGGATCCGCTGGCTCGGCTCGCCGATGAACCGTTGAAGTACCCGAGTGGCGGCAGGCTGGCGGCGGTGACGCCGCGCGTCCCGCTAAGTCGTCGTCGGCCGTCATCGGGTCAGCTGTTCCGCGGAGTCCGTTTGGTCCGCCGGGTGGCGGTGGACTTCGCCTTGCTCTTGCCCGCGGTGGACTTGGCCGCCGCGGGCGCTTTCACCGCGGGCTTGGCCGGGGTGGCCGCCTGCGGTTCGCTGTGGGGGGCCTCGACGGAGACGGCGACCTTGGCGGTCTCGCCTCGCGGGGCCGGGGCGGGGGACGTGGGCTGGGGGCTCGCGGCGCTGGCGGGCCGGGCATTCGCGGACTGGACGCTGGTGGGCTGGGTTCCGGCGAGCTGGCCGCCGTTGGACTGGGTGCCGGTGGACTGAGCGCCGGTCAGCTGAGTCTCGGTGGGCTGCGCGGCGGTGGGCCGTGGGCCGGTGTCAGCCGCGTGCGTGGCCGGAAGTGCTTGGGCCCCAGGGGTTTGTGTGCTGGCACCCGACTGGGGAGCGCCCTTCTGCCCGTCGTGCAGGGCCAGAGTCACCTGGCCGGAGCGGGTGGCGGACGCCGCGGCGGCGCGCTTGGAGGCGCCGGTGCGGTAGCGGGCGCCTGCGCGGGAGGAGCGGGTGGACTCGAGCTGGTCGCGGCCGGACCAGCGGGTGCTGGGGGTGGCGGCCGGGGCCTCGGCCTCGACGATCTGGTCCGGGGGCTGGGCGGCGGCGAGGCGTTCGGCTCGGCGGGCGGTGAAGTCGCCGCGACGGTAGCTGGTGGGGCGGGTGCCGGGCTGGTAGAGCCGGGGGCGCTGGCTGCCGGGGCGCAGGACCTGGCCGATGAGGAACAGGGTCTGGCGCCAGAGCTTGTGCTCCTTGACCGTGCCGGCGAGCTCGCCGAGGGTCGTCTGCACGAGCAGCTCGTCTGGCCAGCTGGTCTTGTAGGCCACCACGACCGGGGTGTCCTCGGCGTAGCCGCCCGCGCGCAGTTCCTCGACCAGCTGCTCGGTGCGGGCCGCGGACAGGGCGACCGCCATGGTGCCGCCGTGGGCGGCCAGCTCGCGCAGCTTGGCGCCGTCGGGCAGCGCGCCGGTGTCGCCCTCGGGCCTGGTCAGCACCACGGGGGCGGAGTCGGCGAATGGGCTCAGCTCACGTCCGGCACTGGCCGCGGCGGCGGAGAGGGCCGAGACGCCGGGGATGATCTCGACTTCCAGGCCGATCTTCTGTGCGGCGTCGTACTGGTCCTGCACCGCGCCCCACAGGGCGGCGTCGCCGGAGTGCAGGCGGACCACCGACTGCTTCTTCACCGCGGCCCTGCGGTAGACCTCGAGGACCTGTTCGTGGTTCACCCGGGAGCAGTCGACCAGCTCGGCGTCCTGGGCGGCGTGTTCACGCACGCAGTCGGCGTCGACCACGGCGGGCGACCACACCACGATGTCCGCCTCGGCGATCCGTCGCGCGCCCCGCAACGTGATCAGGTCGGCGGCACCGGGCCCCGCGCCGATGAACGAGATCCGACCACTCACAACTGTTCCCCTCTCCCGCGGCAGGCGGAAGGACTTCTCTGTCCACTTCGGACTTGGCGCCGGGGTCGCGAGTCGGTGTGCACCGAGCCCCCGGCGAGTAGGCGACGACGTTACCGCCTGCGATCCCGGCCACTCGCAGCCCGGTCCCCGCTAAGTCAAGATCGCCACTTCACGTAGCCACCGCTGCGCCGATTTGTCGGAGCTGCGGCTGTCCACCTAGGACAGTTGTGACTGTGTGTGTCGGGCAATCGATGGCTTTGGCTAAATGCGGGTCGGTCTAGCCCCTCGATCCGGCGTTCAGGGTTCGCGGGTGGCGAACTCGGCGCAGTGCCGGACGAAGCGGGCGATGGCGGCCGGGTCCTCGGCGGGGTGGGTGTGCAGATAGGAGGCGTGCACGCCGCCGAGCACGTAGCCCTCGGCGCGCGGGTGGCCGTCCTGCCGCCAGGCCCAGGCCGCCGTATCGCTCGCGGCGGGGACGAGTTCGGTGCGGTGGAACTCGTGTGCGGTGCGGCGCGTTCCGGCCTGCTGCAGCGCGGAGTCGGTGATCGCGACCGCGTCCCGGTAGCCCAGGGTGAGCTTGGGGGTCATCCGGGCGTCGGCGGGCAGCACGCCGCACATGGGGCGGCCGTCGAGTTCGCGAGCGAGGTAGAGCAGGCCGCCGCACTCGGCGTGCACGGGCGCGCCCGCGGTGGCCAGCGCGGCGACCGCGGCGCGCAGCGGGGCGTTGGCGGAGAGCTCCTCGGCGTGCTGCTCCGGGAAGCCGCCGGGCAGCACGAGTCCGGCGGTGCCCTCGGGCAGGGACTCGGCGCGCAGCGGGTCGAACACCGCGACCTCCGCGCCCGCGGCGGCCAGCAGTTCGGCGTGCTCGGCGTAGCCGAAGGTGAACGCGGCGCCGCCGGCGATGGAGATGACCGGTCGTCTCGGGTGCGGATCGAGACCGGGATCCCAGGTGGCGGGCGGCAGAGGTGGGGCGGAGCGGGCCAGGCGCAGGACCGCGTCCAGGTCGACCGCGCCGGCGACCTTGTCCGCGAGGGCGTCCACCACCTCGGTGGCGGCGCGGCCGTGTTCGGCGGCGGTGACCAGGCCGAGGTGCCGGGAGGGCAGCTCGAAGGCCGGGTCGCGGGGCAGGCTGCCGAGCACGTCCAGGCCGACCTCGGCGCAGGCCTCGCTGAGCACCTGGGTGTGCCGTTCGGAGCCGACCTTGTTGAGCAGCACCCCGGCGATCCGCACGGCCGGGTCGTAGCTGCGGAACCCGTGCAGCAACGCGGCCAGGCTGCGGCTCTGCCCGCGCGCGTCGACCACGAGCACGACCGGCGCGTCCAGCAGGGTGGCCACGTGCGCGGTGGAGCCGTGGCCGGGGGTGCCCAGGCGGCCGTCGAACAGGCCCATCACGCCCTCGATGACGGCCAGGTCGGCGTCCCGCGCGCCGTGTGCGAACAGCGGGCGGACGCGGTCCTCGCCGCAGAGCACCGGGTCCAGGTTGCGGCCGGGACGGCCGGTGGCCAGCGCGTGGTAGCCGGGGTCGATGTAGTCAGGGCCGACCTTGCCCGGCGCGACCCGCAGTCCGCGTCTGCGCAGCGCGGCCATCAGGCCGGTGGCCACCGTGGTCTTGCCGGCGCCGGAGCCGGGGGCGGCGATGACCAGCCGGGCTACCACTCGATCCCCCGCTGTCCCTTCTGCCCGGCGTCCATCGGGTGCTTGACCTTGGTCATCTCCACCACCAGGTCGGCGGCCGCCAGCAGCGCGGGCGGCGCGTACCGGCCGGTGATGATCACGTGCTGGTGACCAGGGCGATCGCTCAGGGCGGCCACGACCTCCTCGACGTCGACCCAGCCCCAGTGCATCGGATAGGTGAACTCGTCGAGCACGTACATGCCGTGCCTGGCCTCGGCGAGGCGGCGGGCGATCTCCTGCCAGCCTTCGCGGGCGGCCTCGGCGTGGTCGGTCTCAGTGCCCTTCTTGCGGGTCCAGGACCAGCCCTCGCCCATCTTGTGCCACTCGACCGCGCCGCCCTCGCCGGTCTGCTCGTGCAGGCGGCCGAGCGCGCGGAAGGCCTCTTCCTCGCCGACCTTCCACTTGGCGGACTTGACGAACTGGAACACGCCGATGGACCAGCCCTGGTTCCAGCCGCGCAGCGCCATGCCGAACGCGGCGGTGGACTTGCCCTTCATCTCGCCGGTGTGCACCACCAGCAGCGGCCGGTTGCGGCGTTGCCGGGTGGTCAGGCCGTCGGCGGGCACACTGGTCGGCTGTCCTTGGGGCATCGGGTTCCCTCCCGGCTCAGGCCGCGCGGGCGGCGCGCACGACGCCTGCCATGCGGTCGGCGGACAACTCGTCAAGGCTCAGGCAGGTCGCGCCCAGGGCGAGCGCGAGCCGGGCGGCCAGGCCGAGGCGGACCATGCCGTGCTCGCAGTCCACCACGATCGCGGCGACACCGTCGGCGGCCAGCAGGGCGGCGGCGCGCAGGGCGTCGCGGACCGGGTCGCCGTGCACGCCGACGGTGGCGCGGCCGTCGGTGACCACCACCAGCAGCGGGCGGCGGCGCGGGTCGCGCAGGCGTTCGGCGGCCAGGGTCTTGCGGGCGCGCAGCAGGCCATCGGCCAGCGGGGTGCGGCCGCCGGTGCGCAACCGCTTGAGCCGGGCGGCGGCCGCGTCCACCGAGGAGGTCGGCGGCAGGGTCAGCTCGGCGCCGCCGCCGCGGAAGGTGACCAGGCCGACCTTGTCCCTGCGCTGGTAGGCGTCGCGGAGCAGGGACAACACGGCGCCGCTGACCGCGGACATCCGCTTGCGGGCGGCCATCGAGCCGGAGGCGTCCACCGCGAAGAGCACCAGGTTGCCCTCCTTGCCCTCGCGGACCGCGCGGCGCACGTCCTCGCCGCGCAGCAGCAGGCCGGGTCCGGTGCGGCCGCGACCTGCCTGGTGCGGGGCGGCCGCGGCGACGGTGGCGGACAGGTGCAGGCCGTGACCGTCCACTGTGGACGGACGGACCACCCGGCCGAACTCCGAGCGGGACCGGGACCGCCGGCCGGGCGCGCCCTCGCCTAGGCCGGGAACCTGGAGCAGGCGGGCGCGGAAGGCGGGGGCAGGGGCGGCCGGGGCCTGTTCGCCGCCGCCGGCGGGCTGGTCGCCGGCGGGGGTGGACTGGTTGTCAGGGGCGGGCCGCTGGCCGTCCGGGGCGTCGGCGGGCGGGGTGGCGTTCTCGCCGTCGTCCTGGCCGCCGCCGGGGCCGTCGGGGTCGTCATCGGGGTCCGGTTGCGGCGGATCGGCTTCCTCGGCCGCGGCGGCGAGGGCCTGCTGGAGCTGCTCCTCCTCCAGGCCGGGCTCGTCGAAGGGGTCGCGGCGCTTGCGGTGCGGCAGGGCGAGGCGGGCGGCGACCTCGATGTCGCTCGCGTCGACCTCGGGCGCGCCGCGCCAGGCGGCGTGCGCGAGCGCGGTGCGGGCCACCACCAGGTCCGCGCGCATGCCGTCGACCTCGAAGGCGGCGCACAGCGCGGCGATCCGGCGCAGCTCCACATCGGGCAGCACGACCGCTGACAAAGCGGCGCGGGCGGTGGCGATGCGGGCGGCCAGGTCCCGGTCGTCAGGGGCGAAGCGGGCGGCGAAGGCGGCCGGGTCGGCCTCGTAGGCCAGGCGGCGGCGGACCACCTCGGTGCGGGTGTCGGTGTCGCGGGCGGCGAGCACGGTGACGGTGAGGCCGAAGCGGTCCAGCAGCTGCGGCCGCAGCTCGCCCTCCTCCGGGTTCATCGTGCCGACCAGCAGGAAGCTGGCCGCGTGCGAGATGGACACGCCTTCGCGCTCGACGTGCGCGCGGCCCATGGCGGCGGCGTCCAGCAGCAGGTCGACCAGGTGGTCGTGCAGCAGGTTGACCTCGTCCACGTAGAGCACGCCGCGGTGCGCGGCCGCGAGCAGGCCGGGCTGGTAGGCGCGGACGCCCTCGGTGAGCGCGCGTTCCAGGTCCAGCGAGCCGACCAGGCGGTCCTCGGTGGCACCAACCGGCAGCTCGACCAGCCTGGCCGGGCGGGTGGTGGCCGCGCCGTCGTGCGGGGCGTCCGGGCAGTTCGGGTCGGGGCGGGCCGGGTCGCAGGCGAAGCGGCAGTGCTCGACCACCTCGGCCGGTGGCAGCAGGGCGGCCAGGCCGCGCACGATGGTCGACTTCGCGGTGCCCTTCTCGCCACGCACCAGCACTCCGCCGATGCCGGGGTGGACCGCGTTGAGCAGCAGGGCGAGCCGGAGATCGGGATGTCCGACCACAGCGGAGAACGGGTAGCCGACGGTCATGCGCGAAGTCCTTCCTCGGGTGTCCACGCCCGGGTCGGGAGGCCGAGGGGGACGAGTCTCCTGACTCCCGGAACCGTTCCTGACGAAACCGTTCCGGTCACAGTGGCGGGACCGTCCCGGACTCGCACCGGGTTCCTCGCTCACCCCTCGCTGACAAAGCAGTTCGCATCGTCGCACACGATCGCCGCGGCCAGGCCGTCTCGCTGATCACGCTTGTCATCGAGTGGCGAGCACGCGCAGCGGGGCGCGGAAGGAGAGCAGGCCGAGCATCGGCGGTTCCGGCTCCAGCAGGCGCAGGTGGGGCAGCCGCCTGGCCACCTCGGTGAGCACCACGGCGGCCTCCGTCCTGGCCAGTCCGGCGCCGAGGCAGAAGTGGCGGCCGTGGCCGAAGGCCAGGTGGCGGCGCGGTTCGGGGCGGGCCGGGCAGAAGGACTCGGGGTCGGCGAAGACCTCCGGGTCCGAGCCCGCCCCGGCGAGCAGGAGCAGCAGGTGCGCGCCCTGCGGCACCCGCACTCCGGACAGGGTGGCCGGGCGGGCGGCGACGCGGCGCCAGGTGTTCACCGGCGGTTCGCGGCGCAGCACCTCCTCCACGCAGGCCGCGGCCAGCTCCTGGTCACCGGCGGCCAGGCGCGGCCACAGGTCGGTGCGCGGGATGAGCCGGTGCAGCAGGGTGCTGAGCAGCTGGCTGGTGGTCTCCTGACCGGCGATGAGCAGGAAGTAGCAGACGCCGACCGCCTCGGCCACGCGCAGCGGCCGGTCGCCGGGCGCGCGGTGTGCGGCGAGCTGGCCGAACAGGTCGGGGCTGCCGGGGGTGGCGGCGCGGATGCGGGCGGCCAGCCACTGGTGGAACTCCCCCGCCGCCTCCGCGAGGTCCTGGTGGCGGCCGGGGCCGGGGCGGCCCCAGAACAGCTCCAGCGAGGCCGCGCTCCACGCCTTGAGCACCGGCAAATCCACTCCGGTGATGCCGAGCAGCTCCAGCAGCACCCGGCAGGGCAGCTCCGCGGCCAGCCCGGCGACCAGGTCGAACTCGCCGGTGGCCGGCAGGCGGTCCAGGTACTCGGCGGCGAGGGCGCGGATGCGCGGTTCGGCGGCGCGCACCCTGGCCGGGGTGAAGTAGCCGGCGACCAGGCGGCGCAGGCCGGTGTGACTGTCGGTGCCGTTGTTGGCCAGGGTGGGCGGCAGCGAGAACCGGGCCCTGGCCAGCACACGCAGCTGCGGCGGCGGGACCGGGGTGATCGCGGTGAGCGCGTTGTCCGGCACGAACCCGGCGGGGTCGGCCAGCACGGCGCGGATGTCGGCGTGCCTGCTGACCAACCACAGCCCGGTGTGCCGGTCGTGGTGCACGGGGGCGCGCTCGCGCAGCTCGGCCAGGTGCGGCCAGGGGTCGCTGACAAAACCCGGGCCGAAGAGGTCCAGGTCGTCGAGGGAACGCCGCGCTGCCCGCACGGGCAGAACGGTAGCCCGGCTGATGCGACACTCCGGGCGTGACCTCGACCACCAACGACGTCTTCGGCTGGCTGGACACCCGCTCGCGGGCCCGCGCCAAGGCCGGGCTGACCCGTTCGCTGCGGCCGCGCGCCGCCGGGTCCGCGGACATGCTGGACCTGGCCTCCAACGACTACCTCGGCCTCACCCGGGACCCTCGGGTCACCGAGGCCGCCGCGGCCGCCGCCCGCTACTGGGGCGCGGGTGCCACGGGATCGCGGCTGGTCACGGGCTCGACCGAGTTGCACGCCGAGCTGGAGCACGAGCTGGCCGAGCACTGCGGGGCGGAGGCGGCGCTGGTCTTCTCCTCCGGCTTCCTGGCCAACCTCGGCGCGCTCACCGCGTTGTCCGGGCCGGGCACGGTGCTGGTCGCGGACGCGCACAACCACGCCTCGCTGATCGACGGCTGCCGGTTGTCCCGCGCCGAGACCGCCGAGGCCGGGCACTGCGATCCGGCCAGGGTCGCCCAGCTGCTGGCCGAGCGGGTGAAGAAGCGTGCCCTGGTGGTGACCGACTCGGTGTTCTCCGTCGACGGCGACCTGGCGCCGCTGGCCGAGCTGGCCGCGGCCTGCCGGGCGCACGGCGCGGCGCTGGTGGTCGACGACGCGCACGGGCTGGGCGTGCTGGGCGAGGGCGGGCGCGGCGGGGTGCACGCGGCAGGGCTGGCCGGGGCGCCGGACGTGGTGGTCACCACCACGCTGTCCAAGTCGCTGGGCAGCCAGGGCGGAGCGGTGCTCGGGCCGCGGCGGGTGATCGCGCACCTGGTGGACACTGCGCGCGGGTTCATCTTCGACACCGGCCTGGCCCCGGCTTGCGCGGGCGGCGCGCTGGCCGCGCTGCGGGTGCTGCGGGCCGAGCCGGAGCTGGCCGGGCGGTCCCGGGGCGTGGCGCGGGAGCTGGCGGAGCGGCTGGGCGCGGCCGGGCTGGCGGTCAGCTCGCCGAGTGCGGCGGTGGTGTCGGTGCGCGCGCCCTCGCCCGCCGAGGCGGTGGCGTGGGCTGGGCGGTGCCGGGCGGAGGGCGTGCAGGTCGGCTGTTTCCGGCCGCCGTCGGTGCCGGACCAGGTGTCGCGGCTGCGGCTGACCGCGCGGGCGGACCTGTCCGCGGCGGAGCTGGACCGCGCGGTCGCGGTGATCACGCGCACCGCCCCGCGACCGGGCGGCTGACGCGAACAGCGGTGTCCGCTACTCCATCCGTGCCCGATGGAAGGACAGTCAGGACAAGGGATTTGTCATGTCCTTGATATTCACTCGAACGGCCCTAGGCTGCCGCGCATGACCATCAACCGGAGGCGCGCGCTCGGTCTGGGGACCGTGGCGGCGGCGGGTGCTGTGCTGGGGGCCGCGCCGCCGGCGGCGGCGCAGACCGATCCCATCGATGACGAGAGCGTCATCCCTGCCTCCGCGGCGCAGGCCCGGCGGCGGATCGAGCGGGTGTACCGGCGGGAGGCGCACCGCGCGGGTGGCACCTGGTCCTCCTTCATCAGCGTGACCGACCCGGACGGCACCCCGGTCGCCGCGGTGGCGGACGAGGCGGACCGGGTGGTGGAGGCCTACTCGGTCAACAAGATCGCGGTGGCCGCCGCGGTGCTGGACAAGATCGACCGCGGGCTGCTGTCCCTGGACCAGCGGGTGGACGTCACCGCGGCCATTGTCAGCAAGGACGGCGACGGCATCTTCGGCTTCGACGGCGCCTACCCGAGCTCGGTGACGCTGGGTCACGCGATGGCGAACCTGCTGACCGTCTCGGACAACACCGCGGTCCGCCTGTGCGGCCTGGTCTGCCCGGCCGCGGAGCTGAACGAGATCCTGCGCGCCAAGGGCTTCACGCACACCCAGGTGAAGCCGGTGGCGAACCCGAACCGGTTCTTCCTGGGCACCACCACCCCGCGCGAGACGCACACGCTGCTGCGCAAGCTGGTCGACGGCACGCTGGTCTCGGCCGCCTCCACCCAGTACGTGCTGACCCTGCTGCGCTCGATGGCCGCGTTCACCGACGGGATCCGGCTGGAGCTGAACTCGGCCGAGCGCGCCAGGGTGGCGACCAAGGCCGGCTGGTTCAACGACGGCCGCAACGAGGCCGGCATCGTCTTCGACGCCGAGGGCAAGCCGATGGTCACCTACTCGCTGTTCGCCTCCGGGGAGTTCCGCGGGGACGCGGCGGCGAACCTGAACGACTACAGCACCACCCACCCGGCGCTGCGGGCCAGGGTGAAGCTCGGCCGCAGCATGGTCGACGCTGTCTCCCGGATCACCTGTGCGGCCGCGCGCACCCACCGCCAGCCCGCCTACCAGCCCAGCAACGGCGGCTGACCAGCGGTGACCAGACAGGATCTCAGGGACCGACCCGGAATCGGCCCCTGAGATCCGGGCGGATGGTGCTCCCTCGGGCGGGGGAGCACCATCACGCCGCGGCGGGAATCCACCGCCGGACCGGGCCGCGAGGCTCGGGGCATGACAAGGACAACACGCGGTTTACTGGTAGCCGGGCTGACCACGGCGGCGGTGCTCGCCGGTGTGACACCGGCATTCGCGGCCGAGGCGCCGATCCGGATCAGCGGGTCGGCCGGTGGCACGCTCGGGCCCGAGTTCGGCCCGATGGCCGGCGATCCGGTGCGGTTCGAGATCGAGGCCAGTGCCACCGATCCGATGAAGCCGACCGGTCACTTCAAGGTCACCCACCACAAGCCGGACGGCTCGCTGCTGGCCCGGTTCTCCGGCGAGGTCACCGGCGCGCACGCGGTCGGGCAGGTCGGGGTGGTCAACGGGAAGATCACCTGGGCCGAGCATCCCGGGGCGCCACAGGTGGAGTTCGTGGGCAAGCCGATCTCGCTGACCGTGCAGGACGAAGGCGCGCGCGGGGACCGGATCGGGTGGGTGTGGGGGTTCTTCGGGCAGCCGGTGAGCCGGTTGCAGGGGACGGCGCCGGTGTTGCGGCTGCGGGACGGGGACTTCTCGGTGCGCGGGCCGGTGCCGGGGGTGGACGGCGCTGACAAGGCTTCGGGCGGCGGGGGTGGCGGGCTCGCTGACAAAGCCTTCGGTGCCGGGCTCGCTGGCCAGGCTTCGGGTGGCGGGGCCGCTGACAAGACTTCCGGGGGGCTCGCTGACAAGGCGGCGGCCGGGGGTGGGCTCGCGGCCGCGGGGGGCGGCGACCGGGGGCACGTGCTCGCCGGGACGGTGCACGGGACCAGCAAGGACCCGGAGTTCCTGCACGACCCGCTGATGTTCTCGGTGCGCGCGGCGGTCGCGCCCGGCAGCACACCCGACTCGGCCACCGGGCGGTTCCACGTCACCCACCACAAGCCGGACGGCGCCCTGGTGGCCGACTTCAGCGGTGACATCACCTGCCTGGTGGTCGGCGGCCGGGTCGGCATGGCCACCGGGGTGGTGCGGGCCAGCGCCGATCCCGCGCACGTCGGGCTCAGGGTGTCCTTCTCCGTCTACGACGGCGCGCGCGGGGACCGGATCGGGTGGCTGTGGGGGCTGCCGGGGTCGGAGCCGGTGCACGACTGCCAGGGGTTCTCGCCGTTCTTCACCCCGTCCGCCGGCGGCTTCCTGGCCCGAGGTCTGTAACTAGGGGCGGCTCATCGGGACGTGGGCGACGCCGCCGTCCAGGAACTCCGGGCCGGTGACCTGGTAGCCGAAGGCGCTGTAGAACCTGGTCACCGTGGTCTGGGCGTCCAGCACGGACGGGGCGTCGCCGATGTCGGCGAGCGCGGCGCGCATGAGCTCGCGGGACAGGCCCTTGCCCCGGGCGTCCGCCCTGGTGACCACCCGGCCGACGCGGATGGTCCGGCCGTCCGGTTCCACCAGCAGGCGCAGGTAGGACAGGGGTTCGCCGTCGGTGTCGGCGAACCAGAGGTGGCGGGTGGCCGGGTCCAGGTCGCGGCCGTCCAGGTCGGGGTAGGGGCTTTCCTGTTCGACGACGAAGACGTCCACGCGCAGGCGCAGCAGGGCGTAAAGGGTCGTGACGTCCAACTGGTCGCCGGTGGCTCGGTGCGGGGTGCTCACCCCGCCGTTCCTACCAGGTGAGGGAACACACGCAGTTTCCGCGTCAAAGACCGCAAGTCTTCCTGTTAAGGTTCCATCAAGGCGAAAGATTGCCCGTTTGATCATGGATTGACCCTCGCTTGTCCTGCTCACCTCGATGGGAGGCGACATGTCCCTGGACCTGACCCAACTGCCCGCGTTCCTGATCGCCTGTGCCGTCGTGGTGCTGACGCCGGGCGTTGACGCGTTCCTGCTGCTGCGCACCTCGCTGCGCCAGGGCACCCGGGCCGGACTGCTGGCCCTGGCCGGGATCCACTCGGCGGCGCTGGTGCACGTGGCGCTGGTGGTCTCCGGGCTCGGCCTGCTGATCAGCCACTCACCGGGAGTGCTCACCGCGCTGCGCTGGCTGGGCGCCGCCTACCTCGGCTTCCTCGCCTACTCGATCATCCGCGGCCTGTGGCGGGCGCGCGGCGAGCTGCGCACCGCCACCGCTGGTGAGCGGGAGGACGAGCGGCCGGGCAACGGGCCGTTCCTGCGCGGGTTCCTGTGCAACATCACCAACCCGAAGATGCTGCTGTTCTGCCTGGCGTTCCTGCCGCAGTTCCTCGGCGCGGCCGGCAACCCCGTGCTCCAGCTGGGCGTTCTCGCGGCGGTGTTCCTGGTGCTGGCCTTCGCCTGGGAGCTGGCGATCGTGCTGGCCGCCAGCAGGCTGCAGGAACGGCTGGCGCGTCCGGCGGTGCTGAACGGGCTGGACGCCTTCTGCGCGGTAGCCTTCCTGACCATGTCGGTCGGGCTGGTGCTCGGCAGCTGAGCCGCACGGCCCGCCGCCGTCCGACCCAGGGAGCCGCCCGTGTTCTTCGTTCTCCAGGTAGTGATCACCGCCGTGGCGCTGTGGGTGTCCACCGCGTTGCCCGGCATCGACATCGGGCCCGGCCCGGTCTCGGTCGGTGCGAAGATCGGCACGCTGCTGCTGGTCGGCCTGGTCTTCGGTCTGGTCAACGCGATCATCAAGCCGGTGGTCAAGCTGGTCGGCTGCGTCTTCTACCTGCTCACCCTCGGCCTGATCGGCCTGGTGGTGAACGGCCTGCTGTTTTGGCTGACCGGCTGGGCCGCGGGCAAGCTGGGCCTGCCGTTCGAGGTGACCGGGTTCTGGCCGGCGTTCTTCGGCGCGATCATCGTCGCGGTGGTCAGCTGGGCGCTGAACGCGGTTCTCCAGGCACGTGAGGCCGTCGAGGACTGAGTGCTGACAGCCGCTGCTAGGACCTGAGCACCAGGTCCAGCAGCGGCTGGTAGGTGCTGACCCGCACGTACACGCCGGGCTGGAACGGGCGCGCGCAGCCGATGCCCCACGAGGTCACGCCGACCAGCTTGCCGCCGGCCACCAGCGGGCCGCCCGAGTCGCCCTGACAAGTGTCCACGCCGCCGTTGGCGTAGCCGGCGCAGAGCATCGAGCCTGCCTCGAAACCGGCCAGCACGGACTGGCAGAGCGGGTCGCTGACCACCGGTAGCGCGGCCTTGAGCAGGTAGCGGGACGGGAAGCCGCCCTCGGCGGTGCGGCCCCAGCCCAGCGCGGTGGCGTAGGAGCCCGGTCCGTAGAGCAGGGTGTCGGCCGGGGTGGCCAGTGGCAGGGTGGGCAGCGCCAGTGGCAGGGCCAGGCGCAGCACCGCGACGTCGTGGCCCGCGCGCACATCGGTGTAGAACGGGTGGATCCAGATCCCGGTGAGCGTGCGGACCTCGCCGCCCAGCGCGAGCAGGTCCTCCCGGCCCGCGATGACCATCAGGTCCTGGGGCTGGCGGCCGACCGCGCAGTGTGCGGCGGTGAGCACCATGGTGGGCGTGACCAGGGTGCCGCCGCAGATGACCGAGCCGTCGGGCTTGGCGATGGCGACCGTCCAGGGGAACTCGAAGATCGAGGCCCTGGTGCCGCCGACGACCCGGGTGTCCGGTGGTGGGCTGGGGGCCACGGCGGCGTGCGCGCCGGGTGCGGGTGCCGCAGCCGCGAGCGCGGGTGCGGGCACGGCGCACAGGAGCAGGGCTCCCACGATCGCCGCGCGGATGCCGGGCCAACCGAGCCGTGCACGCGTGCCAGACCTCATCGTCCGCTCCCCTCTGCTCGCCTCACCTCCCCAGGACAGCCCGGGTGGCGCGGGCGGACAAGTCGAGTCGGCGAACGCAACCCACGCGGGTGACCTCGGCTGGACAAGCCGGAGACAGCCCGATGGGGCGGCCCGCGTGCGCGGACCGCCCCATCGGGGTGCAGGGATATTCAGTTGTGGCCGTGTGGCAGGGCTAGGAAGCGATCTGCTGGCTCAGCACCGCGTGGTACGGCGCGATCCGGGCGTACACGCCGGGGTAGTTCGGCGCGGCGCAGCCACGGCCCCAGGAGGTGGCGCCGATGAGCTTGCCGCCGACGATCAGCGGGCCGCCGGAGTCACCCTGGCAGGTGTCCACGCCACCCTGCGGGAGACCGGCGCACACCATCGAGGTGTTGCTGTACTGCGAGTACGCGGTCTTGCAGGTCTGGTCCGAGGTCAGCGGCACGTTCGCCTTGAGCAGGTAGCGCGAGGCGGAGCCGCCGGAGCTGGTGGTGCCCCAGCCGAGGATCAGCCCGCTCTGGCCGGCCGCGTAGAGCGCGGTGTCCGACGGGGTGGCCAGCGGCACGGTCGGGCCGCTGATGTTGCGGTCCAGGGTCAGCACCGAGACGTCGTAGCCCGCGGTGGCGGTGGTGTAGCTGGGGTGCACCCAGATCTTGGTGACGCGGGCGACGGTGCCCGCGGTGCTCTGCTTGTCCTCGCGGCCGTGCACCACGTAGGTGCTCGACGGGGAACGGCCCTTGGTGCAGTGCGCGGCGGTGACGACCTTGTTCGCCGCGACCAGGGTGCCGCCGCAGAACTGGCCGGAGCCGGAGCTGCCGGAGGCCAGGTACACCGTGTACAGGTGCTGGCTGATCGATGCCCGGGTGCCGCCGACGATCAACGGGTCGACGTCGGATGACGGCGAGGCGTTCACGGCTGCCGCGGAGGAGAAGCTGACCGCCGCGACCGCGGCGACGATGCCGAGCATTCGGCCAAGGCGACGCAGGGTTACCGCCATGGTGGGGCTCCTTTTCTCGTGCCCTCGAACGAGTGGGAGACGCATACCAAGAGCAACAGAGGAGTGACCCGCCACACAACGGTCGTTCGGTGTGGGCCAATCGGGCGGCGAGCCACTCCGTGCCTGTTAAGAGCCGATTTGCGCAGCCAACTGGCTGTAGTAGCTGGACACGCGGGCGTACACACCGGGCTTGCCGGCCTGTGCGCAACCCTCACCCCAGGAGGTGATGCCGACCAGCTTGCCGCTCACCACGAGCGGGCCACCGGAGTCGGCCTGGCAGGTGTCCTTGCCGCCCTGCGGGTAGCCCGCGCAGACCATGGACGCGCTCTTGTACTCCGAGTACGCGCTCGCGCAGGTCTGATCGGAGGTCAGCGGGACGACGACCTGACGGAGCGTGTCGGAGTAGTCGCCGTTGCCGGTGGTGTCGCCCCAGCCGAGCGCGCGGGCCTGGGTGCCGGCCTTGTACAGCCCCGAGTCCGCGGGCTGGGCCAGCGGCAGGGTGGTGTAGTTGAGGTTGCGATCCAGCGTCATGACCGCCACGTCGTCACCCTGGGTGACACTGCGGTAGTTCGGGTGCTGCCAGATCTTGGTCACCCTGGCCGTGTGGCCCTGGCTGGTGCGCAGGTCGGTGCGGCCGGCCACGATCTGCCAGCGGGAGACGGCCTTGCCCGCGGTGCAGTGCGCGGCCGTGACGACCTTGTTCGGCGCGGCGAGCGTGCCGCCGCACCACTGGGTGCCGTCGAGCAGCAGCGCGACGGTCCACGGGTACTGCTGGGTGGTGGCCGCGGTGCCGCCGACGATCAACGGGTCGACCGTCGTCTCCGGCGGCGGTGCCGCGCTGGCCATGGCGCCGGGCGCCAGGCCGAGGGTCACGGCGGCTGCCGCGACCCCGATGAACTTGACCAGGCGATGCAGGGTGGTCGCCAACGGTCACTCCTTCCTCGTGCCCTCGTACGAGGTCCCAGCCCAGGTGGCCGGGTTGCGCTGTAGGCAACGCGAGGAGTGTTTGCGTCGACAACCGCCCTTCGTCGTGACCCGTTCGGCCTAATCAGTTTCTGGCCATGCGGACCACTGCTGAGCAGGCAGAACCCAGCTCAGGACGGCGTGGTTAATCTGTTGTTGCGTGAAGACTTAATGATCGGAAACGCGGCAGTTACCGGTCGGACTGAATTTTCACCTGAGGGCGCGGCGCTGGCCGAGCTGGGCGTTGATCAGCTCGAGGTAGTTGCCGATCTTGGTGTAGACGCCGGGCTTGTTCTGCTGGGCGCAGCCCTCGCCCCAGGAGGTGATCCCGATCAGCCGTCCCTCGGCGACCAGCGGACCGCCCGAGTCGCCCTGGCAGGCGTCGATGCCGCCCTTGTCGTACCCGGCGCAGAACATCTCCGCCGGGTCGTAGGTGCGGTAGGGCCGGGAGCAGCTGGTGTCCGGCAGCACCGGCACGGTCGCCTGCATCAGGTAGCGGGAGGTGGGCCCGGCCTCCCTGGTCGCGCCCCAGCCGACCACGGTCGCCTTGGTGCCCGGCCGGTAGCGCGGGTCGTTGTGCTCGGCCAGCGGCAGGGCCGGCACCTCGAAGGCCTCACCGAGGGTGAGCACGCCGAGGTCGTCGCCGTTGAACACCGACTCGAACTCCGGGTGCGTCCAGATCCGGTTGACCGGCAGCACGCGGCCGGTGGTGCGGCTCTGCGTGTCGGTGCGCCCGGCGACCACCTTGATGTCGGCGGGCGGGCGGTTGGCCACGCAGTGCGCGGCGGTGAGCACCTTGGTCGGCGCGATGAGGGTGCCGCCGCAGTACTGGTTGCCGGCGCGGCCGGTGAGGTAGACCGCCCACGGGTGCGCCGAGGTGTTGGTGGTGGTGCCGCCGACGATCCGGGCCGAGCGCAGCTGGACGTCGTCGCGCTGGGCCTCCGGCGCGGGCGCGGGGCTCAGCACCGAGTAGACCAGTCCGCCGAGGAGCACCAGCGCCGCCGCGGGCGCCAGCAGCCACCACCGGTTGCGCGGCGGTTCGGTGTTCGTCATCGACATACCTCTCACGATCGGCACGCTGTGCGACTGATCGGGCACCCAGCGCACGCACGGGGAAGCATACTCCGTCGTTTGGTCGAGAAATCACTACGCCGAACGGGTGCAGGCGGGGTTCGTGTCATGCTGGATGGGTGGGGAGCGGAAGCTGGGCCGGCACGGCGGTCGCACTGGGTCTCGCGGTGGCGCTGACCGCTTGTCAGGGGCCGGGGGAGCCGGTGACAACCAGCACGCCCGCGCCGCCGCTGACGTTCCGGTTCGAGACCAGCACCCCGCCACCCAGCAGCACCCCGCCCGGCGGTGAGCAGCGGCCCGCTCCCCCGCCGCCGGTGTGGACGGTCGGCGCGCGACCGCTGCCCAAGCGGCCGGACGGTTTCGGCCAGGTGCTGCCCACCCCGCCCGAACTGGCCCAGCGCAGGCTGCCCAGCGCGGACCGGCTGCCGCCGCCGAAGGACGGGCGGTTCGCCGCGGCCGTGGTCCCGGTGCCGGCGGAGGTGCTCGCGCGCAGCACCTGGCAGCCGGCCTGTCCGGTCGGCAAGGACGAGCTGCGGTACCTGACCGTGTCGTTCTGGGGGTTCGACGACCGGCCGCACACCGGCGAGCTGATCCTGGCCGCGGGGGTGGCGGAGAAGGTGCGCGCGGTGTTCGAGCGGCTGTACGCGGCCCGGTTCCCGATCGAGGAGATGCGGGTGACCACCAAGGCCGAGCTGGACGCCCCGCCCACCGGCGACGGCAACAACACCAACGGCTTCGTCTGCCGCCCGGCGCGTGGGCAGACCCGCTGGTCCGCGCATGCCAAGGGCCTCGCGGTGGACCTCAACCCGTTCGCCAACCCCTACCTGCGCGGGGACCTGGTGCTGCCGGAGCTGGCCTCGGCGTACGTGGACCGGCGGCAGCGCAAGCCCGGCATGATCCACGCCGGGGACGCGGTGGTGCAGGCATTCGGCGCGATCGGGTGGACCTGGGGCGGGGCTTGGCGGACGCCCAAGGACTACATGCACTTCTCGGCCACCGGGGACTGAGCGGGGCCGGAGGTCGGCGGCTGGGCGACGGGCGCGGGGTCGGGCGACGGACGACGGGGGCCCGGCACAGCGCGGTAGCTGGGCAGCGCTGAAGTCGGGCGCAGCGCGGGAGTCGCGCAGTGGAACCGCCCGCCGAGCCAGGGCTCAGCGGGCGGTCGTGTTCGGTGTGTGTGCTCGGCTCAGTTCGCCGAGGGGCCGGAGCCCTTGCCCGCGTCGCCGCTGCCGCTGTCGGCGCGGTTGCCGCCGGTGAAGGAGTTCCACACCTTGCCCGCGGTGTCCGAGACCAGGTTGCCGACCTCGCTGAGGACCTTGGCCAGCGGGTCCGCCGAGGAGGTGATGGCCTCCTTGTAGGACTTCGCCGCGCCCTTGATGTCGTCCTTCCAGTTCGAGGTGGTGCTGTCGTCGCCGCGGCGCGGGTAGTTCCCGGCCAGGATGTCGCGGTACTGCTCGCTCGCCGCCCACTGCTGCAGGTCGGCGGCCCGCACCACCGGCAGCGGGTGGGTGAGTCCGTCCAGGTGGATGAGCTTGAGCACGCTGTCGCGCACGTCCTCCACGCCGTCGTAGTCGGCGGCCTGCTTGAGGTACTCGGCGGTGTCGATCTTGGTGGGGTCGGTGACGCCGGAGAGGATCATGTGCACCCGCAGTGCCACGGCCGCGTCCTGCACGCACAGCAGGCCGGCGCGGTCGGCGGAGAGCTGGGAACGGCGGTGCCAGTCCTGCAGCGCGAGGATGATCGCGCGCAGGCCCCAGTACCCGACCGGCATCCAGGACATGCCCGCGGCCAGGCCGATCAGGCGGCGCAGGATCGTGTAGTACAGGACGTGCCCGGAGAGGATGTGGCCCATCTCGTGACCGAGCACGAACCGGAGCCCGTCCTCGTCCAGCAGCTCGACCAGCCCGGTGGTGATGACGATGAACGGCTCGTCCATCCCCATCGCGTAGCTGTTCGGGTGCGGGTCGCGCGCGACGAAGAGGTCGGGCACCTGCTCGAGGTCGAGCGCGGTGGCGCACTCGACCCGGAGGCGGTGCAGCTCCGGGTACTGGTTCTCGGAGACCTTGATCGAGGTCGCCAGGGCGAGCAGGCGTTCGCTGCGCTCCGGAATGGCGCCGTAGATCGCCTTGAGGACGGCCGGGAAGCCGGGCACCGCGCGTGCGGTGGCCAGGGCGCCCCGGTCGGCCGGGTGTTCGTAGGCCCTCGGGCTGATCTGTGGGAACCGGGTGCGCCCAGTCGCCACGGGCACCTGGGCCGCGTCGTCCGCCATCGTCAACCCCCGTTAGTCGGTGTAAAGCGGTACTGCATTCGAGCGTACAGACGCATGCGCGCTCGTGCGGTCGGTCTCAGGGACAACTCAGGGACAACTCAGGGTCCGGCACTTCGGTAGTCCGAATAGTCCAGGCGGCCCAGCCTCCGGGCCTGGACGGCGCAGCCGGGCGCGGATGGCCGAAGTACTGATGAAATTCCGCGAAGGCGAGGACTACGCCTACTCCGAAGTGCGATTCGGCTTTTCTGCGGCTTCGGTCGCAAGCCTTGTCCGCGATTACCGCGCACTGTTCTGATTCTCCTGCCGGACCGCGACCCGGCAGGGCAATGACGAAATCTCCGAACAAATGGGAGTGAACAATGCGCAACGTGACCAAGTTCCTGGCGGCGGGCACCTCCGCGCTCGCCCTCTCCGCCGGCCTGCTGCTGACCGGCGGCATCGCCTCCGCCGCCCCGGCGGCCACCGCCGCCGAGCAGTCGGCGGGCTTCCACTTCTCCAGCGCCACCGTGCTGTCGGTGACCACCAAGAAGCTCACGCTGAAGCTGGCCTCCGGCGCCACCGTGGACGTGCACCTGGGCAAGGACACCAAGATCGAGGGCTCGCTGGCCGTCGGCGGCAAGGTCAACGTCCGCGGCATCAGCGTCGCGGGCTCGCTGCTGGCGAACCTGGTGATCGTGCTCTGACCCAAATATCGCAATCGAACCACCGGCGAGAGTGACCCTGGTCAACCGATTTGATGGACCTCGGTCACTCTCGGCCGTTCGAATACCTGTCGGTAATGACGAATGAGATGAGAATGGCCCAGCCACCCTGCCATCTCCCTAGTGCGGAATGTTCACTGGGAGTTGAGCCCGATTTGGGCTCACGCTAGGGAACGAGGGAGCCAGGACCATGCGATCCTTCACCAGACGAACCGTCGCCACCGTTGCCGCCACCGCGATGTCAGCGGGATTGTTCCTCATCGCCGCACCAGCCATGGCAGCGACCCCTGCCCAGGCAACGACCAGCACGGTCGCCGCCGCGTCCGACCACGATGACTACGACTACGAGGACGCCGAGGTGGTCGCCGTTCTCGAGGGCGCCATCAAGGTCAGGCTGGACACCGGCGAGATCATCACGCTCAGGGTCGGGCCGGGCTGCCCGATCCTCAAGGGGGGCGTCCTGGTCGACCTGGACTCGATCCACGTCGGGCTGGAGGTCGACATCGACCTCGGGCTCAGTGTCAACATCCTCGGCATCATCGAGATTCACGGAGTCGCCGGACTGATCTCGATCGGCTAGTCGCCGCCTGGCGCACGCCGTACCCACGACTGGCCGCCGCTCCTGCTCAGCAGGGCGGCGGCCAGTTGCGAGCGGCGGGCGATTCCCAGCTTCCGGTACATCCTGGTCAGGTGCTGCTCCACCGCCCGCGAGGTGACCAGGAAGCCCTCCGCGATCTCCCGGTTGGTCCGGCCGCGCACCACCTGCTCGGCGATCCGCAGCTCGTGCGGGGTCAGCTCGGCGCCGTCCACCACCTCACCACGGCGCAGCTCACCGAGGCCGGCGGCCTGGCGGCGGATGGAGTCGGCGAGCACGTCCGCGCCGCAGTCCTCGGCCAGCCGCAGCGCGCGCCGCAGCAGTGCGCCGGACTGGGTGGCCTTGCCCTGGGCGCCCAGGTGCAGCGCCAACTCGGCCAGTGAGCGGGCCAGCTGCGGGCGGGCCGGGGAGTTCTCCAGGTGCCGCACCGACTCGGTGAGCAGGGCGGTCCGCTCGGCCTCCGGCGCGGTCAGCGCGGCGGTGCGCAGCGCGACGCCCAGCGGGCCGGGCCCGCCCCAGCGGCGGGCCAGCGCGAGCTCCTCGGCGGCGAGCCGTTCGGCGTCGGCGCGCCGGCCGGTGACCAGGTAGAGCGGGACCGCGCAGGAGCGCCACAGCAGCAGCGCGCGGTCGGTGACACCCCGGTCCAGGAAGCGCTTTCCGACCTGTTCGAGGTCGGCCAGGCCGCCGCTGAGGTCGCCGAGGGAGGCGCGCAGCAGGCCGCGGACCAGCAGCAGGTAGTTGTAGCGCCAGCCCGCTGGCAGCTCGTCGGCCAGGCCGCGGTTGTGCAGCAGGTCCGCGGCGGCTGGGGCCTGGCCGCGTTCGAGCAGGATCTCCACCAGGGTGGCCACCACGAACAGGGTGGCGCTGCGGGTGCCGGTGCGCAGCTGGTCCAGCACGGCCAGCGCGGCGCGGGCGTCCGCCTCGGCCTCGGCCAGCGCGCCGCGGCGGCAGCGGACCTGGGCGCGCAGGCCGAGCGCGGCGGCGGCGCGCAGCGAGTAGCCGAGGCGGCGGGCCGCGGTGAGCAGCTCGGTGCAGTGCGCCTCGGCCAGGTCGAGGCGTTCCAGCACGAACAGCCCGGCGACCAGGTAGGCGAACTCCCAGCGTTCGGCCAGCTCGGCGCCCTGACCGGCGACCGGGGTGCCGCCGCGCTGGGCCCAGGCGCGCAGCACCAGTGGCTCGGCCTCGGCCGCGCTGGATCCGCCGACCGCGGCCTGGAAGGCGAGCAGGGTGTCGGCGAACCGGCTGGCCCGCATCGAGCCGGCCGCGCCGCGCAGTCCGGCCAGGCGGTGCGGCAGGTCGGGCTGGACGTGGCAGTCGTCGACGTGCAGGCACAGCACGGACAGCCGCAGCTGCCTGGCCAGGCCGGCATCGTGTGGCTCGACCCTGGCGGCGGCCCGCGCCAGCAGGGCGATGCCCTCGGCGTGCCGGTCGGCCTCGCCGAGCTCCTGGGCCAGCGCGTGCGCGGCCCTGGCGGCGAGCACCGGGTCGGTGTCCTCGCCGGTCAGCTCGGCCAGGCGGGCCGCGGCGGGTTCCGGGTCGACGTGCAGCTCGGTGAGCGCGAGCTCCAGGCGGAGCTCGGCCAGGTCGCCGGCGGGCTGGGGTTCGGCGAGGGCGCGGCGCAGGCAGCGCACGGCCAGCTCCGGGGCGCCGTTGGCGGCCGCGCCGCGGGCCGCGCGGATGAGGGTGTCGGTGATCCAGTCGCCGGTGACCGCGCCGGGGCCGGTGGCGGTCAGGTGCGCGGCGACCTGTTCGGCCGGGGCGGCGGTGGCGTGCAGGTGCCGGGCGGCGCGGGCGTGCGCGGTCTCCTGCTCGGCCGCGCTGACCTCGGCGGCGAGCGCGCCCGCGACCAGGCCCTGGGCGAAGGTCAGCGGTTTGCCGTCGGCGAGCACGCCGAGTCCGGTCAGCTCGCGGGCGGCTTCGGCGGCCTCGGCCGGGTCGAGGCCGGCGGCCGCGGCGGCCAGGTCCAGCTCGGCCGCGCCGAGCACGGCGAGCGCCCTGGCCAGGCGGGTCACCTCGGGTGGCTGGGCGTGCAGGCGCGGCAGCAGCAGCTGGGCGATCTGCCGCTCACCGAACTCGGGCACCTCGGCCGCGTGCGCCGCGGTGGGCGGCACCCCGGCGGCCCGCGCGGCGCGGGCCAGCTCGCCGAGCAGGTACGGGTTGCCGCCGGTGGCCGTGGCGCAGGCGGCGGCGAACTCGGGCTCGACCGGCTCGCCGAAGACGGCGGTGAGCAGGTCGGCGCAGTCCGCGGCGGCCAGGCCGGTGAGCGCGAGCGGCTGGCCCGCGGTGACCAGGTCGTCCAGCGCGGCCGGGTCGGCGACCTCCCGGCCGGCGCCGCGGGTGACGGCCAGCAGCACCGGCAGGCCGTGCAGGCGGCGGCGCAGGTAGGCCAGCCAGCGCAGCGAGGGCGGGTCGGCGGCCTCGACGTCGTCCACCGCGATGACCAGCGGCGCGGTCGCGGCCAGGTTGGCGGTGAAGCGGAACAGGCCGTGCAGGGCGGCATAGGTGTCCAGCGCGGGCCGGTCGCCGTGCAGGCCCTCCCAGCCGAGCACCCGTTCGGCCAGCACTGCCGGTCCGGCCAGCAGCCGCTCCCGGCACTGCGCGGGCGCGGTGAGCAGCACCGGTTCCAGCAGCTGCCGGGCCACGCCGAAGGCGAAGTCGCGCTCCACCGGCGCGGCCTGCGCGCTGAGCACCAGCAGCCCGTCCCGTTCGGCCTGCTCGGTGAGCGCGCGCAGCAGGGTGGTCTTGCCCATGCCCGCGGCGCCGGTGACCAGGACCGCGCGGGGCAGGCCGCCGGCGGCGTCGGCCAGCAGGGCGCGCAGGCTGGCCAGCTCGGCGCGACGCCCGACGAGGAGGCGGTCGCGCTCGGGCGTCCATGGTCGCTGGCGCGTCATCGGCTGCTCCTCGAAGGCCACTTCCGGGGCTTCGCGGCGGTGCGAGTGCTGAATGGTGGAAGCCTAGGAACCGCTGGGACGGCGGGCCAGTCCACATTGGAATTTGTGGTACAGACTGTCCCTGTGACAGCGGACTTCCTGGGTGAGGCCTATAGCGCGCGGACGATCGAGCTGGCCGCAGTCCGGAATGTGGACTCGGTGGCCACGCTGGTGCGCTACCCGGCGAAGTCTCCCGGTAAGGGCGCTTTGCTCTACGTGCACGGTTTCTGCGACTACTTCTTCCAGACCCACGTCGCCGAGTTCTTCAGTGCGCTCGGTTATGACTTCTACGCGCTGGACCTGCGCGCCTATGGCCGGTCGCTGTTGCCGGCCCAGCTGCCCAACTACGTCACCGACCTGGCCGAGCACTTCGAGGAGCTGGACGCCGCCGCCGAGCTGATCCGGCAGGACGGGCACGAGCGGCTGGTGGTGATGGCGCACTCCACCGGCGGGCTGATCACCCCGCTGTGGGCCGACGCCCGGCGCGGGCAGCTGCCGCTGGACGCGATGGTGCTGAACAGCCCGTGGCTGGACCTGGCCGAGCCCTGGTTCAACCGGACCATCGGCACCGCGATCGTCCGGCTCCTCGGCCGGTGGCTGCCGAAGCTGGTGGTCAAGCCGACGCTGGCGCCGACCTACGCGCACAGCCTGCTGCGCGCCCACCACGGCGAGTGGGACTACAACCTGGCCTGGAAGCCGGTCGAGCACTTCCCGGTGCGGATGGGCTGGCTGCGCGCGGTGCGCCGGGGCCATGCGAAGGTGCATGCCGGGCTGGACGTGGGCGCGCCGGTGCTGGTGCTGTGCTCGGACAAGAGCCTGCTGCACCGCAAGGTCTGGGAGCAGGCGGCCGGCAACGCGGACACCGTGCTCGACGTCGAGCAGATCGCCAGGTGGGCGCCGCGGCTGGGCCGGGAGGTGACCGTGACGCCGGTGCCGGGGGCGCTGCACGACGTGTTCCTGTCCGCGCCGGCGGTGCGGGAGCGGGCGCTGGCCGAGGCGGGGAACTGGCTGACCTCGCGCACGGCGCTGTAGCGGCCGCGCGGTGGCCGCCCCCAGTGTCGGCCGTCACCCGGAGTGAAAATATCGGGGTCTACCCCGAGGTGCGCGGGGCGGGAAACGGGGAATGTGAATGGGGAAGCGGCCGCAGCGAGCGGCCCGACCCCAGGAGGTACTCACGATGTCCGCCCCGATCAGGTCGCGACGGCTGGCCCGGTCGCGCAACAGTGTGTTCTTCGGCGTGGCCGGTGGCCTTGCCGAGTACTTCGGCTGGAAGCCCGGCACGGTGCGGTTGCTGTTCGTGGTCTCGTGCGTGCTTCCTGGGCCGCAGTTCCTGCTCTACCTGCTGCTGGCGCTGTTCATGCGCTCGCCGGAGAAGTACTGAACCGCGCTGAGCTGAACTGAGCTGACGAACCCCCCGCCGTGCCACCGGCGGGGGGTTCGTCATTTGTCAGCTCAGACCTGCGGGGCCCAGCCCGGCATCGGGTAGCCGGCCATCAGCTCGGCGACCTCGGCCGCGATGCGCTCGATGGCCGCCTCGTCGTTCTCACCCGCCGCGGTCACCGCGCGGTCCATCCACTCCGCGACCTGCGGCATCTGCTCCACGCCCAGGCCACGGGTGGTGATGCCCGCGGTGCCCAGCCGGATGCCGGAGGGGTCGAACGGCTTGCGCGGGTCGAACGGCACCGTGTTGTAGTTCAGCTCCACGCCCGCCCGGTCCAGCGCCTTGGCCGCGGGCTTGCCGCCGATGCCCTTGCTGGTCAGGTCGGCCAGGATCAGGTGGTTGTCAGTGCCGCCGGAGACCAGTTCGAAGCCGCGCGCGAGCAGTGCCTCGGCCAGCGCCTTGGCGTTGGCCACCACGGCGTGCGCGTACTCGCGGAAGGCCGGGCCGGATGCCTCGCCGAGGGCGACCGCGATGGCGGCGGTGGTGTGGTTGTGCGGGCCGCCCTGCAGGCCGGGGAAGACCGCCTTGTCCAGGGCCTTGGCGTGTTCGGCGTCGGACATCAGCATCGCGCCGCGCGGGCCGCGCAGGGTCTTGTGCGTGGTGGTGCTGATCACCTGGGCGTGCCCGGCCGGGCTGGGGTGCGCGCCACCGGCGATCAGGCCGGCGATGTGCGCGATGTCGGCGACCAGGATGGCGCCCACCTCGTTGGCGATCTCGGCGAAGGCCGGGAAGTCGATGGTGCGCGGGATCGCGGTGCCGCCGCAGAAGATCAGCTTCGGCCGTTCGGCGCGGGCCAGGTCGCGCACCTGGTCCATGTCCACGGTGCCGGTCTCCTTGCGCACGCCGTACTGCACGGCGCGGAACCACTTGCCGGTGGCCGAGACGCTCCAGCCGTGCGTGAGGTGGCCGCCGGAGGGCAGCGCCATGCCCATCACGGTGTCGCCCGGCTCGGCGAAGGCCAGGTAGACGGCCAGGTTGGCCGGGGAACCGGAGTAGGGCTGCACGTTGGCGTGGTCCACGCCGAAGAGCGCCTTGGCCCGGTCCACGGCCATGGTCTCGATCGGGTCGACGAGCTGCTGGCCCTCGTAGTAGCGGCGGCCGGCGTAGCCCTCGGAGTACTTGTTGGTCAGCACGGTGCCGGTGGCTTCCAGCACCGCTTCGGAGACGTAGTTCTCCGAGGCGATCATGCGCAGTTTCTCGAACTGGCGGCCTGCTTCGGCCTGCACGAGTTCGGCGAGCACCGGGTCGGCATGGGTGAGGTGAGGCAGGGCGGGCTGGTGCATGGACGAGTCCTCCTCGCGGCACGGCAACGGGTTCCGGCTGCGCCCAGGCGTACGGCGCGCACCGATCCGTGCCGCTCCCCGATGGTTGGTTCCACCCGAACACGCCAGTCGCGACAGGGGTGATCCTACCGCGCGACGGGGTAGGAGAGGGGTGGATAGGGTGATCCGCAGCCGCGGTGCCCATGACCCGCGAGACCCCATTGCTTGGAGTGCCGATGAGCCTCGAACGTCCCGTCGCCCCCGATCCCTACAGCCTGCTGCCCCCGGTCGGCTCCTTCACCGTCACCTCCGCCGACGTGGCCGACGGCGAGCAGCTGACGAACGCGCAGGTGTTCAACGGGATGGGTCTTTCCGGCGAGAACCGCTCCCCGCAGCTGAGCTGGAGCGGCTTCCCCGCCGAGACTAAGAGCTTCGCGGTGACCTGCTTCGACCCGGACGCGCCGACCCCGTCGGGCTTCTGGCACTGGGTGGTGGTGGACGTGCCGGCCACGGTCACCGAGCTGGCCGCCGACGCCGGCCGCGCGGACGGCTCCGGGCTGCCCGCCGGCGCCTTCCACGTGCGCACCGACTTCGGTTCGGCGGGCTACGGCGGGGCCGCGCCGCCCGCCGGGGACCACCCGCACCGCTACCTGTTCGCGGTGCACGCGCTGGATGTGGAGACCCTGGGCGTGGACGCCTCGGCCACCCCGGCGGTGGTCAGCTTCAACCTGGTCTTCCACACCCTGGCGCGGGCCGTGCTCAGCCCGGTCTTCGCGCACTGACCGGATGGGAGTCCGGGTCTTACCGGCCTGGGTCGCGGGCATCGCCGCGGTCGTACTGGCCCTGGTGCTGTTCGTGCCCTACGTCGCCGTGCGCTACCGCAAGCGCGGCGACCTGGGGGCCGGCGATGTGGCGGTGGCCTTCGCCTTCCTGCTCTACCTGCTGGCGCTGCTCGCCTATGTGATGATCCCGCTGCCGCCGGTGGGACCGGACTTCTGCCAGCAGTTCGGCGTGCGGGCGCAGTGGCAGCCGCTGCACGTGCTCACCGAGTGGCCCTCGGTGCACGGCTGGCGGGACCTGCCCAGGGTGGCCGCGGACGGCAGCTTCCGTTCCTTCGCGCTCAACGTGGCGCTGTTCGTGCCGCTGGGCATGTTCGTCCGGCACCTGTTCCGGCGCGGTTTCCTGGCCAGCGCGTTCATCGGCGCTGGGGTGTCGCTGCTGATCGAGCTGACCCAGCTGACCGGGATCTGGTGGGTCTACCCGTGCGCGTTCCGGATCTTCGACGTGGACGACCTGATCTCCAACACCACCGGCGCGGCGCTGGGCGTGCTGTTCGCGCCGCTGCTGCGGCTGGTGCCCGGTCAGCGGACGGTGGCCGACGCCGGGCTGCCGCGGCCGGTGACCCGGTGGCGGCGGCTGCTGGCGATGGTGTGCGACCTGCTGCTGGTGTGGTGGGCCGGGAACGTGTTCGCGCTGGTGGTCGGGCTGGGCGGGGTCGCGGGGCCGTGGGTGCCCGCGTGGGCGCAGTGGTGGCTGCCCGCCGGGATCCTGCTGCTGCTGACAATGGTGGCGCGGGGCGCGAGTCCGGGGCAGGTGATCGTGCGGCTGCGGCCGGTGGCGGCCGGGGACGGTGCGGACCAGCGGCCGGGCACCCGGCCGCCGGGGCCGGTGGCGCTGCTGGTGCGCTGGCTGATCGGGCTCGGCGGGGTGGCCGGGCTGCTCGGGTTCGCCGCGGCGCCGACCGAGGTGCCCGGTGCGGACATCGCGCTGTGGCTGGCGCTCGGCTTGCTGCTGGCGCACGCTGTTTCGGCGGTTTTCGGGCGGGATCAGCGGGGAATCTCCGGGCGGCTGGCCGGGTTGCAGGTCATCGACGCCCGGATGCCCGCGGCGGAGCGCGACCCCGCCGATGGCCGGCGGACCACGAGCGACAGGCAGGATGGATAGCGTGCCTCACTACGACCTGGTCATCATCGGCAGCGGCTCGGGCAACTCGATCATCGACGAGCGGTTCGACGACTGGAACATCGCGATCGTGGAGAAGGGTGTCTTCGGCGGCACCTGCCTCAACGTCGGCTGCATCCCGACCAAGATGTTCGTGCATCCCGCCGAGCTCGCCGGCAGCCCGAAGCCCGCGGCCAAGCTGGGCGTGGACCTGGAGCTGCACGGGGTGAACTGGCCGGAGATCCGGGACCGGGTGTTCGGCCGGATCGACCCGATCGCCGAGGGCGGGTTCCGCTACCGCGCGCAGGAGTGCCCGAACGTCACCGTCTACACCGGCGAGGCGAGGTTCACCGGGCCGAAGCAGCTGGACACCGGCACCGGGGTGACCATCACCGCGGACCGGTTCGTGATCGCGGCGGGCAGCCGTCCGGTGATCCCGGCGGTGGCCGGCATCGACGAGGCCGGCTTCCACACCAACGAGACCGTGATGCGGCTGGAGAAGCTGCCCGCGCGGATGGTGATCCTCGGCGGCGGGTTCGTGGCCACCGAGTTCGCGCACGTGTTCAGCTCCTTCGGCGTTCAGGTGACCGTGGTCAACCGGTCGGGCTCGCTGCTGCGGGCCGAGGACGCGGACATCTCCGCCCGGTTCACCGAGCTGGCCGGTCAGCGCTGGGACCTGCGGCTCAACCGCAAGGCGCTGCGCGCGGAGCGGGTGGACGGCGTGGTCCGGCTGCACCTGGAAGGCCCGGAGGGCGCCGAGGTGGTGGAGGCCGAGGAGCTGCTGGTGGCGGCCGGGCGGATCCCGAACGCGCGCCTGCTGGAGGTGGAGAAGACCGGGGTCGGCACGCATGCCGACGGGCGGATCGTGGTCGACGAGCACCAGCGCACCGAGGTGGCGGGCATCTTCGCCCTGGGCGATGTCAGCTCGCCGTACCAGCTCAAGCACGTGGCCAACCACGAGGCGAAGGTGGTCCAGCACAACCTGCTGCACCCGGACTCGCCCAGGACCACCGACCACCGGTTCGTGCCGCACGCGGTGTTCTCCACCCCGCAGGTCGCCTCGGTCGGGCTGACCGAGGAGCAGGCCAAGGCGGCCGGGCTCAACCACGTGGCGGTCACCCAGGAGTACGGCGGCATCGCCTACGGCTGGGCGATGGAGGACACCACCAGCTTCTGCAAGCTGATCGCCGACCCGGCCTCCGGGCTGCTGCTCGGCGCGCACATCATCGGGCCGCAGGCGGCCACGCTGATCCAGCCGCTGATCCAGGCCATGCACTTCGGGCTGGACGCGCGGACCATGGCGCGCGGGCAGTACTGGATCCACCCGGCCATGCCGGAGCTGCTGGAGAACGCGCTGCTCAAGATCTGAGCCGGGCTGGTGGGCCGCTCAGACGTGGCGGGGGCGGCCCGCCAGGTAGCCGACGAGCAGTTGGAGGGTCATCGCGGTGAGGACCAGCAGCAGCGAGGCGGTCCAGCCGCCGGTCCAGCCGTGCAGCATGCCGACGCCGAACGGGCCGACCGCGGCGATCAGGTAGCCCAGGCTCTGCGCCATCGCGGAGAGCTCGGCGGTGTCGGCCACGGTGCGTGAGCGCAGTGTGATGAAGGTCAGCGCGAGCGGGAACAGCCCGCCCATGCCGACGCCGAGCAGCACCACCCACAGCACCGGGGACAGCGTGGGCGCGAACAGCAGGCCCAGCACGCCGAGCAGCGAGGTCGCGGTCATCGCCACCGCCCAGCCGGACTGCGCGCGGCGGCGGGTGACCAGCGGCGGGATGATCAGCGCGGCGGGCACGCCGATGACCATCAGCGCGCCGAGCATGACGCCGGCGGTGGTCGGGTCGACGCCCGCGACGTCGCGCAGGATCTCCGGCAGCCAGCCCATCCAGGTGTAGGCGACCAGCGACTGGATGCCGAAGAAGCCGGTGACGGCCCAGGCCAGCGGGTTGCGGTACAGGCTGCGGGAGCGCCCGGCGGCCGCGGTGGTGGACGCGGCGGCCGGGTCGGGGGTGGTGGCCTGGATCGCGGCGGTGGCGGGAGTCGCGGGGGCGGCGGCGGTCTCGGCGGGGATGGCGGCCTGGTCGAGCGCGTCGTGCGCCAGGGCCGCCTCCTCCAGGGGCTGGGCGCGGCGGCGGGCCACCGCCCAGACGACCAGGGCGGTCACCGCGAGCACCGCCCACAGCCCGACCGCGACCCGCCAGCCGCCGACCCAGCGCTCCAGCGGCGCGGTGAAGGCGGCCGCGGCGGCGCCGCCGGCGGAGAGCGCGGCGCTGTAGACGCCCATGACAAAACCGAGCCGTCCGGGGAAGGACTCCTTCACGACCACCGGGATCAGCACGTTGGCCACCGCGATCGAGGAGCAGGCCGCGAGCGTGCCGCCCAGCAGAACCGCAGGTCCGTCCAGGACTCGGAGGGCGAGTCCCAGGCCGAGCAGGCCCAGTGCGAAGCCGACGACCCGCAGCGGGCCGAAGCGGCGCGAGAGCATCGGCGCCACGAGACCGGCGAAACCGAAACACACTGTAGGCACGGCCGTTACCGCGCTGACCCAGACTGCCGAGACGCCCAGAGAATCACGGACCTCCGCCAGCACGGCAGCGAGGCTGGTCACGGCGGGACGGAGGTTGAGCGCGGCAAGCACGATACCGACGATCAACAGCGAACTGCCGCCGACGACCGCACCTGCACGGGAGCGGCCGGAAGTGGCAGGCTGAGCTGCTGACCGGATGTCGTCAGGGAGGGTCGGCGTCACGGTCACGCGAGTACTATAGGCAAACATGGGATGTCCGGATGAAAGGATGAGACTGTGCCGTTGGCCACTACCCGACGCACCGGCCTCGTCGAGCAGGTGATCGACCAGATGCGCACGCTGGTGACCAGCGGCGAATGGCCGATCGGGCGGCGGATTCCCGCTGAGCCCGAGCTTGTGACGGCGCTGGGCGTGGGCAGGAACACGGTCCGGGAGGCGGTCCGGGCGCTGGCGCACGCCGGGTTGCTGGAGGTGCGACAGGGTGACGGCACGTTCGTGCGCGCGACCAGTGAGCTTTCCGGCGCGGTGCGCAGGCTGTGCGATGCCGAGCTGCGCGACGTGCTGGAGGTGCGGCACGCGCTGGAGGTCGAGGGCGCGCGGCTGGCCGCGGTCCGCCGCAGCGAGGAGGAGCTGCGGCGGCTGACCGAGACCCTGGCCGAGCGGGACGCGGCGCTGGCCGCCGGGGAGTGGGAGCGGATGGTGGTCACCGACACCGCCTTCCACCTGATGCTCGTCGAGTGCTCGCAGAACCCGGTGCTCACCGAGCTGTACCGCGGGTTCACCGAGGCGGTGAAGGCCAGTGTCGCGACCACGGTGGACTCCGAGGTGGACGGCGACCGGCACATCTCGCACCAGGACCTGCTGGCGGCGGTCCGGGACCAGGACCCCGAGCGCGCGGCCCGGGAAGCAGGCGGCTTCATCGAGGAACTGCTCTCCACCCTCGGTTCCGCCGAGCACTAGGCACCACGGCGGCCCGCCGGCTGACCGGGAACCACCGGCGGGCCTGTCCTCGGCCGAGGGCGGTTCTCCTCGACGGCTGACAACTGAGGCAGGCCGTGCGGCGCGGGAGGCCGGTGCGGCGGTCGCGGGCCACCGGGGACCCACGCTGAGCTAGCGGCTCCTGGCCCGCTGTTCGCGGGCGTCCAGGTCGGCGTTGAGGCGGGCGACCAGGCGGGCCAGGTCGCGCCGGTCCTGTTCGGGCCAGTCGGCGAGCACGCCGTGCAGCCAGGCGGCGCGGTCGGCCTGCACGACGGCGACCCGACGTCTGCCCTCCTCGGTGGCCTGCAACGGCTGGGTGCGCGCGTTGGGCGGGTTGTCGACCACCCTGGCCAGCTCGGCGCTGGTGAGCTTGGCCACATGGCGGCTGGCGGTGGACTTGTCCACGTTGAACATCCTGGCCAGCTCGCCGACGGTCAGCCCGGGCCGCGCGGAGATCACCGCCAGGTAGGGGTACGTCGTCTGGTCCAGGCCGATGACCTCGGGATATCGGGTGGTCCAGAACCGCCAGAAGGCCTTGCGGGTGAACAGGGTCAGCTCGTGTTCGAGTGCGCCGGTGAGCTGGTCGTCCGCCGTGTTCGGTTCGGCCCGGTTCGTCACGATTCCACCCTTCCACCTGCCGCCGGGAACACCAAGCCGACCGTTGCGTGACGCAACCATCGGGTCTACCGTCGGAGACATCCCACCAATTCAGTGCTGAAGGGGGATCTCTCTCATGTGTGGAATCGCCGGCTGGGTCGGCTACCAGCGCGACCTGACCCAGGAACACGACACCGCCGCCGCGATGACCGAGACGATGGCCTGCCGGGGACCGGATGACGCCGGGCTCTGGCTGGACCGCCACGCCGCGATCGGACAGCGGCGACTGGCCATCATCGATCTTGAGGGCGGCCGTCAGCCGATGCTCGCCGAGGCGCAGGGGCGCACCACCGCGGTGCTGACCTACAGCGGCGAGGTCTACAACTTCCGCGAGCTGCGCGCCGAGCTCCAGCGCCGCGGCCACCAGTTCCGCACCGCCAGCGACACCGAGGTGGTGCTCAACGCCTACCTGGAGTGGGGCCCGTCCCTGGTGGACCGGCTCAACGGCATGTACGCCTTCGCCATCTGGGACGCCCGCACCGAGGAGCTGCTGCTGGTGCGCGACCGGATGGGCATCAAGCCGCTCTACTACTACCCCACCGCCGACGGTGTGCTCTTCGGCTCCGAGCCCAAGGCGATCCTGGCCAACCCGCTGGCCGAGGCGGTGCTGGACGCGGATGGGCTGCGCGAGGCGCTGGGCTTCGTCAAGACGCCGGAGCTGGGCATCCTGCGCGGGCTGGCGGAGGTGCGGCCCGGCTCGGTGGTCACGGTGTCCCGCAAGGGGATCAGCAAGTCCCGGTACTGGCAGCTGGAGGCCACCGAGCACACCGACGACCTGGACACCACCGTGCGCACCGTGCGGGAGCTGCTGGAGGACATCGTCGAGCGGCAGCTCATCGCGGACGTGCCGCTGTGCACGCTGCTCTCCGGCGGCCTGGACTCCAGCGCGCTGACCGCGCTGGCGGCCAAGGCGCTGACCGCGCAGGGCGCGGGTCCGGTGCGCTCGTTCTCGGTGGACTTCGCCGGGTACACCGACAACTTCCACGCCGACGCCTTCCGGGACAGCCCGGACGCGCCGTTCGTGGCCGAGGTGGCCGAGCACGTGGCCGCCGAGCACACCAACATCGTGCTGGACAACGAGGACCTGATGGACCCGGTGGTGCGCGCGGCCGCGCTGCACGCCCGCGACCTGCCCAACGGCATGGGCGAGATGGACTTCTCGCTGTACCTGCTGTTCAAGGCGATCCGCGGCCGGTCGACGGTGGCGCTGTCCGGGGAGTCCGCCGATGAGGTCTTCGGCGGCTACAAGTGGTTCCACGACCCGGTCGCGGTCAACGGGAACACCTTCCCGTGGATCGCCGCGCGGGCGCACAGCCAGACCGAGTCCGTCTACCGCGGGCTGGCCGAGCGGCTCCAGCTGGGCGACTACGTCCAGCAGCGCTACCAGGAGGCGCTGGCCGAGGTGCCCAGGCTGGCCGGGGAGACCGGGCTGGAGGCGCGGATGCGCGAGCTGAGCTACCTCAACCTGACCCGGTTCGTGAACCTGCTGCTGGACCGCAAGGACCGGATGAGCATGGCGGTGGGTCTGGAGGTCCGGGTGCCGTTCTGCGACCACCGCCTGGTGCAGTACGTGTTCAACGCGCCGTGGGCGATGAAGACCTTCGACGGCAAGGAGAAGAGCCTGCTGCGCGCGGCCACCGCGGACGTGCTGCCGCAGTCGGTGGTGCAGCGCAAGAAGAGCCCGTACCCCTCCACCCAGGACGCGGGGTATGAGAAGGCGCTGCGCGAGGAGCTGGCCAGGGTGATCGAGGACTCCTCCGCGCCGGTGACCGAACTGGTGCCGCGCAAGGACATCCAGACCCTGCTGGACTCGCCGCTGGTCACCGTCGGCTCGGACTCCGCGACCCGGCGCACGGTGGAGTCGCTGCTGGGCCTGAACCGGTGGATCCTCGACTACGGCGTGCGGGTCGAGCTGTAGCAGTCGTAGAGCTGCCCTGTCCCCGGCACCAGCGCGCAGTGCGCGGTGACCCAGGACAGGGCCGCGTCCACCACGGCCGTGCCGGCAGCTGCGCCGCCGTCGAACTGAAGCGTCGGGGACGCGCCGGTGGTCCAGACGAACCGCAACTGTCCACTGTGGACATAGTGGCGCAGCTGGGCCGCGGTGGGCGCGGGGTCGTTGCCGTTGAAGCCGCCGACGGCCATCACCGGCAGGCCGGTGTCCAGGATGACCGGGGCGGCGACCAGCGCGCCCACCACGGCCACCGCCCAGCGCTCATCGCGGAACTGGGACTCCAGGTGGGCCAGCGCGGCGGCGCTCGGGCCCTCGGCGCGGTCCGGGGCGAACCTGACGGCGGGCGTGGGTTGCGCGATCGGGAAGGTCACCGAGGTCTTCGCGGTCAGCGGGGTCACCGCGTAGGCGGCGGGTCCGGCAAGGGCCGCGAGCAGTCCGGCGCTCGCGGTGAGCGCGGTCGCCCGGCGGGAGAAACGGCCGCCCAGCAACGGGATGGCCAGCGCGACCGAGGTGGCCAGGCCGAGCAGCGCGACGGTGACCGGCAGCCAGGGCAGGTAGTCCGGGGTGCGGCCGAGCAGGGTCGCACCCCAGAAGCCGGTCAGTCCCGCGGTCACCGGCAGCAGCCAGCCCCAGTGCGAGCGGTCCCGGTGCAGCCGCCACAGCGCGGTCGCGCCCGCACCGGCCACCACGGCCAGCGGCGGGGCCAGCGCGACCGTGTAGTAGGTGTGCCAGATCCCGGCGGCGGTGGAGAACACGACCGCGGTGGTGAGCAGCCAGCCACCCCACAGCAGAAGTTCGGCGCGCTGCCGCCGCAGCACCAGCGCGGCCACAGAACCCAGTAGCGCCAACGGGAACAGCCAGGCGATCTGGCCGCCGACCTCGCCGCTGAGCAGCCGGTCCCAGCCGCTGGCGTTGCCCCCGCCGCCACCACCGGCGTTCAGCCCTGGCGAGCCGACCCGGTTCTGGCCCAGCAGGCGGCCGAACCCGTTGTAGCCGAACAGCAGCTCGCTGACCGTGTTGTCGGTGCTGCTGCCGATGAAGGGCCGCTCGGCCGGGTCGACCGAGTCCACCGCGAGCAGCCAGGACAGGCTCACCCCGAGCAGCACCACCCCGGCCAGGCCGAGCCGGAGCAGCTTGCGCCACCAGGGCCCGCTGACACCGACCAGGTAGGCGGCGGCCGCGGCGGGCACGATCAGGTAAGCCTGCAACATCTTGGTGTTGAAGGCCAGGCCGACGGCCAGCGCGCAGGCCAGCAGCGGCAGCAGGCGACCGGAGCGGACCGCGTTGGACAGCGCCCAGGCGGCCAGGGTGAGCAGCAGGACCAGCAGGGTGTCCGGGTTGTTGTGCCGGGTCACCGCGACCACCACCGGGGTCAGGGTGAGCGCCAGCGCGGCCAGGATGCCCGCTGCTGGGCCAAAAGCGCGTCTGGTCACGTGGTGCACCACCGCGACCGCGGCCACCCCGGCCACGGCCTGCGGCAGCAGGATGCTCCAGCTGGAGAAGCCGAACGCCTTGGCGGACAAGGCCTGCACCCACAGCGCCAGCGGCGGCTTGTCCACCGTGATGAAACCACCGGCGTCCAGCGACCCGTAGAAGAAGGCCGACCAGCTCTTGGTGGCGCTGAGCACCGCCGCGGAGTAGTAGGTGTTGGCGAAGCCGTTGGTGGACAGGGCCCAGGTGTAGAGCACCGAGGCCAGTGCCAGCACCGCGGCGAGGGCGGGCCGGGACCAGCGGGGCTGGCGCGTGCGGTCGGTCACGGGAGCAGGCTGACCGCCGTGGCTGGGAGCCAGGTGGGAACCCGCTGGGAGTCAGCCCGGAGCGGGGCATGGGGAACGGGCGCGGCCGGGAAGGACACGGCCGCGCCCGTTCGTCGGTGGCGCGGTCAGTTGCGGTTGATGGTGAAGGTGGAGGTGGTGTTGCGGATGTCGGTGTGGTTGTTCCAGAGGCGGAGGTTGTTGAAGGTGACCGAGCCGACCGCGGGGCCCTGACCGGGTTCCGGCAGCTCGTTGGCCCACAGGCCGAAGCCGGACTTGGCGTCGAAGGCGTCGGCGCTCTTGCGGGCGCCGGAGATGGAGACGTTGGTGAACACCGTGTCGGTGATCGGGTTCTCCGGCTGGCCGGGACTGCGGTACTTGGTCTGGAACATGATGCCGCTGTAGGTCGGGTCGATGATGTCCACATCGGACACCCGGATGTTGCGGAAGACCTTGGAGGCGGAGAACACCCAGATGCCCGGGAACGTCTGGGCGCCCCAGAAGTGGCCGCCCGCCCGGACGATGGAGATGTTCTCGAACCTCGTCGGCCCCGGCCCGAAGCCGTTCATCGGATAGCCGAAGTCCAGCGAGGAGATGGTGATGCCGGAGTAGACCAGGGTGTCCGCGATGTAGATGTTGCGGAAGGTGTTGTCGTAGCCGCCGTAGACCGCGACCCCGGCCGCCCGCCAGGTCAGCGTGGAGGTCAGGTTCTCGTAGACGTTGTTCCTGATGTCCGCGCCACCGGCGTCGATCGCGGAGAACAGCGCGAAGCTGTCGTCACCGCTGGCCCGCGAGTCGTTGTTGACCACGTGGTTGTCGGTGCTGCCGTTGGTCATGTTGATCGCGTCGGCGAACATGTTGCGGATCCGGGAGTTCTTGATGGTGATCCGGTCGGTGTTCGCGCCCCAGTACAGGCACACCATGTGCTCGTTCCAGATGTTGTCGATGACGATGTCGCTGACGTTCTGGAAGTCGAACACCTTGCCGGGACCGTCGATCCGCGAGGTGTAGTTGCCGAAGTAGGCGAAGTTGGCGAAGGAGGACCCGCTCGCGCTGCCCTCGGCCCGGAAGCCGACGTCGGTGTTGGCCTGACCGGCCGGCGCGTGGAACCTGGTGAACCACGGCCCGGCTCCGGTGATCCTGACCGCCTTGCCGTAGACCTGGAACTTGCTGCTGGTCTGGTAGTCACCGGCGGGCAGGTACACCCCGATCAGGGTGCCGGTGGTGTCCATCCGGACCTTGTCCAGCGCGTTCTGCACGTCCTGGTGGCCGAAGCCGCCGGGCACGGCGTACTTGGCCGGGTCGGGGCTGGCCATCGGCGCGACCTGCTCGGTGTTGATGAAGTCGATCGCGTAGCTGCTGGTGTTGCCGCCGTCCTTCTGCAGCTTGATCTTGCTGCCCTTGGGGATGGTGCTGCCGAACATCAGGTTCGCCTCGTCGTAGATGTGCCGGGGGCCGCCCGCGCCGGGTGAGTTCTCCGGGCTGGCCTCGGCGCCGTAGAGCCAGGCGTACCTGGAGGTCAGGGTGATCGGCTTGTGCGGCTGGCCGTTGACGTAGACGTTGAGCGTGGCGTCGATGCCGCCGCCACCGGGGGCGTCCGGGATGGAGAAGCGGGTCACCAGGGTGTTGGTCTCGGCCCTGGTGGTGAACTCCACGAAGCTGCCGGTGCTGTTCAGGGTGACCGCGCGGCGGCCGGAGGCCTCACCGGCGAGGTCGCCGATGGTGCGGTTCGGGCCGATCACCTGCGCGCCGCCGCCGGTGACCGCGTCCTCGGCCTCGTACAGGTCGTAGGGCATGTTCGCGCCCCTGCCCACGAACAGGGCCTGGGTGCTGGTGTTGTTGGCGCGCTTGACCGGCAGCTCGTTGGCGTCCTCGGCCAGCACCACCCGCACCGAGTGCCTGCCCGCCGCGGACGGCCAGCTGCCCAGGTTCACCGGGGCGGTGGTGGCACCGGCGGCGATGACCCCGTGGTGCGCGCCGGTCAGGGTGCGGACCACGGTTCCGTTGCCGTCCAGCACGTTCAGCGTGATGCCGTGCGCGCCCGTGGCCGAGGCGATGCTGCCCTGGTTGCGGATGGCCACCGCGAACTCGACCGCGGCCCCGGGGGCAGGGTTGTTCGGGGTCCAGCTGACCGAGGCGGCCACCAGGTCCGAGCTGGACACCGGGTTCACCGTGAGCTGACTGGCGTTGGTGTGGCTGTTGTCGGTCTCGTTCTGCTCGACGACCGCGTTGTCCTCGTCGACCTTGGCGGTCAGCGGGTAGCTGCCCGCGTCCCTCGGGCCGATGTCGGCGGTGACGGTGGTGCTCGCTCCCGCGGCCAGGCCCCCGACCGCGGCGGTGCCGACCCTGTTCTCCCCCAGGTAGAAGTTGACACCGGTGGCGGTCGAGGCGGCGCTGCCGGTGTTGCGCACGGTCGCGCTCAGCCGGACCGGGTCGGTCTCCACCGGGGTGGCCGGGGTCCAGGAGCTGCCGGTGACGGTCAGGTTCGGGTTGGGCGCGGGGGTGCCGAGCACCTGGAACTCCGCGACCTGCCCGGCGGGCGCGCCGGTGTTGCCGGTGAAGCGGAGCTGGATGTCGGCGGCTCTGCCCTTCGCGGCGATGGTCACCGTGTTGCCGGTGGCCGGGTCGAAGACGTGCTGGGCGGATGCGGCCAGCTGGCTGAACGCGCCGCCGCCCTGGTCCCGGCCGAGCACCTCCAGGGTCTGGGTACGGCGGCCCCACGCGGTGCTGGGGTCGAGCTTGAGCACCACCGAGCTGACGTCGGCGTTCGAGCCGAGGGACACTGTGAGCGTGTTCGGGTAGCCCGCGCCGCCCTCCCAGTAGGTCTGCGCGTTGTTGTCGTTGGCGTTGGCCGCGACGAAGTTGTGCACGTGCGAGGAGGCGGTGATCGGCTTGCCCTGGGCCAGGTTCGTGCCGTTGTCCGGGCCGGTGCGGGTGACCGTGTTGCTGTTGGGCGAGGCGTTGCCCGCGGCGTCGCGCGCCCGCACGTGGTAGCTGACGGTCGCGTTCACCGGCTGGGTGTCGGTGTGGCTGAGCACGTTCCCGGCCACCCGGCTGCGCAGGGTGTTGTTGGCGTAGATGTCGTAGCCGGTGACGCCGACGTTGTCGGTGGCCGCGGTCCAGGTCAGCCGGATCTGGTCCACGCCGGGCTGGGTGTAGGCGAGCTCGCCGGGGGCGGTGGGCGCCTGGGTGTCGCCGGTGGTCGGGCCGTAGATCTCCAGCTCGGCCAGTTGGGCCGCGGGCCAGCCGGTGTTCGCGGTGAACTCCAGCCGGAGGTGCCGGGTGGTGGCCGCGGCGTTGAGGGTGAGCGTCACCGTGTTCTGCGCCTGCGGGCTGAAGGTGTGCGCCGAGGAGGCCAGCAGGTCGGTGAAGGCGGTGCCGTTGTCGCTGCCGCGCACGGTGAAGGTCTGGCCGCGCGGCTCCCAGTTCGGCGGCAGCTTGAGCACCAGCCGGTTGACCGCGACCGAGGCGCCGAGGTCGGCCTGGAGCCACTGCGGGAAGGCGTTGTTCGCGCTTTCCCAGTAGCTGTCCTGGTTCCCGTCGCCCACGTTGGCCGCGCCGTGGTCCTGGTGCTGGCTGCTCGCGGTGAAGGTGGCCGCGGCGGCCAGGTCGACGGTGGACGGGGTGGCCCGCCGGACCTGGAGCTCGGCCAGTTGTGCGGCCCGGTCGCCGGAGTTGGCGCTGACCTCGACCCGCAGGTGGCGGGTGGTGGTCGCGGGCAGGTCGAGGGTGACCGTGTTGCCGGTGGCCGGGTCGAAGGTGTGCGCGCGGGGAGTGACCAGCGTGTCGAAGCCGACGCCGTCCCTGCTGCCCTGAACGGCGAACGTCTGGGCGCGTTTCGCCCACCGCGGGGGCAGTTTCAGCGTGACCTGGTCGATGGTCTGCTCGCCGCCGAGGTCGACCTGGGCCCACTGCGGGAGCGCGTCACCCGCGCTCTGCCAGTAGGTGCCCTGGTCGCCGTCGGTGAGGGCACGGGCGGTGTGCGCGGCTTCGGCGCTGCTGGCCGCGGCCGGCTGCCGGATCGCCACATCCGGTGCGGGGGCGGCGGTGGCGACAACGGGTCCACCCATGCTGAGCAGGGAGAACGCGACCAACAGGGCGATGGGTCGGAACAGTGAGCGCTGCACTCTCATGGCGGTCCTCTGTTTCTCATCCCCGAGGCAGGGCAGCCAGGGAGGAGGTCATGCGCGACGTTGCGCAGGAAATAACGGGACTCTGTACGTAATTATCACTGTAATGTCAGGTTTTTGCGTAGCGAGAGGCAAGAGTTACAGACGCGCTACGGCCGCGTCAACGGCTCGGCCGGCATTGGCTCTGGAACGAAACAGCACCACGCGAATGGAGCAGCGCTGGTGTACAACCGGCTTCATGAGCCAGCAGGCCCCCACGTCCGAGCTGACCGGGTGGCGGCGGTCGCCGTTCACCGCGGCCGGGTCCACCTACGACTGCTACGAGAAGGGCAGCGGCCCCGGCGTGGTGGTGCTGCCGGAGATCCCCGGCATGACGCCCTCGGTGCTCGGCTTCTGCGACCACCTGGTGGACAACGGCTTCACCGTGCTGGTGGTCTCCGCCTTCGGCACTCCCGGCGCGCCGGAGAACCCGCTCACCGCCCTGCCGGTGGTGGCCAAGGCGTGCGTGTCCGCGGAGTTCCGGGCGTTCGCCCTGAACGCCAAGCGCCCGTTCACCGACTACCTGCGCGCGGTGGCCAGGGACCTGGCCGCGCGCACCCCCGGCCCCGGCGTCGGCGTGATCGGCATGTGCTTCACCGGCGGTTTCGCGCTGGCCGCCGCGGTCGACGAGGTGGTGCTGGCCCCGGTCGCCAGCCAGCCCTCACTGCCGCTGCCGCTGGGCGCGCGACGGAAGGCGGATCCGGGGATGTCGGCGGAGGAGCTGTCCCGGATCGCGGCGCGCACGGTGGAGTCCGGGCTGTGCCTGATGGGGCTGCGGTTCAGCCGGGACGTGCTGGCCCCCGGCGAGCGGTTCCGGACGCTGACCGAGCGGTTGGGCGAGGCGTTCCGGGTGGTGGAGCTGGACTCGGGGCGGGGGAACGCGGAGGGGTACCAGTGGAACGCGCACTCGGTGCTGACCAGGGAGGTCCGGGAGGGGAACTCGGCGATGGCGGCGCGGGATGAGGTGATGGCGTTCCTCCGCGAGCGGCTGGGCGGCGGCGCTGGCTGACCAGCGCGGCGCGGCCGAGCCGCCTCGCTAGCTGACCAGCGGGGGTGCGCCGGGTGGGAGGTCCGGCAGCCCCTTCGGCGCGCCCCGCTCCAGCAGCCGCTGCACCGCGTCGGTGTCCAGGTGGTCGGCGACCAGGTCGCCCAGCAGGTCCAGCTGGGCGGCGCGGGCGGCGGCGAAGTCGGTGTCCGGGGCCGGGGTGAAGCCGGTGCGGCCCGCGCGCGTGGCCGCCCAGCGCAGGAAGTCGCGGCGGAACTCGTCGTTCTCGAACAGGCCGTGCCAGTGCGTGCCCGCGATCGACTCGTGCAGCACGCCCTCGCCGGTGCCGTCGGGCAACGTGATCAGCGGGGGCAGGGTGTCCGCGCGGCGGGACGGGTGGCCGTGGTGGATCTCGTAGCCGTGCACCGGGTGTGACAGCGCGCTGCCGGTGGGGCGGGCCAGGGTCTTCACCGGGTGGAAGTCGATGTCCAGGTCCAGCAGGGCCAGCCCGTCCACCGTGCCCGCCCTGGACTCGACCTCATCGCGCAGGGTCCTGGCCAGCATCTGGTAGCCGCCGCAGATCCCGGTGACCGGCAGGCCCGCGCGGGCGTGCCGGTGGATGGCCTCGGCCAGGCCGGTGCGGCGCAGCCAGGCCAGGTCGGCGACGGTGGACTTCGAACCGGGGATCAGCACCAGGTCGGCGTCGGCCAGCCGGGAGGGCTCGGTGACAAAGCGGACCGAGACGCCGGGCTCACCGGCCAGCGCCTCCACGTCGGTGGCATTCGAGATCCGGGGCAGCCGGGGCACCACGACCCGCAGCCACTGCTCCCCCACCGGCGGCGCGGGCCGGCCCACCACCCCGTCGGCGGCGTAGGAGAGCGAGTCCTCGGCGTCCAGCCACAGCTCCTCGCGCCAGGGCAGCACGCCGTGCACCGGTCGGCCGGTCAGCGCGCGCAGCTGGCGCAGGCCCGGTTCCAGCAGCGTGGGATCACCCCGGAACTTGTTGATGACAAAGCCGCTGACCAGGGCCTGGTCCGCCGGGTCGAGCAGGGCCAGGGTGCCGAACAGGTGCGCGAACACGCCGCCGCGGTCGATGTCGCCGACCACCAGCACCGGCAGGTCCGCCGCGCGGGCCAGGCCCATGTTGGCGATGTCGTTGGCGCGCAGGTTGATCTCGGTCGGCGAGCCCGCGCCCTCGCAGACCACCGCCTCGTACTCCGCGCGCAGGCCGTCCAGGGTGGCCAGCACGGTGGCGAAGAGCTCCTCCTTGCGGGCCCGGTAGGACAGCGCGCTGACCTCGCCGACCACCTTGCCCAGCAGCACCACCTGCGAGCTGCGGTCGCTGCCGGGCTTGAGCAGCACCGGGTTGAACCGCACCGAGGGTTCGAGTCCGGCCGCGGCGGCCTGCACCGCCTGCGCCCGGCCGATCTCGCCGCCGTCGAGGGTGACCACCGAGTTGTTGGACATGTTCTGCGCCTTGAACGGCGCCACCCGCACCCCGCGCCGGGCCAGCCACCGGCACAGCCCGGCGACCAGCACGCTCTTGCCCGCGTCCGAGGTGGTGCCCGCGATGAGCAGGCCCCCGCTCACGGCAGGGTGAGGATCTCTGCGCCGTCGGTGGTGACCAGCACGGTGTGCTCGAACTGGGCGGTGAACTTCTTGTCCTTGGTGGTCACCGTCCAGCCGTCGGCCCACATGTCGTAGTCGATGGTGCCCAGGGTGATCATCGGCTCGATGGTGAAGGTCATGCCGGGCTCCAGCACGGTGTCCATGCTCGGCTCGTCGTAGTGCAGCACGACCAGGCCGCTGTGGAAGGACCGGCCGATGCCGTGCCCGGTGAAGTCGCGCACCACGCCGTAGCCGAACCGCTTGGCGTAAGCCTCGATGACCCGCCCGATCACGTTGATCTGACGACCGGGCTTGACCGCCTTGATCGCCCTCGCGGTGGCCTCCCTGGTCCGCTCGACCAGCAGCTGCGCCTCCTCGGCGACGTGCCCGGCCAGGAAGGTGGCGTTGGTGTCGCCGTGCACGCCGCCGATGAACGCGGTGACGTCGACATTGACGATGTCGCCGTCCTCGATCACCGTGCTGTCCGGGATGCCGTGGCAGATGACCTCGTTGAGCGAGGTGCAGCAGGATTTCGGGTAGTTCCGGTAGCCCAGCGTGGACGGGTAGGCCCCGTTGTCGCAGAGGAACTCGTGCACCACCGCGTCCACCTCGTCGGTGGTCGCGCCCGGCACGCACACCTTGCCCGCCTCGGCCAGCGCCTGGGCGGCCAGCCTGCCTGCCACCCGCATGGCCTCGATGATCTCCGGCGGCTGCACCCACGGATCGGTGTTGCGCTTGGGCGCCGGCTTGTCCACGTACTCGGGACGCTCGATGTGTGCGGGCACGGGTCGCCGCGGCGACTGCTGGCCGGGCTTGAGTGGGGCGCGGACGGGCATGGGGTCCACCCTACGACGCCGGAAGTGGAGTGCGGATCGGGCAGGTGGTGAGGTGAGGCGAGGTCGGTCGGCCCGGCGAACCGGGTGAAGGCGGCACCCTCCTGGACCGTCGGTCTGGACCGCCCGGTCGAGTCCGCGATCCCGCCAGTCGCCCCCTCTGACTTGCGGTACGGCGAGGTGCACTGGAAGTGAAGTTCGATCACCCTTTCCGGCGATCAGGAATTTCACACTGTGGATTGCACCATTCGGGTGGAACTCAGTTGATCTCGACAAGAAGATCATCCACTTGCCCACCGACGTCAATATCACAACGGACCGGCACCTGAATGATGACGTTCTTCAAATTGAACGATGCGATGCTAGCCTGAGCTATCAATATTTCAGGAATCGCATTTATGCGGAGAGGTCGACGCCATGGGCGACGCGCGCACACTCCTGGACCGTTCAACTCACGGTCACGGTTCCAACCTCAAAAGGCTGATCATCGAAATTATGATCAAGTCTGATCGGCAGTCCCGTATCGCCCGGCGGACCGGCTTGTCGTCGGCGTCGGTTTCGACTGCGGTGCAGGAGTTGAGCGCGAACGGCGTGGTGGAGACCGACAAGGGGGGCGACAGTTCGGGCAAATCCCGGAGCGGAAAAGTGCGGCTGCGGGAACTGCGCGGCGTCGCAATCGGGGTAGATCTGGGGTTCAACCACGTCTCCGTGGTGGCCAGACCCGTGACCAGCTCGTTCGACCAGGTGATCCAGCGCAGGGAGACGCCCGGCATGAACCGGGGGTTGCGGCTGCTTCTGCCGGACGTGCTCAACCTGATCCAGGACGCCGTCGAGGAGACCGGCCAGAAGATGGCGGACGTGGTGGCGACGGGCCTGGCCGTACCGCGGATGGTCGAGCCGCGGACGGGGATGTTCACCACGCCGGTGCTCGCGCCGTGGCGAGCGGAGGACCGGCCCATACAGGAGCTCAGCGCGGCACTCGGGGTGCCCGTGGCCATGGACAACGACGCGAATCTCGGCGCATTGACGGAACAGACGTACGGCTCTGACGAGGCTGTCGAACATGTCGCCTACGTGAAGGCGTCCACCGGCGTGGGGGTGGGCATCATGATCGGCTCGACGCTCCTGCGCGGCCAGCGCGGCATGGCTGGCGAACTCGGACATCTGACCATTGAGCCCGACGGAGATGTCTGCCTGTGTGGCGGGCGCGGTTGCCTGGACACCATCGTCGGCGCCGAGTCGCTCGTCGCCAAGGCCAAGCAGGCCCAACGGGGCAGCTCGCGGGAGGCCCCGTCCACTCTGGGCGCACTCGTGCACAGCGCGCAGGCCGGTGACGCCGTGTGTGGTCGCATCCTGAGCGACGCCGGCCGGACGCTCGGCTTCGCACTGGCCCAGCTGTGCAATCTCATCAATCCACGGCACATCATCATCGGCGGCGAACTCGCGGAGGCGGAGCACCTGGTGCTGGACACCTGCCGTCAAGAACTCAGGAGGTACGCGCTCGCGGGCACGGTCCACCAGGACGGTGATTTCAAGCTGCGCACCAGCGCGCTGAGCCCGTTCGCCGAGGCGCAGGGCGCTCTCATCCTCGGACTTCAGTCCAGGTCGTCGAAATGAACGGTCTACCGCACGAAAATCGGTCCTGAGCGTTCATATCGAAAAATCGACCCCATTAATAAGATGACAAGTTATCAAGAGGTCGCCACACGATCGAAGTCACGAACCTGAGCATCTTCCGGTGGCGGGTGAACATTTTGATGCGATACACTCCACGCACGCTATCGCCGCACCAGTCGGCACAGGACGCGTCTCCGCCGCCCGTCGACCGAAGGTATGATCATGAAATTCTTCCGTCAAGCTCGCGAACGCTTGGAAAACCCCTCAGGTCATCCACCAGCACACTCTGCGGCACACGAAGTCGACGAGGAGGGCGAGTCGCCGCTGATAGTCGATCTCGGACATGTCCGACGTATAACTTTGGGTAGTTCGTCCAGCGGAAACGCGGACGCGAACTCACAATACTACTGGTAATATATTCGTGACATTCGTGTCCACGGTCGGCCACACACCGTGCGTTGTGGGCTCTTTTCCTGCTCTCCAGGGCGGCGCCGTCGCGACCGCCCCGGCCAGCGCGACCCAGGTCTGGCCGGGCCTGCCCATCGCTGTCACCTGGGGTGAGTGGCGCCCCCGCGAATTCCGCACGGTCGCTTGTCCCGAAGTGCAACTGCTGCTCATCGGCCAGTGTGCCGCTGGAGACGCCCAACTGCGCGCCGACCTCGCCACAGCACTGCGAAGGGATCGGCTGGAACTGGTCACCTGGTGGCCGGGCAGCTACCTCGCGATCGTGGCCACCGAGGAGAAACTCGTCGCTTTCGTCGATCTCGCGGGCCAATACCCGTTGTATTACCACCCAGGGGAGCGACTGACCTTCGGAACGAGCCCGGTGCCCACCGCGATGGCTTCGGGTGCAGGGCTCAAGACTGATCCGCTCGTCGCCGCCGCGGAGATCTTCTGTGGTGCGGTGCCGATGCTCACACATGGTCTGACACCGGTGCGTGGTCTTCGCAGACTTGAGGCCGGCGAAGCACTCCAAGTGACGGCCCGCGGAGCGGTCTCGCGGTGGACCCATGCGGATCTCGCCCCGGATCAGCGACTCTCGCTGGGGGAGGCTGCCGGAGCGTTGCGCGAGTCGCTGGAGATCGCCGTGTCCACCCGGACCGCGATCGGGCACGTGAGCACTGACTTCAGCGGCGGGTTCGACTCCACCTCGATCGCCTTTCTCGCGGCTCGACACCTGTCAGCCCCGTTGACCGCTTTCGTCTACCACCATCCTGACGCGCCTGCAGACGACCTCGACCACGCCGTGCGCAACGCAGGCTTGAGCTCGAAGATCCAGCTTGAAATCGTTCCAGGAACGAGCGCCACCCTCCCGTACCGGAATCTCGGTGCGTCGCCCCCCACCGGGCTGCCTGACTTCGCGGCAGTCACGCACGAGCGAAACCACCTCCGTCTGCGGCATGTCGCGGCCACGGGCGAGGGTGTGCACCTCGGCGGGGAGGGAGCGGACGCGCTTGTGGTCGCGCCGCCGGCTTACCTGGGCGACCTGGCCAGCGAGCGACGGATACGCCAACTGCTCGCGGATTCGGGCGCGTGGGCTCGACTGCGAAACGAATCCCCGGCTCACGTGCTGTCCCGAGCGATCCAGTTGTCGAGAACGTCGAGGCGACGTGCACTGCACGCGTACGCCCGCCGGCTGCACCGCTTGGACACCCACTACCCGAGCTGGGTGGACGCGATCTCATGGTGGCCTTCGCCGGGCCCGGAGTCCTCGTGGCTCACCATCGGCGCACGCCGCGCGCTGGTGGAACTCATGCATGATCACGCCGACCGCGTGCGCCAGACCCCACAGGACGGCGGAGTCGCCGACTTCACCGCGCGGAATGACCTTCGCCGGTCTGGGGCAGTCCAACAACAACTGAGCGAAATGGCTCGCCCGTACTGTGTGTGGCCCCAGGCGCCGTTTCTGGACAATGACGTCGTCCGCGCCTGCACCGCATTGCTCGCGTCGAGACGGGCCTCTGGCACGGTGTTCAAGCCCCTGGTCCGCACGGCGTTGAACGAGGTGATTCCCGCCGCTGCGCTGGACCGCAGATCCAAGGGCAACTACCTGGGTGAGGACTACCGGGGCGCACGAATCGAAGCCGCTGGGCTGCGGAAGCGAGTCTCCGCATCTCCCCTGGCAGATATGGGACTGATCGAACCGAGTGCGGTCCGCTCGTCGATCGACCGAGCGGTTCTGGGGGCAGACACTCCCTTTCCGGCGTTGAATCGACTGATCGCCTATGACCTCTGGCTCAGGAGCATGGAGTGACCCGACGTGGCGCATCGCGCCTCTGCATTCCCCACCACGTGCACATCACAACAAGCGCCAGCGGCGCGACATTCGTGCTCAACCTGCGATCTGGCCGTTGCTACGTGATCAACCGTCTGGCCGGTGCGCTGTGGCAGGAACTATGGCGCACAGGTGACAGCGACCAGGCTGTCGACACTGTGGCGGACCAGTATCCCCAGCTCGCTCGGGCGGCATTCCGCACCAGGGCCCGGCTCATCTTCACCGAACTGGCCAACCACGGCCTCATCGCGCTCAGGAGAGGCGCAGCCGCAACGGGCCGCCTCCCCCTCACCGTCCTGGGCAAGCCCATTGGGTCCATCTCAACCGAGGAGGCGAATCCGTCCAGGAGGATCTTGCTCCTCGCTCATGTCGGGCTCTTCGCGGCGTTCTGCCTGTTGCGTCTCCCCTTCCGCCTAACCGTCCATATCGTGGGTGTGCTCACCGGCGCGTGGTGCGCGCGTGCCGCCTCCCAACCGGAAGCCGCACTGACGGTCGCGGCGGTCGAAGCGGCGGCGGATCGGTACCCCGGCCGGGCCGCCTGCCTGGAACGTTCGCTGGGCTGCGTCATCACGGCGTCTCTTACCCGGCAAAGATTGCGCTGGGTTATCGGTGTCGCCGAGGACCCGTGCCGTTTCCATGCATGGGTGGAAACTGGTGATGTTGCCGTCACGCGTTCGCCGGAGTCGCATATTGACGCCTTCATCCGCGTTCTCTCGATATGACATGGATGCTGCGGCCGAGCTGCCAGTAGCAGCCAGCCGCAGCATCGTTCGTCGTGCGCCTACTTCGCCAGAAAATCAACCAAAAGCCCGTAGTGCACATAGAGAACGCACAGCAGGCACGATACGGTCATCAACCCTCTGCGCACAACCAGACCTAACTTTCGGCCACGTGCAGCTGGCGTTGAACTCCATTCGGATCTTCATGTCCGCCGCTTCTCGCTTTTTCACGTCTGACACTCCTCGCTACCGGGGGGCGGGTGATAGTGCCACTGTGCGCTTCGCGCGCTTCCACTACAACAGGCCATTGATCTACACAGCGAGGCGGATTCTGGCGATTTCCGAGATTTTCACCAGCAGGCCCGCATCATTTCCAGCGCTACTCAATCTCGGCCTGAAGAACCTGGGGTCATGTCGACCCACCATGCGATCAGTTCGAAGCTCGACAGCTCCACCGCTGCGCGTGTGGCCTTGCTGATCAACCGGTCGGCAACGTCGGCCTCGCTCGCGGTGACCGTCGAGAGCCTCACATCGGCAGTTGGGCACCCCGACACGACGTTGAGTGGTTGGCGACCTCGAGAACCGCTAATTTGGCGAAGACCCCGCTCCACAGACCCGCCGTGTCATCGTGCTCAAAACGCCGATTCCATGAGAACCGCGCACAAGGGCCGACAGGGGGTACCGCTACCCAATTCACAAGTTCACCCGTATGAACTAATGGTCGACGCCCGTTCCATCCGCAACCTCGCCATACGACGTCCGCCGTCGAACCGGTCGAACTAGCCGATGGCGCCCAGGAACCTACCGGCCGCGTCCACCGCAGGTCCGGAGGTGCCGGAGTCCACGATCAGCACCGCGAAGGCCACGTCGCCGCGGAAGCCGATGAACCAGCCGTGCGAGTGGGTGCCGTCGCCGAACTGCGCGGTGCCGGTCTTGCCGTGCACCTCGCCGAGCCGGTTCAGCTTCTTGGCGGTGCCGCTGGTGACCACCTCGCGCATCATCGGCCGGAGCTGCTCGGCGATGCCCGGCGGCGGTGGCGCCACCGCGCCGACCACCTTGGTCTCGGCGCCGCGCAGCAGGTTCGGGGTGGGCATCGAGCCGCGGGCCGCGGTGGCCGCGACCAGGGCCATGCCGAACGGGGTGGTCACCACCTTGCCCTGGCCGAAACCGTCCTCGGCGCGCTCCACCACCGGCTCGGCGGGCGGGACCTTGCCGGTCAGGGTGCGCACCCCGGCCAGCTCGAAGTCCACGCCGACGCCGAACTGCTTGGCCGCGTTGGTCAGCGAGTCGGCGGGCAGCTTGGTGGCCAGCTCGGCGAAGGTGGTGTTGCAGGAGGCGGCGAAGGCCTGGTGCAGCGGCACGTTGCCCAGGTCGAACTCGTCGTTGTTGGGGATCTTGCGGCCCTGGATGGTCCAGGTGCCTGGGCAGGGCAGCACGGTGTCCGGGGTGGCCGTGCCCGCTTGCAGCACGGCGGCCGCGGTGACCACCTTGAACGTGGAGCCCGGCGGGTAGTTGCCGGTGAGCGCGAGTGGGCCGCCCTTGTCCGCCTCGGCGTTCTGCGCCACCGCGAGCAGGTCGCCGGTGGAGGGCTGGAAGGCGACCAGCATGGCCGCGTTCTTGACCGGCTCCAGCGCGTCCTCGGCGGCGGCCTGCACGCCCCGGCTCATGGTCAGGGTGACCGCCTTGGCCGGCTGGGCCTGCTGCTCGTGCAGGGTCTCCACCTCGGTGCCACCGGCGTTGAGGGTGACCACCCGCCAGCCCGCGGTGCCCGCGATCTGGTCCTCAACCGCCTTGCGCACGGTGGGCAGCACCTGGGCGGCGAACTCCTTGCCCGCGGGCGGCAGCAGCCGGGTCTGGCTGCTGAAGCGCACTCCCGGCAGGTCGTAGATCTCGCCCTTGACCTGCTGGTAGTCCGCGTCGCGCAGGGTGACCACCGGGTAGGCCTGGCCCTCCGGCACCTTGCTCGCGCCGTCGGTGACGCTCTGCTGGGTGATCGACTTGTCGAAACGGGCCACCGCGCCGGCCAGCGCGCCGGCCACCTTGGGCAGGTCGCCGGCGGCCTTGCGGTCCAGCAGCACCGCGACCACCTTCTCCGGGTTGAGCAGCGGGCTGCCGTCCCGGTCCAGGATGGGCGCGGGCTGCGGCTGCTGCTCGCGCAGCGCGATGGTCTGCTGCGGTTGCAGCTTCGGGTGGATCACGCTGGGCGAGAAGTGCACCCGCCAGGTCTTCTCCGCCCGGCGCAGCTCCAGCTTGCCCTGGTAGCTCCAGCTCCGGCCGCCGCCGAGGTCCCACTTGACGGTGTAGCCGCTGCTCGCGGTGGTCGAGTCGGCCGAGGAGACCTCGGTCTGGTCCAGGGTGGCGCTGACCGCGGTCGGCTTCAGCGCGGCGCGGGTCTTGTCCAGCAGGTCCTTGGCCGGTTTCGCCTCGTCGGTGCTGTTGGCCGCGGTGGCGGTGTCCCCGTTGGCGAAGGCGGAGAGGAAGGTCCGCGCCGCGTCCTCGGGTTTGGGCTCGCTGCCGAACAGACCGCAGCCCGCGACCGGGAGCACGATGACTAGCAGGGCGGTGGCGCTGACAACTCGGTGAGCGGACACGGCGGCCAGTATGCCGCGCACCCGTGTCAACAGGGGATGAAGGGCGGCGTGGGTTCCGGTTGTCAGCGGCCGGCGGTGCGGGACTGACCAGGGATGACCAGGCCGGTCTCGTAGGCGACCACCACCGCCTGGGCCCGGCTGGAGAGGTTGAGCTTGGCCATCGCGCGGTTGAGGTGGGTCTTGACGGTGGCCTCGCTGACCGCCAGCTCGTCGGCGATGCCGGCATTGGTCAGGCCGCGGCCGACCAGGCGCAGCACCTCCACCTCGCGGCTGGTCAGCGCGGACAGCTCCGGGATCGGCGCCCAGGTCTGGGTGCCGCGGTTGGCGTAGGACTCGACCAGCTTGCGGGTGATGTTGGGCGAGAACAGCAGGTCGCCGCCGGCGATGGTGTGGATGGCGGCCAGCAGCCGCTCCGGCGGGGTGTCCTTGAGCAGGAAGCCGGAGGCCCCGGCGCGCAAGGCGGCGTAGACGTACTCGTCCAGGTCGAAGGTGGTCAGCACCAGCACCTTCGGCCGCGGCTCCGGCGGACCGGCCAGGATCTGCTCGGTGGCGGCGACCCCGCTGACCTCGGGCATGCGCAGGTCCATCAGCACCACGTCCGGCCGGGTGCGGGCGGCCAGGTCGATCGCCTCCTGGCCGTTGGCGGCCTCGCCGACGACCTCCAGCCCCGGCGCGGCGGTGATCAGGGCGACGAAACCGGCCCGCACCAGCACCTGGTCGTCCACGACGAGGACGCTGGTCATCGGCTCGCATTCCTCCCCGGCTACTCCAGCGGCGGTGCGAGCGGCAGTCGCAGCTCCACCGCGAACCCGCCGTGCGCGTGCGCGCCAGCGGTGAGGCTACCGTCGTAGAGCCTGGCGCGTTCCCGCATTCCGGCAAGGCCGTGGCCGGAGACCGGGCCGGTTCCGGCCGGGGCGGGCTGCTGGCCGTCGTCGACCACCCGCACGGTCAGCTCGCGCGGCCGGTAGTGCAGGTACACCGTGGCCGAGGCGGGCAGGGCGTGCTTGAGCACATTTGTCAGCGACTCCTGCACCACCCGGTAGGCGCACAGGTCGGGGCCGGGCGGCAGCGGGCGGCGGGTGCCGGTGACCACCAGCTCGGCGGGCACCCCGGCCGCGCGCACCCGGTTCAGCAGCTCCTCGATCCGGTCCAGGCCGGGCTGCGGGTCGAACTCCGGCTCCGGCTCGTCGTCCTCGGCGGGCAGCCGGAGCAGGGCCAGCACCCTGCGCATCTCGTCCAGTGCCTCGCGGCTGGTGTCGGCGATGGTGGCCAGCGCGTTGCTCGCGGTCGCCCGGTCGGTGTCGAAGACGTAGCGGGCCAGCCCGGCCTGCACCGAGATCACCGACATGTGGTGCGCGACCACGTCGTGCAGCTCGCGGGCGATGCGCACCCGCTCCTCGGTGACCGCGCGCTGGGCCAGGCGTTCCCGGTCGGCGTGCAGCTCCAGGGCCAGCTCGGCGAGCTGGTGGTTGCGCTGGGTGAGGCTGTGCCTGCTCGCGCCGAGCAGCCAGGCCACCGAGCCGTGCATGACCCACTGCACCAGGCTCACCCAGGACCCCCCGGTGAGCACCATCAGCGTCAGCAGCGCGGGGACCACGGCCATGACCACCGGCACCGACACCCTGGTCTGGCAGTGCGCGGCCACCGTGTACAGCGCGATCCAGGCGCCGAAGGGGGTGATCACGTCGGGGTAGCCGCACAGCAGGTAGGCCGAGTAGGCCGCGCTGGTCACCAGGAACACCAGGATCGGCGCCAGCCTGCGGAAGGCGTTGGGCATCACCGACAGGAAGACCAGCGCGACCACCAGCTCGGTCGGTTGACCGATGCCGAACGGCGGATCGCGGTGGACCAACAGCAGGGCAACGCAGGTGACAACCGCGGCCACGATCGTGTCGGCGACCTGCGGTTGCAGCGCCAGTGCCCAGCGCATCGCCGATCTGATCAGGCGCACGGACCAACGTTAGTGCCCTTCGGCGCACTCCGTCCCGTACCTGCGCATGGCATCGGGCATACCGCAAAAGTTGCAGACCGTCTCCGGGCTACCACCCGAGTTGGTGCCAAAAGTCGGTTGGGAGTGCGACGACCACACTCCGCACAGGGCATAGCTTGAATGCCGGTGTTCCTGCCGCCTGGGGGTTGGTGGGACCACCAGCTCAGGTAGTCGTCCCGGCCGGGTCGAGTACGGATGGGCCCCGACTCGGAGCCCGGCCGGGACGATTGTCTTCTCGTTCCAACACAGTTGTGTCAGAACAGGACCGTGCTGAACTGCCCCACCTGCTGGAACCCGATCCGCTGGTAGGCCGCGCGGGCCGGGGTGTTGTAGGCGTTGACGTACAGGCTGGCGATCCGGCCGAGGCCGCGGACCAGCCGGTCGGCCACCGCCGCGGTGCCCGCGGTGCCCAGTCCCTGCCCCCGCCGGTCCGGGTGCACCCAGACGCCCTGGATCTGGCCGACCCGCGCGGACAGCGCGCCGATCTCGGCCTTGAACACCACTTCACCCTGCTCGAACCGGGCGAACGCCCGCCCGCCCGCGACCAGTTCGGCGACCCTGGCCCGGTAGCTCGCGCCGCCGTCGTCGGCCCTGGGGTCGATGCCGACCTCTTCGATGAACATGGCCACCGCGGCCGGCAGGTACTGGTCCAGCTCGTCCGGCCGGACCGGGCGGACCAGCGGGTCCGGCGCGACCACCGGTTCACCGGCCATCGCCATCAGCGGCTGGTCCTCGCGCACCTCACGCGCCGGGCCCCACTCCGGGGTGAGCTCCTCCCACAGCGGCATCACCTGCTCGGCCGGGCCGACCAGGGAGGAGCAGCCGCGGCGGCGGCGCAGCGCGCGGTCGGCGAAGGCCTTGACCGCGGGCAACCCGCCGGAGAGCGGGACCAGGTTCGCGCCGGAGAAGCAGAGGCCGTCCAGCCTGCTGCCGAAGCCCCACATCTCCCCGCCCAGCCGCCAGGGATCGCATCCGGCGATCTCGACACGGGAGGCGACCATGCAGGCTGCCACGGGGTCGGCGTCGAGGGCGGCTCGAACCGCCCGCAGATCCCGTTCCTCGAGCAGCCGAGCCCCGGCAAGCTTCAGCACCCTGCAAGTCTGCCAAACACACCCGGCCGAGGGCACTGGGTCACCCAATGGTCGTCATCCCCCGGTTCACGAAGAGTTCACCGGGGGATGACGGGACCGCGTCAGGGCTGGGTCAGCCGGCGGCGGTCACCACGGGAGAGGCGCCCTCGACGGGCTCCATCTCCTCGGCGATGCGCATGGCCTCCTCGATCAGGGTCTCCACGATCTGCGACTCCGGCACGGTCTTGATGACCTTGCCCTTGACGAAGATCTGCCCCTTGCCGTTGCCCGAGGCGACACCCAGGTCGGCCTCGCGGGCCTCGCCGGGGCCGTTGACGACACAGCCCATGACCGCCACCCGCAGCGGCACCTCCATGCCCTCAAGGCCGGCGGTGACCTGCTCGGCCAGGGTGTAGACGTCGACCTGGGCGCGGCCGCAGGACGGGCAGGAGACGATCTCCAGCTTGCGCGGGCGCAGGTTCAGCGACTGCAGGATCTGGGTGCCGACCTTGATCTCCTCCACCGGCGGCGCCGACAGCGAGACCCGGATCGTGTCACCGATGCCCCGGGAGAGCAGCGCGCCGAAGGCCACCGCGGACTTGATGGTGCCCTGGAACGCCGGACCGGCCTCGGTGACACCCAGGTGCAGCGGGTAGTCGCACTGCTCGGCCAGCAGCTCGTAGGCGCGCACCATGACCACGGGGTCGTTGTGCTTCACCGAGATCTTGATGTCGTGGTAGTCGTGCTCGGCGAACAGCGAGGCTTCCCAGAGCGCGGACTCCACCAGCGCCTCGGGGGTGGCCTTGCCGTACTTGGCCAGCAGGCGGGGGTCCAGCGAACCGGCGTTGACCCCGATCCGGATCGGGATCCCGGCGTCCTTTGCCGCCTTGGCGATCTCGCCGACCTTGTCGTCGAACTTCTTGATGTTGCCCGGATTCACCCGGACCGCGGCGCACCCGGCGTCAATGGCGGCGAAAACGTACTTGGGCTGGAAATGGATATCCGCGATCACCGGAATGCCGGACTTCTTCGCGATCGCGGGCAGCGCCTCGGCGTCGTCCTGGCTGGGGCAGGCGACCCGGACGATGTCACAGCCCGCCGCGGTCAGCTCGGCGATCTGCTGCAGGGTCGAGTTGACGTCGGAGGTCAGCGTGGTGGTCATGGACTGGATGGACACGGGGTGGTCACTGCCCACGCCCACCTTGCCCACCTGAAGCTGACGGGTCTTGCGGCGCTCGGTCAGCACAGGCGGAGGCATCGCCGGAATGCCGAGCATGACACCGTCAACGGTCATCTTTGTTCAACTCCCCATAGGGTCGGCCGGTATTGACTACTTTACGCGACAGGGAAGTTCTCCCTTGGGGTCAGGTAGACCACCCCACGGACGGAAGTGTAACGAGATGCACCGCACGTGCATCTACGCAGAGTCACAAGTCTGCCGCCCAAACTGTGAGTTGGATCGATTCTGTCTTTCTCGAAAGGCCGTATCCGACATGGTCATCACTGCCGGTTGACGCGGTTCCGAGGGTACTTGGCCGGTGGCGGCCGGGGCGGGGGCAGGGGCGATGGTCACGTGTGAGATGCATCGGGAGCGGCGGGGCTGGGCTTGAGGTGTGGGGGTTGGGGCGGACGGCGGTGCCGTGGGTGGCAACAGGCAGCGGCAGGGGCGAACTGGGCAGCGGCAGCGGCAAGCCGGACAGCGGGCTGCTGGGGCGGCCGGTGGAGTAGGGCGGCGGTGGCGGCGCGGCGGACCGTGGTGGGCTCGGCGACGGGGGCCGCAGCGTTGGCCGACGTCTTGCGTGGCGAGGTGCGGCGCGAGGCCGAGGGTGCGGCTGGCGGCACAGGCGGCGGGCGGCCGGGCGGCCGGGCGGCCGGGCGGCCGGGCGGCCGGGCGGCGGAGCTTGGCGAAGTCGCGGCAGCGGGCGGCGGTGGCAAGCTGCGGCAGCCAGGCGGGCGGCGGCGCGGCGTTGTCACGAGGGCGAGGCCGATGGGGATGGTCTGGCCCGACCCCCGCGCGGACCCGGCGTTGGCGCGGCCCCGCTCCTGGCCACAGCGGGGTCGCCGTGGCTGGGAGCGGACGGCTGGGGCGTGGCCGGGTGGGGCGCGGCCTGGTCCGACGCTCGCGTGGACCGGGCGTGGGGCGGCCCCGCGTCCGGCCACAGCGGGTGCTGTGGCCGGAGCGGGGGTGCTCTCGGCTGGGGCGGGGCTGGTCAGCCCAGGCGGACGGGGTTGATGACATCGGCTACCAGGACCAGGGCGCCGTAGGCGATGATCACCAGGGAGATGGCGTAGGCCAGGGGCATGAGCTTGGCTACGTCGAAGGGGCCTGGGTCGGGGCGGCGGCGGAGCTTGGCGAAGCGGCGGCGGATGGACTCGTACAGGGCGCCGGCGATGTGGCCGCCGTCCAGGGGCAGCATCGGCAGCATGTTGAACAGGAACAGGGACAGGTTCAGCGCGGCCAGGATGTTGATCATCGCGGCGATGCGCACCGAGCCGGGGATGTCCAGGGCCGCGATCTCGCCGCCGATGCGGGCCACGCCCACGATGCCGACCGGGGAGTTGCGCTCGCGCTCGCCGCCGAAGACGGCGCTGACCAGCGCGGGCACCCGCTCCGGCAGCTGCACGATGGCGGTGGCCGCCTTGCCGAGCAGGCCGCCGATCTCGTGCGCCACGCCGGTGACGCCCAGGGTCTGCACCTCGGAGGTGGGTGACAGGCCGAGGAAGCCGACCGTGCTCACCTTCTTCGGGTCGTCCAGGTCCGGCATCTCGGTGGCGATCAGCTTCGGGGTCAGCGTGACCTGCTGGCCGCCGCGGTCCACCACCACGGGGACCTCCTTGCCCGCCGCGGCCCGGATCTCCGCGCGCACCGCGTCCCAGCTCTCCGCGGGCTTGCCGTTGAAGCTGACCAGCTTGTCGCCCGCCTTGAACCCGGCCGCGGCGGCAGGCGCGGCCGGGGCGTCCGCCGGGCACTCCTTGGCGGCCTGCTGGCTGGCCGGCAGCGCGCACTTGCTCACGCTGGCCACCGTGGTGGTCGGCATCTCCCGGCCGAAGCCCATCAGCGAGATGGAGAACAGCACCACCGCCAGGATCAGGTTCATGAACGGCCCGGCGAACATGACGATGATCCGCTTCCACGGTCGCCGCTGGTAGAACTGGCGGTCCACGTCCTCGGGGCGGACCTCCTCGGCCGAGGCGCTGCGGGCGTCGTCGACCATCGAGGAGAACATGCCGGTGCTGCGGTTGCGGCCCAGGTTGCCGCCGCCCACCGGCGGCAACATCCCGATCATGCGGATGTAGCCGCCGAAGGGCAGCGCCTTGATGCCGTACTCGGTCTCGCCGATCCGCCTCGACCAGAGCGTGCGGCCGAAGCCCACCATGTACTGGGTGACCTTGACGCCGAACAGCTTGGCCGTGCTGAGGTGGCCCAGCTCGTGCCAGGCGATGGAGAACAGGATCCCGAACACCAGGATCAGGACGCCCAGCACGAACATCATCTAGGTGGCTCCTCGTTCTGCTTACTCGGCTGCGCGCGGCAGGCCGAGGAGCTCCTTGGCCCGGGTCCGGGCCCATTCCTCGGCTGCCAGCACTTCCTCCACGGTAGACGGTTCGGCGGACCACTGGTTGCCTTCATCCACAACCCGGGCGACCGTGTCCACGATGTCCAGGAAACCGAGGGCGCCGTCGCGGAAGGCGGCGACCGCCTCCTCGTTGGCCGCGTTGTACAGCGCGGGCATGCAGCCACCGGCCGTGCCGACCGCCCTGGCCAGCGCGACCGCGGGGAAGGCGGCGTCGTCCACCGGCTCGAAGGTCCAGGACTGGGCCTGGCTGAAGTCGCAGGCGGCGGCCGCGTCCAGGAGCCGGTCCGGCCAGCCGAGGGCGAGCGCGATGGGCAGCCGCATGTCCGGCGGGCTGGCCTGGGCCAGGGTGGAGCCGTCGATGAAGGTGACCATGGAGTGCACGATGGACTGCGGGTGCACCACCACGTCGATCTGCTCGTACGGCACGCCGTAGAGCAGCTGGGCCTCGATCAGCTCCAGGCCCTTGTTGACCATGGTGGCCGAGTTGATGGTGATCACCGGGCCCATCGACCAGTTCGGGTGCGCCATCGCCTGCGCCAGCGTGACCTGGGCCATCTGCTCCCTGGTGCGGCCGCGGAAGGGCCCGCCGGAGGCGGTGAGCACCAGCTTGGCGACCTCCTCGGCGCGCCCGCCGCGCAGGCACTGGGCCAGCGCGGAGTGCTCGGAGTCCACCGGCACGATCTGGCCGGGCTTGGCCGCCTTGGTGACCAGCGGGCCGCCCGCGACCAGCGACTCCTTGTTGGCCAGCGCGAGCACCGCGCCGCTTTCCAGCGCGGCCAGCGTCGGGGCCAGGCCCTGAGAGCCGGGCATCGCGTTGAGCACCACGTCGGCCGGACTGCTCTTGATCAGCTCGACCATGGACTGCGGACCGGCCAGGATCCGGGGCAGCCGCAGCTCGCCCCGCTCGAAGCCGCGCTTCTGCGCCTCGGCGTAGAGCGCCAGCTGCAGGTCCTCCACCGCGGTCGCGCGGGCCAGCGCCACCACCGGCACCTCGAACTCCAGCGCCTGGGCGGCCACCGTGGCGGCGTCGCTGCCGCCCGCGCCGAGCCCGGCGACCCGGAAGCGGTCCGGGTGGGCGCGCAGGACGTCCAGCGTCTGGGTGCCGATCGACCCGGTCGAGCCGAGCAGAATGACGGAACGCGGTGACTCGGAAGTGGGCATTCGGTACTCCATCACGGTCATTCTCCCTGTTCCGGAAGTGCGCTCCGCCGCGCGCGGCAGGAGCATGCAGCCATCCTCGGCCATCGGTGCTCGGAAGTGTGATCGACATCAGGGTGTGAAGACCGAAGCGCCGGGTAACTCTGTCAGTGCGCAACGCGAGTCGCGCCGGGCTTCGGCGCGATCGGCTGGAAGGAGAGTCTCGTGGGTATCCTCGGGTGGATCGTGGTCGGTCTCATCGCTGGTGCGCTGGCCAAAGCCATCATGCCCGGCAACGACCCCGGCGGAATCCTGGTGACGATGCTGATCGGCATCGTCGGCGGAGTCATCGGCGGCTTTGTCGGGCGGCTCATCTTCAACACGGACACCGGATCGTTCTTCGACCTTCGGACGTGGCTGCTGGCAATCCTGGGCTCGGTGATCGTGCTCGCGATCTACCGGCTCGTTGTCGGGAGGCGAACGGCGGCCTGACCGCAGCACCACGCGCGAAAGCCCGGGACACCGTCGTGGCCCCGGGCTTTCGCGCGTTCAGGCCAGGTCAGGACTTGATGACGCCCCGGTCCGCGGCGGCCTTGGCCAGCCACTGCCCGGCCCGGTCGGCCAGCCGGGGGAAGTGCCGGTAGAGGCCGCTGACCAGCCGGGCGCTGGCCGGCGCGACCACCACCGCCTTGTTCCGGTCGATGCCGTGCAGCACCGCCCTGGCCAGCTGTTCGGGCTGGAAGGCCGGTCCCTTGCCCTCCAGCGCGGTGATCCGCTGCGCGCTGGGCACCGGCGGCAGGCCGGGGTTGGGGATGAAGCCGGTGTTGGTCATGCCAGGGCAGACCACGGTGACCTTCACTCCCCGGGTGGCGGCCTCGGCGCGCAGGGTCTTGCTCAGCCCGACCACCGCGTGCTTGGTGGCCGCGTACGGCGCGATCAGCGGGAACGGGGCCAGGCCAGCCACCGAGGCGATGTTCACGATGTGGCCGGAGCCCTGCTGGAGCATGATCGGGTAGGCCGCGTGCACACCGTGCACGACCCCGCGCAGGTTGACCTCCAGCGCCAGGTTCCAGTGCTCAAGACCGAGGTCCTCCACCGCGCCGGCCACGATCACGCCGGCGTTGTTGACCATCAGGTCGAGCTTGCCGTGCTCGGCGTGCGCGGCGCGGACCACCGTGCCGACCGCCTCGGCGTCGGTCACGTCCAACTGGGCCGCACTCGCCTGTCCCGGCCCGTGTCCGGCGAGCTTGTCAGCGACCTCTTCGGCCTTGTCCCCGTTGAGGTCCGTCACCACGACCGTGTCGCCGCGCAGGACCAGTGCCGTCGCGATCGCCCGTCCGATGCCGGACGCCGCGCCGGTCACCACCGCCACCCTTGTCATGACCGAGAGCAATACCACGATCACCGACTGGAGGCATGGGCCGAAGGTCAGGAACTCCTCCGCCGGGACGCACACAGCGGCGCCGGGAGGCACGAGGCCGCCCGGCGCCGCTGGGAGGAGCTCAGCTCACTTGGTGCTGTACACGCGGATCTTCATCGAGGTGCCGTCCTGCTGGAGCACCCGGATGCCGACGCCGGCGTTGGCCACCTTGACACCGGCGGTCGGCTGGCTGGCCGACCAGTAGGGCTTGGTGTCGTCGAACAGCGGCTTGGCCGGCTGGCCGCGCACGTAGCTCGGCTTGCCGTTGACGTGCAGCGTGAAGGAGTCCGACTTCTGCAGCGAGAACGGCGCGTCGTAGCCCGCGATGCGCGGACGCCAGGCCTGACCCTCGAGGTTGTAGATCGGGTCGGGGTTGGCGTCGATCGGCAGGATCAGGCCCTCACCGGGGTGCGCGCTGGTGTTGTTGTCCACCTGCGAGGTGTCCCAGTAGGAGACCAGCAGCCCGTCCTGGTACGGGAACCGCTCCGACCAGCGCGGGCGCGCGGGCCAGCCGTAGTTGTACGGGCCGGTCTTCATGTACTTGTCGAAGGAGGCGTAGGTCCGGTTGGTGGCCACGTAGAAGTGGTCGTAGGACTTGGTCTCCGTGCCGGTGGTGGTGCGGAAGCCCTTGAGCTTCCACCCGTTCTCGCCGCTCTCCGCGCCGTCGGTGAACACCGTCTGGCCGTCGGCGACGATCTTGAGGTCGTCGGCGAAGAAGCCGATCGGGGCCACGCCGCCGTCGGTCAGGTAGCGGAAGCGGAACAGCGCCTTCTTGCCGGCCAGCGGGGTCAGCGGGATCTGGGTGTCGACCCACTTGCCGTCGCTGGTGCCGGTGATCGAGGGCTTGTCAGCGGCGTCCTTCGGGAAGGGCTTGCCGTCGAGGGTGCCGTCCAGCGTGGTCCAGTTCGCCCCGTTGTCGGTGGAGTACTGGGCGTAGATGTAGTCGAAGTCGATCTCGATGTCGTACCGCGACTTCAGGCTCAGCGCGGCCGCGGTCTTGCCGGTAAGGTCGATCTCCCTGGTGAAGGTGTTGTCCAGCTCGTCGCCCTGGCCGCTCCACCACTGGTTGGCGCCGGCGAAGGGCGCGCCCAGCTGGGTGGTCTTCTGCTTGTCCGGCAGCACCACCACGACGCCCTGCGCCTTGTCGGTGTTGTACTCGTGCGGGCCGAGCTCGAGCTGCTTGTCCTGGCCCGCCACCACGGTCTCGTAGTCCAGCCAGCCCAGCTGCAGCTTGTCCCAGGCGGACAGGTCAGCCGCGCGGGTGCCGATGCCCTCGTTGACCGGGGAGACCCGGCTCTGGCCCATCAGCGACCACCAGTTGACGCCGTTCTCCTGCGCCCCGCCCGGTCCGGCGGTGTCGTAGTGGTCCGGCAGGCCGAGGTCGTGGCCGTACTCGTGCGCGAACACGCCGAGCCCGCCGTTCTCCGGCTGGATGGTGTAGTCGCCGACCCAGATGCCGGTGTCGCCGACCTGCGCGCCGCCGCGCTTGTTGAAGCCGGGGCCGGTCTGGCCGGAGCTGGTGTTGTAGGCGTACCAGCGGTGGGACCAGATCGCGTCCTCGCCCTGGGTCGGGTCGCCGTCGGCCTGGTCGCCGCCGGAGTGCACGATCTGGAAGTGGTCCAGGTAGCCGTCGGACTCGTTGAAGTCGCCGTCGGCGTCGTAGTCGTAGCGGTCCCAGGTGTCGTACTCGGCGAGCTTGGCCTTGATCTGCTCGGTGCTCTCACCGGCGGCCTTGCGGTCGGCGACCCACTGGTTGACGCCGTCCTTGACCAGCTCCCAGGTGTTGTTGCAGGTGCTGCCGGGGCACGGGTAGCCGTTGGAGCGGCCGTAGCGCGCCTCGTTGTACTTGACCTTGACCCAGTCGGTGACCAGGCCGTCGACGGAGTACCGGCCGGAGGACTGGCGCTCGTAGAAGGTCTTCAGCGACTCGACGTTCTCGCCGGCGCCGAAGTACATCTTCTCGAAGTGGGCCTTGGAGTAGTCCGGCTGCCAGATGGTCGAGTTGTCCACGCCGCGGTTGGGGGCGGGGATCTCGTTGTGCAGCGGGCCGTCGAAGCGGGCCGGGCCGGGGGTCGCCGCGTGGGTGTCCTGGTCCGGGTACTGCGGGTGCCGCTCGTTGCCGAACTCGGTCAGGATGACGAAGATCTTGTCGGTCTTCTCCCTGGCCAGCTCGACGTACTGGTCGACACGGGGCGCCTCGGCGGTCTTCGCGCCGCGCTCGCGGGCCACGCCCTCCTGCTGCTGGGGGGCGGCGCCGATCTTGGCGACGGTGGACGAGCCACGCTTCTCGGTCTTGGTCTCGCCGCTGATCACCTGGGAGATCGCCTCGGTGCGCAGTGCGCGGCGCTTCTCCTCCAGCGGGTTGGGCAGCTCGTGGTCTGCCTCCACCTCGGTCACGGCCTTGGTCTTCGTGTCCGCGGCCGGGGCCGCGGTGGCGACCCAGGGCGCGGTGGCGCCGAGCATGGCCACCACGGCCAGCCCAACGGTCATTCTTCTGTGCACGTGCCCTCCCGTGACAGGCGTCGGAGCTGATCAGGTGTGCAGTGACGCTCCGACAGCATGTTGAACGGAACGAACCATACGAGTGATCCCGGCCAGGTGAAATGGCCATCACGCATCGTGATGAAGCGGTTGCCTGACTGGCGGCGGCGGTCAATCCGATCGGCTGGTTGACTTGAAACCGATCTCGCAGGCGGCTCGCGCCGCCGGAAGTGGAGCCGCCGGATGACCGCCACCGCGCAGCGCGTGCGCCAGGCCCGTGACCTGCTCGGGCAGGTCCACCAGGAGTTGACCGAAGGGGGCAGCCGGGATCCCTCGGTGGCGGAGGTGGTGAGCATCCTTACGGAGCTACCGGGCCTGCTCAGAGCCACCGCGGGGCTGCTCGACCAGGTGGATCCGGCGGTCGCCCCGGTGGTGCTGGACAGCGCTTCCTCACCGGGCTGGCTGCACTCCCCGGCCGAGCGCGCCCGCTATGTCGCCAGCTCGCTGCGGAGCAAGGCCGACGACGTCGTGGGGATCACCGCGAAGCTCCGGCTGGCGCGCTGAACAGGTCTGGACCCATGCGCGGATTGCCAGTTTTGCATGGGTGTCCGGTGAGCCTGTTCAGCGCGATTCCCAGTTTTACCGACACTACGGACGGTTCACCCGGACGAGGGCGGCGGCGAGCACGGCGGCCAGGACCAGCACCCCGGCCGCGACCACCACGGTGACGTGCATGCCGCTGACGAAGGCCAGCTTGGCCGCCTCGGTCAGCGCGGAGGAGGCCGGTCCGGGCAGCTCAGCGGCCACCGCCAGCGCGCCCGCCGGGGTGTCCTTGGCGGCCGCGGCCGCCTCGGCGGGCAGGCCGGGGGGCAGCGCGGCGGTGACCTCGGTGCGGTAGACCAGCCCGATCCCGACGCTGCCCAGGATCGCCATGCCCAGCGCGCCGCCGAGCTCGGTGCCGGTCTCCGACAGCGCGGAGGCCGCGCCGGCGCGCTCGGGCGGGGCCGCGGCCAGCACCAGGTCGTTGGCCAGCGCGGTGACCAGGCCCAGGCCCACGGCCATCACGGTCATCCCGGTGACCACCCAGGTCAGCCCGCTCCGGTCCACGCCCGCGGCGGTGAGCAGCAGCAGTCCGGCCGCGCCGACCAGCAGTCCGGTCGCGATCACCAGGCCGGGCCGGAACCGCCGGGCCAGCGCCGGGCCGAGGCCGGTGCCGACAGCCATGCCGAGGAAGACCGGCAGGCCCCAGAGCGCGGCCACGAACGGCCGGTAGCCGAGCACGGTTTGCAGGTACTGGGCGGTGAACAGGGTGATGCCGCCGATGGCGAACAGGGTCAGGGTGGCGGCGAGGATGGCCACCGCGAAGCCGGGGGTGCGGAACAGGCTCAGCTCCAGCATCGGGTCCGGGCGCTGCTGGCGGCCGATGAACCACAGCCCGAAGGCCAGTCCGGCCACGATCGCGGCCAGGGGTTCCCAGCCGAGGCCGTCGGTGGCGAGCCGCTTCACGCCGTAGATCACCGGCAGCATGGCCAGCAGTGAGAGCAGCGCGCTGAACAGGTCGAACCGGCCGGGCCGCGGATCGCGGGACTCGGGCAGCAGGACTGGGGCGAGCACCACCAGCAGCAGCATCGCGGGCACGTTGACCAGGAACGCGGTGCCCCAGTGGAAGTTCTCCAGCAGCAGTCCGCCGAGCACCGGCCCGAGCACCGCTCCCCCGGCGAAGGCGGCGGTCCACACCGAGATCGCGGTGGACCGCTGGGTGGCGTCCTGGAACATCACGCGGATCAGCGCCAGCGTGGACGGGGCCAGCGTGGCGCCGCCGACGCCGAGCAGCGCCCGCGCCGCGATCAGCAGTTCCGGGCTGGTGGCGTTGGCGGCCAGCACCGAGGCCAGGCCGAAGAGCAGGCCACCGGCCACCAGCAGCTTCCGCCGCCCGATCCGGTCACCCAGGGTGCCCATCGTGACCAGCAGCCCGGCCAGCAGGAACCCGTACACGTCCATGATCCACAGCAGTTGTCCCCCGGTTGGCTGAAGTTCGGCGGAGAGGAACGGCACCGCGAACAGCAGGATCGACAGGTCCATCGCCACCAGCAGGGCCGGCAGCACCAGCACCGCCAGGCCCAGCCACTGCCGCACCCCCGCGCGGTCGGTCATTACGGTCATAGCGGTTAATCATACGTACGTCTAATACATCTGTATAGATCCTAGGATGGGCGGCGTGGGACACCGTGAAGATCTGTTGGCCGGGGCCAAGCGCTGCCTGCTGGAGCGCGGGTACGCGCGCACCACGGCGCGGGACATCGTCGCCGCCTCCGGGACCAACCTCGCCAGCATCGGCTACCACTTCGGGTCCAAGGAGGCGCTGCTGACCCAGGCCATGATCGAGGCGCTCACCGAGGCCACCGAGGCGGTTAGTCAGGCCATGCCGATCGACCACGCCGCCCCGGCGCGGGACCGCCTGGAGACGACCTGGCACCAGGTCTCGGTCTCCACCAAGGACGCGCCCGCGATGTGGCGGGCCAGTCTGGAGGCGTTCCTGGTCGGCGCTCACCAGGCCGAGGTGCTGGAGGTGCTGCGCGAGCTGCACGCCTTCCAGCGCCGGGAGCTGACCGCGGAGCTGCTGGGCGTGCCTGCCGAGCAGGTCGATCAGGAGCAGGCGGGCACGCTGGGCGCGCTGCTGCTGGCCATGGCCACCGGGCTGTCCATGCAGACCATGGTCGACCCGGAGCGCGCGCCCACCGCCAAGGACATGGCGGCCGGACTGCGGCAGCTGGCCGAGGTGCTGGAGGCCGACTAGACCAGGGTGATCCGGCCGCCCGCCTTGCGCGCCCGGTAGGACGCGGCGGCCACGCCCGCCAGGAGCAGCACCGCGCTCAGCGCGACCATCGCGGTGGACAGGGCCACGATCTCCGGGGAGATGCCGCGCTTGCTGGCCTGGCCGTAGACGAAGACCGGCAGCGTGGTGGAACCGGCGTCGCCGAGGTAGCTGGAGATCACCACGTCGTCGAAGGACAACAGGAAGGCGAAGGCCGCGCCCGCCGCCACCGCGGGGGCGACCAGCGGCCAGGTCACCGTGCGGAAGGCGGTGAACGGGTCCGCGCCCAGGTCCGCGGCGGCCTCCTCCAGCCGCGGGTCCATCCCGGCCAGCCGGGCCCGGACCACCACGACCACGAAGCTGAGCGAGAAGGCCACGTGCGCGGCCAGCAGCGCGCCGAAGCCGAGCGGGATCCCGGCCAGCTTCACGCAGAAGGCCAGCAGGCTCACGCCCATCACCACCTCCGGCACCACCAGCGGCAGGCTGAGCAGCACCGTCCACACCGCGCGGCCCCGGAATGCCTTGCGCAGCCCGAAGGCGGCCAGTGTGCCCAGCAGCACGCACACCGCCGCGCTGGCCAGCGCCAGCCGCAGGGTCAGGCCGAGCGCGCTGAGCACCCGCTCGTCCGCCGCCAGCGCGGCGTACCAACGGGTGCTGAACCCGGTGATCCGGCTGACCCGCGCGGAGTCGTTGAACGAGGCCAGCGCCAGCCAGCCGATCGGCAGGTACAGGAAGGCGAAGACCAGCGCCACGGCCAGGCCCAGCCGCCAGGGGCGTCTCACAGCACGTCCTCCCCTCGGCGGCCGCGCAGCACGAGCACCAGCACGACCAGCACCAGCAGCAGCACCGCCATCGCCGAGCCGAGCGGCCAGTTGTTGCCGCTGCGGAACTGGTCGTCGATCACGCTGCCGAAGGTGGACTGGTCCACCCCGCCGAGCAGTTTCGGGGTCACGAAGTCACCGGCCGCGGGCACCAGCACCAGCAGCGAACCGGCCAGCACGCCGGGGGCCACGCCGGGCAGCACCACGTGCAGGAAGGTGGACACCCGGCCGTGCCCGAGGTCGTAGGAGGCCTCGGCCAGCCGGTGGTCGAAGCGCTCGCAGGCCACGTAGAGCGGCAGCACCATGAACGGCAGGAACCCGTAGCTCAGGCCGAGCACGACCGCGCCGTCGGTGCGCAGGAAGCCGCCGTCGACGCCCAGCCCGAACAGGCCGAGCGCCTGGTTGACCAGGCCGTCCTCGTCCAGCAGCGCCTTCCAGGCGTAGATCCGGGCCAGGTAGGAGGACCAGAACGGCACCAGCACCGCGGCCAGCAGCGCGGTCCGCCAGCGGCCGCCGTGCCGGGCGATGAACCAGGCCAGCGGGAAGCCCAGCAGCAGGCAGACCGCGGTGGTGGCCAGCGCGTAGAGCAGGGTGCGGCCGAAGATGGGCAGGAAGGCCGGATCCAGCGCGCTGCGGTAGGCCTGGCTGGTCCAGGGCAGCACCACGTGCGTGACGCCGGTGTCCCGGGTGGCGAAGCTGTACTGCACCACCAGGGCCAGCGGGGCGAGCAGGAAGATGGCCAGCCACAGCCCGGCCGGGGTGAGCAGGGCGTGCCGTTTGAGCTGCCCGGTCAACCCGTCTTCACCTTGGTCCACGCGTCCGCGTAGCGGGCCTCGACCTCCCGGTCCAGGTCCTTGGTGAAGGGCAGCTTGGCCAGCGCCTCCTCCGAGGGGTAGACCAGCGGGTCCTCCAGCAGCTCCTTGTCGATCATCGGCTTGGCCGCGGTGTTCGGGCTGCCGTAGCGGACCGCGTTGGCCAGCTTCGCGCCCACGTCGGCGCGCAGGATGTAGTCGATGAACCGGTGCGCGTTCACCGCGTGCGGGGCGTTCTTGGGCACGCACAACAGGTCCACATAGGACAGTCCGCCCTCGGTGGGGATGGCGTAGGCCACGTCCTCGTTGTCGTCGCGGGCCTGGAAGGCGTCGCCCGAGTAGACCTGGGCCAGCACCACCTGGCCGGAGGTGAGCGGCTCGATCACGTCGGAGGTGATCTGGCCGATCTTCTTCTTCAGCCCGAGCAGGTAGCGCACCGCCTCCTCGATCTTGGCCGGGTCGGTGGTGTTCGGGTCGTGCCCCAGCGCCAGTAAGCCCAGCGACATGCCGTCGCGGGCCTCGTCCAGGATCGAGCTGCGGCCCTTGACCGCGGGGTGGTCGAAGGCGCTGAAGCCGGAGAAGGTGCCCAGCGTCTTCTTGGAGTAGGCCAGGCCGGTGGTGCCCCAGGCCCAGGGCGCGGAGTAGCGGTTGCCCGGGTCGTAGTCGGCCTCGGTGAACCGCTTGTCCAGGTTGCGCAGGTTCGGGATCAGGCCGTGGTCCAAGGGCTGGAGCAGCCCGGCGCGGCGGAACCGGCGCAGGAAGTTGTCGCTGGGCACCACCAGGTCGTAGCCCGCGCCGCCGGAGGCGATCTTGGCTTCCATCTCGTCGTTGGAGCTGAAGTTGTCGTAGGTGACCTTGATGCCGGAGTCGGCCTCGAACCCGGTGAGGGTGTCCGGCGCGATGTAGTCGGTCCAGTTGTAGAAGTTGAGCTGCTTCTCGTCCTTGGCGTTGCTGGCCTTGACCTTCGTGGTCTCGGGACCGCTCGGCGTCGGCGCGGGGCCGATGCCGCAGGCGCCCAGGCCCTGCGCGGCCACGGCGAAGAAGGCCATCGAGCGCAGCATGCTCCGGCGGCTGACCCGGGGGCCGCTGGTGTCCCACAGCCGGGCGATCCGCACCTGCTCGGTCATCGCTTCTTCCCCTGTTCGGCCAGGACGACGGTGTACTCCGGATCCCAGGCCAGGCGCACCGGCTGACCTGGGGTGCCCGCGTCGGAGATCCGGCGGGTGTTCTGCACGAACGCGGCCAGCTGGCCGCCGCCGGGCACGTCGATGACGTACTGGGTGGACATCCCGGTGTAGACCACGTCGTGCACCGTGCCGTCGAGCACGCACCAGCCCTCCGGCGGCTGCTCGGCGCCGTCGAGGTCGTAGAGGTGCAGCTTCTCCGGCCGCACGGTGACCGCGAGGCCCTCGCCGTGCCCGATCGGACGGCCCGGCGGGCGGGCGCGCAGCCTGCGCACGCCGGGGGCGGACAACTCCAGCCAGTGGCCCTCGGAGCCGGTCACGGTGCCGTCGAGGATGTTGGAGGTGCCGATGAACCCGGCCACGAACCGGGTCGCGGGCCGCTCGTAGACGTCCTCGGGGTAGCCGACCTGCTCCACCCGGCCCGCGTTGAGCACCGCGATCCGGTGCGAGAGGACCAGCGCCTCCTCCTGGTCGTGGGTGACGTAGAGGAAGGTGGTGCCCACCTCGCGCTGGATCCGCATCAGCTCGATCTGCATCTGCTTGCGCAGCTGGGCGTCCAGCGCGCCCAGCGGCTCGTCCAGCAGCAGCAACCGCGGCTGGGCGGCCAGCGCGCGGGCGATGGCCACCCGCTGCTGCTGCCCGCCGGAGAGCTGCGCGGGCCGCCGCTTGGCGAACCCGGCGAGCTGGACCAGCTCCAGGTGCTCGCCCACCCGCTTCTTCAGCTCCGCGCCGCGCAGCTTCTTGCGGCGCAGCCCGTAGGCCACGTTGTCCCACACGGACAGGTGCGGGAACAGCGCGTAGGACTGGAAGACGGTGTTCACATCGCGCCGGTAGGGCGGCACGCCGACCATCTCCGCGCCGTCCAGCTCGATCCGCCCGGAGTCCGGGTCGGCGAACCCGGCGATCATCCGCAGCAGCGTGGTCTTGCCGCAGCCGGAGGGTCCGAGCACGGAGAAGAACTCGCCCTCGTGCACCCGTAGGTCCACACCGTCGACGGCGACCTGGTCGGCGAAGCGGCGGGTGACGCCGTAGATGCCGACCGCGACCGGGGCGTAGGTGTCCGGGGTGCGCGCTTCGACGGGATGGAACTCAGCGGTCAATCCGAGGACCTCCAGGCACGGCGGTGCCCCGGCTGGGGCTGGGGATGGGGGACGGCGAGCCCGGCGGCGGGTACGGGCGCGCGGTGGGTCAGCGTAATCCAGGAGGGGCTGGTGTGCGACGATGGGCATGTAGACGAGCTACTTGTCAGGTGGAGGGAAAGATCGTGGCAAGCGCACCCGCCTCGGAGCACGACGAGCCCTCGGCCGAATGGGGCTGGCACGGGCACTTCCCGCGCGCGACCAAGATCATGGGCTGGTTCTCCGTGGTCGCCATGCTGGGCATGCTGATCGGCAACCACACCGGCTGGAACGAGGACGTCTACCTGGTGCTCACCGCCGCGGTCATGGCCGGCGCGCTGATCCGCTGGCAGATCAAGGACCGCACCTCCTGGCGCAGCTGACCCAGCTTCGCCCGATGTACCGGACGTGAACCCTCCGTATAGGCCCTTGGCCTAAGGTCGCGGCCATGAAGCCGAGGGGCATCGGCCGGGGGCGCGCGCCCATGGCACTCACCGCACTGACCGTGGTGGGTGCGGTGGCGCTGGCGCTGACCGGCGCGGCCAAGCCACAGGGCGGGGCGGACTTCCAGCAGAGCGGGCACTGGGTCTACAACGCGGTGCTGGGTGGCGTGTTCCACCTCGACGGCGCGACCGGGGCGATCGACGCCAGGGCCGAGGTGCCGGAGGCCGAAGCGGGCAGTCCGGTGGTGCAGGGCAGCACCGGGGGCTACGTCATCGGCCGCAGCCGGATCATCGAGTTCGGCAAGTCGACGCTGCGGGTGGAGCGGAGCACACCCGCGCCCTCGGCGGAGGCGCCGGTGACGCTGGAGGTCCCCGGTGGCCCGTACGTCATCTACCGGGAGTCCGGGAAGATCGTCTGGCTGGGCGGGGAGACCGCCACCGTCTCCGCCGACGGCAAGCTCGGCGACCCGGTGGCCACCGCGGACGGCACGGTCTGGCTGCACCGGCCGGACAACGGCGCGGTCTGCAAGCTGGTCAAGGGCGCGCTGCGGCTGGACTGCCCGGCGAGCACACCGAAGGGGCAGACCGGGGCGCTGACCGTGGTCGCCGACCGGCCGGTGTTCGTCAACACCGCCACCGACACCGTGCACGCCATCGGCGAAGCTGGGCTGGGCGAGGGCGTGCCGGTGGGCGCGGACCTGCCGCCGAGTGCCCGGCTGGCCAGCACCGACGTGGACGGCCGGATCGCGGTGCTGGACGGCGCGGCCAAGCGGATGCTGCTGGTGGACATCGGCGGCCCGAACCGGACCGGGCCACCGGCCAAGCCCGCGGTGGTCAGCCTGCCGCCGGGTGACTACACCGACGTCGAGTCCTCCGGGCAGACCGTGGTGGTGGTGAACAAGGCCACCAACGCGGTGCTCACCTTCGACCGCGCGGGCAAGCCGCTGCGGGAGACCACGATGCCGCCGGGCGGGACCAGGGTCAGCCGCGGCGAGGACGCCAGGGTCTACGTGGACAGCGCGGACGGCGGGCACGTGGTCGCGGTGGACCACGACGGCCGGGTCACCCCGGTGCCGATCAGCGGCGACAAGATCACCAGCAGCAACCAGCCGCAGCCGCCGCCCGCGGAACCGACCCTGACCGGCGGGCCCGGCCCGACCACCGGTGCCGGACCGACCACCGGGCCGCGGATCCAGCCGCCGCCGAAGCTCCCGCCACCGCCCCGTTCCACCACCGTCCGGCCGGTCCAGCCGACCAGCGCGAAACCGCCGGTCGCCCCGGCCAGTCCGCCAGGGGTGCCGACCAGCGTTCGGGCCAGCTCCGGCGACCGGCAGCTCACCGTGGACTGGGGCGCGGCCGCGGCGAACGGGGCCCCGGTGTCGGCCTACCTGGTGACCTGGACCTCCAGCGCGGGCGGCTCCTCGAAGCGGGTCGGCGGCGGCACGCGCTCGACCGTGCTGACCGGCCTGGCCAACGGGACCGCGTACACGGTGACCGTGGTCGCGGAGAACCGGGCCGGGCGCGGGCCGGGCGGACAGGCCACGGCCAGTCCGGTCGCGCCGAAGCCGCAGCGCTCCATCCAGCTGAGCCGGGGCACCCCGGAGCTGTACAAGGACGACTGCACCCACCTGCCGGACAGCGCGAAGATGCGGGTGACGCTGCGCGGGTTCGCGCCGAACACCAGCGTCAAGGTCATCCCCTACTCCAGCAACCCGCGGTACTCGAACGAGGGCCGGACCGTGCGCACCGACGCGAACGGCACGCACAGCTTCGAGGCCTTCCACTACTGCCAGGTCGGCAGGCAGGTGTGGGTGGTCGCGGACGGTGTGAAGTCCAACACGATCACCTGGGAGCGCCGGTGAGCCGGTTGACCCGGCGTGGCGTGGTGGTGCTGGTGCTCGCGGTGCTGCTGCTGACCGCGGGCGTGCTCGCCGGACATCCGCTGCTGCGGGCGCTCGGCGGGCTGTGCGCCGGCGCGCTGGTCGCGGCGGTGGCGCTGACCGCGCGGCGGCCCAGCGTGGTGGTGACCAGGGAGGTGTACCCGGACCGGGTCGAACGCGGCCGGCCGGCGCTGGCCCGGCTGCTGGTGCGCAACCAGGGCCAGCGGCACCAGCCCGCGTTCACCGCGGCCGACCGGCTCGGCGACGGACAGCACGACGTGCGGGTCAACGCGCTGCCGCCGGGCACCGAGGCCAGCTACCACTACGAACTGCCCACCCAGCGGCGCGGGCGGCTGCCGGTGGGCCCGCTGGTGCTGGAGCGCACCGACCCGCTCGGCCTGGCCCGCGGCAGGCTGACCGCGGGCGAGTCGGCCACGGTGTGGGTGCACCCGCGCCGCCACCCGCTGCGGCTGCCGGCCAGGGGCACGCCCCGGCACCACCACGAGGGCCGGGTGGCCGAGGACCTGCACGGCTCGCTGGACCTGCGCGAGGTGCGCGAGTACCAGCCCGGCGACGAGGTGCGGCACCTGCACTGGAAGGCCGCGGCGCGCACCGGGCAGCTGATGGTCCGCCAGTACGCCGACCCGGACCAGCCGCGGCTGACCCTGTTGCTGGACACCAGGTCGCGCTCGCTGACCCCGGACGGCTTCGAGGAGGCGGTGGAGGTGGCGGCCTCGGTGCTGCACGCCGCCGCGCTCGGCGGGCAGCGGTGCCGGCTGGTCACCTCCGGCGGGCTCGATCTGTCCACTTCGGACGGTGCGACCGCGGCGCGGCGGCTGCTGGACGAGCTGTGCGAGCTGGGCCAGGACCAGGAGACCGCACTCGCGCCGGGCGCGCTGGCCAGGGCGCGCGGCGGGGACGGGGCGCTGGTGGTGGTGACCGGCGGATCGCTGGACGAGGCGGTGCTGGCCAGGCTGCGTGGGCGGTACCCGGCGACCACGGTGGTGGCGCTGGGGGTCGGCGCGGGACGGCCGGTCGGGCGGTTGATCAGGGCGGCGGACGCGGCGGAGGCGGTGAGCCAGTGGAACGCGACCTCGGCCGGACGCCGGTGAAGGCCGGTTCCCTGGACCGGGCAGGTGAACGGCTGACCCTGGCCGGGGTGCTGCTGGCCGGCGCCCTGGCCGGGCTGCTGTTCGCGCCGGTGTTCGGCCTCGGCGTGCTGCTGCCGTCGGTGCTCACCGTGACGCTGGTGCTGGCCGTGGGCGCGGAGCTGGTGGTCAGGATTCCCGCGCTCATCCCGTGGCGGCCGCTGCTGCTGGGCGTGGCCGGGCTGCTCGGCATCGTCGAGTCGGCCCTGTTCGGCACCACGCTGGCCGGGCTGCCGACCGGGGACACCGTGCGGGCGCTGGGCGCCGGGCTGGTCGACTCCTGGCGGCTGACCCTGGAGTCCACCTGGCCCGCGCGGCCGGAGCCGGAGCTGCTGCTGTTCGTGCCGTTGCTGGTGCTGGCCGCCGGGGTGCTCGGGATCGAGCTGGCGCACCGGTTCCGGGGGCCGCTGCCCGCGCTGCTGCCCAGCGCGGTGGTGCTCGGCCTGAGCCAGCTGTACGCGGCCGCGACCGGCGGGTTCGCCCTCGCCGCCGCGCTGGGTTACGCCGCGGCCTGCGCGCTGGCGCTGGTGCGCGGGCAGGTCCGGCCGGTGGCGCTGGTCGTGGTGGCCGCGGCGGCACTGGCCGGGTCCGGCGCCGGGCTGCTCGCCGATCCGCTGGGACGGCCCGCCTACTCACTCCAGGACGAGCGGCCCGCGCCGCTGCCGCCCGCGCCGACGGTCAGCCCGCTCACCGAGATCGCGGCCCGGCTGCGCGAGCCGGACCGGGCGGTGTTCAGCTACACCAGCCCGGCGCCGGTGGACCGCTGGCCGCTGGCGGTGTTCACCGAGTTCGACGGGGTGAACTGGCGCACCGGCGGGGACTTCCAGCGGCTGGGCGCCGAGCTGGCCCCGCCGCCGGGACTCCTTGACCCGCAACGCCGCGAGGCCCACGTCAGCACGCCGCCGGGGAGCGGGCGGTGGCTGCCCAGCCAGTCCTGGCCCGCCGCGGTGAGCGGGACCGACCCGCTGGTCGGCCCGGCCAGCGGCATGCTGTTCGGGCCCGGCGGCGCGGTGGACTACCGGCTGTCCTGGTGGGAGCCGAAGGCCGAGGGCCTGCTGGAGGCGCCGATCGACCCGGATGTACCCGGCTGGCAGGGCGGGATCGGCGAGGTGCCGCCGGGGATGGCCGAGCTGGCCGAGCAGGCGACCAGGGGGCTGCGCGCGACCTTCCAGACCGCGTTGCAGCTCCAGCGGTTCTTCACCGAGCACTACCGGCTGGCCGCCGGGGCCGAGCTGCCCACCGGGCACGGCTGGCCGCAGCTGGAGCGCTTCCTGTTGCACACCAAGCAGGGCACCAGCGAGCAGTTCGCCGCCGCCTACGTGGCACTGGCGCGGCTGCGCGGCATCCCGGCCCGGCTGGCGGTCGGCTACGCCGCGCCGGCCACCAGCGCCGCGGACGGGCGCTGGGTGGTGCGCAACCGGGATGTGCTGGCCTGGCCCGAGGTCGCGGTGCGCGGCTTCGGCTGGGTGCCGCTGGACCCGACCGAGACCGCGGCCCGCTCCACCGCCACCGGTGGGCTGGCCGACCTGACCGCGCGGGCCCGGCAGAACCTGCCCTCGCCGGAGGCCATGCGCAATCCGGAGCTGCCCGCCGCGGGGGCCGGGGACGAGTCCGGCGAGGCGGGTCCGGGCAGCTGGTGGTGGCTGCTGTGGGCGCTGCCCGCGCTGGTGCTGGGACTGCCGGTGCTGTGGGTGCTCGGGGTGCCGCTGCTGCGACTGCTGCGGCGGTGGCGACGGCGGCGGGCCACCGGCACGGCCGCGGTGGCCGGCGCGGTGGCCGAGGTGCGGGACCGGTTGCGCGCCTTCGGGATCCCGGTCACGCCCGGCATGACCGTGCGCGATCTGGCGATGGCGGCCGGGCCGGGCGCGGACCGGTTCACCGCGGAGAGCGTGCGGCTGCTGGCCGGCACCGTGGACGCCGCGCTGTGGTCCGGCACCCAGGTCACCGGCGAGCTCGCCGACCGGGCCTGGGACGCCGAGCGGCAGGTGCGCAAGAGCTTGTCCCGCAACGGTTCCCTGCGCGCCCGGCTGCGCGCGGCGCTGGACCCGCGGACCGGCTGACAGCTTCCGGCCAGCACGGCCCGCGCGCGGCCCGGCCTGGCCAGCATGGGGCGGTGACTCGAACCACCACCCTGCTCCCCCTGCTGGCGGGCGCCGCCGTGCTGCTGGCGGGCTGCGCCCCGGACGCGCCCGCCCCGGCCCCCTCTTCGGCGCCGCCCGCCTCCTCCGCTTCCCCGCCGTCGTCGCCGTCACCGCCGCCGAGCACGCAGCCCGAGCCGCCCCCGCTGCCCACCGGGGCCGCGGACGGCCGGAACCTGACCGCCTGCACGGACGGGAGCTGCGAGGTGCTGGTCAGCAAACCGGCCTCGATCCGGCTCAACCCCAAGCTCCAGGTGCGCACCCTGCGGATCGAGTCGGTCGAGGCGGACGCGGTGACGCTGAACCTGACCTTCCCCTCCGGCAACGGGGTGAAGTACGCCTGCGAGGGCGGCACCCAGTGCACGGCGGTGGGTGGCACGTCGAGCTCGGAGCCGTTCGCGCAGGCCGTCGCCAAGGCGGGGGCGCGGATCACGGTGAACGGGCTGCGGGTGGAGGTGGTGGCCGCGCACGAGGGCACGGCCGTGCTCCGCCTGACCCCGGTCTAACGCTGGGAGACGCTGTGCAGGAACGGGTCGAAGTCCAGGTCGGCGGTCTCCGGGCCGGCTCCGGCCGGCAGGAAGTCCCGCACCAGGTCGAACACCTGGCGCTGGGCCTGTTCCACCGCGCGCTGGATGGTCTCCACGATGTCCTCGGCCAGCCGCTGGGAGTCGGGGTCGCGGAAGATCCGCGGGTTCAGCTCCAGCTCCAGCACCTCGCCGCGGGCGCCCACGGTCGCGGTGATCAGCCCGTCCGGTGAGTCGGCGGTCGCGGTGATCTCCCGCATGCCGTCCCGCACCTCGCGCACCGCGTCCACCAACTGTCGCATCTGCTCGTCGCGCACTGTCGCCTCCTCGCCTGTGGTGGCCTCAGTGTGCTGCGGCACAACAAGATCCGAGCTCGGCTGACAGCTTGCGGCCAGCACCGGCCACACCGCCGCGCCGGGGGCGGACCATCACAGAATGGGACGCCTTCGCCAGCTCGCCACCATCCTGACGGCGGCCGCGCCGCTCTGCCTCACCGGCGGGCTCGCGCACGCCGCGCCGCCACCCGGCACCTGCCACAACCCGGCCCCCGCGCGCGCCGAGATCCCGGAACTGCCCTGGGCGCAACAGGTCCTGACCCCGGAGCGGGCCTGGCCGGTCAGCGACGGCGCGGGGGTGACGGTGGCGGTGGTGGACTCCGGGGTGGACGCCGACCATCCGCAGCTGGCGGCGAACGTGTTGCGGGGCAAGGACTTCTACTACATCGGCGGCCTGCCGGGGAACTTCGACTGCGTGTCCCACGGCACCGCGGTGGCCGGGATCATCGCCGCCGGCGGGGCGGGCAAGGCCGGGTTCCGCGGGGTGGCGCCGGGGGCGAAGATCCTGCCGGTGCGGGTCAGCGACCGGGACCTCACCGAGGGCGGCGGCGCGGCCGCGATCGACCCGGCGGTGCTGGCCCGCGGCATCTGGTGGGCGGTGGACCAGGGCGCGAAGGTGCTCAACCTGTCGCTGTCCGGGCCGGTGGACAACGCGCTCATCCGGGACGCGGTGGCGCACGCGGTCAGCAAGGACGTGCTGGTGGTGGCCGCGGCCGGGAACCAGCAGCAGCAGGACAGCCAGCTGGTCGGACGGCCCTCCTACCCGGCGGCCTATCCCGGGGTGCTCGGCGTGGGCGCGATCGACATCGACGGCGCGCGGCTGCCCGCCTCCCAGCTCGGCGAGTTCGTCGACCTGGTCGCACCGGGCGCCAAGGTGCTCGGCACCACCCGCGCGGGCGGGCACTCCTACTTCACCGGCACCAGCTTCGCCGCGCCGTTCGTGGCCGGCACCGCGGCGCTGGTGCGGGCGCGCTGGCCGGAGCTGTCCGCGGCCGAGGTGACCAGGCGGCTGCTGGCCACCGCCACCCCGGCGCGCGGCGGCAAGGACAGCCCCGGCTACGGCACGGGCGTGGTCAACCCCTACCGCGCGGTCACCGACGTGCTCTCCGCGGCCGCCCCGGTCCCGCTGCCCCCGATGGCCCACCCCGCGCCGGATCCGGACCTGCTCAGCGCGCGGGCCTGGTGGCGGGCCGCGGGCGAGCAGGCCAAGGTGTGGACCGCGGCCGCGGTCGGCGCGGCGCTGCTGGCGGTGCTCATCGCGGCGCTGCTGCCGCGCGGTCGGCGGCGGGGCTGGGCGGCCGGCCTGCCCGATCCGCTGCCCGCCGCGCCCGGCCGCGAGGAGGAGCTGCCCGAGCAGGTGTTCCTGCTGCCGCCACCACCCGCGGAACGCTGAGCACGCGAAAGGCCCCGGTCGCCGAGCTGGCGGACCGGGGCCTGCGCGGGCAGATCAGCCGATCGAGGTGCTGCCGATCCGGGCGATCGACTGCTGCAGGGCGGTCTGCAGGTTCGAGTTGGTGTTCTGCACCCCGGCGCGGATCTGCTCGACCAGCTGCTGCCGCTGCTCGCTGACCTGCTTCCACGCCTGGTGCACATCGCCGAACTGGCCACCACCGGAGTCCGTCCAGTCCGAGCCGGTGATACCCGCCGCCTGCGCCATCTGGTCCATCTCGGACTGGATCTGATTGATGGTGGCGAGCAGCTGCTGGGCGAATCCGTCGAGCTGCCCGAAGTTTCCGCGAACGATGTCGACCATTTCCGGCTCCTGTTCAGTGAGTGGTCAGACCGGCGAAACCACCGGCGGAATCCTGGTCCTGCTGCTCATAGGTGCGGGAGGCGAAGGTGACGTTCTCGCCCAGCTCGGTCAGCGAGGCCACCACCCGCTGCACCCCGGTCACCCAGTTCGCGAAGGCCTGGTCGAAGCTGACCTTGGCCTGCCCCTCCCAGGCGCCGCTGAGCGCGTCCGCCTGGGACATCGCCCGCTGCTTGTGCCCGTCGATGCTCTGCGCGATGTTGTTCGCGGTACTACCGGTCTGCGCGATTCCGCTGATCGCACCATGAATTTGCCCGGACATGCCGTGCTCCCCTCTTTCGCGGCGGTGTGTTCGCCTGGCGAACGCTAAAGCGCGCCGGCCCCCGGCACGGCGGTCACGGCACCTTCCTGCCACGGCCATTTCGACGGCCGCGCATTACCGGAGGATTTGATTCCCAGTCCGGTGAAGGAGGATTGTCGTGGCGACCATCGTGGTCCGGCGGCCGCAGCGCAGGCCCGCGCCGGAACTGCCTGCCGGCGAGCTGCTCATCGAGGCGCCGCCGGAGATCCCGCCGCCGGCTGGGCGGCAGTGGCAGCAGGCGCTGATGATGCTGCCGATGATCGCCGTGCTCGGCGCCTCGGTGCTGATGTTCTCCGGGTCGGCGGCCGGCCCGCTGCGCTACGTCGTCCTGGGCCTGTTCGGCGTGGCCGCGCTGGGCATGATCGTGATGACCTTCGTCACCGGCGGCGGGCCCAGCAAACGCGAGATGGGCCTGGCCCGGCGGGCCTACCTGCGCGGACTGTCCCAGCAGCGGCTGCGGGTGCGGCGCACCGCGCACCGGCAGCGGGACGCGCTGGCCTACCTGCACCCCGAGCCGCAGGCGCTGTGGTCGGTGGCCGCCGGGTCCCGGCTGTGGGAGCGGCGGCGGGACGACCCGGACTTCGCGGTGGCCCGGATCGGGGTCGGCGCGCAGAGCCTGTGCACCACCCTGATCGCGCCGGAGACCAAACCGCTGGAACAGCTGGAACCGTTGTCCGCCTTGGCCTTGCGCCGGTTCATCAGCACCTTCACCGCGATTCCCGGGCTGCCGCTGGCGATCGCGGTCACCGGGTTCGGCCGGATCCACCTGCGCGGGGACAGCGACCGGGCGGTCGGGCTGGCCAGGGCCGTGGTGGCCTCGCTGGCGGTGTTGCAGACGCCGGAGGACCTGCGGATCGCGGTGTGCGCGGGCCGGGACGAGCGGGCGGACTGGGAGTGGGTGAAGTGGCTGCCACACGCGCTGCACCCGGAGAAGACCGACGCGCTGGGCCTGCTCCGGCTGGTCGCGCCGACCGTGGCCGGGGTGGAGGCGATGCTGGAGGACCTGCTCGCCCAGCGCCGCCGGTTCGACCCCGATGCCGGACACCCGGCCGGGATGCCGCACCTGGTGGTGGTCATCGACGGCGGGTCCACCGCGGGCTCGGACCACCTGATGACCGGCGGCGGCGTCGAGGGCGTCACCGTGCTGGACCTGACCACCGCGCCGCCGAGGGCGCTGGATCGCGCGGCGGTGGTGCTGGAGGTGGCCGCCGACGGCGCGCTGAGCAGCGAGACCATCGACGGCGAGACCGAGCTGGGCACCGCCGACGACCTGGACGCGGTGGCCGCCGAGGGCCTGGCCCGGCAGCTGGCCCCGTTGCGCGGGGTGGACGGCGGCCGCGGTGAGCAGCCGCTGAGCGCCTCCCTCGGCCTGGCCGAGCTGCTCGACATCGGCGACCCGTACCTGTTCGACCCGGCCCGCACCTGGGTGCAGCGGCCGAACCGGGACAAGCTGCGGATCCGGTTCGGGGTGCGCGCCGACGGCACGCCGATCGAGATCGACCTCAAGGAGTCCGCGCAGGACGGCATGGGCCCGCACGGGCTGCTGGTGGGCGCGACCGGCGCGGGCAAGAGCGAGCTGCTGCGCACCCTGGTGCTCGCGCTGGCGGTCACCCACCCGCCCAGCTCGCTGAACTTCGCGCTGATCGACTTCAAGGGCGGGGCCACCTTCACCAAGCTGGACCGGCTGCCGCACACCAGCGCGGTGATCACCAACCTGGCCGAGGAGCTGCCGCTGGTGGACCGGATGACCGACGCCATCAACGGCGAGCTGATCCGCCGCCAGGAACTGCTGCGCGCGGCCGGGAACTTCTCCTCGCTGCGCGACTACGAGAAGGCCCGCGCGGCGGGCGCGCCGCTGCCGGAGGTGCCCACGCTGTTCGTGGTGTGCGACGAGTTCAGCGAGCTGCTCTCGGCCAAGCCGGACTTCATCGACATGTTCGTCCAGATCGGCCGGATCGGCCGCGCGCTGGGCGTGCACCTGCTGCTGGCCAGTCAGCGGCTGGAGGAGGGCAGGCTGCGCGGCCTGGACACCTACCTGTCCTACCGGATCGGGCTGCGCACCTTCTCCGAGGCGGAGAGCCGGGTGGTGCTCGGTGTCGGCGACGCCTTCGCGCTGCCGCGCGCGCCCGGCCACGGGTTCCTCAAGTCCGGCACCGAGCCGATGGTGCGGTTCCGCTCGGCCTACGTCTCCGGGGTGCACCGCCGCGCCGAACCGGGCGCGCACCCGGCCGGGCACCGCGCGCCCGCGCTGATGGCCTACTCCACCGCCTATGTGGCCCCGCCCGCGCAGGCCCCGGTGGCCACCCCGGCGGAGGATCCGGACGAGGCGGTCGGGGAGAGCCTGCTGGACGTGCTGGTCGAGCGGTTCGAGGGCAAAGGCGTTGCCGCGCACCAGGTGTGGCTGCCGCCGCTGGCCGAGTCGCCCTCGCTGGACCAGCTGCTCGGCCAGCCGGTCGAGGACCCGGTGCGCGGCCTGGCGGTCACCGACCCGAGGCTGGCCGGACGGCTGCTCGCGGTGGCCGGCATCGTGGACCGGCCGCTGGAGCAGCGCCGGGACCACCTGGTGCTGGACCTCTCCGCCGCGGCCGGGCACGCGCTGGTGGTCGGCGCCCCGCACAGCGGCCGCAGCACCGCGCTGCGCACCCTGATCACCAGCCTGGCGCTGACCCACACCCCGCGGGAGACCCAGTTCTACTGCCTGGACTTCGGCGGCGGCACCCTGGGCACGCTCGGCGGCCTGCCGCACGTGGGCGGGGTGGCCGGGCGGCAGAACCCGGGCGCGGTGCGCCGCACGGTGGCCGAGGTGGTCACCGCGCTGACCCACCGGGAACGCCTGTTCGCCGAGCACGACATCGATGGCATGGCCGAGTTCCGCAGGCTGCGCGCCGAGGGCCGGTTCGCCGAGGAGGCGCACGGCGACGTGTTCCTGGTCATCGACGGCTGGGCCACGCTGCGCAAGGAGTTCGAGGACCTCGAGGACCAGGTCGCCGACATCGCCGCCCGCGGCCTGTCCTACGGCGTGCACCTGCTGGCCAGCTGCGGCCGTTCCTTCGACCTGCGCCCCAACGTGCGGGACCTGTTCGGCAGCCGGGTCGAGCTGCGCCTGGGCGATCCGCTGGACTCGATGGTGGACCGGGCCAGCGCGACCGCGGTGCCCGAGCACGCGCCCGGCCGTGGCGTCAGCACCAGCAAGCACCAGCTGCTGTTCGCGCTGCCCCGCATCGACGGCGGCACCGACCCGCGAGACCTGCCCGCCGCGGTGGCCGAGCTGGTCGCCAGCGCGGCCCGCGCCTGGACCGGGCCGCGCGCGCCCAAGGTCCGGATGCTGCCCGGCACCCTGGCCTACGCCGACCTGGTCGCGATGGATGCGGACAACCGCCTTGTCACCGGCATCGCCGAACGCGACCTGCGGCCGGTGCACTGGGACTTCAAGGCCGATCCGCACCACCTGCTGCTGGGCGGCCCGGAGTCCGGCAAGACCACGTTCCTGCGGGTGCTGGCCCGCCGCATCCAGCAGACGCTGACCCCGGACCAGGCGCGGATCGTGCTCATCGACCACCGCCGCGGCCTGCTCGGCGAGGTCGGCGCGCCCTACCTGCTCGGCTACGGCACCGACAAGGCCACCACCGGCAGGCTGATGACCGAGGCCGCCACCGCGCTCACCGAACGCCTGCCCGGCAAGGACATCACGCCGGAGCAGCTGCGCACCCGGAGCTGGTGGAAGGGCCCGGAGATCTTCGTGCTGGTCGACGACTACGACCTGGTCGCCAGCCAGTACGACAACCCGATGCTGCCGTTGCTGGACTACCTGCCGCAGGGCCGCGACGTCGGCCTGCACGTGGTGCTGGCGCGGCGCACCGGTGGCGCGGGGCGGGCGATGTTCGAGCAGTTCTTCACCGGGCTCCGCGACGTCGGCTCCCCCGGACTCCTGTTGTCCGGGGACAAGGAGGAGGGACCGCTGCTGGGCGGGCTGAAGGCGGAGAAGCTGCCGCCCGGCCGCGGCTGGCTGGTCGACCGCCGCGACTCGGCCCGCCTGGTGCAGCTCGCCTGGCTGCCGCCCGGCGAGGCGTAGGCACACGAGAGGGAGGCCCGGCATGGGCGAGTCACAGGAAGAGATCAACGGGCGGGTCAGCGCGATGCGCGCCTTCGCCGAGGAGCTGCGCCCACCGGAGTTCGCCCCGGTGCGCGCCGCCGCGAACGCCAGCAGCGGCGGCGGGGGCGGCGGCATGGCCGAGGGCGCCGCGTTCACCGCCGCGCACACCGAGGCCGCGGCCAAGGTCGCCGAGTTCACCACCTCGGTGGACCAGGGCTTCAGCGCGTACCAGCAGCTGGCCACCGGCGCGGCCGAGGACTACCGCGGCTACGACGAGGACAGCGCCCGGCAGATGCCGAACTGAGGGGGAGGTCATGGACTACACCACGATGGAGATCGAGCAGCAGGTCCAGCTGATCGAGGCGGAGGCGGCCGGCGGCCGGGTCCGGCAGATCACCGAGGCCCGCACCATGTGGACCACGCTGAACAACCAGCTGTCCCTGGCCAGTGAGAACCTGCACGGCAGCGGGCAGGACCTGGCGCCGAACTGGGCGGACAGCGCGGGCGCGCTCTTCGGCGACCAGGTCGAGTCGGGCGTGACCTCGCTGACCGAGTGGACCGAGCGCACCCGCACCGAGCCCGCGTCCACCCTGGCCAACCTGGCCGTCGCGCTGCCCCAGGCCCGCGCCGGCGTGCTGGCCACCTGGGAGTGGTTCCAGCAGGCGCTGAAGGCGGCCCCCGCCAGGGAAGCCGAGCTGCGCAGACAGGCCAGCCAGAACGCGGGCGTCCCGATGAACCAGCTCGCCACCCTGTTCACCCAGGCCGCCGAAGCCACCCGCAACGCCGTGGGCAGCCCCTGGCGCGGCCCCCAGGGCACCCCCGGCTCCCCGGCCCGCACCCTGGGCGACCCCTCGGCCCCCGGCACCCAGCCCGGCGGCCCACCCGGCAGCCCAGGCGGCCCGGCAGGCGGCCCGGCGACACCCCCCGGCGGCGCACCACCCGGCGGCGCACCCGGTGGCGCACCCCCCGGTGGTGCCGAACCCCCTGGCGGCGCTCCAGGTGGTGCTCCTGGCGGCGCTCCCGGCGGCCCCCCTGGCACCGGCCCAGGCCTGGCAGGCGACACCCCACCGCCGCCAGCCCCACCCAAGATCCCCGCCCCGCCCCCGATCCCGAACATCCCACCCGCGGCGAACATCCCACCCCCGCTGCCTCCACTCCCGCCGATCGCCCCGGTCCCCGGCGTCGGCGGCCTGGCAGGCGCCAAGGGCGGCGGTGGTGGTGGCGCGGGCGTCCCCAAGCCCCCCGCCATCCCCGGCCTCGGCGGTGTCGGCGGCGTAGCAGCCCTCGGCCACCAGCCCGCCTCCCGCACCATGGGCGCCGCGGCCAACCTCGCCCCACCCGCGGAAGCCCCAGCCGCCGCGACCGGCCCCGCCGGCGCCGCCAACGCCGCGAACGCGGCCCGCGCGGGCGGCATCCCGCCGATGATGCCGCCGATGGGCCACGGCATGGGCGGCGGCAACCAGGTCAAACCCGGCAGCGGCGCGGCCCAGGGCAAGGCAACGGCCCCCGGCAAGGGCGTCAAGCGCGGCCTGCCCGGCGTCCCGGCCAAGCTCAGCGGCGGCCTGACCGGCGGCCAGGTCCCCACCACCGCACGTCGCCGTCGCACCGAGGAACCGTCCAGGGTCGAGCTCCTGGACGAGGAGATGTGGCGCGTCGACCCCGGCCTGGACGCCGCCCCGGCCACCACCCAGCCCGACCCACCCCGAGGCCGCCGCCGGCCCCGCTGACGCGACCAGCGGAACCGTTGCCCCGCCCGGACTTCCCGGGCGGGGCAACGGCTTTTCGCTGCCCAGGCAACGGCTTTCGCTGAGCGGGCAACCGCTTTTCCCGGCGCACAAGAACGGCGGCCCCAATTTCCGAGGCCGCCGTTCGGTTGTGCCGCGGTTCCGGACCGCGGGGCCGCCCCACGGTTCCGGACCGCGGGGCCGCCTCAGCGCCGCAGGCCCGCGTCCCAGCGCCTCAGGGCCGTTGCGCCGCCAGCGGATCCAGCCCACTCCCCAGCGGAATCCGGGCCACCAGCCCAGCGGGCATCCGCACCGGCCGGACCCCCTCGTACCCCAGCATCGCCAGCACATCCGGCGTGGCCAGCGGATGGTTGCGCCCCTGGTCGCTCACCAGCGACAGCGTGCCCACCGGCGCGCGCGGACTGGGCATCACCTCCACCACCGCCACCGACCCCGGCGACACCACCACCCGGTCGGCCAGCGGCAGGCCGGCATCGGTGCGCCTGCCCGTGCGCAGCGCCGGATCCCGTTGCGGCAGCACGGCATCCACCGTCACCGCAGGCACCTCCGCGCCCGGCTCGAAGCTCGCGCACACCGTGGGCGCGCCCGCGGCCGGACCTGCGAACTCCGGTCGCCGCTCCGGCGCCTGACCGGCCCGCGCGGGCTCCACCGTGGCCAGTTTCGCCCCGCTGACCGCCAACGGGCTCAACGCGATCCCGTTCAGCTCACCCTCGCCTAGGGCCTCGGCGGTGGGCTTGTGCGCGCGCTGGATCTCGAACTGCAGCTCCGAGATCGGCCGCAGCCGGTCGGCCTCCACCAGGTACCGCTGGGTCACCTCGCCCGAGACGCGCACCAGCGCCAGCTGACCGATCCGCAGGTCCGGCTTGCCGGGCACCGCGGTGCTGGGCTTGCCGATGTCCCGCAACGTGATCGGGCCGATCTCCGCGCCCGCCGGCAGGTTGTCCACCAGGGCCGACCCGGCCCGCAGCACCGGCCCGGTGCGCAGCGCGAGGCGGACCGCGGCCGTGTCGGCCTGGGCGATCCGGTGCCGGTGCCCGCGCCAGACCAGCTGCCAGTCACCCTGTTCCGGCGGTTCCAGCAGCAGCGCGGACTCACCGAGCGCGCGACCGCCGCCGGGCGCCTGGCCGACCAGCAGCACCGACTCGTGCACCGCCGCGCCGGTGGTGTCCACCGCGGGCTGCGAGCACATGCTCCAGCCGCCGCCGAGCACCCGTTCCCGGCCCGGCAGCCCGTCCGGCACGTCCAGCAGCCCGATCCGCGGCGCCCTCGGCACCCCGGCCAGCGACTCCTGCGAGACGTCCATGGTCGGCGCGTGCTTGCCCAGCGCCAGCAGCGCCGAGGTGTGGTTCGTGACCGGCCGCAGCCTGCCGTCCACGTACACCAGCCGCGCCCCGGTCTCCTTCTCCACGATCACCGCGTCGCCGGTGCGCCAGGCGTCCTTGCCGCCCGGCACGATCAGCCCGTACACGCCGAACCCGGCCAGGATGATCACCGCCAGCGCGATGCTGCCGAACGCGGACACGCTGGGTCGCCGGAACGGTGGCTGTTCCGGATCGGTCTCCCTGGTGACCAGCGCGGAGATCGCCCGCTGGGCCAGGAACTGGTGTGCCTGCAGCTGATCGCGACTGGATGCCATCTCAGCCGCCCAGCCCGCGCAGGTAGGCGTACAGGTCGAGCACCGCGCACACCACCGGCACCACGGCGAGCACCACCGCCACCTCGAACAGCTCGGCATAGCGTCCGAGGTACGGACTCGCCTGGCGACGGCTGTGGTGCAGCCCGGCCAGCACGACCAGTCCGCCGACCACGAGCAGCACCGCACCGGCGATGGCCACCCGCCCGGACAGCAGCGGTCCGAGCGCGAGGCACACCACCCCGCACACCCCCGCGCCGAGCAACGGAACCCGTTGCCACAGCACGGGATACAGCCGCGCCCTGAGCAGGAACCCGAGCGCGAGCACCACCAGCAGCCACAGCGCGGACGTGCGGCCGCTGCGCACCAGCAGCACCTGGCAGACCACGGCCACCAGCGCGACGCCGACCAGCATGCCGGTCAGCAACCCGTGCGCCCGCGCGACCGCCTGGTACACCGCCGGTCGCGGCGGCTGCGGATCATTCCGAACAAGATCCGCGGTGGTGCGGGGCAGCACCGGCATCGGCACCCTGGCCAGCCGGATCGCCAGCGGAGCCAGCAGCGGGGAGAACGCCAGCACCGCACCGGCCACGATCGCGGCCGCCTGGGCACCGTCGAAGGTGTCCAGCCCGGCCAGCACGCCGCCCAGCACGCCGAGCAGGCCAGTGGTCGCCGCCGCGGCGAAGACCGGCAACCCGTGCGCCGTGCCGAGGTGGCCGAGCACCGCCCCGAACAGCAGTGCCGCGCTACCCGCCTGGATCTGGGGTGCGCCCAGGTCCAGCAGCGGGTGGCTACCGGCCAGGAGCAGAGCTCCACCGAGGAAGGAGTACGGCAGCGAAAGCGCCCCGAAGACCGCGCCGGCCACCGCGTCTCCCGCGGTCCTGGCCAACGTAGCACCGACGGCGAGTAGCAACAAACTCACCAGGAGTGACCACAGTCCGGGCATCGGCCAGGGCGGTCCGGCCCGCAGCACCACCGCCAGGCCGAGCAGCAGCACCAGCCCGCCGACGGCCAGCCCGGCCAGCCGGGTGTGCCGCGCGCTCCAGGCCCGCCCGGCCCGGCCGGCGCCGTCGGCGATCGCGTCGACCAGGTCGTCGTACTCCAGCTCGGGCCACTCGGTGCGCCGCGAGGTCAGGTGCAGCACCTCGCCGTCCCTGATCCGGTACGAGCCCAGCGTGCGCCCGAGTTCCAGCGCCGACCCGTCACCCCGCCGCAGCAGCCAGCCGCCGTCGGCCGCACCGTCGTCAGCGAGGTGCTCACCGGCGTGCCGGAGCAGCCCCGGCACGATCTCGGCGACGCTGGACTGCTCGGGCAACGCCATGTCGATGCGCCGGTGCGGCGCGGCGACCGTCACTCGCACCAGCCCGGTCGTGGTCATCGGCCTACCTCCTCGCACTGGCCGCAGCGGCAACAACCTGCCGCCCGGCGCGCACCTGTGGTCCGGCTTCCTACGATCTGGGTGAAGGCCCGGCCGGGGAACCGGGTCGGCAGCTAGCGGCCATCACCGGTGGCACCGGATGATGTGCGAGACAGAGGGGAGCCCGGGATGACCGGCAACGGCCCGCAGGAGCTGGTCCCGCTCGGCGAGGGACCGGTGGCCACGGTGTACGCCGGGATGCGCGCGGACACCGGCGAGGCGTTCGCGCTCAAGGTCTTCCCGGCCAAGCTGCCCAAGCGCACCCGCGCCGAGCTGGACCGGGAGCTGACCAGGCTGGCCGCGCTGCGGGACCGGGCGCCGGTGCTGGTCGCCGACGCGGTCGAGGACACCCCGGACGGCCGCACCGCGCTGCGGATGGAGCTGTGCTCGCAGTCCCTGCGCGAGCTGGTCGCCAGCTGCGGCAGGCTCTCGGTGCCCGACGCGCTCGCCCTCGGCCGGGCGGTGGCCACCGCGCTGGCCGCCGCGCACCGGGCCGGTCTGGTGCACGGCGGCGTCACCCCCGGCAACCTGCTGTTCCGCCCCACCGGTGAACCCGTGCTCGCCGACCTCGGCCTCACCCTGCGCCGCGCCTACCCCCGCGACCACCGCACCGGCATCGACTTCACCGCCCCGGAAACCCTCCGCGACGGCACCGTGGACGAACGCTCGGACCTGTACGGCCTCGGCGCCCTGCTGCACCTGGCCCTCTCCGGCGAGTCACCGCACCCCGGCGCGATCGGCGAACCGGAGGGCGAGCGGATGCTGCGCGTGCTCGGCACCCCGGTGCCGCCGCTGACCAGACCGGACGTGCCCGAGGCGCTGACCGCGGTGGTCTCCGCGCTGCTGAGCAAGGACCCGGCGCTGCGCCCGGCCGAGGCGGCGGTGGTCTCGGGCTGGCTGGACCGGATGGGCGGGCCCGAGCCGAAGAGCGCGGGCGCGGAGGCGGCGGGACGGGGTTTCGACGACTTCGCCGGGTACGTGCCGGGCCCCTCGCCCGAGGCGCACCGGCTGACCACCGCGCAGGCCGACTGGCCCGGCCACCCCGCCCAGACCCCCGGCGTCCGGGCGGCCGGCCACGTTGCCCAAGTCCGGCGCACCCCGCGGCCGGTCCAGGCCCCGAGCACACCGCCGCCCGCCCAGTTCCCCGCCACCCCGCCATCGGGCCACCTCGCCCGGACCGCCGAGTCCGCACCGGAGCCCCCGACCCCCGCCACAACTCCAGACACCGCACCGGAATCCGCCCCGCCCCAGCCGCGCGGCGCCCCGCTGGTGATCTCCGGCCCGGCCCGGCCCGACCGCCCGGCCAGCCGCACCGGCTTGGTCCTCGGCGGCGTCGGCCTGGCCGCGGTGCTCGCCGTCGGCGCGGTGCTGCTGATCAACGACGACCCCGCCGAACTGGCCCTGCCCCCCGGCCCCACCCCGGCCAGCGCGCCCACCACCTCCGCGAAACCGGTGGAGATCGTGCTGGAGGAGCCCATCGTGCGCGGCAACACCGTCGAGCTGAACTGGCGCAGCAGCGAGTCGCTGTACTTCGCCGTGGGCATGGCGGTGGAGAACGCCACGGAGAACAAGACGTTCCCGCCGCAGCAGACCACCACCTGGAAGGGTGAGGTGGAACCGAACCGCAAGTACTGCTTCGACGTCCGGGGCACCAACGGCGGCGGCGTGGTCTACAAGAGCCAGCCCAAGTCCATCAACGGCGCGGACTGCCGCAACTAGCGGGCGCTCTGGTTCAGCGCGGGCGCGGGCGTCGCGGCCAGCACCTCGGCCACGATCTCGGCCGCGCCGCGCTGGTTCAGCTCCGCGTCGGCGGTCAGCACCAGGCGGTGCGCGAGCACCGGCACCGCGACGTCCTTGATGTCGTCCGGGGTGACGAACTCCCGGCCCTCAGTGGCCGCCATCGCCTGCGCCGCGCGCACCAGCGCGATGCTGCCGCGCGGGCTGGCGCCGAAGCGCACCGCGGTGTGCTCGCGGGTGGCCGCGGCCAGCCGGGCCGCGTACTCGACCACCGCGCGGTCCAGGTGCGCCTTGCGGACCTGGGTGATCGCGGCGCGCAGGGTCGGGATGTCGACCACGGCGGGCAGGTCGTCCGGGGACACGCCGGCGCAGTCGCTCATGATCACCAGGACCTCGGCGTCCACGTCCGGGTAGCCGACTGACAACCGCATCAGGAACCGGTCGAGCTGGGCCTCGGGCAGCCGGTAGGTGCCCTCCATCTCGATCGGGTTCTGGGTGGCCACCACCAGGAACGGGCTGGGCACCGGGTGCGCGACCGCGTCCACGGTGACCCGGCGCTCCGACATGACCTCCAGCAGCGCGGACTGGGTCTTGGGCGTGCCGCGGTTGATCTCGTCGGCGACCACCACGTTGGCGAAGATGCCACCGGGGTGGAAGGTGAACTCCTCTTCCTTCTGGTGGTAGACGGTGACGCCGGTGATGTCGCCGGGCAGCAGGTCGGGGGTGAACTGGATGCGGTTCCAGCTGCCGCCGATGCTGCGCGCGATGCAGCGGGCCAGCGTGGTCTTGCCCAGCCCCGGCACGTCCTCGATGAGCAGGTGGCCCTCGGCCAGCAGCGCGGCCACGGCCAGGCGCACCACCTCGGGTTTGCCGCGGACCACCGACTGCACGTTGCGCGCGATCAGCGAGTAGACCTGCCCGGCCTGCGTGGCGCTCATACCGGGGATCCTAGGCAGCACGGGTACAGCGGTCGTTCAGTCCCGGTACACGGCGGGCAGCTCCAGCTCGAAGATGGCGCCGCCGGCCTCGGCGTTGTACACCCGCAGCGTGCCGCCGTGCGCCTGGGCGACCCAGCGCACGATGGCCAGGCCGAGCCCGCTGGACCCGCCGCCGCTGGTGAAGCGGTCCAGGGCCAGCTCGGCGCGTTCGGCGTCGATGCCGGGCCCCTGGTCGGCCACGGTGACCCGGTTGCCGGCCACGCTGACGTGCACCACCGCGGCCGCGCCGGGCTGGTGGCCGTGCTGCAGGGCGTTGCCGAGCAGGTTGGCCACCGCGCGCTGCACCAGCACCGGGTCGGCGTCGACCTTGCTCGGACTGGTGGTCAGCGTGATCCGCGCGCCCTCCGGCGGGGTGTCCTCGACCACGCCCGCGACCAGCTGGTCCAGCCAGATCGGCTGCCTGGCCAGCTCCTGCACCCCGGCGGCGAAGCGAGCGCGCATGAGCAGGCCGTCGATGATGCCGCCCATCCGCGCGGACAACCGCACCGCGCGCGGCAGCAGCTCGGCGTGCTGGTCCGGGTTGCGCAGCCCGGTCTCGGCCAGCGCGCGCAGCGCCGCCACTGGTTTGCGCAGGTCGTGCGCGATGTCGCCGAGCAGCGCCTCCTGCTGGGCCAGCGCGTCCACCGCGGGTCGCATGGCCCGGCCGGAGAGCACGTGCCCGGCCAGCGCGCAGGCGCCGACCAGCAGCACGGACACCCCGAGCACGATCAGCACCCGCCGGTCGTGCCTGCTCTCGGTCTCCCGCGCGTCCAGCGCGGCGACCACCGCGCCGACGTACTGCCCCGACCGGTTGCGCAGCGAGTCGGCGGTGACCCTGAGCAGCTCGCCCCCGCTGCCGCGCTGGTAGCCGGTGATCATGCTGCGGGTGTCGACGGACTGCTGGGCGAGACTGGTCAGCGTGGTCATCGGCAGCGGGGCGCAGGGCTTCTCGCTGGTGTGATTGGTCGACCACTCACCATTCTCGTCGCGGTCCAGCACGGTGAACTGCGGGCAGGCGTTGTTGATCTGGTCGTGCCCGAGTTCCTCGGTGTTGATGGTGCCGTCGTAGTCGATCAGCCTGGACACCACCGCGCTGACCCGGCGCAGGTCGGCGTCCATGTGCTGCTCGCCCTGCTGCCGGTCCTCGCGGATCACCAGGTAGGCGAACAGGATCAGCCCGGCCGCGTTGAGCGCGGTGAACAGCAGGGTGAGCAGGCGGCGGAGGCGGCGCAGCCGGTCAGCGGAAGTCGTGCTCACCCGGCGCCCAACCGGAAGCCGCGGCCGTGCACGGTGTGGATCAGCCTGGGCTCGGCCAGCTTGGCGCGCAGCCGTTTCACCACCGCGTCGACCACGTTGGACATCGGGTCGGCGCTGTTGTCCCAGCAGTGCTCGATCAGCTCACTGCGCGAGATCACCTGCCCCGCCCTGGCCAGCAGGTGCTCCAGCACCGCGAACTCCTTGTCCGAGACGGTCAGCAGCACCCCGGCCCTGCGCACCTCGCGCCGGGCGCAGTCCACCTCCAGGTCGGCGTGCCGCAGCACCGAGGGCCTGCCGCTGCCGGTGCGGCGGCACAGCGCGGACACCCGCGCGGTCAGCTCGGCCATCGCGAACGGCTTGGCCAGGTAGTCATCGCCGCCGTGCTCGAACCCGGCGACCCGGTCGGCGATCTTGTCCAGCGAGGTCAGGAACAGCACCGGGGTGGCCCAGCCCTCCTGCCGCCGCCGGTGCACGTAGGTGATGGCGTCGCCGTCGGGCAGCATCCGGTCGAAGACCACGCAGGCGTGCTCGCCCTCGCGCACCGCCCGGTCCGCGGCCGCGATGTCCGCCGCCTCCACCACCGCGAGTCCGGCCGAGCGCAGCTCCGCGACCACCGCGAACCGCAGGTCGTCGTCGTCCTCGACCACCAGAACTCGGACGGGGATCACTCCCGGTCGTGTCATGGAAACCTCATGTGGCCACAGAGATGGTGGGTGCGATGGAGAGAGGGGGCGGGGGATGACGATCTTCCACATTCTGGGTCCGGTCGAGGCCCGCGACCCGGCTGGAGCGGTGCTCGAGCTCGGTGCGCGCAAGCCCGTCGCGGTGCTGGCGACCTTGCTGCTGCACCCTAACGCGTGGGTCCGGGTTGATCGGCTGATCGAGTCGACCTGGCATGAACAGGCCGTGCCCGCCTCCGCCGAGGCCAACCTCAAGACCTACATCTGCCGCCTGCGCCGCCTGCTGCCCTCGGCGATCGAGAGCCGCCCCGGCGCCTACCGGCTGCTGGTCGCGCCGGGCGAACTGGACGCCGACCGGGTGGCCGACCTGGCCGCCGCGGCCCGCGCCGCACTGGCCGAGGGCGCGCCGCACCGGGCGATCGCCCTGTACACCGAGGCCCTCTCCGCCTGGCGTGGCCGCCCGTTCGAGGACCTGCCCGGCGCGGAGTTCCAGTCCGCCGCGGACCGCCTGGAGGAGATCCGGCGCGACCTGCGCGAGTCGCTGGCCGAGGCGCAGCTGGCCGCGGGCGAGGCGCGGGCGGCGATCAGCGGCCTGCGCGCGCTGACCGCGGACGAGCCGCTGCGCGAGGCCGCCTGGACCCAGCTGGTGCGCGCCCTGCACGCGGCCGGCCGCCGGGCCGAGGCGCTGGCCACCTACCACCAGGCCCGCCGGGTGCTGGCCGAGGAGCTGGGCGTGGACCCGGGTCCGGCGCTGGCCGAGGCGCACCAGCAGGCGCTGGCCACTCCCGCCACCAGCCACCCGCGCCGCGAGCTGCCCAGGGACATCCCGGGTTTCACCGGCCGCGCCGCCGAACTGACCGCGCTGGGCCAGTCCACCCCCGGCCAGACGATCGTGCTGGACGGCATGACCGGAGCGGGCAAGACCGCGCTGGCCGTGCACGCCGCCCACCGCCTGGCCGCCCGCTACCCCGACGGCCAGTTCTTCCTGGACCTGCGCGCCCACGCCGACGCGCACCCGCTCGCCCCGGCCGACGCGCTGGCCCGCCTGCTCCGCGGCCTCGGCCACACCACGGTCCCGGCCGATGCGGACGAACGCGCGGCACTGTGGCGCTCCGAGCTGTCCGGCCGCCGGGTGCTGCTGGTCCTGGACGACGCCGCCGACGAGGACCAGCTGCGCCCCCTGCTGCCCGGCGCCTCGCCCAGCCTGACCCTGGTCACCACCCGCACCCGCGACTGGCGCCTGCCCGGCGAGACCCGGTACCGGCTGAACCCGCTGTCCCCCACCGAGTCCGCCACCCTGTTCCACGCCGCCACGGGCCGGCCGCTCACCTCGCTGACAACCGCGCTGACCGCCTGCGGCGGCAACCCCGGCGCCCTGCACGCGGTCGCCACCCAGCTCGCGATCCGTCCACAGTGGACAGCCTCGGACCTGGCCGACTGGCTCGCCTCCGCGCCGCTGGCCCCCGGCCTGACCGGCTCGTACCGGCGGTTGTCAGCGGGCGCCCGCTCAGCGTTCCACGCCCTGGCCGCCCTGCCCCCGGAGTTCGACACCCGGCAGGCGAGTCAGCAGCTGGGCCTGTCCCACCCGGAGACCCGCCGCCTGCTGGAGGAGCTGACCGACCACCACCTGCTGGAGGCCCCCGCCCCCAGCCGCTTCCAGACCCACCCACTGGTCCGCGCCCAGGCCCGCGCCACCCGCCCGCTGTCCAACACCCGCGTCGCGTGAGGAGGAACCCATGCCGCAGGAACCCGCTCCCGGCTGGCCAACGGGCCTGACCACCCGCACGGCCACTCCCGCCAACCCGCCGCGTCAACCCGGCCCCCCGGCCGCGGCCCCACGGCCGCACGCCGCCGCACTGACCGGCCCGGCCTACGCGCCGCGGCCCGCGCAGCTCCCGGGTCATGCCCGGCCGCCGCACCCCACCGGCCCCCGCGTGCTCGCCGCAGCCGCTCCCACCGCACCTCGTGTGCTCGCGGCCGCTCCCCTTGATCCCCGCGTCCTCGCCGCCGCCACCCCCGCTCCCCACCCGACCCGCCCCACCCCACCCCCAGCTCCCCCGGCACCCGCGCCCCGCCGCGCCGCCATCCCCGCCCTCCGCATCCTCTGCTGGCAGCTCGCCGCCCTCACCGCCGTCCTCGCCATCGGCCGCCCCTGGCCGCTGGCCACCGCGCTCGGCGTCGGCGCCGCCCTGATCGCCTGCACCGCGATCCGGGTCCGCGGCCGCTGGCTGACCACGCTGATGGCCATCCGCCTCCGCCACCTGCTCCGCCGCCGCGCCCACGACCTCGGCGCGACCGAACACGATCCGGCCCCCCTGCTCGACCTGCTCGCCCCGGCCAGCCGGATCCGCACCGCCACCATCGGCGGGGTCGCGGCCGGCCTGCTCAGCCACCCGGACGAGCTGGTCGTGGTGCTGCGCCCGCGCGCGGCTGACCACGAGTTCCTGCGGGCCGCGGCCGCGGACGCGTTGCTGCCCGACCCCGATCCGGCGATGCCCGAGTTCGGCGCCCGGCTCGTGCTGCACACCGGACCGGCCAGGGACCGGCCGCCGCGCACCTGGCTGGCGGTGCGGGCGCTGCGCGATCCGGACGTCTTCCGGGACGAGGACCTGACCACCGCGCTGGCCAACACCGTGCGCCGGGTGCTGCGCCGCCTCACCCGCGCCGGACTGCCTGCCGACGCCCTCGCCGAGGAGGACCTGCGCGCGGTGCTGCCCGCGCTGACCCACACCGGGTCCGGCCGCGGTGAGACCCGCGAGGACTGGCGGTTCTGGCGGGCGGGCGCGGTGACCCAGGCCGGTTTCCGGCTCGCCGGGTACGCCCAACTGTCCACAGTGGACCGTGGCCCGCTGCTGCAACGACTGCTGGCCGCCGCGCCCGGCGTGGCGATCACCGTGGCCGTCACCACCGGCGAGGACCGGGAGCCCACCGCGGTGCTCCGGATCGCCGCGACCACCGGCGCCGTGGTCGACGCGGCCGCCACCGACCTGACCTACCTGGGCGAACGCTTCGGCGTGCGCCTGGAACGACTCGACGGGCGGCACGCCCGCGCCCTCGCCGCGACCATGCCGATCGGAGGCAACCCGCTGTGAACACCCAGACTCCCGTGCTCTCCCTGCTGCGCCCGGCCGACCGTACGCCCGTGGCCACCGGGGTGGACACCCAGCTCGCCACCGCCGGCCGCGAGGTGCTCATCGCCCGCCGCGGCAACACCGCGTTCCCGCGTCAGCTGGCCACCTTCCGCAAGCTCGACCACGACAACCTGCGCCGCGGCGTGCGCTACCGGGTGCTGGTGCCCGACCGGACCCGCACCACCCCCGGCGCCTCGCTCCAGCTCAGCGCGCTGGCGCTGGCCGGGGCGGAGGTGCGCACACTGCCGGAAGTGCCGATGGACGCCTTTGTCATCGACGGCGAGGTCGCCGTGCTGCCCGCCGACCAGGCCGACGGCTACCCGGGCCGGGTGGCGATGTTCCGGCTGGCCGGGGTGGTGCGGACCACCACCGAGCTGTTCGAGCGGGTGTGGCCGGCGGCGGTGCCGCTGATCGCCTCGGAACTGCCCGAACCCGCCGAGCTGACCATGCGCGAACGCGAGCTGCTCACCCTGCTCTTCGACGGCTGCACCGACGAGTCCGCCGCGGCCCGGATGCGGATCTCGGTGCGCACGGTCCGGCGGATGGTCTCCGACATCATGAACCGGCTCGGCGCGCGCAGCCGCTTCCAGGCCGGCGCCAAGGCCGCGGACCGGGGCTGGCTGTTGGACCGGGTCGGCTGAACCCGCCCGGCCGATCGGCTACTGTCGGCCACTGTGCGGGTACTGGTCACCGAGGATGACGAGAACCTGCGGGTAGCCGTCGAGGTTTCCTTGCGCGGCGCGGGTTTCGCCGTCGACGCCGCCACCGACCTGCCGGCGGCCGACGAAGCGCTCAGCGTCAACGCCTATGACTGCGCGGTGTTCGACCGCATGCTGCCCGCCGGTGACTCCCTCAGCTACGTCACGGCCCGGCGCGCGGCCGGCTGGCCGGTGCCGGTGCTGTTCCTGACCGGCCGGGACAGCGTCGCCGACCGCATCGACGGCCTGGCCAGCGGCGATGACTACCTGGTCAAACCGTTCGCGATGATCGAGCTGGTGGTCCGGGTGCGCAGCCTGTGCCGCCGCACCGGCCTGGCCCCGGCCCCGGCGCTGCGCCACGGCGACCTGGAACTGGACCCGGCCCGGCACGAGATCCGCCGCGCCGGCGCCCGGCTGGAGCTGACCGGCAAGGAGTTCGCGGTGCTGCACCGCCTGCTGCTGGCCGGCGGCGGCACGGTCAGCCGCGCCGAGCTGATCGCCGCGGCCTGGGACGAGCTGGTCGCGCCCGCCTCCAACGTGCTGGACGTGGTGATCGCCCAGCTCCGCCGCAAGCTCGGCCCCCCGCCGCTGCTGCACACGGTGAAGGGCACCGGATACTTCCTCCGGTGACCACCCTCCTCCTCACCGCCGCCGCGGGCAGCGAGACCGGCAACCGCTACCGCTCGAACTTCGACCGCGCGCACCTGGGCCTGGACCCGCTGCTGGCCGTGGTCGCCGACGGCATGGGCGACGGACCGGGCAGCACGATGGCCGCCCAGACCGCGGTGGGCCTGGTGGCCGAGCACGGCCGCGCCGATCCGGCCGCGCTCGGCGCCGCGGTGGCGCTCGCGCACCAGCGAATCAGTGACTTCGGCCGGGAGATCGGCGGCCTGGCCGGCTGCACGCTCACCGCGCTGGCCGAGACGCCGGACGGGTTCTGGCTCGCCCAGCTCGGCGACTCCCGGCTGTACCGGCTGCGCGCCGGACTGCTGGAGCTGCTCACCGTCGACCACACCATGGCCTGGCTGGGCGCGGTGCACGGCTGGTACCCGTTCGACTCCCCGCAGGCCGCCTCGGCCCGCTACCAGCTGACCCGCTACCTCGGCCACCCCGCGCACCCCGACCCGGACCTGCTGAAGATCACTCCTCGACCCGGCGACACCTACCTGCTGTGCACCGACGGCATCGCCGAACAGGTTCCCTACCACCAACTCCTGGCCACCCTGCGCAGCGGCAACACCCCCGCGGCGATGGTGCGCGCACTGCTCTCGGCCGCCGAGGCCGCGGGCGGCAACGACAACGCCACCGCCATCGTGATCACCGCGACCGGCGCCTGAGCCGGCCCCGCGCCAGCCAGTCGGCCACATCCCGCTCCGCGCCGAGCCCCACCGAGCTGAACAGGTCCCGGCCATCGCTCACCGCGCCGAGCCGGGTCAGCGCCGTGTTGATCGGCCAGTCCGGCCGCGCCGCCCCGCAGGTCTCCTCGACCACCGGCCCCCACTCCAGCAGGCCGTCCCGCCACACCGAGGCGCCCTGGTACCCGTCACCGGCGAAGAACTCCGCCTCCACAAAGGCGATCGGCCCGGCTTGGGACCACTCCGCGAGCAGCGCGGCGAAGGTCTCGGGCAGCTCGGCGAAGTCCACCCGCCGCGCTCCGGTCAGCTCCCGGAACAGCTCCTCGCCCACCGGCACCAGCCCCAGCCCCTGGTTCAGCTCGACCACCACCGTCTCCGGCAGCCCGGCCACCCGGTCCCGCAACAGCTCCGCGCGCCCGAGCACTCCGGTCAGCTCGTACACCTCAACCCCTCTTCTCACCGGTGTCCGGGTCCACCACGACGATCTCCGCCAAGTCGTCCACACACCGGATGCCCTCGTCACTGGCGTCCAGCACCCGCAACCCGTCCAGCGCCAGTCGCCCGGACTCCCAGGCAACACCCTCCGGCCCGATCGCCACCAGATCGGTCCAGCTGACCAACAGCAACAGCGGCATCCCCCGCACCGGCACGACCTGAGCCACCTGGTCCCGCACCAGCACCGCCCCGGCCCCCGGCGCGCCGACCTCGACCACCTGCGCCAGCCCGGCCACCACAACGCACAGCTGCCCGGCCGCCGGACAGGCGAACACCCCGTCCACCCCGCCAACCCCTGAGGCCGGAAACCGGCCCACCCATTCTCCACCGCCCGAAGTGACCCGCACCGTCAGCGGACTGCCCCACCGCGCCACGAACTCCCCGGCCACCCGGCCGTCCCGGTCGTAGCCGAACACCGGACAACCCCAGTCCCCGTCAGCCGGGAACTCGGGATCGACCTCCACCCGGTAGCCGGGCTCGAACCCGAACGCCTGGAACTCCCGCACGCGATCAGACCGCCTCGACCAGATGGGACGAAGGCCCGTAGCCGATCTTCCAACTCGCGCAGTATCCGAGTGAACCATCGGCAAGGCACCGGACCGCGATGCTCACCCACCGGATGTCCGAGCCCGGGGTGTCCTCGTAGAAGGTGAAGCCCACCGCGACCTCGAACCGGTCCTCGTCACACGAGCACTCGACGAAGTACCTGGCCTCGGCCTCCTCCTCGGTGGTCGGCCAGTACTCGGCCGCGTCCAGCATGAACACGGTCGAGTCGCAGCCGACGCAGGTGCGGCGCACGCAGGTGGAGGACTCGTCGGTCTCCAGCACGAAGACCCGGCCCGCGCACCGGGCGCAGCGCGCCACCACCACCTGGTGTGCCGGGACCTCATCCGGATCCGCGCCGAAGTAGGCGATCAGATCGTCGAGGTCGTCCCCGGCCCAGCCCTCATCGACCTTCCTGAGCGTCACGTCTACACCTCATCGGCATCGCCCCACGGATTGAGCACAGTGATGCCGGTATCCGCGAAATCCTTGGTGTTCCGAGTGGCCAAGCAGGCCACGCAACGACGGCAGATCGCGGCGATCTGCGCATCGGCCATGCTGATCGGCGAACCCTGTTTCTCGCGTGCTGCCGCGATCTCGCCGTAGTACGCGGCCGCCAGACCATCGAACGGCAGGATCTGCCCCTGAAGGTCCTCGGTCAGCAGTTCGGAGACCTTGACCGCGAGCGCGGTCTTGCGCTGACCGTCCGGCATCCGCTCGACCCCGTAGGCGAGTTCGGCCGCCGTCACCGCGGTGACGAAGACTTCATCGGCCGGGTACCGATCCACCCAGCGCACCACCTCGTCGTTCGGAGCTCGCCTCATGAGCTCGGACACGACGTTGGTGTCAAGGACGATCACTCAAGGAACTCCGCTGCTCGTGCCCGCTCCGTGCGCTGAGGAGTCTCGAACGCGACATCCTCGACGTCACTGAAGCGCTGCCTGATCCTCGACCCCATCCCAGGGCCGGACTCGGACTTGGTCAACACTGCCGCGAGGATCGCGCGTACCTCGGCTTCCATGGATCGACCGTGCTCAGCCGCACGGATCCGCAACTTCGCCTTCAGACTCTCGTCGAAGTCGCGGATCGTCAGGACCGCCATGATCCACCTCCGATGCTGTCATTGCAGTCAATGCTAGCACCAAAGGTCCCTACGCCTCAGCCCTCAGCCGCAAGCTGCCCACAGGCCGCCGCGATCTCCTGCCCCCGCGTGTCCCGCACCGTGCACGGCACCCCCTGCGCCTCCACCCGGCGCACGAACTCCCGCTCCACCGGCTTCGGCGAGGCATCCCACTTGCTGCCCGGCGTCGGGTTCAGCGGGATCAGGTTGACGTGCGCGAACTGCCCGAGGTTGTCCCGCAGCAGCCGCCCCAGCAGATCCGCCCGCCACCCCTGGTCGTTGATGTCCCTGATCAACGCGTACTCGATGGACACCCGCCGCCCGGTCCGGTCCGCGTAACCCCGCGCGGCCTCCAGCACCTCGGCGACCTTCCACCGGGTGTTCACCGGCACCAGCGTGTCCCGCAGCTCGTCATCCGGCGTGTGCAGCGACACCGCCAGCCGCACCGACAGCTTCTCCTCGGTCATCTTCCGGATCGCCGGCACCAGCCCGACCGTGGACACCGTCACCGACCGCTGCGAGATGCCCAGCCCCGCCGGCGCCGGATCGCAGATGCGGTGCACCGCCTCGATCACCCGCTTGTAGTTGGCCAGCGGCTCGCCCCTGGCAACAGACTTACAACGATCACTGATCCCGGGTAACCCCAGGTCAGAGAGGCTTGTACGACCTAGCCCTCGGCCGCGAGCTGCCCGCAGGCCGCCGCGATCTCCTGACCTCGGGTGTCCCGCACAGTGCACGTAACGCCTTGCGCCTCGACTCGTCGGACGAACTCTCGCTCGACCGGCTTCGGGGAAGCGTCCCACTCGCTACCGGGGGTCGGGTTCAACGGGATCAGGTTGACGTGCGCCAACTGCCCAAGATGCTTTCGCAGCAACGTGCCCAGGAGATCCGCACGCCAGCCTTGGTCGTTGATGTCCCGGATCAGCGCGTACTCGATCGAGACCCGCCGCCCGGTCTTGTCTGCGTAGCCGCGCGCCGCCTCCAGCACTTCGGCAACGTTCCAGCGCGTGTTCACCGGGACGAGCGTGTCCCGCAGCTCGTCATCCGGCGTGTGCAGCGACACCGCCAGCCTGACCTGAAGCCCCTGTTCGGTCAGCTTGCGAATGCCTGGCACCAAACCGACCGTCGAGACGGTCACCGAGCGCTGGGAGATCCCGAAGCCATTCGGCGCTGGGTCGCAGATTCGATGGATGGCGGCAAGAACCCGGTTGAACGAGGCAAGAGGTTCGCCCATGCCCATGAACACGATGTTGGACAGCCGTCCCGGCCCGCCCGGCAGCTCGCCGTCGCGCATCGCCACCGCGCCCAGCCGCACCTGTTCCACGATCTCCGCGGTGGACAGGTTGCGCTGCAGCCCGCCCTGGCCGGTGGCGCAGAACGGGCAGGCCATGCCGCAGCCGGCCTGGCTGGAGATGCACAGCGTGGCCCGGTCCGGGTAGCGCATCAGCACGCTCTCGATCAGCGTGCCGTCGTGCGCGCGCAGCAGCGTCTTGCGGGTGGTGCCCTCGTCGCAGGTGACCTTCCGCAGCTCGGTGAACAGCGGCGGCATCAGCTCGCCTGCCAGCCGGTCCCTGCTGGCCGCCGGGATGTCGGTCATCTCGGCCGGGTCCGCGGTGAGCCTGGCGAAGTAGTGGTTGGACAGCTGGTTCGCGCGGAACGGCTTCTCACCGAGCTCGGTGACCGCGGCGCGGCGCTGCTCGGCCGAGAGGTCGGCGAGGTGCCGCGGCGGCAGGCCGCGTTTGGGGGCGTCGAACACGAGGGGCAACGAAGTCATGGCCCACCCAGTGTCCCACGTCCGTCGGGGTGCTCCTTACGTCTGTCCACAGCCCCGGTCGAGCTCCCTCGCCCGCGCCACCAGCTCGGTGAGCAGCGCCACTGCCTCGGCCACCGGCACGTCGTCGAACTGCGCGCCCACGGTGATCTCGATCGCGGACATCCGCGGCGAGGGCATCGCCCCGGCGTAGCGCGGCAGGTACACCCCGCGTTCCTCGCTCAGCCGCTGCGCCGCCACCAGCACCGACTCAGGGCTGGCCGCCAGGTGCAGGTGGAACAGCGGGGTCTGCGGCGGATCGCACAGCACCTCGATCCCCTCGGCCCCGCGCAGCTCGCCGGCCAGCTCCCGAGCGGTGGCCAGGTACTCCGGCACCCTGGGCAGCTGGGTGCCCATCGTCCACTCCGCGGCCAGCGCCGAGGGCCAGGCCACCTCGGCCGCGCCACCGAGCCGGTGCCGCCAGACCCGCGCGTGCCTGATCAGCTCCTCACTGCCGGCCAGCACCGCGTCCGCGACCCCGCCCAGCCCCTTGGTCGCCGAGACGTACACCGAGTCGAACAGCCCGGCGATCTCGGCCAGCGGCCGCTGGTAGTACGGCTGGGCCAGGTACAGCCGCGCGCCGTCCAGGTGCGTGGCCGCGCCCCGCTCCCGCGCCCACTCGGTCTGCGCCACCAACTCCTCCCACTCCGGCAACTGCCCGCCGATGCTGCGCTGCGGCAGCTCCAGCAGCAGCGCGGCCGGCGGCTCCTCGACCTCCCGCAGCTCGGCCAGGGTGAGCAGCCGCTCCCGCTCGCCGACGCGCACCGCGTGCAGCCCGTGCACCACCGTGTAGCCCTGCTGCTCGGCCCCGTCCAGGTGGCAGTACGGGTGGAAGGCCACGCCCCGGCGGCCGCGCGCGTCGGCGTGCAGGCGCACCGCGACCTGCTGGGCCATCGTGCCGGTCGGGAACAGCACCGCGGCCGGCTTGCCCAGCAGCTCGGCTACCCGTCGCTCCAGCCTGGGCACCGCGTCGTAGGGCCCCTCGCCCGGCAAGAGCTGTGCCGCCATCCGGCCGAGCACCAGCTCCGGCAGGCCCCGGTGCGGGGCGTGCAGGGACAGCGACCGGAGCGGCGGGGCGTCAGCTGGCATGCCGGGCACAGTAGGGGCTCAGGGCAGCAGCAGGCCGCTGGATTTCCGGAGCACGTGCAGCCGGTAACCGACCGGGATGGTCAGCCCCGCGGTGTCCGCGATCGCGCGGGCGGCGACCTTCGCGGAGAACTCGATCGAGAGCACCTGCACCAGGCTTTCCCGGTCGGCGAACCGCCACAGGGTCTCGATCCGGTGAAGTGAGAACCCCAGCCGGGTGAAGAACTTCTCGATCCGGCGCGGGTGGTATCCGGGCACGTCAGCCCGCAGCCACTTGCCGTAGGGCGGCCTGCTGCCGTCCAGGTCCACCACGGCCAGCGCGCCGCCGGGCCGCAGCACCCGCAGGGCCTCGGCGATGCCCGGTTCGCAACCGGGGCCGAAGAAGTAGGCGGTGCGCGCGTGCACCAGGTCGACCGAGCCATCCGGCAGTGGGATGCGCTGCGCCGAGCCCGCCAGGACGTTCACGTTGGCCAGTCCGGCCACCCGCCTGAGCGCCCTTTCGACCAGTGGCGGGTGCGGTTCGACGCCGAGCACCGAACGCGCCGACTCAGCGAAGACCGGCAGGTGGAAGCCGTCACCGCAACCGACGTCCACGACGTCCAGCCCGGTCCAGTCGCATTCCGCGCGCAGGGTCCGCCAGATCGCGCCCGCGGTGTCCTGCGCCCGGTTCTCCGTCTCGTACACATCCGGCCAGTGCCAGATGTTGGGGCTGGGCACCACGCCTGCGTTCTCCGCGGTCGAACTCACGCCCAACAGTTTCCCAACTGCTCCCCATTCATCACAGGAATTGTCGCCCGCCGGGCGTAGCTTCACGCCCGTCGGCCGTCCCCACCCGATGAAGGAGCACCCGCATGCACACCCCTGATCCGCTGGATCCCTCCGGCGGCCACCCGTGCTGGGTGGATGTCGCCAGCAGCGACCCCGAGACCTGCAAGCGCTTCTACTCGGGCCTGTTCGGCTGGCAGTTCGAGCCCGAGGTCAACGGCTACAGCACGGCCCGCCTGGACGGCGAACCGGTCGGCGCGGTCTACCTGGCCCAGCACGACCAGGCCCGTTTCCTCGGCTGGACGCTGTACCTGCACGTCACCAACTCCGAGGTCGCGGCCAAGTACATCGAGGCCGCCGGTGGCGCGGTGCTCTCCGGCCCGGTGCAGGTGCCGGACATGGGTTACCTGGTGGTGGCCAAGGACCCGACCGGCGGCGTGCTCGGGTTCTGGGAGACCGACCTGGGCTGGCACTTCGCCACCGGCAGGCCGGGCGCGCTGACTTGGGCCGAGCTGAACACCAGGGACGGGCAGCGGGCGGACGCCTTCTTCGCCGGGCTGTTCGACTTCCGGCAGGAGCAGATCGGCGACGGCGCCGCCTTCGACTACACCACCTGGTTGCGCAACGGCGAACCGCTGGTGGGCCGGATGCGGATGGGCGCGCAGTTCCCGCACGAGGTGCCTCCGCACTGGATGGTCTACTTCGGCGTGGACCCGGCCGTCGGCACGGACGCGCTCGCCCTCCGCGCGGCCGAACTGGGCGGCAAGATCAGCTACGAGCCGTTCGACTCGCCCTTCGGCAGGCTGGCCATCCTGGAGGACCCGACCGGCGGCACGTTCACCGTGGTCGACACCTCGCGGCGCAGCGAACCGCGCAGCGCGGTGGACGATCCTTACGATGACTAGAGCGCGGGCACGAACGCGCGCAGCAGCAGCCAGGACACGACGGCCGAGGGCAGCAGGGAGTCCATCCGGTCCATCAGGCCGCCGTGGCCGGGCAGCAGCGTGCCCATGTCCTTCAGGCCCAGATCGCGCTTGATCACCGACTCCATCAGGTCACCCACGGTCGAGGTGATCACCAGGGCCGCGCCGAAGAGCACGCCCTGCCACCAGGCGCCGTCCAGCAGCAGCGGCAGGGTGAGCGCGCCGGAGACCACCCCGGCCAGCATCGACCCGGCGAAGCCCTCCCAGGACTTCTTCGGGCTGATCGAGGGCGCCATCGGGTGCTTGCCGAGGAACACCCCGGCCGCGTAGCCGCCGGTGTCCGAGCAGACCACGCCGATCAGGAAGCACAGCACCCGGCCCGCGCCGTCCTCCGGCACCACCAGCATCGCGGCGAAGGCGGCGAACATCGGCACGTAGGCGGTGGTGAACACCGAGGCGGCGACATCGCGCAGGTAGCCGTTGATGCCGCCGCGGAAGCGCCACACCAGGATCAGCAGCACGGTCACCACGAAGGCCGACAACAGCCCGTTGCGCTCGAACGGCCAGGACAGCCACACCATGGCCTGCCCGCCGATGAGCACCGGCCAGCGGGCCACCTCGATGCCCGCGCCCCTGCGCAGCGCCCCGGACAGCTCCCAGGTCGCGCCGAGCACGGCCAGCGCGACCACGCCGACGAACAGTTCCTTGATCGTCAGCAGGGACACCAGGATCGCCGCGCCCAGCAGCACGCCGACGGTGATGGCGGCACCGAGGTTGCGGCCCGCCTTCGACGGCCGCCCGGCGTCGGAAGAAGCTGACGAAGCAGCGCCCGGAACGTCCGACGACGCTCCGGGCGCATCCTCACGATCGCCGGTCGACACCCGATCAGACCTCGAGAAGTTCGGTCTCTTTGTGCTTGACCAGCACGTCGACCTGGCCGACGTACTTGTCGGTCAGTGTCTGCAGTTCCTTCTCCGCGCGCGCCACGTCGTCCTCGCCCGCCTCGCCGTCCTTGCTGATGCGGTCGAGCTCGTCCTTGGACTTGCGGCGGATGTTGCGGATGGAGACCTTGGCGTCCTCACCCTTGCTCTTGGCGACCTTCACCATCTCCCGGCGGCGCTCCTCGGAGAGCTGCGGGAAGATCACCCGGATGATGGTGCCGTCGTTGGTCGGGTTCACGCCGAGGTCGGAGTCCCGGATCGCCTTCTCCAGCGCGTTCAGCTGGCTCAGGTCATAGGGCTTGATGACCGCCATCCGCGCCTCCGGCACGGTCACCGAGGCGAGCTGGTTGATCGGGGTGAAGGCGCCGTAGTAGTCGACAGCGATGCGGGAGAAGGCGGCCGGAGTGGCCCTGCCGGTCCGCACCGCGGCCAGATCCTCCTTCGCCACAGCCACCGCTTTTTCCATCTTCTCCTCGGCATCGAGGAGGGTCTCGTCGATCACGGCTGCTCCTAAGTCTCGTTGGCCGACTCCACTGGTAGCTGTGCCACCATCCCAGCACGGCTGGGGAGGCGTTCAGCCGGCAGGGGTGCTGACCAGTGTGCCGATCTTCTCACCGCGCACCGCGCGCGCGATGTTGCCCTCGACCAGCAGGTTGAACACGATGATCGGCATGTTGTTGTCCATGCACAGGCTGAAGGCCGTCGCGTCGGCCACCTTCAGGCCGCGGCGCAGGACCTCGCTGTGCGTGATGTGCTCGAACCGCTGCGCCTCGGGGTCCAGCTTCGGGTCGGCGGTGTAGACGCCGTCCACGGCCTTGGCCATCAGCACGACCTCGCAGCCGATCTCCAGCGCACGCTGGGCCGCGGTGGTGTCGGTGGAGAAGTACGGCATGCCAGCGCCGCCGCCGAAGATGACCACGCGGCCCTTCTCCAGGTGCCGCATCGCCCGCCGCGGGATGTACGCCTCGGCGACCTGGCCCATGGTGATCGCGGTCTGCACCCGGGTGTCGATGCCGTGCTGGCGCTCCAGGAAGTCCTGCAGCGCGAGGCAGTTCATCACCGTGCCGAGCATGCCCATGTAGTCAGCCCGGGAACGGTCCATACCGCGCTGTTGCAGCTCAGCGCCGCGGAAGAAGTTGCCACCGCCGATGACCACGCCGATCTGGGCGCCGGTGGCGACCACGTCGGCGATCTGCCGGGCGACCGCCTGCACCACATCCGGGTCGACGCCGACCTCGCCGCCGCCGAACATCTCCCCACCGAGCTTGAGCAACACCCTGCGGTAGCCGGTGTGTGCTGCGCCGTCCGCGGTCACGGTCAACCGTCCTCCTCGTCAGGCCATGGGCGGCCCTTGCTTGCGAAACTGTGCCCCGCCCTCACAGGTGAAGGCGGGGCACAGCCTCATGGTCCTCGTTCGGACCAGATGGTGTTCATCGGGGCAGGCCGCTCAGGCCTGGCCCACCTCGAACCGGGCGAAGCCGGTCACGGTGACGCCCTCGGCCTCGAGCACGGCCTTGACGGTCTTCTTGGAGTCCTGCACGGAGGCCTGCTCCAGCAGCACGGAGTCCTTGAAGAACCCGTTCAGGCGACCCTCGACGATCTTGGAAAGGGCAGCCTCGGGCTTGCCCTCCTCACGCGCGGTCTCCTCGGCGATCCGGCGCTCGTTGGCGACGATCTCGGCGGGCACCTCGTCACGGGTGACGTAGCGCGGCTTCATCGCGGCGATCTGCATCGCGGCGCCGCGGGCGGCGTCCTCGTTGGCGCCGGTGTACTCCACCAGCACGCCGACGGCCGGCGGCAGGTCGGAGGCGCGCTTGTGCAGGTAGACCGCGACGTTGCCGTCGAAGGAGACCACCCGGCGCAGCTCCAGCTTCTCGCCGATGCGGGCGGAGAGGCCGAGCACGGCGTCCTCGACGGTGCCCTCGTCCAGCTTCGCGGACTTCAGCTCGGCGACATCGCCGATCTTGCCCTCCTGGGCGACGGCCACGATCTTGTCGGCCAGCGCCTGGAAGTCGCTGTTCTTGGCGACGAAGTCGGTCTCGCAGTTCAGCTCGACCATGACCCCGCCCGCGACGGCGACCAGGCCGTTGGCGGTGGTGCGCTCGGCGCGCTTGCCGACATCCTTGGCGCCCTTGATGCGCAGGATCTCGACCGCCTTGTCGAAGTCGCCGTTGGCCTCTTCGAGCGCCTTCTTGCAGTCCATCATGCCGGCGGCGGTCAGCTCGCGGAGCCGCTTCACATCAGCCGCGGTGTAGTTCGACATCGTGCGTCGTCCGTCCTTCTTCGGTACGCAACGGGAGCGTGGGGTTGAGGAGCCTGACGAACCTCCGCCCGGCGCGTTGGCCGGGCGGAGGTCGTTGATCAGGACTGGGCGGCTTCGCCCTCGGCGGCGGCGGGAGCGCCCGCGGTCGCGGGAGCGCCCGCGTTGACCAGCAGCTCCTGCTCCCACTCGGCCAGCGGCTCCTCAGCGGTGCCGGGCTTGTCCTCGCCCTCGGCAGCCTTGCCCTGGCCGGAACGGGCCATCAGGCCGGCGGCCGCGGCTTCAGCGACGACCTTGGTCAGCAGCGCGGCCGACCGGATCGCGTCGTCGTTGCCCGGGATCGGGAAGTCGACCTCGTCGGGGTCGCAGTTCGTGTCCAGGATCGCCACGACCGGGATGCCCAGCTTGCGGGCCTCGCCGACGGCGATGTGCTCCTTCTTGGTGTCCACGATCCACACCGCGCTCGGCACCTTGGCCATGTCGCGGATACCGCCGAGGGTCTTCTCCAGCTTGTCCTTCTCACGGGTGAGCATCAGGATCTCTTTCTTGGTGAGACCCTGGAAGCCACCGGTCTGCTCCATCGACTCCAGCTCCTTGAGGCGCTGAAGACGCTTGTGCACGGTGGAGAAGTTCGTGAGCATGCCGCCCAGCCAGCGCTGGTTGACGAAGGGCATGCCGACCCGCAGGGCCTGGGAGGCGATGGCCTCCTGCGCCTGCTTCTTCGTGCCGACGAACAGGATGGTGCCGCCGTGGGCGACCGTCTCCTTGACGAACTCGTAGGCCCGGTCGATGTAGGTCAGCGTCTGCTGAAGGTCGATGATGTAGATACCGTTGCGCTCGGTGAAGATGTAGCGCTTCATCTTCGGGTTCCAGCGACGAGTCTGGTGCCCGAAGTGCACGCCGCTGTCGAGCAGCTGCCTCATGGTGACGACGGCCATAGCCGGATGACACCTCGTGTTCTCAGGCGTGCTGGATAAACCCGCACGCGGGATGGTTGTCGCGAGGAACCGGGCGGTCCCTCGCCCTGGTGTCAGGGCCGCCGCCCGAACCCGGGCCTTCCCACCTGCGGAAGATCCAGGACCACCGGGCCACGCGTCTCATCTGGTGAGACCTGCGCTGACACGCGAAGTCAACCCGCATACAGACGGGCCGCGCTCAAAGCATACGCCCACACCCACCCCAACTCCGAATCCCCCCTGCCCAAGATCGCGACCTATCCACAATTCCCCACCTGTCCACAGCCCCCCTCCCACCCCCTGGCCCCCCACTCCCGCCCCCACCACCCTGAATCCCATGCCCCACTCCACCCCCACCCCGCCAGTCACCACCCCCGCCCTGACGCCAACCCCCGCCCCCGTCAGGACGGCCCTCGTGGTGCACCCCGTCATAGCGGCGATGGCCCTCGCCCTGCTGACGGCGGCCCTGGCCGGTTGCGCGGTGGCCGGGGCAGACCCGACCGCGGTCCGCAGCGCCACCCCACCCTCGCTGTCTCCCGCCAGCACGAGGTGGACCTGGCCGCTCCCCGGTCGGCCGCCGGTGCTGCGGCGGTTCACCCCGCCGCAGCACCGCTACGGCCCCGGCCACCGCGGCATAGACCTGGGCGCCCCACCAGGCACCCCAGTCCTCGCCGCCGCCACCGGCGTGGTCACCTTCGCCGGCCCGGTAGCCGGCCGGGGCGTGGTCACCCTCCACCACCCCAACGGCTTGCACACCACCTACGAACCCCTGACACCCCAGGTCCGCAAAGGCCAGCACATCCCCACCGCAACCCCCCTCGGCCACCTCACCCCAGGCCACCCCGGCTGCCCAGCCCCCGCCTGCCTGCACTGGGGCCTACGCCGCCACCACACCTACCTAAATCCCCTCCACCTCCTAACCCGCCCCACCCTCCGCCTCCTCCCCTTGCCCCGCCCAACCCCCGCCCCGCCCCAGCCCCAGCCCCAGGCCAAGCGCCGCCCCCAGCCCCTCCCAGCACCCGGCCCAACGTCGACCCCGGCACCTCATTCCACCCGCAACCCAGCTCTCAGCTCAGCCACAACCCCGCACCGGCCCCCAGCACCCGGCACAACCTCCAACTCCGCGCCCGGCACCCGACCCAACCCCCAATCCCCCGACCCCACGACCGGCGACCGGTCCAACACCAACTCGCCACCTCGCCCGACCTCCGACCCGACTCTCCCCCAACCCCCAACTCTCCACCCGGCTCGCCAACCCCAGCGGTCCTCTCCGACGCCAGATCAACCCCCGCCCCACCACACAGCCGCCCAACCTCAATCCCGCCCGCCCCAACCCATTCCCCGACGCCCCTGCCAAGCCCAATCCGATCAATCTCCCAAAATCACCCATTGGGATCACCCTTGCCATGCAGGCAAATGGTCATCTGGAGACAGCCCAGACACGCCGAACAACGCCCCGTCCCAACCTCGCTGCGTTCCCCACCCAGCCTGACCCGTCACCAGTAACCGGCAAGCCCGATCTCAGCCCAGTTCCCGGCCAACGCCCGCCCGGGCAAGCCCAACTCCGGCCTCTCCCGCCCCACCAGAAACTGAAACTCGAGCCCCAGCCCCATTCCTGACCCGAACACCCCGTCGATGGCGAGCCCACACCGACGCCAACACCCGAACCAGGACACCCCGAACAAGCAGACCGGCATCAACCAGCCCGCAAACTCCGACCTAATCCCACGAACAACACAACTCAGCGCCAGGCCCGCTCCGACGCCAATCCAGGCGAAGAGTTGTTGCCCCAGCGGCAACTACTCGCCAGCGTCCCCACCCTCGGCCCGGAACCCACTCCCGGAGACCCCAGCCGGGCGAGGCTTCCCAAGCCAGCACAACCGAAGGAGTCCAACCAGCCATCTACCCAGACAACTCCACGCACCACCGAACCCCCGCCACCGATCCGGGCTGAGCCAGCCCACAACCGGTGCCCGACGCAAGATGCTCGGACGAGCGGAACGATCGCGGCGCGGTCACCGCGTCAGGTCCGTCAGGCCTCGGCCTGCTCCGCCATCTTGGTGCGCAGGCGCAGCACCGCTCGGGTGTGCAGCTGGCAGACGCGGGACTCGGTCACGCCCAGGACGCGACCGATCTCCGCGAGGGTCAGGTTCTCGAAGTAGTAGAGCGTGACCACGACTCGGTCGCGTTCGGAGAGCTGGGCGATCGCGTCGGCCAGCTGGCGGCGGCCGTCCTGGTCGACCAGGGCGGCGACCGGGTCCTCGGCGCGGTCGTCAGGCAGGGTCTCGGCCAACGAGGCGGTGCCCCGGCCAGCGGCGATCAGCTCGTCCAGCGCGACCACGCTGGTCAGCTGGAGCTGGGCGAACAGGTCGCGGAGCTCGTCGCTGGTGACGCCGAGCTCGTCGGCCAGTTCCAGGTCGGTGGCGGTGCGCTGGAGCCGTGCTTCGAGGCGTTCCAGGGCGCGTTCGACGTCCCTGGCGCGGCTGCGCACCGAACGGGGCACCCAGTCCTGGGCGCGCAGGTCGTCCAGGATCGCGCCGCGGATGCGCTGCATGGCGTAGGTCTCGAACTTCAGCCCACGTTCCGGCTCGAACTTCTCGATCGCGTCGACCAGCCCGAACACCCCGGACTGCACCAGGTCGGCGACGTCGACGTAGGACGGCAGCCCCGTGCCGACCCGACCGGCCACGTACTTGACCAGTGGCGCGTAATGGAGCACCAAGCGGTCCCGGAGCGACTGCTCGCGGGCCACGCCGTAGGCGCGCCACAACGCGACGATGCCGGCCTCGACATCGTCGGCGCTGCGCTGTTCGCCGAGCGGGGCGGCCTGCTCGGCGGCCTCCGGCTCGGGCGGGTGGCCGTGTCCGCCGGAGGTCCCGGCACCGCGCCCCTGCCTGGGCGCCGTGCTGTCGTCAACGCCGTGACGACGAGCCCGTCCGAGGTGGGCGGAGCGGGCCTGCGGGGAGGACGCCGTTGACACGGTCGCTGTGCGGAAACCTCCCCCGGCATCGTCAGGAACGGGGGTGGGTTCGGTCATGTATCGCCTTCAGCCGTTCGACGGTGACGTGGGTGTAGAGCTGAGTCGTTGCGAGCGTAGCGTGACCGAGCAGTTCCTGAACGCTGCGGAGGTCCGCTCCGCCTTCCAGGAGATGGGTCGCCGCGGAATGACGCAACCCGTGCGGCCCAATCGGGGCGGCGCCCGGCACGGAACCGACCATGTCGTGCACCACCCTCCTCACCACTCTGGGATCGAGCCTGCCACCGCGCGCGCCGAGGAACAACGCCGCATGTGAAGCGGCACAGACAAGTTGCGGCCGACCGCGCTCCAACCAGGCACGAATCGCCCGGTCCGCGGGCACCCCGTACGGGACAGAACGCTGCTTGCCGCCCTTGCCCATGACCAGTGCGACACGCCGTGCGTGATCAATATCGCCCACGTCCAACCCACAGAGTTCCGCCACCCTAACTCCAGTGGCGTACAGGAGTTCCACGATCGCGTGATCACGCAGAGCGACCGGATCACCCTCCGCAGCCCCGGACGCCGAAGCCTCCATCGCGGCGGTGGCTTGATCAGCGCGAAGCACCGTCGGCAGGTGCCGATGCGGCCGCGCGGAGGCCAGCCGAGGCCCCGGATCGTTGTCCAGGTAACCCGCCTTGGCCGCCCATCCGGTGAACGTCCGGGCCGCCGCGGCACGGCGGGCGAGCGTGGTCCGACTGGCCCCGCCGGCCCGCTGGTCCGCGAGCCAGGCACGCAGCTCGTCGAGATCCAGCGCGCGCAGATCCGGCGCGTCGCCACCACTGCCGCCCACACCCGCCCTGGCGCTGGCACCGGCACCGACGTCCCCACCAGCACCGCCGTCGCCGTCGGCATCGCCACCGGTAGCGGCATCGCCAGCGGCAGCGGCGTTGGCGTCACCCTCAGCGTCAAGGGCAGCAGGGGGCGCCGTCGCAGCGGGTGGGCTGGTCGGTGCTGCGGCGGAGGCCGTGGGGCCGTGAGTGAAGTGGGTCAGCAGAGAGACCACGTCGCTCAGGTAGGCGCGGGCCGTGTGCGGGGAGACGTCGCGTTCCAGGATCAGGTGGCGTTCGAACTCGGCCACGGACCTCGCCAGTGGGGCGGGGAGCTGGGCACGCGCGGACGCCGTTGTGGTGGCCCGACGGCGGTCCCCTCGCGGGGTCGGCATGCCATTCCTCCCTCGTGGCACGCCTGGCGGGCGGCGGCCTCGACCTCACACGCTGCGCGGTCGGACGGACTCGGTCAAGTGGTGCCGCCCAACAGTTTCGGGTCGCTGACCTGGCCCGTGCTCGCACTTTGATCATCTATTGGCTCGCTGCCGATGCCAACCCTCGTCGCCCCTCTGGGCAAGTCCGGCGAGTTCCAATGCGGGGAGTAGTCCTCTGACCCGACTTAGGGGCAACCCGGACTCGATGGCTACTTCTTCCGCGCTCATTCCGGCTCGTTCTGGCAACGCCTCGTGCACGCGGAGTGCGTGGGGTTCCAGGCCGTCGGTGTCCTTGCGGGGGCCTTCCGGGGTGTCGGACAGGTCGATCCCAATGCGGCCGGAGGCTTCGATCACCTGGGCCGCGGTGCCGACCGGGACGGCGTGGCCGGAGCGGAGCAGGGCGAGGCAGCCGACCGACATGGCCGAGTTGACCGGACCGGGCACGGCCATCAGCGGGCGTCCCAGCGCGCGGGTGTGTGCGGCGGTGTTCGTGGCACCGCTGCGGATACCGGCTTCGACCACGACGGTGCCGCCGCCGAGGGCCGCGATGAGCCGGTTCCGGATCAGGAAGCGGTGCTTGGCTGGTTTGACGCCGGGTGGGTATTCGCTGATCACCAAGCCGCCGCGGGTGACGATCCGGCGGAACAGGCTGAGGTGGTCCAGCGGGTACGGGATGTCCAGGCCGCAGGCGACCACGGCCACGGTGCGTCCGTTGCCGATGATCGCGCCACTGTGGGCAGCGCCGTCGATGCCCATCGCCGCGCCGGAGACGACGGTGACGCCCAACTCGGCCAGTCCGATGCCTAGCTCGGTGGCAACCACCTCGCCGTACGGGGTCGCCGAGCGGGAGCCGACGACCGAGACGGCGCGTTCGACCAGACCGGCGAGCGAGGCATCGCCGCGCACCCACAGCGCCAACGGCGGCACGGCATCCTCGGAGCCCTGGGCCGCGGCGGCGATGAAGCTGGAGAACTGCCAACTGGGCCAGTCGGGATCCTCCGGGATGAGCAAGCGGGCCTGGATGGCGGCGGCCGCGGCCAGATCATCACGAGGACGGAACGCGTTGCGCCGGGACTCGGTCGTCCTGGCGACGGGCTCTGGAACGTCGCCGCGGTGGACGCGGTCGGCGGCTTCCACCGGGCCCACTTCACTGATGAGGCGGTGCAGCGCGGGGGCTGGGGGTTCGGCGACTCGCGAGAGATAGGCGCGGGCGAGGCGCAGGCGGGAGGCATCCACGCTCACGGGGCTCCTGACGGGCTGGTGGGGACATCGGGCAGTCGGTGCGAAATCGGGCGGTGGGTGGGAGTTCGGGCGATCGGTGAGAGTTCGGCGATCGGCGGGAGTTCAGGCGGTCGGTAGGAGTTCAGGCGGTCGGTAGGAGTCCGCACAGTCGGCCGGAGTTCGGGCGGTCGGCGGGGCTTCGGGCGATTGGTGGGCCTTTGGGCAGGCGGTGGGGCTTCGGACGGTTAGTGGGGCTTCGGACGGTTAGTGGCGGACTTGGGTGTTGTGGGGGACGGAGGGGAGGCCGGGGGCGGGTGAGTTGGTGTTCAGGGGCGGGCGGCTCGGTCGCGGAACTCCAGGGCGGCGGCTACGTGGTCGCTGGTGGGGCGGGTGGCTTCGTCGAGGTCGCACAGGGTCCAGGCGACTCGGAGGCAGCGGTCGGCTCCTCGGCCGGAGAGGAGGCCGTGGGCTAGGGATCTGTCGAGCAGGGTGGTGGCCGATTTGGGCAGGGCGAACTCGCGGTGCAGGGCTTGGCCGGGGACGGAGGCGTTGTTGAGCCAGCCTTGTTTGGCCCAGCGGTGCTGGGCACGCTCGCGGGCGGCCAGGACTCGTTCGCGGACGGTGGTGGTGTTCTCGGGTGGGTTGTCGGGGTCGACGTGCATGTGGGTGAGCGGGCGCATGCGGACCTGGAGGTCGACCCGGTCCAGCAGGGGGCCGGACAGGCGGGCGGCGTACCGGCGGCGGGCTGGGGGCAGGCAGACGCATTCGCTGTCGCGGGGTGGGGCGCAGGGACAAGGGTTGGTGGCCAGGACGAGTTGGAAGCGGGATGGGTAGCGGACCAGGCCGTCGCGGCGGGCCAGGCGGACCTCGCCCTGTTCCAGTGCGGTGCGCATGGACTCCAGGCGTTGCGGGCCGAGCTCGCCGGCCTCGTCGATGAACAGGACTCCGTGGTGGGCGGTGCTGATCGCACCGGGTTTGGCCAGGCCGGAGCCGCCGCCGATCAGTCCGGCGACCGAGACGGAGTGGTGCGGGGCGACGAACGGCGGGCTGGTGACCAGCGGCGACTCCGGGGACAGGGTGCCTGCCAGCGAGTGGATGGCGGTGACCTCGAGGGACTGTTCGCTGGTCAGGGGAGGCACCAGGCCGACGAGGCGTTCGGCGAGCATGGTCTTGCCGGTACCGGGTGGGCCGACGAGCAGGAGGTGGTGGCCGCCGGCGGCGGCGACCTCGAGTGCCCAGCGGGCCTCGGGTTGGCCGAGGACGTCGGCCAGGTCGGGGCAGGGGGTTGTGGGCGCGCCGGTGGTGGGTGGCGGGGTGGGCAGGTCGGCTTGGCCGCGGAGCCAGCGGAGGACTTCGGCGAGGGTGTTGGCACCGTAGACGTCCAGGTCGGACACCAGGCCCGCCTCGGGAAGTGTGGGCGTGGGCACCACGGCTCGGCGGATGCCCGCGCGCCGGGCGGCGAGCAGGGACGGGAGGACGCCGCGGATAGGGCGGAGCCTGCCGTCCAGGGCCAGTTCGCCGAGCAGGGCGGTGGAGTCGAGCGCCTCCTGGGGGATGGCGGCCGCGGCGGCGAGGGCCACGCAGGCCAGGGCGAGGTCGTAGCCCGCACCGGTCTTGGGCAGGGCGGCGGGTGACAGGGCGAAGGTGATCTTCCGCTCGGGCCAGGGTTCTTCGCTGTTGCAGACAGCGGCCCTGACCCGCTCCTTGGACTGCTGGAGCGCGGTGTCGGGGAGGCCGACGATCTGTACGCCAGGGCGACCGCCGCCGAGGTCGGCCTCGATCTCGACGAGGAGGCCGTCCACGCCGAAGAGGGCTACGGACCAAGCTCTGGCCGGGGGCATGAGGGCAACTCCAGGCAGTGCGAAGGGAAGGGAAGGGAAGGGAGGAGGGAGAAGAGAGGAGGAAGGAGGCGGGAGAGACGGGAGGGTCGGAGGGGGCGGGGACGGGCGGAGGGGAGAGCGGAAGCGGTGGGCGGGTGGAGGAATGGGTGGATGGGTGGATGGGTGGGTGGGAGGGGGCGGTGTGGCAGATGAGGAGGGGAGGGAGGAGATGGGGTGGTGGAAGGTGTCGGCGCGGCGGAGAAGGCGGGAAGGAGGAGGTTGAGGGCGGGGAGAGACGTTGGGGTGACAGAGAAGATGGGAGGGCGTTGGGGATGTTGGGGCGGGGAGGAGGGGTGAGTGGCTTGGGTGGGAGGGGCCGGGGAGTGCTGAAGGCGTGCGGGGGTGGCCGAGGCACTGTTGGTGGCTCGGCTGGGTGAAGGGCGTGCGGAGGGGCGAGAAGGGGGCTGCTACCTCGGGTGGACGCCTCGGAGAAGTGCCAGTGGGCAGGCTGGGGCGGCCGGTGGCGCGCTAGAGGATGGCGCGGCGGTGGTCGAGGATTGGGGGGTCGCCTGGGGGCCATTGGATGGCTATGAGGTCGCAGCGGATGGGGACCCAGGGGACGTGGTGCAGGGCGAGCCAGGATTCTGTGGTTTCGCGGATGCGGCGGGCCTGACGGGGGGTCAGGGCGGCGGCGGGGGGCTCGAAGGCCGGGTCGCTGCGGGTTTTGACCTCGCAGACGATGAGGGTTTTGCCGTCGGTGGCGATGAGGTCCAGCTCGCCGTGGCGGCAGGTGTAGTTGGTGTCCAGGATGGTCAGGCCCTGGGACTCCAGGTATTGCGCGGCCAGGGCCTCGCCGCGGCGGCCCAGGGTCTTGTTGTGGGCGGTGGCGCGGGATTCCAGGGTTGCGGTGAGGGTGGCCGTGGGGGGCATGGGGGCTCCTGGGTCGGAGGACGGGGTGTCTTCTTCGACCCTGGTGGGAGCGGGTGGGGAATGCCAGGTGGGGTGGGGCGGGGTGTGGATAAGTGGGTGGGTGGCGGGGTGGGGACCCGGGGGGTGTGGATAGGTCGCGATCTTGGGCGGGGGTGGGGCGGGGGTGTGCTATTGGCCGAAGGGGCCGGATTCGGGGAGGCGGAGGTCTGGCTTGTCCAGCTCCTCGACGTTGACGTCCTTGAAGGTGATCACCCGGACGTTCTTCACGAACCGTGCGGGGCGGTACATGTCCCACACCCACGCATCCGACATGCGCACCTCGAAGTAGACCTCGCCGTCGGCGTTGCGCACCTGCACGTCCACCGCGTTGGCCAGGTAGAACCGCCGCTCGGTCTCCACGACGTAGGCGAACTGACCGACTATGTCGCGGTACTCCTTGTAGAGCTGAAGCTCCATCTCGGTCTCGTACTTCTCGAGATCCTCCGCGCTCATCCGCCTTCGACCCCTCGTCGTGACACTGCCGCCTCCTCAGCGAGGCGTCCTGGTGGAACCAACACATTCTGGACTACTGGGGCTACGCCGTTTCGGGCGGTCGCGAGCAGTCCGGTTTTCACCCGCCGGGGCGGGGTCATGCCGTGTTCGGCGGCGGCCGCGATGACGTTCGCGTAGCTCCACCGGTGTTCGTCGATCGGGCCGTGCGCCCGCAGTGCCGCGCTGTGCTCCGCGGTGCAGTAGCCCTTGTGCACCTCGAAGCCGTACCGCGGCCACTTCTGGTGCAGCTCGGTCATGATGCGGTCCCTGGTGACCTTGGCCAGCACGCTGGCCGCGGCCACGCAGGCCACCGCCTGGTCGCCCTTGACCACCGGCATGTTCGGCGCGGTCAGGCCGGGCACCCGGAAGCCGTCGGTGAGCACGTAACCGGGGTGGGTGGCCAGTCGGGCCACCGCCCGGCGCATGCCCTCCAGGTTCACCACGTGGATGCCCAGTGCGTCGACCTCGGCCGGGTCGATCACCACCACGGAGTGCGCCAGCGCCCGGTCCAGCACCAGGTCGTACATCCGGTCGCGGGCGGCCGGAGTGAGCAGCTTGGAGTCGGTCAGGCCCTCGAACCGGCGGACGTCACCCGGCCGCAGCACGCAGGCCGCCACCACCAGCGGTCCGGCACAGGCGCCCCGGCCCGCCTCGTCCACCCCGGCCACCGGGCCAAGGCCGCGCCGGTCCAGCGCGGCCTGCAAGGCCCAGTTGCCCGAGCTGCCACGGACCACCGCGCGCGGTGGGCAGGGCAGCTCGGCGGGTGGCGCGGCGCGGCGATCATGGGCGCGACCGGCCGGACGCGTCCTCGCCCCTGCCATGGTCAGTCGCGTTCCCGCTTCTGCCGCGAACGCAGCGGCCGTAGGCCCCGGCGGATCAGCCAGAGCGTGGGCACCGCGCCCGCGATGCCGACCCCGGCGGGAATCCCCGCCTGCCACGGCGCGGCACCGAGGGCGACGGCCTGCGGGTTCGGGTCGTCGATGCCCTGCCAGCGGCTCGGCGGCAGCACGATGACCTGCGCCTTGCCGATCACGTTGTCCACCGGCACCGGACCGTGGCCCTCGGCACGGGAGTCCGAGGAGTTGTTCCGGTTGTCGCCCATCATCCAGAGATGGCCCTGCGGCACCGTGATCGGGCCGAACCGGGTCTGGTCCTCGGGACCGCCGCGGTCGGCCTCCCAGTACAGGTACGGCTCGGTCAGCGGCTTGCCGTCGACCAGCAGCCGGTTCTGGTCGTCGCAGCACTGCACCGTCTGCCCGCCGACCGCGATCACCCGCTTGACGAAGTCCCGCTCGTCCGGCGGCGCGAGGCCGATGAACGAGCCGAGGCCCTGCAGCCAGCGGACGAAGGAGTTCGACGAGCGGGACCCCACGATCTCCGGGCTCCACGAGTCGGGGCCGCGGAAGACCACGACGTCACCCGGCTCGGGGTTGCTGAAGCGGTAGGTCACCTTGTCGACCAGCACCCGGTCGTTCGTGCACCCGGCGCAGCCGTGGAGGGTCTGCTCCATCGACTGCGACGGGATCACGTACACCCGGGCCAGGAACTCCTGGATCAGGAAGGTGAGCAGCAGCGCGACCACGATCAGGATCGGCAACTCCTTCCAGAAGGAGCCCTTTTTCTTGGGCTTCTTCGTATGGAAGGGCTTCTCCTCCGTTGCCCCGGCCCCGGCACGCGGGGTGCCGTGGGCGGGGGTGGAGTCATCCGGATCGTTGTGCTGAGGCTGGGAAGCCACGATGTCGGCCACCAAGTCAGGCTACGTGACGGGACTTCGCCCCGATCACTTGGCGGGGACCGTGTCCCGCTTCTCCTTGATCTTCGCGGCCTTGCCGCGCAGCTCGCGCAGGTAGTAGAGCTTGGCCCGGCGCACGTCGCCGCGGGTCACCAGCTCGATCTTGGCCAGGTTCGGGGAGTGCACCGGGAAGGTGCGCTCGACGCCGACGCCGAAGGAGACCTTGCGGACGGTGAAGGTCTCGCGGATGCCACCGTTCTGGCGGCGGATGACCACGCCCTGGAACACCTGGACGCGCTCACGAGAACCCTCGATGACGCGAACGTGCACCTTCAGCGTGTCGCCCGGTCGGAATTCCGGGATGTCAGAACGCAGCGACTGGGCGTCCAGAGCGTCCAGGGTGTTCATGGGTGTTCCGTCCTCGTCATTCTCAGAGTTCTCACTTACGCCCTAGGTCCGTCGCCGTGTCCGCGAGAGGGCCCGTCAGGGGTGAGCTTCCGGTGTGCGCGCCGGTCAGCGACCGGCAGCAGCAACCTGTCCAGTGTGCCAGACGGGGTAGTCGGGCACGAAATCGACCTGGTCAGGACTGGTGGTCCTGGGCGCGCAGCTGGTCGAGCAGCTTCCGGTCGTGCTTGTCCAGCGCGTCCTCGGTCAGCGCGGCCAGCAGGTCGGGGCGGCGGTGGTAGGTGCGCTCCAGGGCGCGGTCGCGGCGCCAGCGGTTGATCGCGGCGTGGTTGCCGGAGCGGAGCACCTCCGGCACCGGCAGGCCCTGCCAGACCTCGGGCCTGGTGTAGCTGGGGCCTTCCAGCAGGCCGTCGGAGAAGGAGTCCTGCTCGTGCGAGGCCTGGTTGCCCAGCACCCCCGGCAGCAGCCGGACCACGGCCTCGACCATGACCAGCACCGCGGCCTCGCCGCCGATGAGCACGTAGTCGCCGATGGAGACCTCGTCCACCGGCATCCGCGCCGAGGCGGCGTCGACCACGCGCTGGTCGATGCCCTCGTAGCGGCCGCAGGCGAAGACCAGGTGCTCTTCCCTGGCGTAGGCCTGGGCCATGGCCTGGGTGAACGGGCGGCCCGCCGGCGTGGGCACGATCAGCCGGGGCGCGGGCTCGGCCGGGCAGATGTCGTCCAGGGCCTCGCCCCAGACCTGCGGCTTCATCACCATGCCCGGACCGCCGCCGTAGGGGCTGTCGTCGACCGAGCGGTGCACGTCGTGCGCGTAGTTCCGCAGGTCGTGCACGCCGAGCTGGATGAGGCCGCGGTCGAGGGCCTTGCCGAGCAGCGCCTCGCGCAGCGGGGCGACGTACTCGGGGAAGATGGTGATGACGTCCAGGCGCACGCGCGTTCGTTTCTACTGGTCGAAGAGGCCTTCGGGTGGGTCGATGACAACCCTGCGGCCTTGGAGGTCGACCTCCGGCACGATGGCCCTGACAAACGGCACGAGCAGTTCGGCGCCGTCGGCGTCGAGCACGAGCAGCTCGCCTGCCGGGCCGTGCAGGACCTCGCGGACCACGCCGATGGCGGCTCCGGTGGTGTCCACCGCGGCCAGGCCCTCCAGCTGGTGGTCGTAGAAGGCGTCCGGCTCGGTGATCTCGGGCAGCTCGCTGACCGGGACGGTGAGCAGGACCCCGCGGAGGGCGTCCGCGGCGGAACGGTCGGCCACGCCCTCGAAGGTCACCAGCAGCCGCCCGGCGTGTGGCCGGGCGGCTGTGATGGTGAGGCTCCTGGACGCGCCCTGACGGGGCTTGCCCGTCAGGACGGTGCCGATGGCGAACCGGTCGTCCGGCTCGTCGGTGTGCACGTCCACGACGAGCTCGCCGCGGATGCCGTGCGACCGGGCGATGCGCCCGACGACCACTTCGGTGCTCACGGAGATGACGTCCGCGGTGCTCAGCGGTCGGTGTCGACGACGTCGACCCGGAGGCCCCGGCCGCCGATGCCGGACATGACGGTGCGCAGCGCGGTCGCCGTGCGACCGCCCCTGCCGATCACCTTGCCGAGGTCCTCGGGGTGCACGTGCACCTCGAGGGTTCGCCCGCGGCGGGTCGTGATCAGCTGGACGCGCACGTCGTCCGGGTGGTCGACGATGCCGCGGACCAGGTGCTCGAGAGCGTCCGCGAGTACCGTCATGCGCCGGCGTCCTCAGCCTTCTCGGCGCCCTCGGCGGACGCGGGGGCCTCGTCGGCGGCCTTCTCGGCCTTCTTCGGGGCCTTCTTCTGCTTCGGGGTGGTGGCGTCGGTCGACGGCTCGTCGCCAGCGGCGGCGAGCGCGGCCTCGAACAGCGCCTTCTTGTCGGCCTTGGGCTCCTTGACCTTCAGGGTGCCCTCGGCGGGGGCCGGCAGGCCCTTGAACTTCTGCCAGTCACCGGTCAGCTCGAGCAGGCGCTGCACGGGCTCGGTCGGCTGCGCGCCGACACCCAGCCAGTACGCCGCACGCTCGGCGTTGACCTCGATGAAGCTCGGCTCGTCCTTGGGGTGGTACTTGCCGATCGTCTCGATCGCCTTGCCGTTGCGGCGGGTGCGTGCGTCGGCGACCACGATGCGGTAGTACGGCTGGCGGATCTTGCCAAGGCGCATGAGCTTGATCTTGACGGCCACGGGTAGCGGTGCTCCTCGAAATTCTGTGCTGCTCACGGGTGAGCGCCTGCCTGCCCGCGTGGGGTTGCGGGGGCGGTGCGCTCGGTTGTCGGAGCCGTGGCACGGTGAGAGGGACCGACCATGGCGGACAGCCAGCCATTGTGCCAGATGGGGTGGCGGGGGGACGAATTCGGGGTCAGGCGAAGGCGGTGAGGGTGACGCCGGCCTCGGTCAGCGCGGCCCGGACCGCGACCGCGTGCGCGACCGCGCCGGGGGTGTCCCCGTGCAGGCAGAGCGAGCGCGCGCCGCTGACCAGCACGGACCCGTCCACCGCGAGGATCTCGCCGCGCTCGGCCAGTCGCACCGCGCGCTCGACCACGTCCTCGGTGCTGGTCAGCAGCGCGCCGGGCTGACCGCGCGGCACCAGGGTGCCCTCCGGGGTGTAGCCGCGGTCGGCGAATGCCTCTTGCACCGCGGGCAGTCCGGCGGCCTCGGCGGCGGCGAGCAGCCGGGAACCGGGCAGGCCGAGCACGGGCAGCTCGCCGAAGGCGCGCACCCCGGCGACCACGGCGGCGGCCTGGGCCTCGTGGTGCACCACGGCGTTGTAGAGCGCGCCGTGCGGCTTGACGTAGCGGACCTCGGTGCCGGCCGCGCGGGCGCAGGCGGACAGCGCGCCGATCTGGTAGAGCACCTCGTCGGCCAGCTCGGCCGGGTCGGCGTCGATGAACCGGCGGCCGAACCCGGCCAGGTCGCGGTAGGAGACCTGGGCGCCGACCGCGACCCCGGCGGCGGTCGCGGCCTGGCAGACCCTGCGCATGGTGGCCGGATCGCCGGCGTGGAAGCCGCAGGCCACGTTCGCCGAGGTGACCACCGCCAGCAGTGCCTCGTCATCGCCCAGCCGCCAGATGCCGAAGCCCTCGCCGAGGTCGCTGTTGAGGTCCAGCCTCACGCCGGGATCACCCCTGTCATGATCAGCAGCATGCCCAGCGCGGGCAGCAGGTTGTTGACCTGGTGCACCACGATGCTGGCCAGCAGGCCGCCGGTGTACATCCTGGCCAGGCCCATCGGGATGGCGATGAACAGCAGCAGCGGGGTGCGTTCCGGCTCGAAGTGGGCGACCGCGAAGACCATGGTGCTGAGCACGAACGCGGCCCAGCGGCCCCAGCCGAGCCGTTCCACCGCGCCCCACAGCAGGCCGCGGTAGACGATCTCCTCGCAGAGCGGGCCGACCAGCCACAGGTGCAGGAACACGATCGCGGCCAGCACCGGGGACATGGACACCCCGTCGAGCACCTTGCCGACCGCGGAGGTGGCCTGGTCGTTGCCCACCCAGGCGGCCCAGAGCCGGGTGGCGTAGAGGGTGGGCACCAGGGCGATCGCGCCGATGGCCAGCCCGATGCTGGCGTGCCGCCAGTTCCAGCGCAGCCGCAGGTCGGCCAGCGGGCCGTTGCCGCGCACCACGGTGATCAGCACCGCGACCAGCGCGCCGGTCAGGGTGGGCAGGGACAGCACCGCGACCAGCTCCAGCGGGCCGATCCGGTCGCCGGGGGCGGGCCGGAACAGGGCGCTGAGCGTGACCGAGACCAGCAGGAACGCGCCGAAGGAGATCAGGAAGGCGCCGAAGCCCCACTTGTGCGGCTTGGCCGGGGTGTCGAAGAGCGCATCGGCAGGACGCTCGCCGAGGGAGCGCAACGTCGTCCACCACCGGAGTGCGGCCGGGGGTTCGCCCAACGGCTCCGGCGTCTGCGATGCGTTCACGGGCGCCTCCGAACAGCTGGGGGGTTGCGATCGGGAAGAACTGTCCCACCTTAGCCAGTAGGACTACCCGGTTCAGCCGCCCTGTACGAGGTCCGCCGCGAAGAAGATCAACGCGGCCGGCAGCAGGTTGTTCACCGCGTGCGCCACGATGCTGGCGCCGATCCGTCCGGTGAGCATTCTGGCCCAGCCCATCGCGATGCCCTGGGCGAACAGTCCGAGGGTGCGTTCGGGCTCCTGGTGCATGAGCGAGAAGACCAGCGCGGTGAGCACCAGGATGGCGAACCTGGGCACCCGGTACTGCTCCAGCGCGCCCCAGAGCGCGCCCCTGGTCAGCAGCTCCTCGGTGAGCGGGGCGCCGAGGAACAGGAACAGCGCGAACAGGGCCAGCCAGATCGTGCGTCCCTCGTTGGTGGCGACCAGGCCACTCGACGGGGCGGAGGGCTCGCCGCGCAGGCCGAACACGATCAGGTTGATCAGGAAGGCGGCGCCGATGGAGATCACGCCGCAGACCAGGCCGACCTTGACGTCGCGCAGGGTGGGCACGATGCCGAAGTCGCGGCGCAGGCCGCTGCCCTTCCACCAGCTGGCGATGGCCGGAACCAGGCCGAGGAACAGGTTGGGCACGAAGGAGAGCAGCAGCAGCGGGCCGAGCACCGGGGGCTCGGCCGGGTCGAAGCCGCTGACCTGGCCGGCCATCACCGAGCTGATCACCAGTCCGACCAGGTGGAAGGCGCCGTAGCCGAGGACGAAGACCAGGATGCCCCAGTGCACGCTGGTGCGGGTGGCGGCGACCTGTTGCGCCTCGTAGAAGCGGGGGTGCAGGTAGGGGTTCTGGTTCTGGTCGACGCCGCGCATGGGGGCGGAGTAGGCGGACCAGGACGGGGGTTGGGTGGCCTGGATCGGGGTGAAGGCGGGCGAGGGGGCCGGGGGTGGGGGTGCGGTGGCCGGGAGCTGGTCCAGGCCGGGTGGGGTGGCGGGGGACGCCGGGGGGTGGGTGAGGGCCGGGAAGGTGGCTGGTGGGTCGCCGAGGCCGGGTGGGAGCTGGGCGACGGGAGGTGCGGCAGGCGCGGGCGGGCTGCTGGGCGCGGGTGCGGCCGCGGGCGGGGCCTGCGCGGCCGGGGGCGCGGGTTGGGTGGCGGGACGGGCGAAGCCGGTGGGTGGTGTGGCCTCGTCGTCCTGGTGTGGCGCACCTGTCATCTGGTCCTCCGCCGGGTCAGGTGTACGGGTGGCCGCCCAGCACGACCAGCTCCGGGGCGCGCAGCACCCGCAGGTCGGCTCGGGGGTCTTCGGCGTAGACGACCAGGTCCGCGGGGGCGCCGTGGGCCAGCGCGGGCCTGCCCAGCCAGGCGCGGGCGGACCAGGAGGCGGCGCCGATGGCGGCTTCGGCGGTCATGCCGACGCGGCGCAGGGCGGCGATCTCGTCGGCGATGCGGCCGTGCTTGATGCCGCCGCCGGCGTCGGTGCCCGCGTAGACCGGGACGCCCGCCTCGATCGCGGCGGCCACGGTGGCGTCGTTGCGGGCGTGCAGGGCGCGCATGTGCTCGGCGTAGCGGGGGTACTTGCCCGCCTTGGCCGCGATGCCGGGGAAGGTCTCGATGTTGATCAGGGTGGGCACCAGGGCGGTGCCGCGCCTGGCCATCTCGGCGATGGTGTCCCCGGTGAGGCCGGTGCCGTGTTCGATGCAGTCGATGCCCGCGTTGACCAGGCCGGGGACCGCGTCCTCTGAGAACACGTGCGCGGTGACCCGAGCGCCCGCGGCGTGCGCGACGGCGATGGCCTCGGTGAGGACCTCGTCCGACCAGAGCGGGGCCAGGTCGCCGGTGCTCCGGTCGATCCAGTCGCCGACCAGCTTGACCCAGCCGTCGCCGTAGGCCGCCTGCTCGGCCACGGTGGCCGGCAGCAGCTCCTCGTGCTCCAGGTCGGCGCTGACATAGGGGATGTAGCGCTTGGGGCGGGCGATGTGCTTGCCGGCGCGGATGATCCGGGGCAGGTCCTCGCGCTCCTGCAACGGGCGGGTGTCCAGCGGGGAGCCGCAGTCGCGGATCAGCAGGGTGCCCGCGTCCCGGTCGGTCTCGGCCTGTTCGGCCGCCTCGGGCAGCTCGACCGCGCCGCTGGGACCCAGGCCCACGTGGCAGTGCGCGTCGACCAGGCCGGGCAGCAGGTAGCCGCCCTCGGCCAGGGTCACCGCGTCGCGGACGGGCTCGTGCGAGACGAGCCCGTCCGCGATCCACAGGTCCCGGTGCTCGCCCTCCGGCAGGAGGACGCCGCGCAGGTGGAACGGGGGTCGAGCCTGCGTCACTTGTCGAACTTCAGCTTCGAGGGGTCGAAACCGGGCGGCAGCTGGTCCATGTTGGACAGCGCCGGGGGCAGCTCGTTGAGCCCCTTGGGCATGCCGGAGAGGTCGGGCATGCCGCCGGGGAAGCCGGGCATGCCGCCCATGCCGGGGAAGCCGCCGCGGATCTTGGGCGGGGTCGGGCCCTTGCCCTTCTTCCCCTTCTTGCCCTTGCGGCCCTTGCCGCCGCCCCTGGTGGCGCTGCCGCCGCCGATGCCGAAGCGACCGGCCATCTGCTGCATCATCTTCTTCGCGTCGAAGAAGCGGTTGACCAGGTTGTTGATCTCGCTGACCGGCACGCCGGAGCCCTTGGCGATGCGCTGCCGCCGCGAGGCGTTGATGATCTTCGGGTCGGACCGCTCGGCCGGGGTCATGCCGCGGATGATCGCCTGCACGCGGTCCAGGTGCTTCTCGTCGACCTGGGCGATGGCGTCCTTCATCTGCCCGGCGCCGGGCAGCATGCCGAGGATGTTGGACAGCGGGCCCATCTTGCGCACGGCCATCATCTGCTGGAGGAAGTCCTCCAGGGTCAGCTCGCCGGCGCCGAGCTTCTGCGCCTGCTTCTCCGCCTCGCGCGCGTCGAAGACCTGCTCGGCCTGCTCGATCAGGGTGAGCACGTCGCCCATGCCGAGGATGCGGCTGGCCATCCGGTCGGGGTGGAAGACGTCGAAGTCCTCCAGCTTCTCCCCGTTGGAGGCGTACATGATCGGCTGGCCGGTGACCTCGCGGACGCTGAGCGCGGCGCCACCGCGGGCGTCGCCGTCGAGCTTGGTCAGCACGACGCCGGTGAAGCCGACGCCCTCCTGGAAGGCGGTCGCGGTGCTGACCGCGTCCTGGCCGATCATCGCGTCGACCACGAACAGCACCTCGTCGGGCTGCACCGCGTCGCGGATGTCGGCGGCCTGCTTCATCAGCTCCTCGTCGACGCCGAGGCGGCCGGCGGTGTCGACGATGACCAGGTCGTGCTGGGACTTGCGGGCTTCCTCGATGGCCTGCCTGGCCACCGCGACCGGGTCGCCAACGCCGTTGCCGGGCTCCGGCGCGAACACCGGCACGCCCGCGCGCTGGCCGACCACCTGGAGCTGGTTGACCGCGTTGGGCCGCTGGAGGTCGCAGGCGACCAGCAGCGGGGTGTGGTTCTGCCCGGCCAGGTGCTTGGCCAGCTTGCCGGCCAGGGTGGTCTTACCCGCGCCCTGCAGACCGGCGAGCATGATCACCGTGGGCGGGGTCTTGGCCAGGTTCAGCCGCCGGGTCTCGCCGCCGAGGATGGCGACCAGCTCCTCGTTGACGATCTTGACGACCTGCTGGGCCGGGTTGAGCGCCTGGGAGACCTCGGCGCCCTTGGCCCGCTCCTTGATCTGCGCGATGAAGGTGCGCACGACGGGCAGCGCCACGTCGGCCTCGAGCAGTGCGATCCTGATCTCGCGACAGGTCGCGTCGATGTCGGCGTCGGACAGCTTGCCCTTGCCGCGCAGGTTCTTCAGGACCGATGTGAGGCGGTCGGAGAGGTTGTCGAACACGGGTCACGGGCTCCAGCGGGGTCAGGACGGCAACAGAGTTCCTGCCCCTAAGGCTAGCCGTCAGCTCGACCGCGAACCCACCAACTCCAGTTTCAGCCCGTTGGCGACGTCGCTGCGGTAGATCACGGTGGCCTTCGGCCAGCCCCGCAGCGGGCGTCCGGCGGTGAGCCGGGCGCTGATCCGCAGCGCGCGGCGCACGTGCTTGGCGAAGGAGTGCGCCGGGATGACCCGGCCGCGTTCGCGCTGTCCGGTGCGCGCCTGTTCGGGGGTGACCTCCAGCCACAGCATCCGCGGCGTGCGGCCGGTGAGCCGGGCCAGCACGGACAGCCAGCTGCGGGTGATGACCCTGGTGGCGGGCTCGTGCACGAGCACCGGTCCCCTGGTGGTGAGCGCGGCCCAGATGATGCGCAGGTGGTGCAGCAGGTGCACCAGCGGGCGGTAGCAGCGGTAGGGCAGGTTCGGCAGCCGGGCCGCCAGCGGGTCGCGGACCTGGTCGGAGTCGAGCACGGTGTACGGGCCGCTGGCGCGCAGCTTGCGGAGCAGCGAGGACTTGCCCGCGCCGGGTAGGCCGGCCAGCAGCATCAGGTCGCGGGGGCCCGCGCGGACCACGAGTGGTCCGATGCCGGGGCGGCTCGAGGTCACGCCGGTGCTGTCCACACTTGAACAACGTACGGGGCCAACCCGGACGTTCCGCCCACAGCCCATCGACAGCGGGTCAACAGGTTGAGTCTGGAGAGCACCGGTGGCGGCCTGGACCCCTCTGCCGGGCCGCCACCGGCTCTCCGCTTGTGACGCTCTGGCCTCCTGCCACGGCTCCCCACCGTGGTCCCCGAACCGCGTCACGGTGCTCAGCCTGACCGATTCGCGCAGGTCAGCGCAGCGTGATGGGCCGTGATCCGGCCTGGGTAGAACCACCTACGTCCCGCTAGGCAGCCGCCCGCCCGGGTACGGAGGGGTAGCTTCACCCGTGGCGGAGCCGGTCTCGCGCGCGGTGCCCGGTCAACGCGCGGCGGCCAGCACCGCCTTCTCGATCTTGCGGCGGGCTGGGCTGCCCGGCTCGGCGAGGCCGTTGTCGCTGGTGGTGATGCTGAAGGAGTCGACAACCGTGCCGCCCAGGGTGGCCACCCTGGCCCAGCGGACGTCGACCTTGCACGCCTCCAAGGCCGCGGCGACGCGGTGCAGCAGGCCGATGCGGTCGGTGGCGCGCAGCTCCATCACCACCGCGCCGCTGGCCTCGTCGTCGAACCACAGCACCCTGGGCGGGGCGATCTCCTCCGGCGGGCCGCCGTAGTCGCGTTCCTTGGCGGCCAGGCGGTCGGCCAGGGACAGCGTGCCGTCGAGCACCTTGACCAGCTGTTCGCGCAGCAGCGCGGCATCGGGCAGGGTGCCGAAGCGCGGGGACACGGTGAAGGTCTCCACGCCCGCGCCGGCGTGCGCGCTGACCTCGGCCGCGTGCACCTCCAGCGAGTTCAGCGCGAGCACGCCGCTGGCCAGGGACAGCAGGCCGATCCGGTCGGGGGCCAGCACGGTGACCGTGGCGGTGTGGCCGGACGGGGTGATCACCACGTGCGGTTTGCCGGTGGCCACCGCGGACTCGGCCAGTTCGGCCTGTTCGGCGGGCAGCGGGCCCGGTCCTGCCAGCTGCTCCCCCGCCATGGCGGCGCGGCAGCGGCGGGCCAGGTCGGCGATCAGCGCGGCCTTCCACTCCGTCCACACGCCGGGGCCGGTGGCCAGCGAGTCGGCCTCGGCGAGGGCGTGCAGCAGCTCCAGCACCACCGGGTCGCCGCCGAGGGTGTCCACCACGCGGTGCACGGTGGCCGGGTCCTCCACGTCGCGGCGGGTGGCGGTGTGCGGCAGCAACAGGTGGTGGCGGACGACCGAGGCGACGACCGCGACGTCGGAGGGCCACAGGCCGAGGCGTTCGCAGACCTGGGTGGCCAGTGCGGCGCCGACCTCGGAGTGGTCGCCGTCGCGGCCCTTGCCGATGTCGTGCAGCAGGGTGGCCAGCAGCAGCAGGTCGGGGCGGGAGACGGTGGTGGCCAGCCGGGCCGCGTTGGCCACCGCGTGCACCAGGTGCCGGTCCACCGTCCAGGCGTGCGCGGCATCGCGCGGCGGCAGGTCGCGGACCGCGCCCCACTCCGGGAACAGCCGTCCCCACAGGCCGGTGCGGTCCAGCGCCTCCACCACGCCGATCAGGCCGCGGCCGCAGCCGAGCAGGGCGAGCAGCTCCTGCCTGGCCTCGCTGGGCCACGGGCGGCGCAGCTCGGGCGCGGAGTCGGCCAGGCGGGCCAGGGTGCCCGCGGCGATCGGGCTGCCGGTGCGCGCGGCCGAGGCGGCCACCCGCAGCAGCAGGCCGGGATCGCGGGCCGGCACCGCGTCGCGGGCCAGCGCGACCTCGCCGCCGTGCAGCACGACCCCGTCGTCCAGTGGCCGCCGCGCCGGGCCGCGGTTCCACGGGGCGCGGCTGCTGAGTGCGGCGAAACCCTTGCGCGGCAAGGCGTTGCGCGCGGTGCGCAGGGCCACGTCCACCGCGTAGGCCACGGTGCGGCCGGTGGCGGAGAGCAGCCGGGCCAGCTCGAAGCGGTCCGGCAGGCCGAGCGCGAGGGCGATCTCGTCGCCGTCCTCGGCCCGGATGATGTCGCGGGCCTTGCCGCAGGCCCGGTGCAGCTCGGTGCGCACGTCCAGCAGCAGTGTGCGGGCCTCGCGCACCTCCTTGCCCGGCCGGTCCACCAGCTGGGTGGCGGCCAGCGCGTCCAGCAGGTTCAGGTCGCGCAGGCCGCCCTTGCCGTTCTTGAGGTCCGGCTCGACCCGGTGCGCGACCTCGCCGGAGCGCTGCCAGCGCGTCTCGGCGGCCTCCACCAGCTCCTCGAACCGGTTCCGGATGCCGGCCCGCCAGGACTGCCTGGCCCCGGCGGCGAGCCGGTCGGACAGCGACTGGTCGCCGACCAGGTGCCGCACCTCCAGCAGGCCGAGCGCGGCGCGCAGGTCCGCGCCGGCCACCTTCTCCGCCTCGGCGGTGGTGCGCACCGAGTGGTCCAGGCCGATGCCGGAGTTCCACAGCGGGTACCACAGCCGGTCGGCCAGCGCGCCCACCTCGGTCCGTCCATTGTGGACAAGAACCAGGTCGAGGTCGGAGTACGGGGCCAGCTCGCGGCGGCCCAGCGCGCCCACCGCGACCAGCGCGGTGCCGCTGCCCGCCCCGCCGATCCCGGCCAGCCCGGCGTGCGCGGCCAGCCAGAAGTCGTGCAGGTCCACCAGGGCCGCCCGTAGTGGCTCGGCGGCCAGCTTGCGGTGGCCCGGTGCGGGCGCCAGCAGCAACTGCCGCGCCCGCACCAGGTCCCCCGCGGCGGGACCGACCGACTCGCTGATCCCTGCGCTCATGCGACGCTCCGCCTCAGATCGCGTCAGTGCCGCGTTCCCCGGTGCGCACCCGCACCACGGTGTCCACCGAGGTCACCCACACCTTGCCGTCGCCGATCTTGCCGGTGCGCGCGGACTCGACGATCGCGTCGACCACCTTGTCCACCCCGGTGTCGTCGATCAGCACCTCGATGCGGATCTTGGGCACGAAGTCCACGGCGTACTCCGCGCCGCGGTAGACCTCGGTGTGCCCCTTCTGCCTGCCGTAGCCCTGGACCTCGCTGACGGTCATGCCGAGCACGCCCAGCTGCTCCAGCGCGGCCTTCACGTCGTCGATGGTGAACGGCTTGACGATCGCGGTTACCAGCTTCATGCCTTGCTCTCCTCAAGGGACGCGGTGGATGCGGAGCCCGTGGGCTTGAACGCGCCGCCCCGACCGCCGAAGGTGGCGAAGTCGTAGGCGCTCTCCGCGTGCTCGGCGTCGTCGATGCCCTCGACCTCGGCCTCCGCCTCGACCCGGAAGCCGATGGTGACCTTGATCAGGTACCCGATGAGCAGGGAGAGCACGAAGGAGTAGACGAGCACCGCGAACGCGCCGACCGCCTGCTTGCCCAGCAGCTCGAGGCCGCCACCGTAGAACAGGCCCTTGGCCGCGGCCGGGGCCGCGTCGGTGGCGAACAGGCCGATCAGCAGGGTGCCAGCCAGGCCGCCGACCAGGTGCACGCCGACCACGTCGAGCGAGTCGTCGTAGCCCAGCTTGTACTTCAGGCCCACCGCGAGGGCGCAGACCACACCGGCGATGACGCCGATGGCCAGCGCGCCGATCGGGCTGACCGCCGAGCAGGCCGGGGTGATGGCGACCAGGCCGGCCACGATGCCCGAGGCCGCGCCGAGGGTGGTGGGCTTGCCGTCGCGGAAGCGCTCCACCACCAGCCAGCCGATCATCGCCGCCGCGGTGGCGCCGATGGTGTTGACGAAGGTGACCGCGGCGGTGGTGTTGGCGGCCAGCGCGGAACCGGCGTTGAAGCCGAACCAGCCGAACCACAGCAGACCGGCGCCGAGCACCACGAACGGCAGGTTGTGCGGCTTCATCGGCTCCTTGGGCCAGCCGCGCCGCTTGCCGAGCACCAGCACCAGGGCCAGTGCGGCCGCACCCGCGTTGATGTGCACCGCGGTGCCACCGGCGAAGTCGATCGCGCCCAGCTGGTTGGCGATCCAGCCGCCGGGGTCGGTCACGTTGCCGTCTGCGTCCTTGCCGTCGAAGTCGAAGACCCAGTGCGCGACCGGGAAGTAGACCACGGTGACCCAGATCGCGGCGAAGACCAGCCACGGCACGAACCGGGTGCGGTCGGCGATCGCGCCGGAGATCAGCGCGACGGTGATGATCGCGAACATGGCCTGGAAGGCGACGAAGGCCAGCGTCGGGATGGTGCCCGAGACCGCCTCCGGGCTCATCAGCCCGCTGAGGCCGAAGAACTCGGCCGGGTCGGCCAGCCAGCCACCTGCCACGTCCTTGCCGAAGCTGAAGGAGTAGCCGTACAGGATCCACAGCACGCCGACCACGGCCATGCTGCCGACACTCATCATCAGCATGTTGAGCACACTCTTCGCGCGCACCATGCCGCCGTAGAAGAACGCAAGCCCCGGCGTCATGAGCAGCACCAGAGCGGCGCTGATCAGCACCCAGGCGGTGTCGCCTTGGTTCATTCTCGTAGTCCTCCCGTGCCTGCCACGTTGCGGTGAAGGATCGAGAGGCGGTGTTTCGTCCGGTTACGCCGGAGGTTTCACCGAAGTGAACTGTGCCGAGGCCGGTGTTACGGCTGGGTTGCGCAGACCGTCCAACAGGACGCCGAGATTGCGCCGCCACTGCTCCGGCCGGGCGAGCAGGCCCAGGGTGCGCTCGGCCGGGATGGCCGTGGCCAGCAGGAAGACCACGTCGTGGGCGTCCAGGTCGGTCCGGATCGCACCGGCGTCCTGAGCCCGCCGCACCAGCAGGGTGACCGCGGCGCGCAGGCGCTCGACCGGCTCGGTGAGGTCGGGGCCGCCCGCGCCGGCGAGGGCGGCGTGCAGGCCGCAGCTGGCCGCGCGCAGCTGCACGTAGCTCTCCGCGAAGCCGGTGAAGGCCGGCCACGGGTCCGGCTCGGCCGCGGCCTGCCGGGCCAGCTCGATCATCGTGTCGATGGTGTCGGCCAGGATCGCGGCGACCAGCTTCCGCACCGAGGGCACCCGGCGGTGCACGGTGCCCAGGCCGACCCCTGCCCGGTGCGCGATCTCCCTGGTGGTGACGCCCAGGCCCTGCTCGTCCAGTGCCTCGCGGGCGGCGGCGACCAGCCGGGCCACGTTGCGCCGGGCGTCGGCGCGGGCGGCGCCGGTGGCGAGCAGCTCCTCGACGGCGGACATGGCGGCAGTCCAAGGTCGGCGCTAAACGGGTCAGCGTGACCCGTTTAGGAGGAGGTGCCGATGATCGGAGTCGGCATCCTGGGCGCCAGCCCGGACCGCGGCTGGGCGGCCAGGGCGCACGTCCCCGCGCTGGCCGCCCAGCCGGAGTACGAGCTGGTGGCGGTGGGCACCACCAAGGCGGAGAGCGCGGCGCTGGCCAGGGAACGGTTCGGCGCGCGGCACGCCTGCACCGACGCCGCGGAGCTGGCCGGTCATCCCGAGGTGGACCTGGTGGTGGTCACGGTGAAGGTGCCGGCGCACGCCGAGCTGGTGCGGGCCGCGCTGCGGGCGGGCAAGCACGTGCTCTGCGAGTGGCCGCTGGCGCTGCACCCGGCGCAGGCCCGGGAGCTGGCTGAGGAGGCCGAGGCCGCGGGCGTGCGCGCGGTGGTCGGCTTGCAGGGGCGGTTCTCCCCCGCGGTGGTCGCGGCCCGGCGGCTGGTCGCGGACGGGCGGCTCGGGCGGATCCGGACCGCCACCCTGCTCTGCGCGCGGGCCAAGGGCGGCCCGGACGGGGCACCGGCTTGGACCGCCTACACCTTCGACCGGGCCAACGGCGCCGGGCTGGTGGAGGTGCTCGGCGGGCACGCGGTGGACCTGCTGCGGCACCTGCTCGGCCCGATCCGCGGGCTCACCGCGCGCAGCACGCTCCAGGTGCCGGAGCAGGTGATCGCCGAGACCGGGGAGCGGATCGCGGTGACCGCGCCCGACCACTTCGCCGCGGTGGCCGAGCTGGACGGCGGCGTGCTGGCCACGGTGCTGGTGCACGACGGCGAGGCGCACCGGCCCAGGGTCCGGCTGGAGATCAGCGGCACCGAGGGCAGCCTGACCCTGGCCTCCACGCCGGATGCCGAGCTGATGTCCATCCAGCCGCAGATCGGGCGGCTGGAGCTGCTGGACACCCACGGCAGGCCGGTGCCACTGCCCGAACCGGACCTGCCGGTGGCCGCGGTGAACGTGGCCGGGCTCTACCGGCAGCTGGCCGTGGACCTGCGCACGGGTTCCCGGGTGGTCCCCGGCTTCCGGGAGGCCGAGGACCTGCACCGGCTCCTGGTCAGCTGAGCAGGGCGTCCACGAAGGCGCCGGGGGTGAACGGGGCCAGGTCGTCCGGGCCCTCGCCCAGGCCGACCAGCTTGACCGGGACGCCCAGCTCGCGCTGCACCTGGAAGACGATGCCGCCCTTGGCGGTGCCGTCCAGCTTGGTCAGCACGATGCCGGTCACCTCGACCACGTCGGAGAAAACCCTGGCCTGGGTGAGGCCGTTCTGGCCGGTGGTGGCGTCCAGCACCAGCAGCACCTCGTCCACCTTGGCCTGCTTCTCCACCACCCGCTTGACCTTGCCCAGCTCGTCCATCAGGCCGGTCTTGGTGTGCAGGCGGCCCGCGGTGTCCACCAGCACGGCGTCCACCCCGGCGTCCACGCCGCGCTTGACCGCGTCGAAGGCCACGCTGGCCGGGTCCGCGCCCTCCTTGCCGCGCACGATCTCCGCGCCCGCGCGCTCGGCCCAGGTGGCCAGCTGCTCGGCGGCGGCGGCGCGGAAGGTGTCCGCCGCGCCCAGGATCACGGTGCGGCCGTCGCCGACCAGCACCCTGGCCAGCTTGCCGGTGGTGGTGGTCTTGCCGGTGCCGTTGACGCCGGTGACCAGCAGCACCGCCGGGCGGCCGTCGTGCGGCAGGGCGCGCACCGAGCGGTCCATCTCCGGCTTGAGCGCGTCCACCAGCACCTCGCGCAGCACCGCGCGGGCCGCCTCCGGGGTGCGCACGCCGCGGGTGACGATCTCCGCGCGCAGCCGCTCGATGATCTCCGCGGTGGTGGCCGCGCCCAGGTCGGCCAGCAGCAGGGTGTCCTCGACCTCGGTCCAGGAGTCCTCGTCCAGGTCGCCCGCGCCGAGCAGGCCGAGCAGGCCCTGGCCGAAGGCGGAGCGGGACTTGGCCAGCCTGCCGCGCAGCCGCTCCAGGCGACCGGCGGCGGGCTCGATGTTCTCGGGCACCGGGTGCGTCTGGGCCACCACGATCGGCTCGATCGGGGCCGGAGCCTCGGCGGCCGGGGGCAGCGGCACGTCCACGATGTCCCGGCGCGGGGTGTCCCTGGGCACCGCGGCGTCGTCGCCGACGCCGGGCTGGCCGTCGACCTCGGTGCGCTCGGTCACCGGGTGCGGTTCGGGTTCCGCGGTCGCGGCCTCGCCGCCGGGGGCGAAACTGATCTTGCGATCCGCCTGGTAGCCCGGACGGCCCTCGACCACGGGCTTGTCCTGCTCGGCGAGGCTGACCCGGCGGCGGCGGGCCAGCACGACCCCGGTGACGAGTGCGACGAGCAGCACCGCGGCGACGGCGACGGCGATCCAGATCATGACTTCGGCAGACACGGACCCATCCTCGCATCATGTGCGGTTCGGCCCTCGCCGGAGTGGCGTCTGGGCCAGGATGATGACCATGCAACCGGGTCCGTACCAGCAGCAGCCGCAGTACCCACCGCCCTACGGCTACCCACAGCCGCCGAAGAAGTCCAACGGGCCGATGATCGCGCTCGCGGCCGGCCTGGCCGTGCTGCTGGCGGCCGGGATCGGCGTGGTCATCGCGCTGACCACTGACGACTCCGCCGACACCCCGCAGGACACCGCCACCGCCGAGGCCGGTCCCGCTGACAAGCACAACGACCTGCCCGACTGCGCCGCGCTGCACGCCAAGCTCACCCTGTTCCCCGCCCTGGAGCCGGCGAACTCGAAGAAGACCACCGACACCCAGGCCGCCAGGGGCCAGGGCGACCTGCAGACGGTGGACGTCCGTTGCTACTGGGGATCCCGGCAGCCGGAGCAGAACCTGCGGGCCGAGATCACCCTGTTCCGCAGCGACAACCAGCCCCAGCACAACGGCACCAGGGACGGTGCCCAGTACTGGCTGACCATCGACAAGTCCGCCGCGGACCGGGCGGAGGGGGAGAACGTGCTGTTCCCCAAGTCCACCGGCGGCAACGGCTGCTACGGGCGATTCGCCGACGGCAACGTGCTGGTGACCCTGCACCAGGAGGGCGCGGGCATCCCCGGCGGCGCCACGCACGGCCCGGAGATCGACCAGTGCCGGGACGACATGCTGCCCAAGGGCAAGGAGTTGGTGGCCGCGCTGACCGGCTGATCTCGACTCGCTATCAACTGCGTCAGCGGCTTCAACGCACTCTTGCGTAAACTTCCGCCATGCAATAGACCACATCTTGTGAAATCTTGGCGGGTGCTCGGGCTGCTGTCCGGCACGTCGATGGACGGCATCGACGTGGCCGCGGCCGAGTTCCGCATGGGCGGCGACGGGTGGCTGGAGCTGCGCCCGCTGGGCTGTCTTGAGCTGGCCTATCCCGGCGAGCTGCGCGCCGAGCTGCTGGCCGCGCTGCCGCCCGCGGAGTGCTCGGCCCGGCAGCTGTGCCGGCTGGACACCATGGTCGGCCGGGCCTTCGGGGTGGCCGCGCTGCGCGGGCTGACCGAGCTGTGCGACGGGCGGGCCGACCTGGTCGGCTCGCTCGGGCAGACGATCTACCACTGGGTGCAGGACGGCCGCTGCGAGGGCACCCTGCAGCTGGGCCAGCCCGCCTGGATCGCCGAGGCCACCGGACTGCCGGTGGTGGCCGACCTGCGCGCCAGGGACGTGGCCGCCGGCGGGCACGGCGCGCCGCTGGCCGGACTGTTCGACCAGCTCTGGCTGGGCCACCGGGCGGCGCGGACGGCCGCGCTCAACCTCGGTGGCATCGCCAACATCAGCGTGGTCGGTGGCGCTGTGCCGCCGCTGGCCTACGACACAGGTCCGGGGAACGCGCTGCTCGACGCGGCCACCCGGCTGCTACCGGAACGTCGCGAGCGCGACGAGGGGGGCCGGCTCGCCGCCATCGGCTCCCCTCACCCGGGCCTGTTGTCGATCCTGCTGGCCGATCCCTACTACGAGCTGGCGCCGCCGAAGTCCACCGGCAAGGAGCACTACACCGCCGACTACCTGCGCGCGGCCCTGGACCGGGTGGCCGAGCCGCCCGAGGGACCGGACCTGCTCGCCACCCTGGTCGAGCTGACCGCCCAGACGGTCGCCCGGGAGTGTGAACGGCAAGAGGCCACCCGGGTGGTGGCTTCCGGAGGCGGGGTGCACAACGCCACGCTGATGGCCGCTCTGAGCAGGCATCTAGCCCCGGCCGAGCTGGTCACCAGCGCGGCCGAGGGGCTGCCTGCCGACGGCAAGGAGGGCTACCTTGCGGCGCTGCTCGGCCTGCTCACCTTCTGCGGTCAGCCCGGCAACCTGCCGGCCACCACAGGAGCGGTCGGCCCGCGCCCGCTGGGCAGCATCACCCCGGGGCGCACCGCGCTGCGCCTGCCGGAGCCGTGGCCGCGGCAACCGGTCGCGCTGCGCTGCGTCCAGGGGAACGCGGGGGTCCAGGGGAACACCGGGGCCGACGGGGGGCACATCACTGGGGAGCCGGTGCGAACCGGCGGTTAGAGCAGGAGGTGGGACGTGCGCAGTCTCGACCTGGCCATCATCGCGGTGTTCCTGGTGGGCATGCCGCTGCTGGGGATCTGGATCGGCGGCAGGCAGAAGTCGGCCAACGACTACTTCGTGGGCGAGGGCAAGATCTCGTGGTGGGTGGTCTGCCTGTCCGTGGTCTCCGCGGAGACCTCGACGCTGACCGTGCTCAGCGTGCCGACGGTGGCCTACCTGGCCACTCCCGGCGCCGGCGGGATGACCTTCCTGTCGCTGGCCATCGGGTACCTGCTGGGCCGGATCGTGGTCTCCTTCGTGCTGCTGCCCAAGTACGTGGCCGGTGACCTGGTCACCGCCTACGCCTTCCTGGGCAAGCGGTTCGGCGACGGGCTGCGCACCACCGCCTCGGTGACCTTCCTGTTCACCAGGCTGCTGGCCGACGGGCTGCGGCTGTTCGCCACCGCGATCCCGGTGAAGGTGGTGCTCGGCGCCTACGGGGTCGAGGCCAGCTACTGGACCATCGTGTTCGTGCTGGGCATCGCGATGGTGGTCTACAGCTTCTTCGGCGGGGTGCGCGCGGTGGTCTGGGTCGACGCGATCCAGATGCTCTGGTACCTGCTCGGCGCGGCCGTGGTGATCTGGGCGCTGGCCGACCGGCTGCCCGGCGACTGGCTCGGGAAAGCCTTCGACGCCAACAAGTTCCAGGTCTTCGACCTCACCTCCGACCCGCTGTACAGCCCATACGCGCTGATCACCGCGGTGATCGGCGGCGCGGTGCTGTCCATGGCCTCGCACGGCGCCGACCAGCTGATCGTGCAGCGGCTGATGGCCACCAGGGACGTCCGGGCCAGTCAGAAGGCGCTGATCGCCAGCGGTGTGGTGGTGTTCGTCCAGTTCGCCCTGTTCCTGTTCATCGGCGTGATGCTGTGGGCCTTCTACAACGCGGCCAAGCCGGTGCAGGACCTGGGGCTGAACAACAACGACGAACTGTTCGCCACCTTCATCGTCACCGAGCTGCCCAGCGGCCTCTCCGGGTTCGTCATCGCGGGCATCCTGGCCGCCGCGCTCAGCTCCTCGCTCGGCGCGCTGGCCTCCTCCACGGTGACCGACATCTACGCGCGGGTGGTCAAGCGCAAGCTCTCCGACGCCGACCTGCTCCGCCAGGGCAAGCTGTGGACGGTGATCTGGGCCGGGCTGCTGATCGTCTTCGCCGGGCTGTTCGCGCAGTTCACCAAGCGCGGCAACCCGATCGTCGAGCAGGGCCTGTCCATCACCGGCTACACCTACGGCGCGCTGCTGGGCGCGTTCCTGCTGGGGCTGATCGTGAAACGGGCCCGGCAGGCGGACGCCATCATCGCGTTCCTGGTGACCGTGCTGACCATGGTGGCGATCATCCTGCCGCCGGTGCTCAGCGGGACCAAGGGGCTGGCGTACCCGTGGTACCCGCCGATGGGCGTGGCGATCACGTTGATCGTCGGCGGGCTGTTGTCACTGCGGCACCCGCGCACACCCGCGCCGGTGGACGAAGAACCCGCCAGCGCGGCAAAGGCGGCTTAGTCCGGCACAGAACAACAAATGGCGCCGGCCTCATTCCGAGGCCGGCGCCATTTGTTCAGCTGAAAGCCGTTACTTCTTGATCTGCTGTACGCAGAGGACCGCGCCGCTGCCGCCGCGCTTGCCCTCCCAGTAGTAGCCCTCGAAGTCCGGCCACGGGGCGCAGAGCTCTTCCTTGACGTCGGGGTCCTTGACGTCGGGCACGCGGCCGAGCACCTTCAGGGTCGCCTCGGCGGAGCCGCAGTCGACCTTGTTCAGCTGCTTGTTGCTCTCCTGCGAGGTGAGCTGGCCGGAAAGGCAGTCGCCGACCTGGGCGCTGCTGGCGGAGTTCATGTAGCGGTAGATCGCGAAACCACCCGCGAGCAGTACCACCAGCACGATGCCGAGCACCTTGGGCAGGACACTCTTCTTCTTCGGCGCCGGCGCCTGCTCGGCGGCGGGCGGAACGGGCTGGCCCTGAGGCGCGTCAGGCTGTGGGTTAGTCATCCCCAGTGTCTCCTTGTTGAGGTTCGCCCACATGGGCGACGCGCAATGGTGACATGTTGTCACGTAAGGCACAAATCGACGGCGAATGCGTTACCGGCTCGAGACCGGCAATGCCCGTTACCAGGAAAAAGGCCGTCCGACGTCGTGCCGCAGGCGCGGAACTCAGCCGGTTTCGGCAACCGCACGCGCGGCGGCCTGACCGCCGAGTCCGCTGACCCCGCCGCCCCGGCGGCTGCCCGCGCCGGCCAGCAGCACCCGGCGCTGCCCCGGCACCGCCACCCCCCACCGCTGCGCCGGCGTCTCGGCCGGTTCGTCGTCATCCAGCCAGGGCCAGCTCAGGTCGCCGTGGAAGATGTGCCCGCCGGGCATGCCCAGGTCGGCCTCCAGGTCCAGCGGGGTGGCCGCCTGCACGCAGGGCCTGCCGTCGGCGTCGCGGGCGAGCACGTCGTCCAGGGGTTCGGCCAGGCAGGCTTGCAGGGCGGCCAGCGCGGCGGCGGTGGCCTGCTCGCGGGTGGTGCCCGCGCGGAAGAGGCGGGCCGGCGCGTGCAGGCCGAACAGGGTCAGCGTGTGGTATCCCTCGGCGGCCAGCGGACCCAGGATGGACGGGTCGGTCAGCGAGTGGCAGTAGACCTCGCACGGCAGCGGGCCGGGCAGTTTCCCTTGCGCGACAAGGGCGTGCGCGGACTCCAGCTCGGTGTAGGACTCGCCCAGGTGCAGCGTCCCGGCGAAGGCCTGGCGCGGGTCGGCGCCGCTGCGCAGCCGGGGCAGCCTGCGCAGCAACAGGTTCACCTTGAGCTGACTGCCCTCCGGGTCGGTCGCGGGTCGCCCGAGCAGCCGGTCCAGCACCGAGGGCGCGACCGCGGCCAGCACGTGCCCGCCGGTGTAGGTCGCACCGTCCACAGTGGACACCTCGACCCGGTTCCCGTGCTCCCGCACCGACTCCGCCGCGCTGCCCAGGTGGATCTCCACTCCGGCGGCCTGCGCCGCGAGGGTGAGCGCGTCGGCCAGCGCGCCCATGCCGCCGACCGGCACCCGCCACTCCCCCGAACCGTTGCCCGCCACGTGGTAGAGGAAGCAGCGGTTCTGCGCCAGGCCGGGGTCGCGCAGCGAGGTGTCGATGCCGATCAGCCCGTCGGTGGCCACCACCCCGCGCACCAGGTCGTCGGCGAACTCCCGCTCGAGCACCTCGGCAAGGGGCCGTTCCACCAGGTCGTCCCAGGTATCCGCGCCAGCGAGCTCGGTCACCCGGTCCCGCACCTCGCGCCGCCTGCGCAGCGGGCCGTCCAGGGCGGGGCCGACCGCGGCGGCGAAGGCGTCCACCCCGCGGTAGAAGCGCTGCCAGGACGTCCAGGCCGCCGAGGAGCCGGTGACCTCGGCGAAGGATGCCTCGGTGGCCGGGCCGGGCTCGCGTTCGACCAGCAGGCCCAGGTCCCGGCCGCCGCGGCGCACCGGGGTGTAGGAGGACACCGCGCGGGACCGCAGTTCCAGCGGCAGCCGCAGCTCAGCGGCCAGGGCGTCCGGCAGCAGGCTGACCAGGTAGGAGTACTGGGACAGCCGGGCGGGCTGACCGGCGAAGACCCGCTTGCCGATCGACGCGCCGCCGAGGTGCCCGGCCCGTTCCAGCAGCCGCACCGACCGCCCGGCCCTGGCCAGCAGCACCGCCGCGACCAGCCCGTTGTGCCCGCCGCCGACCACGATCACATCGCTGTGTCCGTTCATGACAGCGATCGTGGCCGAGCGGGCGGGCTCCGCGATAGCGGCGATGGATCAGATCAGGATCAGCAGCGGCATCAGGAAGGCCAGCAGGAAGATGGCCGCCATGATCCCGATCATCGCGCCGATGCCGCGGACCGGCTGCGGCATCGGGCCGATCGCGCCGTCCACGAACATGATCGCCGGAGCCTTGTAGAACACCGGCACGGTCTGGCCCTCGCCGATCGGGATCATCGCCTCGGCCGGTCCGGCGTCCATGAAGATGTAACGGAAGAACACCTTCACGTGGTACTGGCCGGGCGGCAGGTCGATCGGGGTCTGGCCCCAGTTGATCGGGCCCGGCCTGCCGTTGATGATCAGCGTGGGCTTGAACCAGTTGAGGATGAAGGCCAGCGGGAAGAACGAGGTGTCCAGCAGCAGGCGGCCCTGGCCGGGCGGGGGCGGCGGCAGCTGCGGCTGCATGCCGGGCGCGCCGGGTCCACCGGGGTAACCACCGGGACCACCGGGGTAGCCGCCAGGGCCGCCCGGGTAGGCGCCGGGCGGGGGCTGCTGCGCGGGGAAACCGCCGCTCTGCGGTCCCTGGTACGGCTGGCCGGGGAACGGCTGGCCGGGCATGGGCTGCGGGCCGGTCGGCTGACCGGGGAACGGCGGCTGCTGGCCGGGGAAGGGCTGCTGGCCCTGCTGGTAAGGCTGCTGGCCGTAGGGCTGGTTCACGAAGGTGCTCTCCCCCGAGTGGGTGCGGTTCCGGATGCGCGTGACCTTAGAGGGTCAGGATGCGGGTGCCGGTTCCGCCGTGGCTTCGTTTTCCGGAGTGATTTTCGCCGGGGACTCCTCGGCGGCGGGCGCGGCGGTGTCCACCCCGCGCATCCGCTGCGAGATCACCTGGCTGATGCCGTCACCGCGCATGCTGACCCCGTAGAGCGCGTCCGCGATCTCCATGGTCGGCTTCTGGTGGGTGATCACGATCAGCTGGGACTTCTCCCGCAGCTGGCTGAACAGCGTGATCAGCCTGCGCAGGTTGGTGTCGTCCAGCGCGGCCTCGACCTCGTCCATGATGTAGAACGGCGAGGGCCGGGCGCGGAAGATCGCGACCAGCATGGCCACCGCGGTCAGCGACTTCTCCCCGCCGGAGAGCAGGGACAGCCGCTTGACCTTCTTGCCGGGCGGGCGGGCCTCGACCTCGACGCCGGTGGTGAGCAGGTCCTCCGGGTCGGTGAGCAGCAGCTTGCCCTCACCGCCGGGGAACAGCGTCTGGAAGACCTGCACGAACTCCCTGGCCACGTCCTCGTAGGCGTCGGCGAACAGGGCCAGGATCCGCTCGTCGACCTCCTTGATCGTGTTGAACAGGTCGCGGCGGGCGGCCTTGAGGTCTTCCAGCTGGGTGGAGAGGAACTTGTAGCGCTCCTCCAGCGCGGCGAACTCCTCCAGGGCGAGCGGGTTGACCTTGCCGAGCAGGGCGAGGTCGCGTTCGGCCCGCTTGGCCCTGCGCTCCTGGGTCGGCCGGTCATAGGGCATCGGCTGCGGCGCGGTGACCTCCTCGCCGCGCTCCTTGGCCGCCTCGTACTCGGCGACCTCCAGTGCGCTGGGCGGGATGAAGGCCATCGGGCCGTACTCGGTGACCAGGTCGTCCAGGCCGATGCCGAAGTCGTCGGCGATCTTGGTTTCCAGCTGCTCGATGCGCAGCCGCTGCTCGGCGCGCAGCACCTCGTCCCGGTGCACCGCGTCGGTCAGCTTCTCCAGCTCGGTGCCCAGCTCGCGGACCCGGTTGCGCACCTTGCCGAGCAGGCCCTCGTGCTCGGCCTTGCGCACCTGCGCGGCGTCGCGCTCGGCGGCGGCGCGGGCCAGCGAGTGCGCGATCCGCGCCAGCGCGGTCTCACCGGCCGAGACCACCGCGTTGGCCACGGTGGCGCCCCGGCCGCGGGCGGCGCGGGCGCGCTCGGCGCGTTCCCTGGCCTCACGTTCGGCCCGGGCGGCGCGGCGCAGCGAGTCGGCCCGGCCGAGCAGGGCGCGGGCGCGTTCCTCGGAGGTGCGCTGGACCAGCCGCGCCTCCATCTCCTCCTGCCGCGCGGTGGCCAGGTTCGAGGCGATCTCGTCGCGGGCGCTGGTGTCCGGCTCGTCGTCGGTCTCCTGCTCGCCCTCGACCTCCAGCAGCCGTTCTTCCAGCTCGGTGAGCCGGGTCAGGTTCTCCTCGCGGGAGTGCTCGACCTTGGCGCGCTGGCCTTCCAGCCGCTCGGCCTCGGCGAGCGCGGAGCGGGCGGCCTGGCCCAGCCTGGCCAGCCGCTCGGAGCTGCGGGCCCGCTGCACGCGGGCGTCGTTGACCGCCTCCTGGGCGAGGCCGACCTCCTCGCGGCGGGCCTTCTCCTCGGCGCGGGCGCCTTCCAGCGCGGCCCCGGCGGCCTCCAGCCTGCGTTCGGCCTCGGCGAGCTGCTCGCGGGCCTCGTCCACCGCGGCCTGCACCTCGATCACGCTCTGGCTGCGGCCGGAGCCGCCGACCGCCCAGTCCGCGCCGAGCACATCGCCCTCGGTGGTCACCGCGCGGACCTCGGGATGCGCCCTGACCAGCGCGCCGGCCGCGGGCAGGTCGTCCACCACGGCCATCCGGTCCAGCGCCCGGAACAGCGCGGGACGCAGCTGCTGCGGCACGTGCACCAGGTCGACCGCCCAGCGCGCGCCGGGCGGCAGCTGCGGCCAGCCCGCGCGGTCGGGCAGGACCTGGTTGGCGCCGACCAGCAGTCCGGCCCGGCCGGAGTCGGAGGTCTTGAGCAGCTCCAGCGCGGCGATGGCGTCGCTGGTGCCGGTGAGCGCGACCGCGTCGGCGACCGGGCCGAGCGCGGCGGCCATGGCCACCTCGGCGCCGGGTTCCACGGTCATCAGCGCGGCCACCGAGCCGAGCAGCCCCGGCAGCCGGGATCCGGCGGCCAGCAGCGCGCCCGCGCCGTCCTTGCGGGTCAGGCCGAGGGAGAGCGCGTCGACCCTGGCCTTCCAGGAGGCGATCTCGCGTTCGGCCTTGCGCTCGGCGGCGACCAGCTCCTCGACCCTGGCGCGGGCCTGCTTGTGCGCGGCCTGGGTGGCCTGCTGGCGCTCGCCGATGCCGGTGTCGTCGTCCTCCTCGATCCCGCTGGCGGCCTTGGCCTCCTCCAGCTCGACCTGGGCCAGCTCGGCGCGTTCCCGCGACTCGGCCAGCGCGACGGAGAGCCGCTCGATCTCCTCGGCGGTGGCGCCGGTCTTGCTGCGCAGCGCCTCCACCTGCCCGGCCAGCCTGGCCAGGCCCTCCCGCCGGTCGGCGATGGCCCGGATCGCGGCCAGGTGCGCGCGCTCGGCGTTCTTCAGCGCCTGCTCGAACTCCGCGCGGGTGGCCTGCGCGACGGTCAGCGCCTCGGCGGCCATCTCGGCCGCTTCCTGCAGCTCGGCCTCCTGGAGCGCGACCTCCTCGGCCTCCCGTTCCAGGTCGTCGGGGTCGCGGCCGCCGCGGCTGGCCTCCACCGGCGCGGACAGGTGCCGGGCGCGCTCGGCGGCCAGCCGGACCGTGCCGCGCAGCCGTTCCTCCAGCGCGGAGAGCCGGTACCAGGTCTCCTGCGCGTTGGCCAGCATCGGCGCCTCGATCGCGAGGCGCTCCTCCAGCTCGCTCTGCTCGGACTGGGCGAGCTGCAACATCTGCTCGACCTCGGCCCGCCTGCGCCGCGCGGTGGCCTCGTCGGCCTCTTCCCTGGCCAGGTCGGTGCGCTGGGTGACCAGCTCGTCGGCGAGCAGCCGCAGCCGGGCGTCCCGCAGGTCGGCCTGCACGGTTTGCGCCTTGCGCGCGATCTCGGCCTGCTTGCCCAGCGGCTTGAGCTGGCGGCGCAGCTCGGCGGTGAGGTCGGTGAGCCGGGTGAGGTTGGCCTGCATCGCGTCCAGCTTGCGAATGGCCTTCTCTTTGCGCTTGCGGTGCTTGAGCACCCCCGCGGCTTCCTCGATGAACGCCCTGCGCTCCTCGGGCCGCGACTGCAGGATCTGGCCGAGCATGCCCTGCCCGACGATGACGTGCATCTCCCGCCCGATACCGGAGTCGGAGAGCAGTTCCTGGATGTCCAGCAGGCGGCACTGGGTGCCGTTGATCTCGTACTCGCTGGAGCCCTCGCGGAACATCCGGCGGGTGATGCTGACCTCGGTGTACTCGATCGGCAGCGCGCCGTCGGAGTTGTCGATGGTCAGGGTCACCTCGGCCCGCCCGAGCGGCGGCCGCCCGGAGGTCCCGGCGAAGATGACGTCCTCCATCTTGCCGCCCCGCAGGGCTTTCGCCCCCTGCTCGCCCATCACCCAGGCCAGCGCGTCCAGCACGTTGGACTTGCCGGAGCCGTTCGGGCCGACGACGCAGGTGATGCCCGGCTCGAAGCGCAGCGTGGTGGCCGAGGCGAAGGACTTGAAGCCCTTCAGCGTCAGGCTCTTGAGGTGCACGTGCGCCCGCTCCTTCCCGCGCTCACCGGTGGGGGTATCCGGGGAAGGGTACCCAGGTCAGCCGTTCGGGGGTCGGAACCGGGCTGGTGTGCCGGGGTTTACCTGATCGGCCGGGGGAACGGCACGACCCGGCTGACCTCGTCCTCCGGCCCTTCCGGCTTGGCCCGTGCGCCACCGCGGCGGGCGGCGCGGGGCAGCCGGACGTCGCCGAGCGCGGGCCAGGCCAGGCCGCAGCGGTCCAGGGCGGAGAGGACCTCGCGGAGAGGTTCGGCCTTCTCGGTGGCGACGTACTCCCAGACGATGGCGCCGCTTTCCGGGCGGGGGCGGCGGCGGACGAAGCCGTGTTCGACGGTGTAGGCCAGCAGCGGGTCGAAGTCCTCTGCCTTCATGCCCAGGCCACGGCGCAGCTCGACCGGGTCACTGGTGCCCGCGAAGAGTTGTTCCAGGATGAGCAGGACTTGGAGGTCGCCGATCTCGTCGACTGCGCGCGCGACTGAACCTGCGACACCGGTGAAGCTGGGCCTACCCGCCATGGGCTTGACCTTACTTGATCTTTCGTGCGAGAGGGATCCGCTCAACGCTCGGCGAAGCCGGTCAGACCACCCTTAGCGCCTGCCCATTGCTCCACCACGGTGGTCACTTGACCTGGGGTATCACCTGACTGGAGGTAGCGCAGTAGTTCTCCGCAGAGCTGACGGGTTCCTTCCGCGACCACTTCCACCCGGCCGTCCCTGGCGTTGCGGGCCCAGCCGACCAGCCCGAGCTCCAACGCTTTTGCCCTGGTAGACCAGCGGAAACCGACCCCCTGCACCCGGCCGTGCACCCAGGCGGTGAGTCGCACCACTTCTGCCCCGTTCGACACGGCTTCATCCTGCCGGACAAGACAAATCGGCTACGCAGGACCAACCGGGTTAACTCGATAGTGGTACGTTTCCTGGCCGTGACCACCCGGCGCAAGGAACGCAACCCTGGGGTGCTCGGTCTCGTCGCGATGATGGTCGGCGCCGGTGGCGCCTGCGGCCTGACCCTGATGGCGCCCACCGCCTTCCAGGCGCTGACCGGGATGGACCTCATCGCCAGTGCCGAGGCCGCCCGCGAGCAGGTGACCGGCCAGGCCCGCGACGGCGAGCTGGCCGCCCCCACCAGCGCGACCACCACCTCCGCCGGCAGCACCGCGCCCAGCTCCGCCACCAGCAGCTCGCAGCCGGTCAGCAGCTCCGAGGCGCCGCCCTCGTCGAGCAGCGCCGAGCAGCCGCCACCCACCACCGGGCCGAGCAGCCCGCCACCGGCGCCCACCACCACGGTGGCCAAGCCGCCGCCGACCACCCCGCCGCCCGCGGAGAACCCGGCGGCCTCGCCGGCGATGCGGGTGGTGCAGCTGGTGAACCAGGAGCGGGCCAAGGCGGGCTGCCGTAGCCTCCGAGTGGACGAGCGGTTGGTTACGGCCGCTCAGCGGCATGCCACCGATATGGCCAACCGCGGCTACTTCTCGCACACCGCACCGGAGGGCACATCCTTCGTTGACCGTGCGCGATCGGCTGGTTACCCATCGCCAGGCGGTGAGAACATCGCGAAGGGGCAACGCACCGCCGAGAAGGTCATGGAGTCGTGGATGGGTTCATCAGGTCACCGGGCGAACATCCTGAACTGTTCGTTCGTCGCGATCGGCGTCGGCCATGAGGCCAGAGGGCCGCACTGGGTGCAGGTGTTCGGCCGATGAGCATGGACACCCCTCCTGCCGAGCCCGGCCCCCGTCGCTCTGACGTGCCGCGCGGCGCCGCGCTGGCCGCGGTCGCGCTGGCCACCGCCACCGCCTTCGCCGGGATCGCGGCGCTCAGTTCCACCGGCAAGCCCCCGCCGGTGACCACGAACACCGGTCGCCTGGACAACGTGGTGCTGCGCACGACGGTCTCCAACGGCACCACCGTGACCGTCACCGAGACGGTGTCCACCACCCCGTCCGCCGGCGCCACCACCAGCTCGAAGACCGGCACCACCGGCACCTCGGGCAACAGCACCACCAGCACCACCACCGGCAGCTCCGACCCCGGCCAGCCGACCACCAGCAAGCAGATCGAGCAGCCGTCGCGCACCACCACGACCACGACGACCGCCCCCACCACGAGCACGACCACCAGCCAGTCGACGGTGCCGAGCACCACCTCGACCACCACCAGCGCCTCCCGGCCCCCCACCGGCAGTTGAGCGGGCTGGCCATCCACCCGTGCCGCTCGCTGTGCGCGTGGGCGGAGACCAGGGCGGAGCTGGCCGGGTTGCCGGTGCTGGCCTGCCGGGGGTGCGGGTCGCAGTGGATCCGGTCGGAGGGGTGGACGCCGATCGACCACACCGGGCGGATCCCGGACTGCGTGCGCGCGGAGCTGGCGAAGCGGGACTAGCCGGTGACGGGTGCGGTCACCAGCGTTCCTCCGCACGCATGGCGATCAGCGCGTCGGAGGCGGAGCTGTCTCCGCCCGGGATCGTCGGCATGGGGATCGGACCGGCCCTGGCCGCCGGGATGATCTTTCCTTCGGCCACCAGCCTCGCGAACGGCGAGACCTCGACGGCCTCACCCTGGTCGGGGATGTGCTCCATACCCACATTCGTAGTGCTTGCCACGGGGGCACACCGCGCCTTGGCCGCACACTATCGAGCGAACAACCCCGGGAGCAGTTCGTCGACCGCGCGCCGCCAGAACTCCGCGCAGGCCTGCCCTGCCGTGGCGTGCCGGGTCTCCCCCAGCACCTCGCCGTCGCGCACCCGGTACACCCGCCACGAGTCCAGCCGCTCCGCCAGCCGCAGCCCATCCGCTGCCCTGCCGCCGGCGAGCCGGTAGCTGTCGTACGGGAAACCGAAGTCGCGCAAGGCGATCGCCAGTTCCTGGATCGAGGACGGGCTGGTGTGCCAGGGGTGCTGGCGCCAGTGGTGCAGGAGTTGTTCGTAGCGGGTGGGGGCGAAGCGGTCGGCGTGGCGGTCGGGGGAGGCGATGCCGGGGGCCGAGTAGTGAGGTGCGATCAGGTCGGCGGCGGCGTCGCCTTCCCGCGTGTAGCTGGCTTGGACGCTGGTCTGGCCGCGTTCGGTGTAGCGGAGCTCCCAGTGGCCGTCGGGCAGCTCGTGCAGGTTGGCCACGTCGTCGCCGCCGGGCATCGGCTGGTGGATGCCGTGGCTGGGGGCGAGCAGGCCGAGGGGCGGGCGGGAGCCCGAGCGGTTGAGGATGGCCAGGGCCTCCGGGATGGTCAGGTCGTCGGGAGCGGCCACGGGTTCGGGGCGGGTGGGCAGTGCGGCGGGGTCCGCGCCGAGCAGGGTGGGCAGGTCCTCGTCGACCAGGCGGCGCCAGAACTCGGCGCAGGCCGAGGGCTCGGTGGTCCAGGGGGTGAGGGGTTCGGTCCGGCCGGAGCGGACGCGGTGCACCCGCCAGCCCTCGGTCCGCTGCTCCAGGCACAGCCTGCCCTCGAAGGCGCCGCCGTGCAGCGAGTACGCGCTGCCGGGCACGCCGAGCCGGGCCAGCGCGTCCCTGAGCTGGGCGCGGGTGGCCGGGCGCAGCCGCCACGGGGTGTGCCGCCAGCGGGCCAGCAGGGTGTCGAAGGCGGCCTCGGCGCCGGGGCGCGGGGGCGGCGGGGGTGCGCCGAGCACACCGGCGAGCAGTTCGGCGCACACCTGCGACTCGCTGGTGTAGCAGCGGTACTGGGTGACCCGTTCGCCCCCTTCGGTGCGGTAGAGGAGCCAGTCGTGGCCGGTGTCGGTGACCTGCCAACCGGTGTCGATCCGGCGCAGCGGCAGGCCGTTGCGCTCGGACCAGATGCTGTAGTCGGTGCGACCGTGCTGCTGGAGCAGCGCGATCGTCTCGTGCACGGTCAGCTCGGCGGTCATGCCGCCGAGACTAGGGCGCGTGTTGTGCCAGTGGCGGGAAGGTCATGCGCAGGTCGGTGAGCTGGTTCCCGGCCGGGATCCAGGCCAGCGGGGCGTAGTGCCGGCGGATGCCGTGCGGGTCCTGGAGCAGCGGCTCGCCGCGTTCGCCGCGCGGCCACTCGACCTCGCCGCTGAGGGTGCGGGCCGGGATCAGCCAGTAGTCACCACCGCGGTACTTCCCGCCCGCGGCGAACCACACCTGCACGCCGTCCTCCAGGTCCAGCCACCTGTCCTCCTCGATCCGGACCGCGTCACCGCGCTGGTCCCAGCGGCGGAGGAAGGCGTGCCTGCCCGGCCTGCCCACGCCGGTGCCGGACTCCCTGGCCAGCTCGACCCGCAGCGCCTCGGTGTCGATGTCGCGGACCTAAGCCAGCGGGCCGACCTCGCCGCGGGCCACCGAGGCGTCGTCGGCCAGCTCGACCCAGTCGCCGATGGACAAGCCCAACTTCCGGTCCCGCGCGCCCTCAGCAAGGGTCACCCAAGCTTTGTCCACTGTGGACACCGGAAGCGTGACCGAACCGTTCTCCCGCGACCACTTGAAGGTGGGCTGCTTGCCGCCGAGGTGGACCTCGACCCGGTACAGCTGGTTCTCCAGACCGCGGAAACGGGCATCGGGAGCGGACAGACAGGGATCGTCCTCGGTGCGCGCCGGGCGTTCCGCGCGGGCGGCCAGTCTGCCGGTGGCGCGGCCGCGCTCGACCCAGGCGTCGAAGGCGGCGGTCAGGGTTTCCGGGGTGGGGCGGTCCGGGACCTGGAGGCCGTCCTTGGCGGTCAGCGGCAGCACCTGCCAGCTGACCTTGGTGCGCGCGGTGGTGTCCGGCAGGGCCGGGCCGAGCGCGGTCTCCCTGATCTCCGGGTCCTGGATCGCGGTGACCAGGTGCTCGGTGACCAGCAGGTAGGCCAGGAACGGGAGGTCCGGCAGGTGGTGCGCCTCGTTTTGGCGTTCCCGGTCGCGGTGGGCGTCCGGCTGGTCCCAGTAGGTCCACTCGGCGGCCGGTGGGGGCGCGGGATCGGTTTCCGGGTCGTCGGGGACCGGCACGCCGCGGGGCGGGCGGGTGGCTTCGACCAGGATGCCGTCCACGTAGTAGCGGCCGCCGTGGATCTTCAGGTCCGCCGGTTCCTTGCCCTTGGGCACGAAGGCGAGCCGGAAGCCGTTGGCATCGCGTGGTCCGCCCCGACGGCCGATGAGGTCGCTGATCGCGGTGCGGTGCCGGTGCTGGCTGATCAGCACCTGCTCGTTGGCCTCGGCGTCGAGCTGCACCCGGCCCTGCTGGGCGAGCACCGCGGAGAACCGCTTGTCCGGCCGGAAGGTCAGCCGGGAGAAGTCGCCGTGCATGTTCGTTGTCCCCCTTACGAGACGAAGACGGTCGCGGCGGTCATACCGGCCGGCAGGAACTCGGTGAGCCGGACGCGCAGGTTGTCCAGGCGCTGCGGCTGGAACAGGTCGTGGAAGGCGCCCAGCTCGCTGCCGTCCTCGGCGCCGCGGCTGATCTCCGGGGCGCAGTCGGCGGCGAGCTGGGCGTAACCCGGTGTGCCGTACCGGGTGCTGGTGAACCGGGGCCGCACGCGCAGCTGCTCGAGCTCGCCGCGCACGCCGTCGGGCTGGCAGCGGTAGCGGCGCGGGGTGCGCGAACCCGGTGTGCTGTAGCAGAACCGCAGGCAGCCGATGCCCCGCCTGGCCACGTGCGCGCGGCCGTGGAAGATCGCGTTCTCACCGAGCCGGATGGCGTGGGTGTGCACCTCGCCGATGATGGTGCTGCGCCGCACGGCCAGGATCGCGTGCGCGTGCCGGCAGTCCGGCGCGGAAAGCGCTTCGAGGTCGGGTGCGGTGGCGTCCAGGATGGTGCCCAGGATGCTGCGCTCGATCTGCACGCAAGCGGTGGTGTCCTCCAGCACCAGGCTGGGTTCCTCCGGGTGCGAGGGCAGGCACTCCGGTTCCAGCGACCAGCCGGGCACCAGGGTGCAGTGCCGCAGCACCACCGCGCCGAGCGGTCCGGTGACGTGCACGCCGCGCCCGGCCACGACCAGACCGTCGAGCACCAGCCGGGGTTTGTCCGGGCAGCAGCCCTCCTCGGCATCCGTGCTGGGACCGCGGACCAGCAGCGCGTCCGGGCGGTTGCTGTACCAGTCGAGCAGCCGGATCACCGGGCGGGCGCCCTCGGCGGCGCGGACCTCCAGGCGCTCGCCGTGGGTCAGGGCCAGCTCGATCTGTTCCTGGTAGGCGCCGCTGTGCGTGATCTCGATGACCGCCTCGGGACCGGCCTGGCCGTTCTGCTGGTCGGCGCGCCACTGCTGGAAGGCGGCCATGATCCCGCCGTGCTCACCTGGCCCGACCAGGTATCTGTCCACTGTGGACGAATGCTGGGCGGGGCGCGGGTACTCGCCGCCGCCGAGGTCGTCGCTGAAGGCGTGGTGGTAGGTGACCCAGACGCCGGTGCGGGGCGCGGTACGCGGGCTGAACGCGATCCGGCCGAGCACCGGGTCCACCGCGACCTGCCTGCCGCGCGGGCGGTAGGCCCAGCCGGTCAGGTCGGCCACCACCAGGTCCGGCAGGGGCACCGGCTCGTCCTCGCGGTCGCGCCAGAGTTGGAAGCTCTTGCCCGGTCCGTAGTAGTCGGGCAGGGCGTCGGCGAGGGCGCGGCGGCGGATGAACCCGGGCACGTTCGCCGCGCCCGCCAGGTGCGCGGGTCCGGGTTCCGGTTCGGGATTGGCCACCAGGGGCTGGTTGTTGCCGAGGATGGAGAAGGTGAACAGGTTGCGGGCGCGGTCGATGCAGTAGGCGGGGGCGCGGGTGACCGAGTATGCCTTGAGCCGCCACAGGAACACGCCGACCTCGGCTGGCCCGTGGTTCCCGGCCGGGCCGCGCGCGCTGGTGTCGAAGGGCGAGCCGAGCAGGTCCAGGTCGGCGCCGCGTCGGACGTCGACGTAGCCGCCGCCGAAGGCCGCGCGGGCGTCGGCGGCGGCAGGGCGGTTGGGGTAGAGCCGGATCGGCTGGTGGGAGGCGAGCAGTGGCAGCACTTCCACCGCGCGGGCCGGCCAGTCGGCGACCGTGCGGGCGAGTTCTTCCAGCAGCGGCAACGTTCCCTTGCGGCGGCGGTTGGCCACGGTGTCGGCGACGTCGGCACGTGGGGCCAGGCGGGCAGTCAACCGTTGCGCGGCTTGGTCCCCGCGGCTGACGGCTTCCTCGTAGCCGCGGAGCATGCGGTAGCCGACCAGGTCGCCGAGGTAGGGCACCGCCCAGTCGGCGCAGGTCTCGATGAACCAGTCCTCGTACAGGGCCTGCACATCGGCGTCGACCAGCTCGACCTGTTCGGCGAGCACGGCCAGCAGCGCGCGCAGCTGACCGCCGGTCTCGGCGTCGCGCAGCCGGTGGAACTGCGGCAGCCGGTCGAACAGGCGGTCGGGTCCGGGCGCGGTCATCACCGCACCTCCTTCAGGATCAGCGTGTCCGGCAGGGTCGGCGACAGCAGCACCAGCTGGGCCGGTCGCACGCCGCGGAAGACCACGACCACCCGGCCGCGCTCCAGTGGTGAGGCGTCGGTGAGGTCGGGGTTGAGCCGCAGCAGCTCGGCCAGCGAGATGCCGTGCTCGGCGCAGACCGCGGTGAGGGTCTCGGTCTCGCCCTTAGCGGGTTCGACCCGGTATCTGTCCACTGTGTACTGGGCGAGCCGGGCGGGCACCGAGGGGTTGGGGCGGGCCAGGTCGGTGGCCAGCTGTTGCAGGCCAACGGGTGTGATGCTGCCGGGCACCCCGGCGAAGGAGTCCACGTCCACGTGGTCCACGCCGGGCACGGCCTGCGCGGTGGCCAGCACCTCGGAGAGGTAGGCGGGCTGGCCGAGCTCGCGGCCGGCGAAGCCGAGGCGGGCCAGCAGCGCGGCCCGCACGGCGGGTTCGACCAGGTCCCAGCTGTGGTCGGGGTGCACCCGGATGTTGGCCGCGATCACCAGCAGCACCGGCTCCCGGACCGCGACCTCGGCGGGCAGCCCGGCGTCGCCGTGCGCGGCGAAGGCGGCCCGCAGCGTGGTCACGATCTCGGAGTCCGGGTGCAGCGGGATGTCGTCGACGCCCGCGACCGTGACGTGCACGACCTGGCGGGTGCCGTTGTAGAGCCGGCGCGCCTCGGCCCGGCCGATCCCGGCGCGGGCGCGGGCGAAGTCGGCGTAGTCGGGCACCGAGACCAGCCGGTCGAAGGCGGTGACCCGCAACGGGATGTTGCGCCGCAGCTGACCGGCGTCGTCCCGGTTGGCGCCACCGTCGGCGGGCAGCGGGTTGGTGACCGCGGAGACGCCCAGCGGGCGGGTGGTGAGCTGGGTGAGCTGGCCCGCGGTGAGGTTGCCCGCCTTGCCGAGGCCGACCCGGTAGCTGGCGCGCACGTTCTCCACGCCGGTGGGCAGTCGCGCGCCCTGCCTGCCGTCACCGAAAGTGATCTTGAGGAATCCGTTGTCCGCCAACGCGGTCACGTAGACCCGGTCGGTGGGTCCGTGCCCGGCCAGGCTGTCCACCTCTCGCCAGCGCACTCCGTCCACCCTGATCTCCAGGGTGCTCTCCGCGCCGAGCGGGGCGTGGCGAGCGGAGCGACGGGTCGGGGTCAACGCGCCCGCGGCCAGCCAGGCCAGCGGCTCCTGGCGGAGCAGGAAGGACTGGTTGGGCTTGCTCGCGTCGCCGCTGCCGATCGGCTCGTTCCGGCTGGCTCCGTGGGTGGCGCGGACCACGTTGCCGTGCACGCGCACGTTGCCGTGCACGTAGCGGTAGGCGAGATCGGCGGCCAGGGTGATCGTGGTGTGCACCTTCTCCCCCGGCCTGTCCTGCTCGACCGTCTGGGTCACCCCGGCGATCATGGCCAGTTCGGTGCCGCGCACCCCGGTGGTGCCGCCCGGCAGGTCGGCGCGCTCCCCGGTGACGATCACCCAGCGGCCGGGGGTGAGGCCGTCGTTAGAGCTCGGCCAGCTCGATCACGTTGCCCGCCACCGGTTCCGGCACCGGCTCCTCGGCCAGTTCCAGCCTGTCCCCCCTGGCGTGGACGGTGGCGTCGCGCAGGTGGGAGAGCAGCGTGTCGTACTCGTCCAGCCAGGGCCGGTCCAGGGTCAGCTCGGTGACCTTGCCGCTGATGCCGAAGGCCTGCTTGGCCACGGTGCGCGCGGTGGTGACCCTGGCGGTGACGGTGGACAGCTTCTCGTCGCCGCCGATCTCCTGGCCCTTGCGCGGCCTGGTGACCACCACCCAGCTGCCCGGCCCGATGCCCTCGTACACGCCGTCCAGGGCGAGGATGGTGGGCGGGTTGAGCGCGTAGGTCTGGAGGGTGAACACGACCCGCTGCGGATCGTTCTCGTCGGCGGCGGTGCGCCGGAACCAGGCCACAAAACCCTTGCCGTGCGCCTGTCCCGGTGGCGCGTCGCCCACGGCCAGGTTGTGCTCGACCGGGTCCAGGCCGGAGCCGGTCAGGCCCTCCAGCTGGACCTTGATCTTCTTCTCCGCGTTCTCCTGGTGCACCTCCAGCTTCCGTTCCGGCAGCTGCCTGGTGAAGGTGAAGGACAGCCGGGTGCCGCTGGGGTTGAAGGTGAACCGGCCGGGGCCGAGGTCGATGGTGACCTCCTCGGTGAGGTCGGTGAGGTTGTGCTCCCAGGTGTCCTTGGCCGAGGTGAAGCTGAGCAGGGTCCGGCCGGGTTTCACCTGCTCGTCGTAGTCGACCTGCACCCGCAGGGTTTGCAGCGTGCGCAGCGAGTCCTCGGCAGGCGCGGTGGCACCGAAGGGGGTGGCCACCACACGCATCGCGTGCAGTTCCTGCAACGCCTGCGGGGCGCTCAGGTCGGCCTGCCGCCAGGCCGGGTAGAGGGTGTCCCGCAGCCGGTCGTCCAATGTGGACAGAATCTGCACGCCGAGGCCCGAGCCGGGCGCGTAGATCCGACTGAGTTCGCTTGCCAGGTAACGTGATCCGGCCGGTGGGCGGGGTCCACTTGGGACAGTGCGGGCTGCATGCGGTCGATCAGCAGGGCGCCGACCGAGGCGAGCGCGGCTTCCGGGGGCTGGGCGGAGACATCGGGGGCGGCGGGTTCCGGTTCGGCTGGGGCTGGCGCCGGGGCCGCGCCGCCGCCCCCGCCGGTGGGAGCGGATTCGGGGGCGGCGGGCGCAGGGCCAGGCCCGGCTCGAGCGAGGCCAGGCCCGGTGGCGGGGCCAGGCGTGGCAGCGGGCTCCGGAGCGGCGGCTGCCGGGGCTGCGGAGTTCGGCGAGCGGGTCTCGGCGGCGAGGGGCGCAGGGGCGGAGGGCTCAGCGACGGATGTCGCCGCGGGTTCCGGTTCCGCCACGGGCGTCGCTGGGATGGTTGGCTGCTCGGGCTCTGGATCGTCCACTTCGGACGGTTCCGGAGCCTGTTCCGCCTTGCTCGGCGGCGGCGCGGGGAAGCTCGGAGCCGGTGGCCTCCCACTCGCGGACAGCGTCACCTGATCCGCCGTCGGCACCCCGGAGACATCCAGGTCAGCCGCCGGAAGGTGGTCCTCCGGCTTCAGCTCGGGCTCGACTGGTTCCGGCGGCGGCTCGGGGTCCGGAGTGTCCACTTCGGACTCGGCGTCCGGTTCGAGGCCGAGGGGTTTTTCCTGTTCCGGGGGCTCTTCGCGGTCGAGCAGGCCGTGGCGGGCCAGGGGGCTGTCGGGGCCGGCCGCGGCGGCTTCGACGCGTTCCGGCTCGGCCGGGGGTTGCTGGGGTTCGGCTCGGGGCGCGATGGGAGCCGGGGTCGCGCCTGCCGGGGGCGCGGAGGCGGCGGGGAGCTGGGCCGCGGGCTGAGGGACGGCTTCCTGAGCCGGGGCGGGTTGTTCGACCTGCGGCTGCTCGTCCTCCTTCGCGGTGTCTTCCTGCTCGGCGTCCTCCTCCTCGGGCTCCTCCTTCTCCGGTTCCTCGGGCTTGGGGTCCTCGGGACGCGGCTCCTGCTCCGGCTCGGGTTCCGGTTCCGGCTCTGGCTCGAGTTCCGGTTGCGGCTCCGGGGTTTCCACCACGGGTTCGGGAACAGCACCGGTCTCCACCTCCGGCGCGGCCGCCGACTGGTCGACCTCCGCCAGCAGCTCCAGCACCCGCCGGTACTCCGAGGACGGCAACCGGTTCTCCAGCCGCGCCAGCACCGTCTCCCGCAGCTCCGGCGTGAACCGGCCCAGCTGCGACTTCTCCCTGACCTCGCCGGGAGCCTCCGCCAGGGACTCGGCCTCGCGTTCGGCCGGTTGGCCCGGGGTGCTGACGGCGCCGGGGTCGCGGCCCGCGGCCAGGTCGCCGAGGGGGTGTGGGGTCTGGATGGTGTGCAGCAGCTCGTGGGTGAGCAGGTGCCTGCCCTCGACGGTTTCCGGGCGGTAGCGGCCTTTGGCGAAGAAGATGTCCTGGCCGACCGTCACCGCCTCGGCCCCGACCAGCTCGGCGACCGTGGCGGCGTCGGTGTCGGTGTGCACCCGGACGCGGCTGAAGTCGTGGCCCAGGCGGGACTCCAGCTCTCGGCGCAGGGCCGGGTCGACCGGGTGGCCGGGTGCGGCGAGCACCTCGCGGAGCTCGCGGGGCACGCGGGCGGCGGTGGTCTCCGGCTTCTTGCGCTCCGAGGGCTTGGGCTGGCGGTCCAGTGACCTGGTCATGGGGCCACCCCGGTCAGTCCACTGTGGACCGCTCTGGCCAGCGCCTGGCCGAGCCGGCGGGCGGACCTGGTGGGCGGAAGCGGCGGCACCCCGCCCACCAGGTCGATCTCCCGGCCGGTGAACCGGACGGGATGTTCGGTGAGCAGCCTGGTCAGCTCGCGCTGGAAGGACTCGGCCACCCGCTCGGTGTTCAGTCGACCGAAGCCGGTGAAGGACAGCTCGCCGATCTCGATGTTCACACCCATCCGGCCACCTCCGGCGGGGTGAGCGCGCGCTCCAGCTTCAGGTACTCGGTGCGCGCGGCGGCCAGCAGGTGCCGCATGCCCAGCGCGGTGCCCTCCTCGGCGGCCAGGAAGGCCGCGGACAGCGCGACGTTGCGGATGCTGCCGCCCGCCACCGTCAACTGGGCCAGCCGGGCCACGTCCAGGCCGTCGGTCGGCGTGGCGGCCGGGATGACCCGGCGCCAGATCTCGGCGCGTTCGGCCGGGCCCGGGAACGGGAAGTCGACCACGAACCGGATGCGCCGCAGGAAGGCCGAGTCCAGGGCCTTCTTCATGTTGGTGGTCAGGATGGCCAGGCCGCGGTAGGACTCCATCCGCATCAGCAGGTAGCTGACCTCGATGTTGGCGTAGCGGTCGTGACTGTCCTTGATCTCGCTGCGCTTGCCGAACAGGGCGTCCGCCTCGTCGAAGAGCAGCAGCGCGCCGCCGCGCTCGGCCGCGTCGAACACCCGGCGCAGGTTCTTCTCGGTCTCGCCGATGTACTTGCTGACCACCTGGGACAGGTCCACCACGAACAGGTCCAGCCCCAGCTGACCGGCCAGCACCTCGGCGGCCAGCGTCTTTCCCGTGCCGCTGCCCCCGGCGAAGAGCGCGGTGACGCCCAGCCCCCGGCGCAGCACCCGCTCGAAACCCCAGTCCTGGTGCACCACTGCGCGCTGCCGGACGTGCGCGATGATCTCGGTGAGGATGGTGCGCTGTGCCTGTGGCAGCACCAGGTCCGCCCACCCGGCGCGCGGCGCCACCCGCTGTCCCAGCTCCTCCAGCGCCACCCTGGCCTGGTCCAGACCGGCCTGCCAGGCCAGCGCCGCCGGGTTCCCGCCCTCGCGCGCGCCCCTGCGCACCGACTCACCGGCGGCCCTGATCACGTGGCCGGGCAAGGAGAACTGGGCGGTCAACCGGCGCAGGTCGATCTCCGACATGGCCGCGCCGGAGCCGTTGAGCGCACCGGCCCACAGCTCCCGCTGCTCGTCCTCGGTCGGCGCGGGCACCGTGATCCGGGCGCGGATCTGGTCACCGGAGACCGGGTCGGTGCTGGAGACCACCACCGGCGCGCCGAGGCCGCTGATGAACCGCGCCACCGCCGCCCGCCGGGTCGGGCTCGGCTCGGCGACCTCCAGCAGCAGCGCGCCCGGCAGCAGCAGCGCCTCCCGCTCCCACAGCCGCCCCAGCAACTCCCGCTCGGCCGGGTCGCTGGGCAGGTCCTCCGCACGCAGCACGTGCAGGGACAGCCCGCCCTGTTCGGCGGCAGCCGCGGCGACCTCCCAGCGGGTGCGTTCGTCCGCGCCGACCAGCTCCACCTGCGGCCGGCCGCCTGGCTCGTGCCAGTGCGCGAGCAGCTCCCGCGCCGCCTGCCACTGCGAGTCCGGCAGCTCGGCCTCCGCGCCGACCCGGTGCAGCAGGCCGTGCAGCCGACTGTCCACATAGGGCACTCCGACCAGGAAGTGCAGCACCCGCTCGCTGATCCGCAGCCGCGCGGTGGTCAGCGAGCCCGGGTCCAGCTCAAGCAGCAGCCAGCGGCGCAGCGGCGCGACCGGCGGCAGCGCGCTCCAGTGCGGTTCGGCCAGCGCGGCCAGGGCCAGCGAGAAGGTCGGATGGCCGCGCTCGGGATCGCCCGCCGCGGCGGCGCAGCGGGCCGCGGTGCTGGGGTCCAGCTCCATCGCCGCGCACAGCAGCAGCACGTCCCGCTCGAAGCCGGACAGGCCGAAGCACACGCACAGCGCGTCCAACGCGGTCAGTTCCCCCGACGCGACAACGGGTTCGGCTGCCGGGCCGAGGCCGGCGGCGTGCGCGTCCAGGCGCGCGAGCACCCGGCGCACCGCCGTGACCACCGCGTCCTGATGCACCCGCCGACCCCCTCTCCTCAGCCGGTGATCTCCACGCTCGGTCCGGTGAACGCGCCGTCGGCGAACTCCAGCGGGCTCTGCGCGCCGTCCACCTGCACCCGCACCAGGTAGCGGCCCGGCGCCACGTCGTTGATCGGCACGGTGAACTCGTGCCCCGGCACACTGCCGCTGAACAGCGGGAACGGCGCGGTGAACTGGTAGCCGCCCGCGTCGTTGCCGTCCAGCAGCAGCACCGCGCGCTGCTCCGGCCGCACCGGCAGGTCCACCCGGACCCACACCACGCCCGGCCGCTGTTCGGCGCGCACAACCTTCGGCCTGCGCACGTACGGCGCGGCGTTGGACTCCAGCAGCGGCCTCGGCTCGCCTGCCGGATCGAGCTGGACCGGGTAGCGCAGCTGCACGGTGTGCACGCCGGGCGGCAGGTCCGCCGGCTGGCCCAGCACCACCTGGGCCTCGGCGATCCGGCGCACCGGCGCGGCCAGCCCGCCGACCAGCGCCACCGGATCGGGGCGGCCCAGGTTGAGGCCGGTCAGCACCAGGTCCCGGTCGCCGGTGATCGGCGCGGTGTCCGGCTGGGTGCCCGGCGCGGCCCCGGCGGGCAGCGAGAGCACCTGCTCGACCACCGGCCGCACGAACGGCTCGACCTGGATGTGCCTGCGCAGCACCGGTTTCCCGGCCTGCGGCACGCTGCGCCCGTCCACCAGCACCACCGAGGCCAGGTAGTGCAGCGAGAGCGCGTACGGGGTCTGGAACAGCATCGACCACAACTTCGACTGGTCGTCCAGGTCCAGCTGGGCCGGGGTGAAGCGCACCTTGTGCGGCGCGGCGGCCAGGTCGCTGCCCGCCAGGTGCGGGTGGAACAGCGCCGCGTCCTCGATGTCCTTGCGGGACAGGACCGGGCCCTCGTGCAGTGCGCGCACCACGCTGCCCAGCAGCCGCTGCGGCAGCGAGCTGGCCTCCTCGCCGTGGAAGCTGACCAGGTAGTGCAGGTCGAGCGCGGCCTGTGGCCTGCGCAGCACCGCGCCGTCCGGGCCCCTGGTGGGCGCGTCCGCGTTGCGCAGCGAGCCGGTCGGCGTGACCTGGTACAGGAACACCGAGATCAGCGGGTCCGAGGGCGGCTCGGTCGGCGACTTCCGCGGGTGCACGTTGACCGCGACGTCGATGTCCAGCGAGCGGGCCAGGTAGGCGCACAGCGCGTGCGTGACGTGCGCGACGGCGAGCGTGTTGCTCATCGGTCACCACCGAGGTACTCGGCCAGGCCGATCGCCGGTTCCACCCGCCGGGGCTGTTCCCGTTGCCGCGCGGGGGTTTCCGGCAGCGCGGCGATGACCTCGACCCGGCCGATGCGCACCGTCACCGACGGCGCGGCCGGTTCCGGCGCGCGACCCCGGCGGGAGGTCACCGCGGCCCGGCGCCGGGGTCCGGGCCGCGGTGGGGCTGCGGGGCCGGCCGACGCGGCTGGGGATTCCACATCGGCCGGCCCGTGGAGTGGAGCGGCGGTAACCGGGGTCCGCCGCTCCGTGATGGTCTTCTCGTTGACAGAACGGACCTCGTGGCGCACCGGTTCAACCACGGTGCGCACCGGCGGCAGCGCCGGCGTCGGCACCGGCCCGGCCCCGGCGGACGCGGTCGCCGACGGGCCTGCCGTCGGCGAGTGCGCCGGGACCGGTTCCGCCGAGGGAGCGGCGGCCGGTGGTGGGACGGCGCTCGGCGCTGCCGCCGGGCTCCCCGGGCCTACGACGCCCGGGGTGGTGGCCCGCGGCAGTTCGGCGGAGTCGGGTTCCGCCGCCGCGGGTTCGCCACGTTCGAACAGCTGGGCCAGCCGGGGTCGCACCGGCGTGGCGTCGGTGGGCAGGCCCGCGCCGGGCAGGCAGCGGGCGAGCAGGCGGTCGAGGAAGTCGGGCTCACCCATCTCCCACCAGCTCCAGGTAGTGGCGGCGGGCAGGACTCAGCGCGAGCACCTCCGGCTCGGTCCAGCCGTAGGCACTGGCCAGCGCGTGCACCTCCAGGAGCAGGCCGCGGGCCCAGGAGTCCAGCTCGGCCCACAGGTAGCCCGCGATGTCCAGCAGCGCCCTGGCCCGGCTGCCGCAGGCCACACACGGCACGTCCAGCAGCACCTCGGCGGCCGGGTCCAGCTCGGCGGCGGCCGAGGCCACCGCGGCCCGCACCGGCGGCGGCAGCTCGTCCGCGCCGACCGGTTTCCCGGCGCTGGTGGCGGTCAGCACGATCCGGCGCAGCAGCTCGCCGCGCGCGTCCCGGCCCGCCTGCCCCGCGGCCAGCACGTCAGCGGGCGTGGGTGGCCGCAACCGCACCCGGTAGCCGCCGTGCTCGACCCAGACCGGTTCGTCGGCCGACTCGATGGCCAGCACCGCGCCCGCGGTGAAGTCGAACTCCAGCTCCTTGGCGCAGTCCGGGCAGGACAGCCGCCCGGTGAGCCGGTCACCGAAGAGCTCGCGGCGCAGGCCGAACAGCTCCCGGTCCCGCTGCCCGACCGGGACGCCGAGCAGCTCCTCCGCACCGGCAGCCGGGCGGGCCAGCCGGTGCAGCAGCAGCGCCCGCTGGGGGTGCCCGGACGGCAGCCCGTGCTCCCAGGCCGCCAGCAGCTCGCTCGCCGAGGTCATCGGATCAGGCCGGGTTGCTGAGCGAGGGTTCCTCGGGCTCGGCCACCTCGTAGTCCCGTTCCCAGCCCTCGCACTCCAGCTTCAGGCTCTGGATGGCGACCGCGTTGGCGTTCGCGTCCAGCTCGCCCAGCACCTGGTACTCACTCGGCCACGCCCGGTAGACCTTGTACGCCAAGGCCACCTGACCTGCCTCGTTGAGCACCTGGATGACGATGTCCTTGCGGAAGTCGCGCAGCGAGACCTCCGCGCCCCTGCCCTGCCCGACCAGCCAGACCTTGTTCGCCCAGCGGTCGAAGTCCGGGTCGTGGGTGACCCCGCGCTCCAGGGTGATCGCCTCGAACTCGGTGCGGCCCGCGGACTTGCGCGGTGAGCTGGCGTCGCCGCCGCTGCGGTGCTTGACCACCTCGGTGGTGCGCTTGAGCGGACTGATCTTGGACACGCCCGCCACCACGCGGCCGTCGCAGACCACCAGGAACTTGAAGTTCTTGTACGGGTCGAACCGCTGTGGGTTGACGGTGAACTCGGCCATCCCTACACCTCGATCTGTCCGGCGAGCTGTTCGATCTTGATGATCACGAACTCCGCCGGTTTCAACGGGGCGAAGCCGACCAGGACATTCACCACGCCGCTGTTGATGTCGTTCTGCGTCGTGGTGTCCTTGTCGCATTTCACGAAGTAGGCATCCCGGGCCGAGGCGCCCTGGAATGCGCCGCGCTCGAACAGCGAGTGCATGAATGCGCCGACATTCAGCCGGATTTGCGCCCACAAGCGTTCATCGTTGGGCTCGAAAACGACCCACTTCGTGCCGCGGTAGAGACTTTCCTCGATCATCAGCGCGGTGCGCCGGACCGGCACGTACTTCCACTGCGAGGCGATCGCGTCCGCCCCGTCCAGGGTGCGCGCGCCCCAGACCACCGGGCCGATCACCGGGAAGGACCGCACGCAGTTCACCGCGAGCGGGTTGAGCAGGCCGTTCTCCGGGTCGGTCATCGGCACGGTCAGGCCCTGCACCGAGCTGAGCCTGGTCTCGGTGCCGGCCGGCGCCTTCCACACGCCGCGCTCGGCGTCGGTGCGGGCCATCACCCCGGCGACCGCGCCGGAGGGCGGGAACGCGCGCAGCCTGCCGCTGAGCGGGTCGAGCAACTGGAGGCGGGGGAAGTAGAGCGCGGCGTGGTCGCTGCGGATGGAGCCCAGGCGGTGCAGGTTGGCCCGCACGTCGTCCACGCTCCGCCACGCCGCCGGGCTGTCCACCAGCAGGAACATCCGCTTGGTGCGGCACAGCCCGGTGGCGTGGCCGAGCACGTCGACCATCCGGGTCAGGCCGGTGTCGCCGGGCAGCGCGGCCGCCTCGGGCAGCGCGAGCAGGCCCACGTCCTCGATGTCGCGCAGCGCGTAGAGGCCGGTCTTGGCGCCCTCGTTGCCGATCAGCTCGGTGTGTCCGGGCAGGTCGCCGTCGCCGCCCGGGGTGCCGGGCGCCTGGCTCTCGTGCTCCGCGCCGCCGAAGGCGTAGGCGGTGACGTTGCGCCCGCCGCCGAAGCCGAGGTTGTTGCCCACCGCGCCTTCCAGCTTGAGCACCACACCCGCGTCGGCCGCGCCGGAGACCACCTGCAGGCGCTGGCCGCGCACGGTGACCGTGGCCGCGCCGAAGGTCCGCTCGCCGGGCGCGTCCGGCAGCGTGCGCAGCCGGTTCTCCAGCAGCAGCGCCAGCTCGATCAGGTTGGCCGGCTTGGGACCGCCCTGTTCGACCAGGGTCAGCTTGTGCACCGTCGACCCGCCGAGCACCGAGACCTCCAGCTCGCCGGAGGGGTCGGGCGGCCCGTCCGGGAACTTCGCCGAGGAGGTGCCGACCTGGTCCGGCCGCTGGTTGGCCGCGGGGCTGCCCTCGACGGAGACCGTGACCAGCCGGGAGCTGCCGTTGACCACCTCGGCCACGTGCCGCTCGTGCTCGGCGTCCATGGACAGGTCGGTGTAGGACTCCCGCTGCCCGCTGGGGTGGGACAGGCGCAGGTTGAAGGTGGCATCGGGCGTCGGCGTACCGTGGTCAACGGCGACGCGGAGCCCATTTCCCCAGGTCCCGGGCTCGCGGGCACGCAAGGTCAATACGTGCTTCTTGCCACCCTCACCGCGGTTGTAGATCCCGGCGGTGGCGTGCTCGGCCCCCTTGGCGACCCGGACGATCACGGCGGTGGTGCCACCGTTGAGGAAGAACTGCTGCACGGCGTAGCTGACCGCGCTGGCCCCGGCCAGGCCGCCGAACCGGCGCTCGAAGTCGGCGAAGCTGGTGATCGTGACGGCCTCGTTGACCGGGCCCCGGCTGGTGTAGCCGACGAAGGCGGTCACCGAGGTCGACACCGCGGTGACCGTGCGGACGCGGCTGGGCAGCTCCTCGACGTAGACGCCTGGATAGGTCGGCGTGACGGGCATGCCACCTCCATTCCTCGAAACAGCGGCGTTCAAGGAAAAGAGCACATGCCGAAACAAGGCCCCCAGAAACCACGGCAAGAACGATCAACAGCACATCGCGATTGATCGACTCAGCACGTGGAACGCGTCGGGATCCCCACCCCTTTTCCCCTCACACAACGGCCACACAAGGACCGTGGCCCAGTTTTGTGCCGCCCGCGGACGGGTGTCAACCGGTTCTGTGCTTATGCTGCCCGGAAGACCCGAGGATGACTCGAACGGCCCAACCGCGGCCATTCGGCCCATTCCCGGTGACTTAACCAAGTAAGTCGGGATGACCGATCTTGGGGTGAATACGGGGAATTCCCGGAGGTCCGCGCCGAGCCGGAGGGCGCACCGCAGACCGGCCGCACAGTTCCCAGCCCAGGCGCCGACCACCGACGGCCCAGTTGCGCTTGCTGCGTCTGTTGCGGATAATTCGTTTAGCGGAGGTGCCCATGACAACACTGCTCAACGACCAGGTCCAGCCCGGCGAGGACGACGTCCGCACCGCCGACGTCGTCCTGGCTCGGGTCACCGACTACCTGACCCGGCACCCGGACGGCCCGAGAGAGGTCCGCCTACGGGTGGCCGAGGACGGCGAGGAGCTCGTCGTGCCCCGCGGCGCGGTCGAGCTCTTCGCCCGCATCCTGGCGCACATGGCCGCCGGCCAGGGCGTTTCCGTGGTGCCCACCAACGCCGAGCTCACCACCCAGCAGGCCGCGGACCTGCTGAACGTGTCCCGCCCGTACCTGATCGGCCTGCTCGACGCCGGCGAGATCGACTACCGCAAGGTGGGCAAGCACCGCCGGATCCGGGTCACCTCGCTGCTGGCCTACCTGCGCCGCGATGACCAACGTCGACGCGAGGCAGCCGACGAGCTGACCGCGTTGACCCAGGAGATGGGTCTGACCTGAGTGTCGTTCGTTGTGGTCTACGACGCGTGTGCTGTACCCCAGCACCCTGCGCGACCTGCTGATCCGCATCGCCAGGGCCGGTCTGGTGCAGGCGAAGTGGACCAACCGGATCCTGGACGAGGTCTTCGACAACCTGCGTGAGCACCGGCCGGACCTGGACCCGGACGCGCTGACCCGCACCCGCAGGCTCATGGTGTGCGCGGTCCGGGACTGCCTGGTGACCAACTACGAGCCCCTCGAAGCCGCTCTGGAGCTACCAGACCCGGACGACCGGCACGTGCTGGCCGCCGCGATCAAGGCCCGCGCCCAGGTGATCGTGACCAACAACCTCCGGGACTTCCCGTCAGGACACGACGGGCGGTGGGACATCGAAGCGAAGTCGGCCGACGACTTCGCGACACACCGAGACCCGTTAGCTCACGACCACAACGGCCAAGACCCCGTCCGCCTCCAGCCAACACTCCGTACGAGTTCGGCCAACACTCGGGCGGGTCAGGGCTCGAAGCGGTACCCCATGCCGGGTTCGGTGAGCAGATGCCGCGGGTGCGCGGGCTCGGGTTCGAGCTTGCGGCGCAGCTGGGCCAGGTACACGCGCAGATAGTGCGTCTCCGTCGCGTAGTTCGGCCCCCACACCTCCTGCAACAGCTGCCGCTGCGCGACCAGCCGCCCACGACCGCGCACCAGCACCTCCAGCACCCCCCACTCGGTGGGGGTCAGGTGCACCTCCGCGCCGTCCTTGAGCACCTTCTTCGCCGCCAGGTCCACCGAGAAGGAAGCCGTCTGCACCACGGGTTCCTCCTCCTCGCCGGTGTTGCTGGCGCGGCGGACCGCGGCGCGCAGGCGGGCCAGCAGCTCGTCCATGCCGAAGGGTTTGGTGACGTAGTCGTCCGCGCCGGCGTCCAGGGCCTCGACCTTGTCGGTGGAGTCGGTGCGGGCGGAGAGGACCAGGATGGGGACCCTGGTCCAGCCGCGGAGGCCGGAGATGACCTCGGTGCCGTCGATGTCGGGCAGGCCCAGGTCCAGCACCACCACGTCGGGTTTGCCCTCGGCGGCGGCCTTGAGCGCGGTGGCGCCGTCGTGCGCGGTCAGCACCTGGTAGCCGCGGGCGGTCAGGTTGATCCGCAACGCCCGCACGATCTGCGGTTCGTCGTCGACGACCAGGACCTTGGTCATCCGGCTGTCTCCTCTTCGGCCATCCGGTAGGCGGGCAGCGAGATCACCACGGTGAGCCCACCGCCCGGGGTGTCCTCGGCATGGATGCTGCCACCCATCGCCTCGGTGAATCCCTTCGCCACGCTCAACCCCAGGCCGACGCCCCGGGTGTCGCGGTCGTTGAGGCGCTGGAACGGCTGGAACACGGTGGCCGCGGCGCCCTTGGGCAGGCCCGCACCCTGGTCGACCACGCGCAGCTCCACCCGATCGGCGTGCGCGCTGGCCCGCACCGCCACCACGTGACCGTCCCGCCCGGCCCGCCGCCCGTGCCGCAGCGCGTTGTCCACCACGTTCGCGATCACCCGTTCCAGCAGACCCACGTCGGCGCACACCGGGGCCAGGCTCTCGTCCACCTCGACCTCGACCAGGGCCGGGTCGTCCACACCGCGCAGCGCCCGCGCCACCACCTCGTAGTAGCCGACCGCGCGCAGCTGCGGCGTCACCGCGCCGGTGGCCAGCCGGGAGGAGTCGAGCAGGTTGTCCACCAGCCCGACCAGCCGGTCGGCCGACTCCTCCACCGTGGCCAGCAGGTCCGCGGTGTCCACTTCGGACAATCGCAGCTCGGGGTCGCGCAGGCTGCTGATCGCGGCCTTGATCGAGGTGAGCGGGGTGCGCAGGTCGTGGCCCACCGCGGACAGCAGCGCGGTGCGCAGTTCGGTGGTGGCCGCCTTGCGCTCGGCGGCCGCGGTCTTCACGGTCAGCCGCTGCTGCCGCAGGGCCAGCAGCGCCTGCCCGGCCACCGCCTCCAGCAGGCCCCGGTCGGCCGCGGGCAGCGCGCGGCCCTTGAGTGCCAGGTGCACCTCGCTGCTGATCAGCACGTCCACATCGGCCTGGTCCGGATCGGTCGCGGGGTCTGGCCCGGCCGCGGCGACCACGTACCACTCGTCGTCCGCGCGCTCCTCCAGCATCGCCGCCGAGGTCAGCCCGAAGTTCTCGATGATCTTCTCCAGCAACCGTTGCAGCGGCTCGGGATGGGTGAGCACGGTGCGCGCGTAGGAGGCCAGCAGCGCGGCCTCGGTGCGCGCCTTGGCCGCCTGCTCGGCCCGCCGCCCCGCCCGGTCCACCACCAGCGCGACCAGCACCGCGACCACCACCATCGCGATGATGGTGATCACGTTCTCCTCGTTGGCGATGTCCAGGGTGTACAGCGGCGGGGAGAAGAAGAAGTTGAGCAGCAACCCGCTGAGCACCGCGGTCAGCACCGCCGGACCGACCCCGCCGATCAGCGCGACCACCACCACCGCGAGGAAGTAGCCGACCACGTCGGTGGAGATGCTCAGCGTCTCCTCGGCCAGCACCCCGATCGCGGTGACCGCGCTGGGCAGCGACAGCGCGGCGAACCAGCCGAGGGTCTTGCGCCACGGCGTGATCACGCTGCGCGGCACACCCCGGTGCCGCAGCACCCCGCCTGCCTCGTCGTGGGTGACCATGTGCACGTCGATCGGCCCCGACTGCTGCACCACCCTGGACCCGACGCCCTCGTCGAAGGCGCGGGCCGCCCGGCTGCGCCGCGAGGTGCCCAGCACCAGCTGGGTCGCGTTGACCCCGCGCGCGAAGTCCAGCAGCGCGGTGGGCACGTCGTCGCCGACCACGGTGTGGAAGGTGGCGCCCACGTCGTCGGCCAGCTTCCGGCAGCGCGCCACCGCCTGCGCGGGCACCCCGGCCAGCCCGTCGCCACGCAGGATGTGCAGCGCCAGCAGCTCCGCGCCGGCCCGGTTGGCGATCCGGCTGGCCCGGCGGATCAGCGTCTCGCTCTCCGGCCCGCCGGTGACCGCGACCACCACCCGCTCCCTGGTCTCCCAGGTGTCGGTGATCTCGTGCTCGGCCCGGTAGCGCTGCAACGCCACGTCGACCTGGTCGGCCACCCACAGCAGCGCCAGCTCGCGCAGCGCGGTCAGGTTGCCGGGCCGGAAGTAGTTGCCCAGCGCGGCGTCGATCTTGTGCGCCGGGTAGATGTTGCCGTGCGCCATCCGCCGCCGCAGCGCCTCCGGGGTGACGTCGACCAGCTCCACCTGCTCGGCCCGCCGCACCACCTCATCCGGCACGGTCTCCCGCTGCGGCACCCCGGTGATCCGCTGCACCACGTCGTTGAGCGACTCCAGGTGCTGCACGTTCACCGTGGACAGCACGTCGATCCCGGCGTCCAGGAGCTCCTCGATGTCCTGCCAGCGCTTGGTGTTGCGCGAGCCGGGCGCGTTGCTGTGCGCCAGCTCGTCGACCACCGCGACCTCGGGCGCGCGGGCCAGCAGCCCGTCGATGTCCAGCTCGGTCAGCTCCACCCCGCGGTGGCTCATCTCCTTGCGCGGCAACACTTCCAGCCCGCGCACCAGGGCCGCGGTCTTCTCCCTGCCGTGCGTTTCCAGGTAACCGACCACCACGTCGGTGCCGCGCTCCAGCCGCCGGTGCGCCTCGCACAGCATGTCGTAGGTCTTGCCGACGCCCGGCGCGGCGCCGAGGTAGATGCGCAGCTCACCCCGGCGCCGCCGCCTGCCGTACTCCTCGCTCACCGGTTCAGTCTGCACCTGGACCAGCCGGATCCTGGGCATCAACGCCGCGCGGCCTGCACGGCGAGGTTGAGCTTGAGCACGTTGACACCGGGATCACCGACTCCCTTGCTGGTGTTCTCCTCGACCAGCCGCCGCACCACGGCCAGGTCGACCCCGTTCTCCCTGGCCACCCTGGCCGCCTGGAGCTGCGCGTAGGCCGGGCTGATGTGCGGGTCCAGCCCGGAGGCCGAGGCGGTCACCGCGTCCGCGGGCACCCGCTCCGGGTCCACCTGCTCGCGCAGCACGATCAGCGCCTTGCGCTCCTCGACCGCCTTGCGCAGGTCCAGGTTGTCGCCCGCCTTGTTGGAGCCGCCGGAGGTGGCGCTGTCCGCGGCGGCCGAGGGCCGGTTGTGGAACCAGCGGTCCTTGGCCGGGTCGTCCTTGGCCCGCTCGTCGACCAGGTCGATGCCGATCAGCTCGGAGCCGACCGGCTTGCCGTTCTGGTAGACCAGCGAGCCCTCCGCGTTGGCCGACAAACCGGGCAGCCTGCCGACACTCCAGATGACCAGCGGGTACAGCACGCCCAGCAGCACGGTGAGCACGAGCAGGACGCGCAGACCGGCCATGGTCTGCTTCCACAGGGTGGTGATGGTGTGCACGTTCAGCCCCCGAATCCCGGGATGAGAGCGACCAGCAGGTCGATCAGCTTGATGCCGAGGAACGGCGTGACGATGCCGCCGAGGCCGTAGATCAGCAGGTTGCGCCGCAGCAGCGCGGAGGCGCTGGACGGGGTGTAGCGGACGCCGCGCAGGGCCAGCGGGATCAGCGCGATGATGATCAGCGCGTTGAAGATGACCGCGGACATGATGGCCGACTGCGGGGTGGCCAGCCGCATGATGTTGATCGAGTCCAGCTGCGGGTAGATGGCCATGAACATGGCCGGCAGGATGGCGAAGTACTTGGCCAGGTCGTTGGCGATGCTGAAGGTGGTCAGCGCGCCCCTGGTGATCAGCATCTGCTTGCCGATCTCCACGATCTCGATCAGCTTGGTCGGGTCGGAGTCCAGGTCGACCATGTTCCCGGCCTCCTTGGCCGCGGCCGTCCCGGTGTTCATCGCCACGCCGACGTCGGCCTGGGCCAGCGCGGGCGCGTCGTTGGTGCCGTCGCCGGTCATCGCGACCAGCCGCCCGCCCTCCTGCTCCTTGCGGATCAGCGCCATCTTGTCCTCTGGCTTGGCCTCGGCGAGGAAGTCGTCCACCCCGGCCTCGGCCGCGATCGCCTTGGCGGTCAACGGGTTGTCCCCGGTGACCATCACCGTGCGGATGCCCATCGCGCGCAGCTCGGCGAACCGCTCGCTCATGCCCGGCTTGACCACGTCGGACAGCCGGATCACCCCGCGCACCAACGCTTTTCCGCCCACGGCCTCGGCCACCACCAGCGGTGTGCCGCCCTCGGCCGAGATCCGGTCCACGATCTCCTGGACATCGGCCGGGACCTCGCTGCCGTGCTCGCTGACCCAGGCCCGCACCGCGCTGCCCGCGCCCTTGCGCACCAACCGGTTCCCGATGTCGATGCCGCTCATCCGGGTCTGCGCGGTGAACGGCACCGACTCGGCCGCCGCCTCCGCCGCACTGGCTTCCGGACTGAGCCCGAACTCCCGCACGCACAGCTCGACGATGCTGCGCCCCTCCGGCGTCTGGTCGGCCAGGCTGGCCAGCCGCGCGGCCGCGGCCAGTTCGTCCACAGTGGACCCGGCCACCGGCAGCAGCTCGGTGGCCCGCCGGTTGCCGAAGGTGATGGTGCCGGTCTTGTCCAGCAGCAGCACGTCGATGTCGCCCGCCGCCTCCACCGCGCGGCCGGACTTGGCCAGCACGTTGCGCTGCACCAGCCGGTCCATGCCCGCGATGCCGATCGCGGAGAGCAGCGCGCCGATGGTGGTCGGGATCAGGCAGACCAGCAGCGCGACCAGCACGATCACCGACTGCTGCGAGCCGGAGTAGGCCGCCATCGGCTGGAGCGCCACGACCACCAGCAGGAAGATGATGGTCAGCACGGACAGCAGGATGGTCAGCGCCACCTCGTTCGGCGTCTTCTGCCGCTGCGCGCCCTCCACCAGCGCGATCATCCGGTCGACGAAGGTCTCCCCCGGCTTGGAGGTGATCTTGACGATGATCCGGTCGGAGAGCACGGTGGTGCCGCCGGTGACCGCGGACCGGTCGCCGCCGGACTCCCTGATCACCGGCGCGGACTCGCCGGTGATGGCCGACTCGTCCACGGTGGCGATGCCGTCCACGATGTCGCCGTCGCCAGGGATGACCTGACCGGCCTCCACCAGCACCAGGTCGCCCGGCGCGAGCCGGTTGGCGGCCAGCTCCTCCACGGTCAGGCTGGTCGCCTTGGCCGCGCCCGCCACCTTGAGCCCCGGCAGCAGCCGGTAGGCCACGGTGTCGGTCTTCATCTTGCGCAGCGACTCGGCCTGCGCCTTGCCCCTGCCCTCGGCCACCGCCTCGGCCAGGTTGGCGAAGACCACGGTGAACCACAGCCAGGCCGCGGTGGCCACGCTGAACACATCGGGCTGGGCCACGGCGAAGATCGTGCTGAGCACCGATCCGGCCCAGACCACGAACATCACCGGGTTGCGCAGCTGGTGCCGGGGGTCGAGCTTGCGCAGCGCGTCCGGCAGCGAGACCAGCAGCTGGCGCGGGTTGAACACGCCGGCCGAGACCCGGCCGGTGCGCTCGGCGTGCACGTGCTGCGCCTGCGCCGGGGTGCGCTGGGGCTGTTCAGTGGTGGGTGCGGTCATGACAGGGCCTCCGCGATGGGACCGAGGGCCAGCGCGGGCAGGAAGGTCAGCGCGGCGACGAGGACGACGGTGCCGGTGAGCATCCCGGCGAACAGCGGGCCCGAGGTGGGCAGGGTGCCCGCCGAGGGCGGCACCTTCCGTTGCTGGGCAAGGGCTCCGGCCAGGGTGAGCACGGCCAGGATGGGCACGAACCGGCCGAAGAGCATGGCCAGCCCCAGTGCCACCTGGAAGAAGTCGCTGGTGACGGTGAGCCCGCCGAAGGCGCTGCCGTTGTTGTTGCCAGCCGAGGCGAAGGCGTAGAGCACCTCGGAGAGCCCGTGCGCGCCAGGGTTGCCCAGCGCCCCTTGGGTGTCCGGCAGCGCCAGCGCGAGCCCGGCGCCGATCAGCACCACGGTCGGCATGGCCAGCATGGCGATGGCCGCGGCGGTGATCTCCTTGCGCCCCAGCTTCTTGCCCAGGTACTCCGGGGTGCGGCCGACCATCAGCCCGGCCAGGAACACCGCGATCACCGCGAGCACCAGGATGCCGTACAGGCCGGCGCCGACCCCGCCCGGCGCGACCTCGCCGAGCAGCATGTTCAGCAGGGCCACCCCGCCGCCGAGCCCGGTCATGCTGTCGTGCAGCGAGTTCACCGCGCCGGTGGAGGTGCCGGTGGTGGCCACCGCGAACAGCGAGGAGCCGGGGATGCCGAAGCGGACCTCCTTGCCCTCCATCGCGCCACCGGCGGCCAGCGCGGCCAGCCCGTTCGGGTTGCTCTCCGCCCACCAGGCCACCGTGGTCATGATCGTGAACAGCAGGCCCATCACGCCGATCAGCACGTAGCCCTGCTTGACGTCGTTGACCAGCTTGCCGAAGGTGCGGGTGAGCGCGACCGGGATGAGCAGGATCAACAAGATCTGGAACAGGTTGGTCCAGGAGCTCGGGTTCTCGAACGGGTGCGCGGAGTTGGCGTTGAGGATGCCGCCGCCGTTGGTGCCCAGTTCCTTGATCGCCTCCTGGCTGGCCACCGGGGCCAGCGAGAGCACGTGCTGCTGCCCGTCCAGGGTGGTCACCGTGACGCCCGCGGACAGGCTCATCACCGCGCCGAAGGCCAGCAGCACGATCGCGGCCAGCACCGACAGCGGCAGCAGGATCCGCACGCAGCCGCGCACCAGGTCCACCCAGAAGTTGCCCAGCCGGTCGGTCTTGGCCCGGACGAACCCGCGCACCACCGCGACCGCGACCGCCATGCCGACCGCGGCCGAGACGAAGTTCTGCACGGTCAGCCCGGCCATCTGCGCCGAGTGCCCGAGGGTCTGCTCCGGCACGTAGGACTGCCAGTTGGTGTTGGTCACGAAGCTGACCGCGGTGTTGAACGCGGTGGCCGGGTTGACCTCCCGGTCGAAACCGAACGGCAGCCAGTTCTGCAAGCGCTGCAACAGGTACAGCAGCACCACCGAGACGAAGGAGAAGCCGAGCACGCCGGCCGCGTAGGTGGTCCAGCGCTGCTCGGTCTCCGGGTTCACCCGAACGATCGCGTAGACGCCACGCTCCAGCCGCCAGTGCCGCTTGTCCTCGTACACCCTGGCCATGTAGTCGCCCAGCGGGCGGTAGGCCGCGGCCAGCGCCACGAGCAGGAGGCCGATCTGGATCAGACCGGTCCACAGGGAGGTCATCAGAACTTCTCCGGTCGGATCAGCGCGAGGAAAAGGTAGACCAGCAGGAAGAGCGCGACTACCCCGCCCACCAGGTTGAACACAGCGGCGGTGTTCACAGCCGCTCCAGTCCGCGCAAGGTCAGCGCCAGGACGAGGAAGCCACCGATCAGCAGCACGGCGTAGGCCAGGTCGGCCATCTGCGCGCTCCCCTTTCGACTAGGTCGTTCACATCGGGCGTCAGCGTGCATCCCGGTTCCGGGCCGCTGACCGGGCCTGATGCGTCCTTGACGGCACCGACGGTGGCATTGACGTGATCTTTACGCGCCCGGTGAGCCACCTCTCGCCCGTTTTCCACCCATCGAGGGGGTCCGATGGCCGGATGCGGTTACGTTCCGCATGCGTCCACCCGGTCGGTTCACTCGTCTGAGAACAGGTCTGCTCGGCGGAACCAACCCGACTCGGAAGTAGGTAACTTCCCTGTCCAAGGCGTGGGACCAAGCGCGAGGAGGCGCTCCATGTGCGGTGTGACCGGCTGGGTGTCCTACGACCGGGACCTGACCACCGAGGCGGTCACCCTGCGTGCCATGACCGCCACCCTGGCCGCCCGCGGCCCCGACGGCGAGGGCCTGTGGACCGACAGGCACGCCGGGCTCGGCCACCGCAGGCTGGCCGTGCTCGACCTGCCGGGCGGGACCCAGCCGATGATCGCCGAGACCCCCGGCGGCGCGGTGGTGCTCTCCTACAGCGGCGAGGTCTACAACTACCGCGAGCTGCGCGCCGAGCTGCGCGGCCGCGGCCACCGCTTCCGCACGGTCAGCGACACCGAGGTGGTGCTCGCCGCCTACCTGGAGTGGGGCGAGGACCTGGTGGAGCGGCTCAACGGCATGTTCGCCTTCGCCGTCTGGGACCAGCGGCGGGAGCGGCTGCTGCTGGCCCGCGACCGGTTCGGCGTCAAGCCGATGTTCCTCTACCCCACCCCGGACGGCCTGCTCTTCGGCTCCGAGCCCAAGGCGATCCTGGCCAACCCGTTGGCGCGCAAGGTGCTCGACGAGGACGGGCTGCGGGAGATCTTCGGCTTCGTCAAGGTGCCCGGCTCCGCGGTGTGGTCCGGCATGCGCGAGCTCAAGCCCGGCACGCTGGCCGTGCTGGACCGCCGCGGCCTGCGCGAGCGGACCTACTGGCGGCTGACCGCGGCCCCGCACACCGACGGCGTGCCGGAGACGGTGGCGCGGGTGCGCGAGCTGCTGCACGACATCGCCCGCCGCCAGCTCGTGGCCGACGTGCCGCAGTGCGTGCTGCTCTCCGGCGGCCTGGACTCCAGCGTGCTCACCGCGCTGGCCGCCGAGGTGCTGCACGAGCACGGCGAGATCCCGCGCACCTTCGCGGTCTCCTTCGCCGGCGAGCAGGACGGCTTCGTGCCGCACGTGCTGCAGGACAGCCTGGACGCGCCCTTCGTCAAGCAGGTCGCCCGCTACGTCGGCACCGAGCACGCCGACCTGGTGCTCGACCACACCGAGCTGGCCGACCCGGCCAACCGGGCGGCCGCGGTGCGCGCCCGCGACCTGCCCACCGGCATGGGCGAGATGGACGTCTCCCTGCTGCTGCTGTTCCGGGCCGCCCGCGCCCGCGCCACGGTGGCCCTGTCCGGGGAGTCCGCGGACGAGGTGTTCGCCGGGTACTGGTGGTTCCACGACGAGGGCGCCCAGCAGGCCCCGGTCTACCCGTGGATCCACGGCATCGGCGGCGCGCAGAGCCAGAGCAGGCCGCTGGTCAACGCCGGGCTGGCCGCGCGGCTGGACGTGCCGGGCCACCTGCGCCAGGGCTACGCCGACGCGCTGGCCCAGGCGCCGGTGCTGGACTCCGACGACGAGCGCGAGCAGCGGCTGCGCCGGATCTGCCACGTGCACCTGAGCCAGTTCCTGACCAACATGCTCGACCGCAAGGACCGGATGAGCATGGCCACCGGGCTGGAGGTGCGGGTGCCCTTCTGCGACCACCGCCTGGTCGAGTACGTCTACAACACGCCGTGGGCGCTGAAGACCTTTGACGGCAAGGAGAAGAGCCTGCTGCGCGGGGCCGCCGACGGGCTGCTGCCCAGGGCCGTGCTGGAGCGCCGCAAGAGCCCGTACCCGTCGACCCAGGACGTGAAGTACCTGCTCGCGGTGCAGGACCAGCTGCACGAGCTGCTGGCCCGCCGGGACACCCCGGTCTTCGAGCTGATCGAGCGGGACTGGGTGCGCGCGGTGGCCACCGCGGCGCCCGCGCACATCGACCGGGCCACCAGACAGTTCGTGGAGCGGCTGCTCGACATAACGATGTGGCTGGACATATACCGCCCCGAGATGCGACTGTGATGAGGTAACCAGGCGAACGACCGTTCGGCGTTCCTGCCAGCCGGTTGTGCCGGTGCTTTGCCCGATCCGCTCACTACTTTGTGGTGCCCAACGGCGCTCCGTAGTGAACCGGGAGTAACTTTGTACTCCGCTCGGAGGTACGGGTACCCAAACGGTGGACTTCCACATGAGCCGTTGGTAATGTCCTCATTATGGCGTGATCCGGGGCACTTCTGCCGGACACGTTGGGGCCCTTAGCGCAGCGCGACACTGGGGAGAAACAATGCACGAGCGGGAGTTCCGGGCTTTCGTCTCGATTGCGGACCTCGGCCGTATGGACCTGGCGGCGAAGTCCCTCGGGTATTCACAGCCCGCAATCAGTTACCAGATCAAGTCTCTAGAGCAGTCCCTCGGGACCAAGCTGTTCACCCGCGATCCCGCTGGTGCCCGGCTCACCCGAGAAGGTCAGATGATCCTACCTTCGGTCCGGGCAGTGCTGATGCTGATCGACAGCATCAAGGAGCTGTCGGTTCGCCCTGGTGAACCCAGCCCCGCCACGAGCTTCGAGTGGGCCACCAGCCAGCTCAGGAGCCAGCTCAAGTCCGGCTGAACCAAGATCAGCTAGCGCCACAAAGTGGGCGGGCCCGAACCTCGGGCCCGCCCACTTTTTTGTTCAAGAGGCCAAGCAGTTCAGCCCGCGAAACAACGCGGCGGAATCTACTTCGCCGTAAGTTGACATTTTTCCCAGGGAAACTTGGGATAGATTTAACGTTGGCGCGCCACCGGCCGTCGCTGACAACTCTGGCAGAAATACGAAGACCTGTTCATAAACGGCTCGCGCACGATCAGAGTGCCACAGCGGGGGCAGGGCTGCCCAGCCTTTCCGTAAACGGCGAGCGAACGGTCGAAGTATCCCGACTGTCCGTTCACGTTTACGTAGAGTGAATCGAAGGACGTCCCACCCGCGCCCAATGCCTCGGCCATCACCGCCGTCGCGGCGCCCAGGACCTCCCTCGCGGCCGGGCGGGTCAGCGCGGCGGTCGGACGGGCCCAGTGCAGCCGAGTTCTCCAGAGAGCCTCGTCGGCGTAGATGTTGCCGATGCCGGACACCAGCGTCTGATCCAGCAGCGCCCGCTTCAGCTCGGTCCGCTTGGCCCGCAGCGCGGCCACCGCCCGTTCGAGGTCGAAGTCCGGGTCCATCGGATCGCGGCCGATGTGCGCCACCGGGTCCGGCAGCAGCGCCCCGTCCACCTCGGCCAACTCGGCCACCGCCAGGCCGCCGAAGGTCCGCTGGTCCACGAACCTCAGCTCCGGCCCGCCGTCGGCGAAGCTGATCCGCACCCGCAGGTGCTTCTCATCCGCCGTGCCCTCGGGCTGCACCAGCATCTGCCCGCTCATGCCGAGGTGGGTCAGCAGTGCCTCGGTCCGCCCGTCCAGCTCCAGCCACAGGTACTTGCCCCGGCGCACCGCGGCGTGCAGCGTGCGCCCGGCCAGCCGGCCCGCGAAGTCCAGCGGCCCCGGCTCGTGCCGGCGGATCGCCCTCGGGTGCAGCACCTCGACCGCGGCCACCGTGCGACCGACCACGTGCCGGTCCAGGCCCAGCCGGACGACCTCCACCTCGGGCAGCTCAGGCACTCCGACTCCCTCCGCGCGCTCCACCCTCTGGGCGAGTCGTTGACAACGCTGTTGAGAAACCCACCCGCGCCGCCCCGGAACGCCCGTACCGGCCCCTGAGAGGCCCGTAGACGTACGAAACCTAGCTGGCGGGAGTGGTCTACCGCAGGAAAACAGCAAAGACGCGTCAAGTCACCTTGACGCGTCTTTGAGTGAAGCCAGCCAGTGTCAGGCCGGGTTAGTGCGCGGCCTTGCCGTTGCCGTTGCCCTCCGGCTTGCCGGTCTCGCCGCCCGCCGCGGCCGCCTTCTCCTCGGCGGCCACCCGTACCTGCTCGGACAGCGTGCGCCAGGCCGCCTCGGCGGCCTTCTGCTCGGCTTCCTTCTTGGTCCGGCCGTCGCCGTTGCCCAGCGGTCGCCCGCCGACCAGCACCGTCGCCTCGAACTCCTTGCGGTGGTCCGGCCCTGACTCGTCCACCCGGTACTCGGGCACGCCGAGCGCGGCAGCGGCGGTCAGCTCCTGGAGGCTGGTCTTCCAGTCCAGGCCGGCGCCCCGCAGCGGGGCCTCGGCCAGCGGCCGGTCGAACAACCGGTGCACCAGGGCACGCGCGGCCTCCACCCCGTGTTGCAGGTAGACCGCGCCGATCACGGCTTCCAGCCCGTCGGCCAGGATGCTCGCCTTGTCCCGGCCGCCGGTGAGTTCCTCGCCCTTGCCCAGCAGCAGGTGCGCACCCAGCCCGCCGGGGCCCAGCTCACGAGCCACCCCGGCCAGCGCGTGCATGTTCACCACGCTGGCCCGGAGCTTCGCGAGCTGGCCCTCCGGCAGATCCAGATGCGTTCGGTACAGGTGATCGGTGATCACCAGTCCGAGCACCGCGTCCCCCAGGAACTCAAGCCGTTCGTTGGGGGGCAACCCACCGTTCTCGTACGCGTACGAGCGGTGGGTCAGCGAGAGGGTGAGCAGCTCGGCGTCGAGATCGACGCCGAGCGCCTTCAGCAGCAGGCTGCGGTCACTTGGCTGGCCTCGGGATCCCTTGCTTCCCATGCCCGCCCGCCCGATCAGGCCGGCCGGGCGACCTGGCGGCCGTCGTACTGGCCACAGGTGGGGCATGCGGTGTGCGGGAGCTTCGGCTTGCGGCACGCACGGTTCTCGCAGGCGACCAGCGTCGGCGCGGTGGCCTTCCACTGGGCCCGCCGCGAACGCGTGTTGGACCGCGACATACGGCGCTTCGGAGCGGCCACGACTAGTTCTCCTCCTCGGTCCCGCCGAACCGCTTCTGCAACGCGGCCCAGCGAGGATCCATCGTCTCATGCGTGTGGTTCGGGCCGAGATCGGCCCACTTGCCGCCGCACTCCGGACACAATCCCTTGCAGTCCGGGGTGCACAGCGGCGAGGACGGCAGCGCGGTCAGCAAGCTGTCCCGCACCACCGGTTCAAGATCGACCAGATCATCCACGATCCGGCTGACCTCGTCTTCGTCCGTGCTGGCGTCCGTGGCGCTGTCCGGATAGGCGAACAGCTCGGTCAGCCTGATCTCCACCTCACCCGTGAACGGGTCGAGGCAGCGGGAGCACTCCGCGGTCGTCGGACCGCTCACGCTCCCGGAGATCAACACGCCTTCCACGACCGCCTCGGCCAGCACCTCGACATCGACTTCCTGTCCCGGAGCCAACCTGATCAGGTCCAGGCCGAAGTCGCCGTCGGTGGTCACCGTGCGGTGGTACCGGCGGCTCAGCCCGGCACGACGGCCGAGGTCCCTGGTGTCGATGACCCAGGGCCCGGACGGGGTGCGCCGGATGTCGGCGGAGTGGTGTCTGGACATGCTCACAGTCTTCAAAGGGGGTCGCGCTACGCGTGCTCGTGCAACCTGAACAGGGTACGGGACGAGCACGCGCGGAGGGAAATCAGCGGCGCAGGCGGCCGCCGACCTCCTCCTCACGATAGCCGTCCTGGTAGTCGAAGGGCACCGCGGAGGGCCCGCCGATCGGCCCGCGCAGCTGCTGACGGCCCTTGGTCACGGTGCGCAGGGTGCGCCCGAGCAGGTCCTCGAAGTCGGCGAGCTTGCTGTCCACGTAGGCGTCGCACTCGCCACGCAGCCGCTCGGACTCGGCGTTGGCGGCGTCCACCAGGCGGCTGGCCTCGGCGTGCGCGGCGCGCACCACCTCGGTCTGCTCGACCAGCCTGGCCTGCTCGGCGCGGCCCTCTTCCACGGCGCGCTCGTAGCTGGTCCGCCCGGCCTGGATCATCCGGTCCGCCTCGTCCTGGGACCGGCCGACCAGGTCCTCGTACTCGCGGCGGCCGGCGGTGACCGTGCGCTCGGCCTCGGCCTGCGCCTCCGACACCATCCGCTCCGCGCGGGCCCGGGCCTCGGCCAGCATGTGCTCGGCCTCGGCCCGGGCCTGCGACACGGTCTGCTCCGCCTCGGCCCGCGCCGAGGTCACCGACGTCTCGGACTCGGTCCGGGCCTTGGTCAGCACCTCGTCCCGGTGGTCCAGCACGTCCTGCGCGTCGTCCAGCTCAGCGGGGATGGCGTCGCGGACGTCGTCCAGCAGCTCAAGGACGTCACCGCGCGGCACCACGCAACCGGAGGTCATCGGGACTCCCCGTGCCTCCTCGACGATGGTGACCAGCTCGTCGAGCGCCTCGAACACCCGGTACACGTCGCACTCCTCGCCCCTGGACCCACGGTTACCCCTTCAGTGTGCCGTGTCCGGCCTTGTGGGTGATGCAGCCGGGGGCGTGTCCGCCAAGGTTTCCCTAGGCGTTGATGTTGACCAGCACGAACGAGCGGTAGTGATCGGCGGTGTAGAAGAACTCGCTGGCGTTGCCCTTGACGATCCGGCGGGCGCCGCGGTGGCTGATGCCGGGGGTCTTCACGGTGTACTCGCGGTAGTAGCCGGCCGAGCACAGCGGCAGCAGGCGCTCCCGGTTCTGGAAGACGGTGTTGTCCTGCGGGTAGGGGTAGGGCCCGCCCTTCTTGATCAGGTTGACCGTGTCGCGGGCCTGGCTGGGCAGGGCGGAGAGGTTGGTGCGCCGGAATCCGGAGGTGTCCCCGCAGGCCGCGCTCACCGACAGCGTGTCGGCGGTGGCGGAACCCGCGACGGGCACGAGCAGGGCGGCCAGCGTGATCAGGGCGGCGAGCAGGGTTTTCACTGCACGAGATGTGATCTGGCTCATGAGTTCGGAAACTAACCAGCGCCGATGATCGGGAACAGACGCCCAGTTGAACCTTCGATGGCAGGCTTGAGGCCATGTCATCTGGGGTAGAGCCGGAGTTCCGGCGAGCGCGCGCGGCCGACGTGACGGCCATCGTGGCCATGCTGGCCGACGACCAGCTGGGCGCCGGCCGGGAGCGGCCGGGCGACCCGGCCTACCAGGAGGCGTTCGCGGCCCTGGACGCCGACCCGAACCAGCTGCTGCTGGTGGCCGAGGCAGACGGCGAGGTCGTCGGCACCCTCCAGCTGACCTTCATCCCCGGCCTGTCCCGGCTGGGCATGTGGCGGGCGCAGATCGAGGCGGTGCGGGTGAGCAAGCACCAGCGCGGCGGCGGCCTCGGTCAGCGGATGGTGGAGTTCGCCATCGCGGAGGCACGCTCCCGCGGCTGCGGCCTGGTGCAGCTGACCACCGACGCCACCCGCGAGCACGCGCACCGGTTCTACGAGCGACTGGGCTTCGTAGCCAGCCACGTAGGCATGAAACTCCCGCTGACCTAACCCCCCGCTGTGTTGGCCGTTCTCGTACGCCGTGTTGGCCGAAGTGGGACGGTGTTGGCTGAAGCGGGCGTACCGGTTTGGCCAACACCGTGTACGAGAACGGCCAACACGCGGGGAGCTAGGCGCTCTGGTCCTTCTCGGCGCGCTGCTCGGCGAGGCGCTTGGTGAGCCGCTCGTTGACCAGCGGCGGGAGCAGGTGGGAGACGTCGCCGCCGTAGGTGGCGACCTCCTTGACCAGGGAGCTGGACAGGAAGCTGTAGAGCGGGTTGGTGGAGACGAACAGGGTGTCCACACCGGAGAGCTGGTGGTTCATCTGCGCCATCTGCAGCTCGTAGTCGAAGTCGCTGACCGCGCGCAGGCCCTTGACGATCGCCCGGATGTCGTGGGCCTTGCAGTAGTCGACGAGCAGGCCGTGGAAGATGTCGATCCGCACGTTGGTCAGGTGCGCGGTCGCCTCGGAGAGCATGTCCATCCGCTCTTCGACGGTGAACAGCCCACGCTTGCTCTTATTGATCATGACCGCGACGGTGACCTCGTCGAACTGGCCAGCGGCCCGCTCGATGATGTCCAGATGTCCGTTGGTGGCCGGGTCGTAGGAGCCGGGGCACACGGCACGCCTCATAGGGCCGGACCGTAGCAGCCCACTCGCCGTGTGCCACCGGTCCCGGACCCGTTGGTGGGAAATGCCACAGGGCCTGCCCCGACGTTCGGCGGCAGGCCCTGTGACGGCTGTTCCGGGCGATCAGTCCAGGTAGTCGCGCAGGACCTGGGACCGCGAGGGGTGCCGCAGTTTGGACATCGTCTTGGACTCGATCTGCCGGATCCGCTCCCGGGTCACCCCGTAGACCTGGCCGATCTCATCCAGCGTGCGGGGCTGGCCGTCGGTGAGCCCGAACCGCAGCCGCACCACCCCGGCCTCACGCTCGGACAGGGTGGCCAGCACCGACTGGAGCTGGTCCTGCAACAGCGTGAACGACACCGCATCCACCGCGACGACGGCCTCGGAGTCCTCGATGAAGTCACCGAGCTGGGAGTCACCCTCATCGCCGATGGTCTGATCCAGCGAGATCGGTTCGCGGGCGTACTGCTGGATCTCCAGGACCTTCTCCGGCGTGATGTCCATTTCCTTGGCGAGCTCTTCGGGGGTGGGCTCGCGGCCGAGGTCCTGGAGCAGCTCACGCTGTATGCGGCCGAGCTTGTTGATCACTTCCACCATGTGCACCGGGATGCGGATGGTGCGGGCCTGGTCGGCCATGGCGCGGGTGATGGCCTGACGGATCCACCACGTGGCGTAGGTGGAGAACTTGAAGCCCTTGGTGTAGTCGAACTTCTCCACCGCGCGGATCAGGCCCAGGTTGCCCTCCTGGATCAGGTCCAGGAACGCCATGCCACGACCGGTGTAGCGCTTGGCCAGCGAGACCACGAGCCGGAGGTTCGCGCCGAGCAGGTGGTTCTTGGCCTTCTCCCCGTCGCGCACGATCCAGCGCAGGTCGCGGCGCAGCTGGGAGGGAAGCTTCTCCTCTTCCTCCTCGGCCTTGCGCAGCCGCTCCACCGCGTAGAGGCCGGCCTCGATCCGCTTGGCGAGCTCGACCTCCTCTTCGGCGTTGAGGAGGGCGACCTTGCCGATCTGCTTGAGGTAGGCGCGAACCGAGTCGGCCGAGGCGGTCAGCTCGGCGTCCTTGCGGGCCTGCCGCAGCGCCTCGGACTCCTCCTCGTCCCAGACGAAGTCACCCGACTTCTGCGGCTCCTCCGCGGGCTCCTCCTCGACCGGCTCGTCGACGACGACCAGGTCGGCCTCGTCGACCAGCTCCTCGTCGCCCGGCATCTCCTCGAGGTCGCCCGGCTCCTCGCCGTCGGCGGGCTTGCCGGCCGCGCCCTTGGCGCCCTTGGCAGCCGGACCGGCCTTCGCGGCGGTCTTCTTCGCCGGAGCCTTGGCCCCGGCCGCCTTGGTGGTTTTGGCCGCTGGCTTCTTGGCCGCGGCCGGCTTCGCAGCGCTCTTCCGCGCCGTACCCGGCGTGGTAGTCTCCTCAGCGTCAGCAGCCTGGGCTGAAGCGGACTTGCTCGCCTTGGCGACGCTGGAGCGTTGGGTTGCGGTTTCTGCGGCTGCCACGTACGCCCTTTCGCAACGGTCGATCACAGACGGCGGAGGCGCGCAGCCACAGCCGTCAGGATTCGGGGGAGCGCCTGGGGCCGGAGAAGCTCGGGGCTTCAATCCCGGGCCTCGACCCTGGGCACGCGTTCCATTGTAGCGACGCCCGAGCACTGTTGTTGCGCGCCGTCACGACCAGGCCCCGGTTCGCCAGCGTTATCCCTGCTAGATGGCGGATGATTGTTCGCAGGCCACCCTCCGTCAGGGCCACTGGGCCCAGTGCACGGCGGTGTCGCCGTACTTGCGGCTACGCAGTCCGACCAGCGGTTCCGGCCACTCGAGGCCCCCGTCCCGCGCCGCCCGCTCCACCAGCACCAGCGACCCGTTCGTGACCCATCCGTTAGCCACCAGCGCCGCCAGCGCCGCACTCAGCGCCGCCGCGTCCACCGCGTAGGGCGGATCGGCCAGGACCACGTCATAGGGCGCCGGCGCGGCCAGCCCGAGCACGCTGCCCACCGCCGCCGCCCGCACCTCCGCGCCGCGCAGGCCGACCGCCGCGACGTTCCCGCGCAGCACCTCCGCGGCCCGCCGGTCGGACTCCACGAACAGCGCGTGCCCCGCCCCGCGCGACAACGCCTCCAGCCCCAGCGCCCCCGACCCGGCGTAGAGGTCGAGCACCCGCGCGCCCTCCAGGTCCACCGCCGCCTCCAGCGCGCTGAACAACGCCTCCCGCACCCGCTCCGAGGTCGGCCGCGTCCCCTTCGGCGGCACGCTCAACCGCCGCCCACCAGCCACCCCAGCCACAATCCGCGTCACGCCACCATCATCGCCCACCCAGCCCCCCGCCCGTTCCAGGCCGGAGTGTTGGCCGATCTCGTACCCGGTCTTGGCCGTTGTGGAGCATCCGGGCGGTCCCGGCGTACGACAGGGGCCAACACCCCGTACCGCAACGGCCAACACGGCGTACGAGTTCGGCCAACACGGCGAGGGGGAGACAGAACTCTCCCCTGGTTCCGGCCTCCGGGTGGGGGTCGGGACCAGGGGAGAGTGGGATCAGCCGAGCTCGATCAGCAGGTCGCCGCCTTCGACCTGCTGGACCTTGCCGATGGCCAGGCGCTTGACCGTGCCCGCCTTCGGCGAGGTGATGGCGGCCTCCATCTTCATCGCCTCGATGGTGGCCACGGTCTGGCCGGACTCGACCTGGTCGCCCTCGGCCACGGTCAGCGTGACCACCCCGGCGAACGGGGCGGGCACGTGGTCGGCGTTGCCGCGGTCGGCCTTCTCCGCGGCTGGCACGTCCGCGGCGACCGAGCGGTCGCGGACCGCGATCGGGCGGAGCTGGCCGTTGAGGGTGGCCATCACGGTGCGCATGCCGCGGTCGTCGGCCTCGCCGATGGCCTCCAGGCCGATGAGCAGGCGGACGCCGGGTTCCAGGTCGACCGAGTACTCCTCGCCCGGGCGCAGGCCGTAGAAGAAGTCCTTGCTGCGCAGCACGCTGGTGTCGCCGTATGCCTCCCGGTGGGCGGTGAACTCCCTGGCGGGGGCGGGGAAGAGCAGGCGGTTCAGGGTCTGGCGGCGGTCGGACTCCAGGCCGCGGCGGTCGTCGTCGGTGAGCTCGGCGACCCGGCGCGGGGCGGTGCGGCCGGCCAGTGCCTTGGTGCGGAAGGGTTCCGGCCAGCCGCCGGGCGGGTCGCCCAGCTCGCCGGAGAGGAAGCCGATCACCGAGTCCGGGATGTCGAAGCGGCCGGGGTCCTCCTCGAACTCCTCGGGCGAGACCCCGGCGCCCACCAGGTGCAGGGCCAGGTCGCCGACGACCTTGGAGGACGGGGTCACCTTGACCAGGCGGCCCAGCATCCGGTCCGCGGCGGCGTAGGTGGCCTCGATGGCCTCGAACTTCTCGCCCAGGCCCAGTGCGATGGCCTGCTGGCGCAGGTTGGACAGCTGGCCGCCGGGGATCTCGTGGCTGTACACCCGGCCGGTCGGCGAGGGCAGGCCGGACTCGAACGGGGCGTAGATCCGCCGGACCGCCTCCCAGTACGGCTCCAGGTCGCACACCGCGCGCAGGTCCAGGCCGGTCGCCCGTTCGGTGTGGTCGGTGGCCGCGACGATCGCGGACAGCGCCGGCTGGGAGGTGGTGCCGGCCATGGACGCGGCCGCGCCGTCCACCGCGTCCACCCCGGCCGCGATCGCGGCGGTGTAGGTGGCCAGCTGGCCGCCAGGGGTGTCGTGGGTGTGCAGGTGCACCGGCAGGTCGAACTCCTTGCGCAGCGCGGAGACCAGGGTGGCCGCGGCGGGCGGGCGGAGCAGTCCGGCCATGTCCTTGACGCACAGGATGTGCGCGCCCGCGGTGACCATCTGCTCGGCCAGCCGCAGGTAGTAGTCCAGGGTGTAGAGCTTCTCGTTCGGGTCGGACAGGTCGGCGGTGTAGCAGAGCGCGACCTCGGCCACCGCGGTGCCGGTGTCGGCCACCGCGCGGATCGCCGGGATCATCTGCTCGACGTCGTTGAGCGCGTCGAAGATCCGGAAGATGTCGATGCCGGTGGCGGTGGCCTCCTCCACGAAGGCCTGGGTGACCGCCTCCGGGTAGGGCGTGTAGCCGACGGTGTTGCGGCCGCGCAGCAGCATCTGCAGGCAGATGTTGGGCACGGTCTCGCGCAGCGCGGCCAGCCGCTCCCACGGGTCCTCGGCCAGGAAGCGCAGCGCCACGTCGTAGGTCGCGCCGCCCCAGCACTCCAGGGAGAACAGCTCCGGGGTCAGCCGCGCCACGTGCGGGGCGACCGCGAGCAGGTCCTTGGAGCGCACCCTGGTGGCCAGCAGCGACTGGTGCGCGTCGCGGAAGGTGGTGTCGGTGACGCCGACCGCGGAGCTGGCGCGCAGCCAGTCCGCGAAGCCGCGCGGGCCGAGCTCCAGCAGCTTCTGCCGGGTGCCGGCCGGCGGGGTGGCGTTGAGGTCGGCGAACGGCAGCTTCTGCGCCGGGTCCACTGTGGACGGACGTGCGCCGTTGGGCTTGTTGACCGTGACGTCGGCCAGGTAGGTGAGCAGCCGGGTGCCGCGGTCGGCGGAGTGCCGCGCGGTGAGCAGGTGCGGGCGCTGCTCGATGAAGGAGGTGGTGACCCGGCCTTCCTGGAAGTCGACGTCGTCCAGCACCGCCTGCAGGAACGGGATGTTGGTGGACACGCCGCGGATGCGGAACTCGGCCACCGCGCGGCGGGCCTTGGCCACCGCGACGCCGAAGTTGCGGCCCCGGCAGCTCAGCTTGACCAGCATCGAGTCGAAGTGCGCCGAGATCGCGGTGCCGGCGAAGGTGGTGCCGCCGTCCAGCCGCACGCCGGAACCGCCAGGCGAGCGGTAGGCGGTGATCCGGCCGGTGTCCGGGCGGAAGCCGTTGGCCGGGTCCTCGGTGGTGATCCGGCACTGCAACGCGGCGCCGTGCAGCACCACGTTCTCCTGGGACAGGCCGAGGTCGGCCAGCGTCTCCCCGGAGGCGATCCGGAGCTGCGCCTGCACCAGGTCGACGTCGGTGACCTCCTCGGTCACCGTGTGCTCGACCTGGATGCGCGGGTTCATCTCGATGAAGACGTGCTTGCCCTGCCGGTCCAGCAGGAACTCCACGGTGCCGGCGTTGACGTAGCCGATCTGGCGGGCGAAGGCCACCGCGTCCGCGCAGATCTTCTCGCGCAGCGCGGGATCGAGGTTGGGCGCGGGCGCGATCTCGATGACCTTCTGGTGCCGTCGCTGCACCGAGCAGTCGCGCTCGAACAGGTGGATCACGTTGCCGGCGCCGTCGGCGAGGATCTGCACCTCGATGTGCCGCGGCTCGACCACGGCCTGCTCCAGGAACACCGTGGCGTCGCCGAAGGCCGACTCGGCCTCCCGCATCGCGGCCTCCAGGGCCTCGCGCAGCGCCTCCGGCTGCTCGACCCTGCGCATACCGCGCCCGCCGCCACCGGCGACGGCCTTGACGAAGACCGGGAACCCGACCTGCTCGGCGGCGGCCAGCAGTTCGTCCACATCGGACGAGGGCGCGGAGGAGCCCAGCACGGGCAGTCCGGCCTCGCGGGCGGCGGCGATGGCGCGGGCCTTGTTGCCGGTCAGCTGGAGCACCTCGGGCGTGGGCCCGACGAAGGTGATCCCCGCTTCCCGGCAGGCCTGGGCCAGCTCGGGGTTCTCGGAGAGGAAGCCGTAGCCGGGGTAGATCGCGTCCGCGCCTGCCTTGCGCGCGGCCTTGATCACCTCATCCACTGACAGGTAGGCCCGCACCGGGTGCCCTGGGTCTCCGATCTCATAGGCCTCATCGGCCTTGAGCCGGTGCAGGGAGTTGCGGTCCTCATGCGGGAAGACGGCCACGGTGCCTGCGCCGAGCTCGTACGCCGCGCGGAACGCGCGGATAGCGATCTCGCCGCGGTTGGCGACAAGGACCTTCCGGAACATAACCAGCTCCTCCTGGTGGCGGACAGGCCAGCCGGAGCACCGTATCGCGGCACTCCCGCCAGTCGGGAGAACCATCTCAGGTGACGGGCGTCTCCCCCGATGTGCGCAAACCGGCCCGTGCGTGGCTTGATCGCCGACGTTTGCGCTGTTCACAGCATGTTTCGCCTATATTGCCCAGCTGGGGGCCTGCCCGAAACACCACGCTCCGGACCTGCCCGTGACAGCACCGGGCCAAGGGATGCGGGTGTGGACGCGCTCCCGCACGAGCCGGGTGTTCAACCGCGAACGGGTCCCTGGTCGTTCCTGCGCGCAAAACCTCCGGTCACGGCGCCGTGACGTTGACCCGCCAGTGCCGGTCGCGCACAGTGGCCACCCGAGTAACGCCGAGTCCGGACGAGCAGAGGGTCGAGATGGCGAAGGTCGTGTCCAGCATCGCCCAGTCCGTGCTGGTGGAGCAGCGGTACTTCACCCTGCACGACGCCCGCGGCCCGGAGCCGCTGGCGCCACCGGAGCCGGTGGACGAGCAGCTGGTGCACGCCGACCTGGGGCACGCGGTGTTCCGCAGTGCGGAGTCCGGCCACTACGCGGCGGTGCGGGCCGAGCTCTGGGACGCCGAGCCCGGCACGCCGGAGGACGGCTTCGACGCCCAGGGCCGGGTGGACATCCTGGCGGGCAGCGCGGAGCTGGTGCTCGGGCCGGTGCTCACGGTCAGTGAACCGGCCCGGCTGGCCCTGCCCGCGCCGGGCCGCTACCGGATCGACGCGAGCGCGCGCGGGCGGACCGAGGTGCGGGCGCTCGGGCCCGGCTCCTACGCGCACGGCATCGAGTCCTGGGTGATCCGGATCTGGCCGGTGCGCTAGGCCTTCTCCAGGTACTCCGCCTTCTCCGCGTCCACCACCGACTTGAGCAGCGAGGCCAGTCCCGGGTAGCCGCGCAGCTCGGGGTCCTCGGTCAGCAGCTGCACCGCCTCGGTGCGCGCGGTCGCGATGACCTCCTCGTCGCGCAGCAGCGAGAGCATCTTCAGCGTGGACTTGGCCCCGGACTGGGCCGCGCCCAGGATGTCGCCCTCGCGGCGCAGCTCCAGGTCCATCTGGGCCAGCTCGAAGCCGTCGGTGGTGGCCGCGACCGCGTCCAGGCGTTCCCTGGTGGCGGTGCCGCCGAGGGCCTCGGAGACCAGCAGGCACAGCCCGGGCGCGCTGCCCCGGCCGACCCGGCCGCGCAGCTGGTGCAGCTGGCTGACGCCGAAGCGGTCCGCGTCCATGATCGCCATCACGGTCGCGTTGGGCACGTTCACGCCGACCTCGACCACCGTGGTGGCCACCAGCACCTGCACCTTGCCGTCGGCGAAGCCGCGCATCACCGCGTCCTTGTCCTCCGGCGCGAGGCGGCCGTGCAGGATGCCGACGTTGAGCCCGGCCAGCGGTCCCGCGGCCAGCGCGGGGGCCACGTCCAGCACCGCCAGGGGCGGGCGGCGGTCGCTCTTGCCGCCCTTGTCCTCCTTGGGCGGCTCCAGGCTCGGGTCGTCCGCGCCGTCGAGGTCCTCCTCCGCCTCCGCCTCACCGATCCGGGGGCAGACCACATAAGCCTGGTGACCGGCGCGGACCTCCTCGGTGATGCGCTGCCACACCCGGTCCAGCCAGGCCGGTTTCTCCGCCACCGGCACCACCGTGGTGCTGATCGGCGAGCGGCCCCTGGGCAGCTCGCGCAGCGCGGAGACCTCCAGGTCGCCGTAGACGGTCATGGCCACCGTGCGCGGGATCGGGGTGGCGGTCATGACCAGCACGTGCGGGCTGACGCCCTCGCCGGCCCTGGTGCGCAGCGCGTCCCGCTGCTCCACGCCGAAGCGGTGCTGCTCGTCCACCACGACCAGGCCCAGGTCGGCGAAGGAGACCTTGTCCTGGATCAGCGCGTGCGTGCCGACCACGATCCCGGCCGCGCCGGAGGCGATGTCCAGCATCGCCTGCTTGCGCTCCTTGGTGCTCATCGAACCGGTGAGCAGGGTGACCCTGGTGGCGTGCTCCGGCGCGCCCAGCTCACCGGCGCGGGCCAGCTCGCCCAGCATCTCGGCCAGCGAGCGGGCGTGCTGGGCGGCCAGCACCTCGGTCGGCGCGAGCATGGCGGCCTGCCTGCCCGCGTCCACCACCTGGAGCATGGCCCGCAGCGCGACGATGGTCTTGCCGGAGCCGACCTCGCCCTGCAGCAGCCGGTTCATCGGGTGCTCGCCGGAGAGGTCGCGGGCCACCGCCTCGCCGACCTCCTGCTGGCCCGCGGTGAGCTGGAACGGCAGCCGGGTGTCGAACTCGGCCAGCACCCCGCCGGGCCTGGCCGGGCAGCGCGGGGCCGGGCGGGCGCCGGAGACGATCCGGCGCTGGGCCAGCACCAGCTGCACCGCCAGCGCCTCGTCCCACTTGAGCCGGTTGCGCGCGCTGGTCACCTCGCCCCAGTCGGCCGGCCGGTGCACCTTGCGCAGCGAGGCGGACAGGTCACCGAGGCCGTGCCGGGCGCGCACCGCCTCCGGCAGCGGGTCCTCCGCGCCGTCCCACTGGTCCAGGACCTGGCGCACGCACTTCTCCACCACCCAGGACTCGATGCCCTTGCTGGCCGGGTAGACCGGGATCAGGCCGCGGGCGAACTCGTCGGCCACCGAGTCGTCCTCGTTCTCGGCCAGCAGCTTGTAGTCGGGGTGGGCCAGCTGCAGCGCGCCGTTGAAGGAGGTGACCTTGCCCGCGAACAGCCCGCGCTTGCCGACCACGAGGTCCTTGGCCCGGTGCGGCTGGTTGAAGAAGGCGATGGTCATCGCGCGCTGGCCGTCGGTGATCGTGGACTCCACGATCGAGCCGTACTTGGTCTTCATCCGGCGCACCGTGGTCGAGCGGACCTCGGCCAGCACGGTGGCGTGCTCGCCGATCTCCAGCCCGGCGATGCTGGTCAGCTCGCCGCGCTCGGCGTAGCGGCGCGGGTAGTGCCGGAGCAGGTCGCCGACGGTGCGCAGGTTCAGGCCTTTGTCCAGGGCCTCGGCGGTCTTCGCGCCGAGCACGTGGTCCAGCCGGTCGTCGAAGGTGGTCATCGCCGTCCATTCAACCGCGTGGGTCCGACTATTCGATGCCCAGCAACACCATCGCGCCGCGCGAGCCACCCGGGTACGAGGCCAGGTCGACCTCGGGGTGCGCCCGGCGCAGGTGCTCCTCGACCTCGCCGACCAGCTCCGGCGGGGCGGACTCGCCGAGCAGCAGGGTGACCAGCTCGCCGCCCGCCGACAACATCCGGTCCAGCAGCTCGCACACCGCCTCGGCGGGCCGGGAGCCGATCAGCACCACCTCGCGGTCGATCATGCCGAGCAGGTCGCCCGGCCGGCAGCGACCGGCCCAGGTGATCGCGTCCTCCTCGGCCACGGCCAGCTCGCCGCGCCGGGTGGCCGCGGCCGCCTCGGCCATGGCCACCACGTCGTCGCCGTGCCGCCGCTGCGGGTCGTGCACGGCCAGCGCGGCCAGGCCCTGCACCGGGGAGGCGGTGGGCACCACGACCACGTCGTAGCCGGAGCGCATGGCGTGCTCGGCGGCGTCCTCGGCGATCACGGTCAGCTCGGCGTCGTTGGGCAGCACCACGATGTGCTTGGCGCCCGCGCCGGTGAGCGTGGCCAGCAGCTCGGCCGCGGTCGGCCGCTGCCCGGTCCACTGGCAGACCACCGCGCCCTCGCCGCGGAACAGCTCGGCCAGCCCCTCGCCGTCGGCCAGCACCACCACCGCGCGGTCGCGGAGCAGGCCGGTGGGCTCGGTGGGCAGCTGGTCGGCGAAGCGGATCACGGTGATCCGGTGCGGGCGGCCCGCCTCCACCCCGGCCTCGATGGCGGCGCCGACGTCCTGGCAGTGCACGTGCACCGTCCACAGCCCGGCGCCGTCGGAGACCACCGAGACGCAGTCGCCCAGCTCGCCCAGCCGGGCGCGCAGCGCGGCGGTGCGCGTCTCGTCGGTGCCGTCGAGCAGGTACATGACCTCGTAGTCGAACTCGGCCGACCCGGCCTCGCGGGTGGCCTGCAGCTCGGCCTTGCCCCGGCGGACCAGCGCGTCGAACCGGGTGGACGGGGGCAGCGGCAGGCCGGTGACCACCGCGGTCAGCGTCTCCAGCAGCACCAGCAGGCCGCGGCCACCGGCGTCGACCACCCCGGCGCGGGCCAGCGCGGGCAGCTGGCTGGGCGTGCGGGCCAGCGCCTCGGCCGCGGCGGTGCTGGCCGCGAAGGCGACCTGCTCCAGGCTTTCGCCCGCGGCGGTGGCGGCCTCGGCCGCGGCGTGCATGACGGTGAGCACGGTGCCCGGCGCCGGTTCGCTGACCGCGGCGGTGGCCAGCCGGTCGGCCAGCCTCAGCCCGTCCTTGAGCGCGGGCCCGGTGAGCGTGCCGTCCTGGCGCAGCGCCTCGGCCAGCCCGCGCAGCACCTGGGACAGGATCACCCCGGAGTTCCCGCGCGCCCCGGCCAGCGCGCCCTTGGCCAGCGCGGCCAGCGCCGCCCCGCCGTCGGCCGCGGCCGAGTCGGTCAGCGTGTCCAGCGCGGCGCGCATGGTGTGCAGCAGGTTGCTGCCGGTGTCGCCGTCGGGCACCGGGAAGACGTTGATCCGGTCGATCGCCTCGCGGTCGGCGGCCAGCGCCTCGACACAGGCAACGGCCCAACCCCGCACAGCGACCGCGTCCAGCACCTGCAACACCTGCGGCCGCCCTCCTCTGGATGTTGGCAGCGAGACTAGTGGGTGGGCCAGTTTGGTTGCGCGGATGCCGACCAGATACGCTGTCGGGGTTGCCCGGCTCGGCTTGGGCTCACTGCCGTCTGTGCCAGCTGGCATCGCGGACTTCTGTAGAACAACGTGTAAGGAGTGTCGACGTGGCTGCCGTTTGCGACGTCTGTAGCAAGGGGCCGGGCTTCGGCAAGTCGGTCTCGCACTCCCACCGGCGTACCAACCGCCGGTGGAACCCGAACATTCAGACCGTGCGCGCGAAGATCGGCCTGTCGCAGCGCAAGCGCCTGAACGTGTGCACCTCCTGCCTCAAGGCGGGCAAGGTCGCCCGCGGCTGACTCACGCCGCAAGCTTGGCCACGAGGCCCGGATCACATCTCGTGATCCGGGCCTCGTGCTGTCTCAACCCACCGCCGTGTTGGCCGAACTCGTACGCCGTGTTGGCCGATCTTGTACGGGGTCTTGGCCAGAGTGGCACGCTCGATCCGTCCTGAGCGCTCCACTCCGGCCAACATGGCGTCCGAGTTCGGCCAACACCGGGTACGAGTTCGGCCAACACTCGGGCTGGGGGTCAGAGCTGCCAGTCGACGGGGGCCGCGCCCTGTTCGGTCAGGAGCTGGTTGGCGCGGCTGAACGGGCGGGAGCCGAAGAAGCCGCGGTCGGCCGACATCGGCGACGGGTGTGCCGACTCGATGCAGGGCACGCCGTCCAGCAGTGGCTTCAGCTCGCGGGCGTCCCGGCCCCAGAGGATGGCCACCAGCGGGGTGCCCCTGGCCGCCAGCGCCTTGATCGCCTCCTCGGTGACCTGCTCCCAGCCCTTGCCGCGGTGCGAGGCCGGCCTGCCCGGCGCCACCGTCAGCGACCGGTTGAGCAGCAGCACACCGCGCTCGGTCCACGGCGACAGGTCGCCGTTGGGCGGCGGCGGGAAGCCGAGGTCCTCGACGTACTCGCGGTAGATGTTGATCAGGCTCTTGGGCAGCGGGCGCACGTCGGCGGCCACCGAGAAGGACAGGCCGATGGCGTGCCCCGGCGTCGGGTAGGGGTCCTGGCCGACGATGAGCACCCGCACGTCGGCGAAGGGTTGCTTGAACGCGCGTAGCACGTTCTCCCCGGCCGGTAGGTACTTCCGGCCTGCGGCGATCTCCTCCCGGAGGAACTCCCCCATCGAGCCGATCCGGTCGGCCACCGGGTCGAGCGCCTTGGCCCAACCGGCTTCCATGATCTCGTGCAGCGGACGTCCAACCACGGAACGTGACCCTAGCGACGAGCCGCCAGGCGTCACCCAGTGGGTCAGGCGCTCACCGTGCGTCGCCGCAGCCGGAGCTGCCGGTGCCGCAACGGCAACGGCCCCGGCCAGGCCCGCAGCAGCAGCGCGGCGGCGTCCCCGGCCACCGCGGCGGCCAGGCCGGCGTGCTCGGCCGGGTCGTAGCCCACCAGCACCGCCTCGGCGGCCACCAGCTGCCGGGCCGCCACATCGCGCAGTTCGGCCGCGGCGACCGGGCCGCCGGTGGCCGGGTCGCCCAGCACCAGGCAGCGGCCGTGGCTGCCGATCACCGGCACCGCGTACGCGGCCTGCCAGTGCCTGCCGTCGGCCGGTGGCCGCGGCGGGCAGCCGGGGTTCAGCTCGACCAGCCTCGGCTGGATCCGCCTGGTCCGGGCGGCCACGCAGGCGGGCAGCTCGTCCCCGTTGCCCAGCCGGACGCTGAGCCGCGCGCCGGCCGCGGGCACGCCGTGCACAGTGACCGGGACCGCCCGGTGCACCGGCAGGTGTTCGTTGACCGCGCCGATCGGCAGTGCCACCAGCGGCGCGGCGGTGGCCGGATCGGCCAGCACGACATCGGCCAGCACCTGGTCGCCGCGCATGGTGAAGCGCTGCAACGCCAGAGCCGGCCTGGACTCGGTGTTCTCCAGTTGCGCGCCCATGCGCGCGTACATCGACAACATGTTCCTGCCCCCAGAAACATCGAACAGTGCCGAGCAGGCCAATGCCCGCCCACGATCAACCCTACGCCCGTGGGCGGGCGGCCGGGAGCAGCCGGAAGGGCGTCACCCGTACGGCTGTCAGTCCAACCGGCGCAGACCATCCCGGTAGATCTTGATGTTCGCCACGTACATGTCCACCCCGGGCTGCACGGCGTTCTCCGGCACCTCGAAGTCGGGCTTGACCTTGGCGGGCACGCCGACAGCGAGCCTGCGGGCGGGGACGTGGCCGTTGTGCGAGACCACCGCGCCCGCGCCGACGATCGCGCCATCCTCGACCACCGCGCCGTTGAGCACCACCGAGCCGGAGCCGATCAGGCAGCCGTCGCCGATGGTGGCGCCCTCGATGTGCACGTTGTGCCCGACCACGCACCCGGCGCCGATCAGGGTGGGGTGGATCGGGGTGCAGTGGATGATCGTGCCGTCCTGCACGTTCGACCGCTCACCCACCTCGATCCGGCCGTAGTCGCCGCGGAGCACCGCGGTGGGCCAGACCGAGACCTGCGGGCCGAGCGTGACGTTCCCGATCACGACCGCGTCGGGATGCACGTAGGCGGTCTCGTGGATTACCGGTTCCAGGTCACCAAGCGCGTAGACGGCCATACGAGACTCTAACGTTCACTCGGCCACCGCCGGAACGCCGATCTCCTTGCCGAAGCAGCGACTGCTGTCGTGGCAGGCGTACACCCCGAACTTGGCGATCGGCGCGTAGCCGCTGGAGGTGTACAGCGCGATCGCCTCCGGCTGCTCGATGCCGGTCTCCAGCACCATCCGGCGGCGACCGGCGGCCAGCGCGAGGCGTTCCAGCTCGGCCAGCAGCTGCCGGGCCAGGCCGCGGCCGCGGGCACGGGAGACCACGTACATCCGCTTCAGCTCGGCGTCCCCGTCGGTGAAACCGGGCTCGTCCGAGTCGTGCGCGCGCCAGCCGCCGCACACCGCCGGCACGCCGTCGAGGTAGCCGACCAGGAACAACCCGCGCGGCGGGGCGAACTCGGCCGGGTCGACCGGGGTGATGTCCTCCTCGCCGTAGCGGAGGACGTACTCCTGCTGCACCTCGGCGATCAGCGCGGTGGCGTCGGGGTGGTCGTAGGCAAGGATCCGCAATTCCACCCGTGCAATTTACGTGAGCTCACTCCCGCCGCCAGTGCTCCCAGCCCACCGGACCCTCGTAGGGCCGCCCGTCCACGGTCACCCCTGGTCCGGCGACCACCGAGCCGATCACCGTCCAGTCCGCCGGCACCGCCTCGGCGCTGGGGAAGGTGGCCGCCAGCGCGTGGTCCTCGCCACCGGTGAGCATCCAGTGCAGCGGGTCGGCGCCCAGCGCGGAGGCCACGTCCAGCAGCCGCTGGTGCACCTCCAGCGCGTTGGTGCGCACGTCGATGCCGACCCCGGAGGCCGCGGCCACGTGCGCCAGGTCGGCCAGCAGCCCGTCCGAGACGTCGATCATCGAGGTGGCCCCGGCGCGGGCGGCCTGCGCGCCCGCCTCATACGGCGGCTCCGGCACCCGCTGGGCGCCGACCACCGCCACCGGGGAGCGGAAGCCGCGGCCCAGCACGGCCAGTCCGGCGGCCGCCCAGCCGAGCCGTCCGCACACCGCGAGCAGGTCGCCCTGGCGGGCCCCGGCGCGGGTCACCGGGTCCAGACCGTCCAGGTGCCCGAGCGCCGTGATGGAGATCACCAACTCCTTCGCGGTGACCATGTCCCCGCCCACCACCCCGGCCCCGGCCAAACGGGCCTCCTCCCACATGCCGGCCATCAGCCCCTCGGCCACCGCGACCGGTGTCCCCGGCGGGCAGGCCAGGCCGACCAGCACCGCGGTGGGCACCGCGCCCATGGCCACCACATCGGCCAGGTTCACCGCCACCGACTTGCGTCCGACCTGCTCCGGAGTGGACCAGTCCAATCGGAAGTGCACGCCCTCCACCAACACGTCCGTGGAGGCGACCACCCGTCCGTCGGGCGCGGCGACCACCGCCGCATCGTCTCCCGGGCCGAGCAGTGTGCTGGGTGGTTGCACACGGCCATCGGTCACCCGGCGGATAAGCCCGAACTCACCCAGATCGGCGACGGTGTCCGCACTCTGCGGCGGCTCCGGGCACAAAGGGACCTCCAGATCCACGCTTTGCTTCCCCCTCTGGGGTAAGTTCTGCCCACGATTCCTACCCCGAGCACAGCGGTCGAGACGAAGGGGCACGCCGTGGTCCAGGCTTACATCCTCATCCAGACCGAGGTCGGCAAAGCCGCCGCCGTGGCCGAACGCATCGGCGGGATACCCGGGGTGATCACTTCCGAGGACGTGACCGGGCCCTACGACGTGATCGTGCGCGCGGAGGCGGACACCGTTGATGACCTCGGCCAGCTGGTGGTCGCCCAGGTGCAGGCCGTCGACGGCATCACCAGGACGCTGACCTGTCCCGTGGTGCACATCAAGTAAGCGCTTGCGCAACCCGCTGCCGCGCCCGTCACCCGACCCCGGGAGACGGGCGCGGTGGTGTGTCGTGGTTGGGTTGCGGTCGTGGCACCGAACGACCGCTCCCTCCCGCGTCCGCTGATGATCGCGCTGATCGCGCTGCCGCTGCTGCTGGTGGCCGGGGTCGGCACGCTCGGCCTGCTCTACGGCTCCACCGGCTCCGCGCCGGCCGACAGCACGCCAACGCCGATCCGCACCGGCCCGGTCGCGCTGCCGCCCATCCCGGCCGAGCAGGCAGGCTCCCCCGCCTGTGGGAAGCTGGTGCAGGCGCTGCCGAAGGAGCTGACCTCCAACGGCGAGCAGCTGGGCCGCCGGGAGATCGTCGCGCCCGCGCCGGAGGGCACCATGGTGTGGGGCAACGAGAAACGCGACCCGGTGGTGCTGCGCTGCGGGCTGGGCAAGCCGGATGAGCTGAAGCCGGACAGCCGCCTCTCCGAGATCTCCGGCGTGCGCTGGCTGGAGCTGCCGGGCCAGGGCGCGAGCAGCTGGGTGGCGGTGGACCGCGAGGTCTACGTGGTGCTCACGGTGCCGGGCGGGTCGGGCACCGGGCCGTTGCAGGGGGTGTCGGAGTCGATCCGCGCCACGCTGCCGGAGCAGAAGGTCGACACCGGCACCACCCCGCGTTGACCGATCAGCGCAGGCCGGTGCCGCGGGCGATCGCGGTGTCCACCAGGGTGCTCAGCAGGGTCGGGTAGTCCACGCCGGTGACCGCCCACATCCGCGGGTACTGCGAGACCGGGGTGAAGCCGGGCATCGTGTTGACCTCGTTGACGATCAGCTGGTTGTCCTCGGTGAGGAAGAAGTCCACCCTGGCCAGGCCCTGGCAGTCCAGCGCGTGGAAGGCGGCCACCGACTGGCGGCGGATCTCCTCGCAGACCTCGTCGTCGACCTTGGCCGGGAAGTCGAACTCGCACACCTTGTCGGCGTCGATGTACTTGGACTCGAAGTCGTAGAACTCGACGTCGCCGACCACCCGGATCTCCGAGGGCAGCGACGCCTCCACCCGGCCGTCCGGGAACTCCAGCACGCCGCACTCGATCTCGCGGCCCGCGATCCCGGCTTCCACCAGCACCTTGGGGTCGGTCTCCCTGGCCAGCGCGATGGCCGCGTCCAGCTCCTCCCAGTCGCTGACCTTGGACACGCCGATGGAGGAGCCCGCTCGGGCCGGCTTGACGAACACCGGCAGCCCGAGCCGCTCCCGCTGTTCCTCGGTCAGGGTCTTGTCGCCGCGGCGCAGCACCACGAAGTCGCCGTTGCGCAGGCCCTCGGCGGCGAGCAGCTTCTTGGCGAACTCCTTGTCCATGCCGGCCGCGCTGGCCAGCACGCCCGCGCCGACGTAGGGCAGCCCGGCCATCTCCAGCAGGCCCTGGATGGTGCCGTCCTCGCCGTAGGCCCCGTGCAGCACCGGGAAGACCACGTCGACCGCGCTGAGCACCTCGCCCGCCCGGTCCGCGGACAGGTGCACCAGGTCGGGGCGGGTGGGGTCGGCGGGCAGGGTGAGCGCGCCGGCGGAGCCGTCCACCTCGGGCAGCACCCGGTCCTTGATCTCCAGCGCCTTGGGGTCGCTGGCGCCGAGCACCCAGGCGCCGTCCCGGGAGATGCCCACCGGGATGACCTCGAACCGGTCCCGGTCCAGGTGGGTCAGGATGCTGCCCGCGGACACACAGGAGATGGTGTGCTCAGTGCTGCGGCCGCCGAAGACGACCGCAACCCTGGTCTTGCGCTGCGTCATGGGCACCGACCCTACCCGCGCACTCAGGGCGACCATTCCGCCCACAACCCGCGCGCCGTGTTGGCCGATCTCGTACGCCGAGTTGGCCGGACTTGTACAGCCGTCCGGGCCAACACACCGTCCTGTTTCGGCCAACACGGCGTACGAGATCGGCCAACACGCGGTTAGGGGGTGAGCAGGTCGACCAGGGTGGGGAGGGCGGTGGTGAGCTGGGCGCGGGTGCAGTTGGTGTAGCCGACGGCCAGGCCGTGCCAGCGCGGGGCGGCCTGGTGATGGCGGGCCAGGCCGTCCAGGGCCAGGCCGCGGGCGCGGGCGGCGGCCAGCACCGCGCGCTCGGTGTCCAGGGAGTCCAGCAGCACCACCACGTGGCCGCCCGCGGAGTCGCCGAAGATCGGCGCGCCGGCCACGGAGAGTGCGGAGACCACCAGCTCGCGCCGCTCGGCCAGCTCCCGGCGCAGGCGGCGGAGGTGGCGGCCGAGGTCGCCGTTGCGGGCCAGCTGGACCATGACCTGCTGGCCGGCCGCGGCCGGGCAGATGCCGCACAGGTTGCGGTGGTCCAGCACCGCGCGGGCCACCTCGGGCGGGGCCACCATCCAGCCGACGCCGAGGCCGGCGGAGAGGATCTTGCTGGTGGTGCCCAGGTGCACCACCACGTCCGGGGCCAGCGCGGCCAGCAGCGGCAGCGGGGCCACGTCGTAGCGCAGCTCGCCGTCGTAGTCGTCCTCGATGACCAGCCAGCCCTCCGCCCGCGCCCGCCGGACCAGCTCCACCCGGCGCGCGGCGGGCAGCCGTCCGCCCAGCGGGTACTGGTGCGCGGGCGAGCAGTAGACCGCGCGGATGCCGCCAGGCAGCGCGTCCACCACCAGGCCGTCGGCGTCCACCTCGGCCGGGACCACCCGCATGCCCGCAGCGCGCAGCGCGCCGACCGCGCGCTGGTAGCCGGGTTCCTCGATGGCCACCGTGTCGCCGGGCGAGAACAGCGCACCCGCCAGCTCGGTGACCGCGGCCGAGGTGCCCAGGGTGGCCAGCACCGCCTCGGCGGGGGCGTCGCCCACGCCGACCACCAGGCCGCGGTGCCGGAGCAGGTGCTCGGCCACGATCTCCCGGTAGGCGGGCAGGCCGGCGCGTTCCGGGCGCGGCATGACCGGCACGTCCCCGGCCGCCCGCCAGGCGCGGCGCCAGGCCGCCCGGTCCACGCCACCGGCCAGCGAGGCGCCCGGCACCAGGTCGATCAGGCCGGCGTCCTCGGCCTCGGCCGGTCTGGCCGGGCCCGCGCTGGGGGTGACCGCGGGCGGGGTGGTGGTGACGTAGGTGCCGGAGCCGCGGCGCCCGCCGATCCAGCCCTCGGCGTGCAGCTGCTCGTAGGCGGCCGCGGTGACCGTGCGGCTGACCTGGAGGCGTCCGGCCAGCGCGCGGGTGGAGGGCAGCCGGTCGCCGTGCCGGAGCTGGCCGGTGGCCGCGGCCCTGCGCAGCGCGTCGGCCAGCTGCACGGCCAGCGGGGTGCCGTTGCCCCGGTCCAGCACGATGGGCAGTTCGGCGGGCAGCGCGGTGTCGAGCACGGTGAGTGGCCTCTCAGGTTCACCCGGTATTGGCACTGTGAGCATGCCAGTTTCGCCTCGAATACTAGGTGCCGTGACCACTGACGCGCTGTCCCCGACCGGCCGCAGCACCATCCGCCGCGGCAAGGACCGAGCCCGCACCGATCGCGCCGAGCTGTACAACCTGCTCGACGGCGGCATGTTGTGCCACCTCGGCGTGGTGCTGGACGGCGCGCCGCTGGTGCTGCCCACCTGCTACGGCCGCGACGGCGACACCCTCTACCTGCACGGTTCCTCCGGCGCGGCCAGCTTGCGCGCGGCTGAGGGCACCGAGGTGTGCGTGACCGTGACCGAGCTGGACGGCATCGTCTATGCCCGCTCGGTGTTCCACTTCTCGGTCAACTACCGCAGCGCGGTGATCCACGGCCGCGCGGTGCCGGTGACCGGGGACGAGGCGCGGCTGCACGGCCTGCGCACGCTCACCGAGCAGGTCGCCCCCGGCTCCTGGGACCACGCCCGCCTGCCGAACCGGCGCGAGCTGGCCGCCACCACGGTGCTCGCGCTGGACCTCTCCGAGGCCGCGGTGAAGGTGCGCTCCGGCCCGCCCGGCGACGACGAGGCCGACCTGGGCACGCCGGGGGTGTGGGCCGGTGTGCTGCCGCTGCGCCGCAGCTGGGGCGAGCCGGAGCCCTGCCCGCTGCTGTCACCGGATGCCGTGCCCCCGGCGCACGTTCAGTCCCGGACCGGGCCGATCGCGTAGTCCATCCGGTAGCGCGGCATGTCCCGGCGCCGGCCGTCGAAGACGTGGATGCTCACCGCGGGATCGGGCCCGTCGTTGATCACCTGGTGCACGTAGTGCGGGCCGAAGACCCTGGTCTGACCGGCGGTGAGGGCGTGCACCAGCTCCACCGGGCGGCCGTTCTCGCCGAGCCGGGCGACCCGCTCGGCGAGCACCCCGGTGACCACGGTGAAGGCGCCGGTCGCGCCGCCGTGGTCGTGCAGCTCGGTGCGCTGGCCGGGCAGCCAGCTCATCAGCCAGATCTCGTGGTACTCGGTGCGCTCCAGCAGCGCGGTGTAGCGCTCGGCCGGGTCGTAGCGGAGCTGGTGTCCCCAGCGGGAGCGGTCGGCGGCCACGTTCATGGCGATGCGGGCCGGGTGCGCGGCGGCGCGGGTGGCGTCGAGGGCAATGGTGTTGGGCGGAACAGCGAACACGACGAAGTCCTTCGAGCTGAGGATGGTCGGCGGGCGGCAGACGGCCGCGATCACGCCGAGAAGAGCTACTGCGGCGAGGTCTTTCAGCAGGAAGGACAGAGCGCGCTGGCTACCCGCAGGAGGTCGATGGGACCCCTCCGGTGCGAGGATGCGCGACTGGACACGCGGAGAATGGAACCAGCAGGGCCGGAGCGGGTCAAGCCGAACCACGGGATCTCACAGCGTGGGCCACAGTTTCGCCCGGTCGAGTAGCTGCCGGTAGCCCAGCGCCACCACCGGGTCGGCCAGGCCGCCCACCCGGGTGGCCAGGAACCCGGTGTTCAGCGGCGGCACCTCCGGCTCGTGCAGCAGCTCCACCGACCCGGCGGCCAGCGCGGGCTCGGCCACGTACCTGGGCAGCACCGAGACGCCCATCCCGGCGACCACCGCGGTGAGCACCGCGCGCAGGTCGGGCACCACCACGGCCAGCTCGTTCGGCGGCCGCCTGCCGAAGGCGCTGCGCCAGTACCGGCGGATGATCGGCAACTCCTCGGCGTAGGCGACCAGCGGCAGGTGCGCCAGCGCGCGCACCGGGTCCTGCGCCAGTGCCTCCGCGCGCACCGTCCTGGCCAGCGCGGGCGGGCCCACCAGCAGGAACTCCTCGTCCACGAACGGGGTGGCGGCCAGGCCGCGCTGGGTCGGCCGGACCGCCGAGACCACCAGGTCCAGGCGTTCCTCCAGCAGCGCGGTGAGCAGGTCCGCGGCCAGCCCGAACTGCACCCGCAGCCGCAGGCCGCGACTGGTCAGCGGGACCAGCGCGGGCAGCACCCGCAGCGTGGTCAGCTCGGCCGGTCCGCCCAGCCGGAGCAGGCCGTGCCGGGCCAGGCAGGTCTCGTCGGCCGGGTCGAAGGCGGTGCGCAGCTTGTCCACGTGCGGCGCGATCTGGCTGGCCAGGGTGTCCGCCCTGGCCGTGGGCCGCACGCCCTGGTTGGTCCGCTCGAACAACTGCTCGCCGAGCTGCCGCTCCAGCCTGGCCAGTTGCCCGCTGACCGCGGGCTGGGACAGGCCGCGCCGGGCGGCGGCCGCGGTCAGCGAGCCGGTGCGGTGGATCTCCAGGAAGGTGGCCAGCAGGTCCAGTTCGGGCACGGCTCCTCCAGCCATAAGTTTGGTGATGGCCACAGCATGCGCGACCGGCCGCTCCGGGCCTAGCTTGGCGGCCATGACGAAGAAGATCCTGATGGTGCTGACCGGCGCCGACACCCTCACCCTGGCCGACGGCTCCGCGCACCCCACCGGCTACTGGGTGGAGGAGGCCGCCGCCTCGCACCGGGTGTTCCGCGCGGCCGGGTTCGAGGTGGACATCGCCACCCCCGGCGGCGTCGCCCCGACCGCCGACCCCGGCAGCAAGGAGGGCCAGGAGGAGCTGGTGGCCTACCTGGACGGCCTCGGCGAGGCGCTGACCAAGCCGCTGGACCTGGCCGCGGTGTCGCTGGCCGGCTACGACGCGATCTACCTGCCCGGCGGCCACGGCCCGATGACCGACCTGGCCGCTGACAGCCACCTGGGCGCGCTGCTGACCCAGGCGCTGGCCGCGGACAAGCCGATCGGCGCGCTCTGCCACGGCCTGGCCGGACTGCTCAGCGCGGGCGAGGCCTTCGCCGGGCGGCGGCTGACCGTGTTCACCGACGCCGAGGAGCGGCAGGCCCTGGGCGAGCGAACCCCGTGGTGGGTGGAGAGCACGCTGCGCGAGCGCGGCGCGGTGGTCGAGGCGGGCGAGCCGTGGAGCAACACCGTTGTGGTGGACGGGAACCTGGTCACGGGACAGAACCCGCAGTCCACTGTGGACACGGCGAAGGCGTTCGCGGCCAAGCTCGCCTAACCCTCCACAAAGGACCTAGTGAGTCACCGTCTCCAGCGCCACCACGATGTCGGTGACCAGGTCCGCGGTGTCCTCACACCCCGCGGACAGCCGCACGAACCCCTCGGGCACGGCGTCGCCCCACTGGGCGCGCCGGTCCGCGGTGGTGTGCAGGCCACCGAAGCTGGTGGTGGCCGAGACCAGCTCGCTGGCGGCCAGGAACCGGTGCACGGTCTCCTTGTCCGGCAAGGTGAACCGGAGCACGCCGCCGAACCGGGTCATCTGCCGCTTGGCGATCTCGTGCGCGGGGTCCTCGGGCAGTCCGGGCCAGCGCAGGTCGGTGATCGCCGGATGCGCGCGCAGCGCGGTCGCGATCGCCTGGGCGTTGTCGGCCTGCCTGCGCAGCCGGAGGTCCAGGGTGCCCAGGCCGCGGTGGGCCAGCCAGGTCTCGAACGGGCCGGGGATCGCGCCGCTGAGCTTGCGGCCCTGGGCCAGCCGGGCGTACAGCTCGGGGTCGTTGGTGGAGAGGTGGCCCAGCAGCAGGTCGCTGTGCCCGGACAACGCCTTGGTGTCGCTGGCCACCACCACGTCCGCGCCCAGCTCCAGCGGGCGCTGGCCGAGCGGGGTGGCTGTCGTGTTGTCCACGGCCACGATCGCGCCGGTCTCGTGCGCCAGGTCGCTGAGCACGCGCAGGTCGCAGACGTCCAGCAGCGGGTTGGACGGGGTCTCCAGCAGCACCAGCCGCACGCCGTCGAACACCTCGGCCGACCAGGGCCCCGGCGTGGCCACCTCGCGCACCCGCACGCCGAACTGGGCCAGCTCCGAGTGCACCAGCTGCCGGGTGGCGTAGTAGCCGTCGGCGGGCAGGACCACCGTGTCGCCCGCGCGCAGGGTGGCGCGCAGCAGTCCGGCGATGGCGGCCATGCCCGAGGGGTAGACCAGGCTGCGGCCGCCGTCCAGCGCGCCGATGGCCTCCTCCAGCAGCTCCCAGGTCGGGTTCTCCGCGCGGCCGTAGGTGTGGCCGGACGGGGTGTCGCCCAGGTGGTAGACCGAGGTGAACACCGGCCCCGGCACCAGCGGCTGACCGGGCACCGGCAGCGGCACGCCCGCGTGCACACACCGGGTGCCGTCGCCCCATTCCTCGTTCACTGGCGTTCGTCCTTCTGTGCCCGCCCCAACAGCTCGGCGGCCATCTTCAGCGGTTCCAGGCCCTGGTGGCAGACCCGGTACACGCCATCGGTGATCGGCATGTCCACCCCGTGCCGCGCGGCCAGCTCGCGGATCGAGGAGCAGGACTTCACGCCCTCGGCGACCTGTCCGTGGGTGGCCTCCTGCGCCTGCGCCAGGGTCTCGCCCCGGCCCAGCCGGTCGCCGAAGGAACGGTTGCGGGACAGTGGGGAGGCGCAGGTGGCGACCAGGTCGCCGAGCCCGGCCAGGCCGGAGAAGGTGAGCGGGTCCGCGCCCAGCGCCAGGCCCAGCCGCGCGGTCTCGGCCAGGCCGCGGGTGATCAGCGCGGCCATCGTGTTGTCGCCATAACCCAGGCCGCCTGCCATGCCGCAGGCCAGCGCGATCACGTTCTTGCACGCGCCGCCCAGCTCGCAGCCCACCACGTCGGTGTTGGTGTAGGAGCGGAAGTAGTTGGTGAAACAGGCCCGCTGGAAGGCCACCGCGCGCTCGGCGTCCGGGCAGGCCACCACGCTCGCGGTGGGCTGCTCGGCGGCGATCTCGCGGGCCAGGTTCGGCCCGGACACCACCGCGACCTGGGACGCGGGCACCTCGGCGACCTCGGCCACCACCTCGCTCATCCGCTTGAGCGTGCCCAGCTCCACGCCCTTGGCCAGGCTCACCAGGGTCGCGCCCGGCGGCAGCGCGGGCCGCCAGCCGGCCAGGTTCTCCCGCAGGGTCTGGCTGGGCACCGCCAGCACCACCGCCTGCGCGCCGTTCAGCGCGGCCAGCGGGTCCACTGTGGAGCGCAGGGTGACCGGCAGCGGGATGCCGGGCAGGTAGTCGGGGTTCTCGCCGCGCTCGGTGATGGCCGCGGCCACCTCGGGGCGGCGGGCCCACAGCACCACGTCCCGGCCGGCGTCGGCGAGCACCTTGGCGAAGGTGGTGCCCCAGGACCCGGCGCCGAGCACCGCGATCCGCTGTGGCATCACTTCTGGCCGTCCTTGGGCTCGTCGTCCTTCTTCTTGCGCACGGTGTAGAACTCGGTCGGCGCGGTCTCCCCGCGCACCTCGGCCAGCAGCGAGCGCACCTCGCCCATCAGGTGGTCGGTGACCTCGCGCAGCAGGTCCCCGTCCACCTCGCGGCCCTGGAACCGGGACAGGTCCAGCGGCGGACCGGCCTGCACCGTGACGGTCTTGCGCGGGAACAGGCTCAGCTTCTTCTTGTACCGGTCGAAGACCAGGTGGGTGTTCCAGTGCACCATCGGCACGCAGACCGCCTCGCCGTTGACGCAGTGGTCCACCGCGAGCCGCCCGACGCCGACGTGCGAGTGCATCGGCCAGACCTCGGGGTCGCGGGTGATGGTGCCCTCCGGATAGATCACCACCACCTTGCCCTCGCCCAGGGCTTCCAGTCCGGACTGGAGGCTGCGGCGGGCGTCCACCGAGCCGCGGTGCACCGGGATCTGGCCGGAGCCCTTGAGGATCGGGCCGAGCACCGGGACCTTCCACAGGCTGGCCTTGGCCAGGAACCGGGGCACCCGGCGGCCGCAGCGCACGAACACCGCGCTGTAGACCGGGTCCAGGTAGGAGATGTGGTTGGCGACCACCAGCACCGGCTTGTCGAACGGAATGTGCTCGAGTCCGACGAACTTCCGCCTGGCCAGGATCCTGGTCAGCGGGAAGAAGATCGCCGCGGCCAGCCCGACCCAGAAGCCGCCCTTCTCCTTCTTGGCCACCCTGATGTCTCCTTCGTCTCACCGATGCCGTGTTGCCTCGTCTTGCTGCCGCGAGTCTTCCCCGCGAGGGTGGGGAAGGTCCAGTTGGGAGGATGGTGGGGTGTCCAACCGTGTCGATCTCGTGGTCCCGGTGAAGGTGCTGCTCCGGGCCAAGTCCAGGTTGCTGGGCGCCGCTGACAACGGCGCAGGCGACCGGACCGCGCATGAACGCCTGGCCCTTGCCCTGGTCACCGACACCATGACCGCGGCCCGCGCGGCCGAGCGGGTGCGCCGCCTGCTGGCCATCACCTCGGACCCGAACGTGGCCGAGGTGCTCACCGGCCTCGGCGTGGAGACCGTGCCGGACGTGCCGGGCGGCCTGAACGCGGCCCTGGCCTACGGCGCGGACCTGCTCCGCCAAGACCACCCCGCGGCCCGGATCGGGGCGCTCCAGGCCGACCTGCCCGCGCTGCGTCCCGAGGAGCTGGACGCCGCGCTGGCGGCGGCCCCGGAACGGGCCTTCGTGCCGGACCGGCAGGGCACCGGCACCACGCTGCTGCTGGCCGGTCTCGGCCCGCTGGACCCCCGCTTCGGCCCCGGCTCCGCCACCGCGCACGCCGCCTCCGGCGCGGCCGAGCTGCTCGGCCCGTGGCCCTCGCTGCGCTGCGACGTCGACACCGCCGAGGACCTCATCGCCGCCGCCGCCCTCGGCCTCGGCGAGCACACCGCCCGCTTGCTGGCCCCCGCCGCGTAACCCCACCCATCGTGTTGGCCGATCTCGTACGGAGTGTTGGCCGGTCTCGTACCCGGTGTTGGCCGATCCGGCACGCCCGCGGGCACCCAGACACGCGTGTTGGCCCGAGCCTGCGTACGGCCCGGGCCAACACTGTGTACGAGATCGGCCAACACTCGGCTCAGCAGCAGCTGGCCGCGCCCTCGGTGCAGCCCTGGCCGCCACGGCGCAGGACCATCGGGCAGGCCCAGCCGTAGTCCGGGTCCGGGGCCAGCGGCAGCCGGTTGGAGCGGTTGGTGGTGGTCAGCACCGCGTCGTCGACCGGCTTGGTGGTCTTGAGCACCACCTCCTGACCGGCCTCCCTCGCCGCCTCCGCGCCCTTGGTCAGCTTGACGATCTCCACGCCGCGGGCGATGTCGGCGATGTAGGCCCGGCCCTTGTGCCAGTACGGCGAGAAGGAGACCGCCGCCTCCGGCCGGTAGTAGGCGATCTGGAACGGCCGCGCCGGGTCGCTGACGTCCAGGAACCGGGTGCCCTGGCCGTAGAAGGAGTAGGCCACCACGCGGTCGTGGATGTCGAAGTAGTGCGCGGAGCAGCCCGCGTCGGTGATGGTGCCCTCCTGGTCGTGCGGGCTCCACACGCTGACCGTCTCCAGGTGGAACGGCTTGGCCTCACTGGCCTGCCAGGACTCGCCCTTGCCGGAGCCCTTCAGCGAGGAGATCACGAACCGGCCCTGGTTGGCGCAGGTCGGCGAGCCGAATGCCTCCTCGGTGTGCAACAGCAGGCTGCCCGCCGGGTGCTTGGCCGAGGGCTTGGGGCCGTCGGAGAGGCGGGAGCCGACCGGGCGGATCGAGTTGTGGCTGAACGCGGTCGGCATGTCCTTGCTGGGCACGCCGCCACCGGCGTACGGGATCGGGTTGACCGCGGTGGCCTCCCGGAACTTCTTGGTCAGCGGGTCGAAGTGCCAGCCGGAGGTGCGGTAGCCGCGGGTGCCGCCGGTGCCCGCGACCCAGGCGATGCCCGCGGCGTCCACCTGGACGTCGTGGGTCATGTGCGTCTTGCCCTGGTTGCGGTTCAGGTCGACGTAGGTGGTCGCGGTCCTGGGGTTGCGCGGGTCCCTGATGTCGGTGACGAAGATCTTCCCGGACCGCTTGTACAGGTCGGGGTCGGTGGCCGGGGTGCCGTCGTAGCCCGCGGTCCACAGGTACTGGCAGTCGTTGACGCAGGTCGTGGTGTGCCCGGTGCCCATCTCGGCGAAGCTGACCAGCTTGAGGTCGGCCGGGTCCTTGGCGTCCAGGATGTAGACGCCGGTGGGCCGCTCCCCGCCGGGCTGGCGGCCGAACGCGCTGCGCTCGCGGGCCATGAAGACCAGCTTGCGCTTGTGGTCGACGTCGACGTCCTCGTTCTCCCAGAACCGCTTGCTCACGTCGTCGCCGGGCAGCGCCAGCGTCGAGTTCTCCAGGTGGTCCAGGAACACCGGCTTGTCCGGATTGGACACGTCGTAGGACTTGAGACCGAACTCACCGCTGACGAACATCACCTCCCGCTGCCGCCAGCCGGTGCGGTAGGTGGAGTAGTTGATGGAGATCGCGCCCTTGGTCTCGGGCAGGCGGTTGACCACCTCGACGTTGGCCGAGGCGGCGGGCAGCTCCGGCAGGTCTTCGGCGGCGGACTGCGCGGCGGACGGCGGCGCGACCGGCGAAGCCGGGTTCGCGGTGGCGAATCCACCCCCGGTCAGCGCGGTCGCGAGCGCGGCGGTCAGCACCACGAGTGTCTTCATCGTGCGGAACCCCTCTTCCTGAACAGCTGTCCTCGCACCCTCGCAGTGGCCCAGGCCAGCGGCAACAGCCGTTAGTCGTAGGCTGTTCGGCATGGCGGAACAGGCCACCGTGCACACCAGGCACGCCGACGGCTCGCTCACCGTGCTGCGCGATGACGGGCTGTTGGTGGACGCCCCGGCCGCCGCGGTGCTCGCCGGCGGCTGGCTCGCCCCGCGGCCAGGGCAGCGGGTGACCCTGGAACGGGCGGACGGCCAGGTCGTCGCGGTACGCCCACCGGTTCCGCCGGCTTAATCGGAAGTTCACGCCGTGGCGGGCGATCCCGCCACGTGCAGGGCGCGACAACCGTCCCGGTCAGCGACAATGGCTGGGTGAGCACGGACCGCAGCGAGGACAAGCCGACCGAACCGACGACACGGGCGGGTCGACCCCGACCGTCCACTCGGAACACCACCGCGAAGGCCGCCACCTCCCGGCGGAGGACCACCTCCGCCACGCCCCCCGACTCGCCTGCGCCCGAGACCGCCGCCCCGGCGGCCCGGCGCACCCGCAAGCCGGCCGAGGCGGCCGAGCCACAACCGGGCAGCCGGACCAGAGCGCGCGCACAGCCCGCGCCCGCCGAGCCGCCCGCGAGCGCCCCGCAGGCCGAGCCGGCGCCGCCGGCCGCGGCCAAACCGGTCACCACGCGCCGCACGCCGTCCCCGCCCCGCAAGACCCCGGCCACGCCGCGCAAAACCCCGGCCAAGGCCGCGGACACCCCCGCGGCCAAGCCCACCACGGCCCGCCGCACCGCCGCCGCCCAGCGCCGCACCCCCAGCACCACCGCCGCGGCGGCCCCGGCCGAACCCGCGCCGCAGCCGCCCGTGGAGACCGCGGTCCCGGCTGAGGGCCAGGCCACCCCCACCGCTCCGCCCGCCCCGCCCACCCGGCGCGCCGCCGAGCCCGCGCCGCCCAAGGCTTCCCCGGCCGCACCGCCCGCGGTGACCGCGCCGCCCACGATCAAGGACCTGCCGGACGACCGCTACTTCAACCGGGAGCTGTCCTGGCTGGACTTCAACGCCAGGGTGCTCGCCCTGGCCGAGGACGTCTCCGAGCCGCTGCTGGAGCGGGCCAAGTTCCTGGCCATCTTCTCCTCGAACCTGGACGAGTTCTACATGGTTCGGGTGGCCGGGCTGAAGCGCCGCGAGGAGACCGGGCTGTCCGTGCGCAGCGCCGACGGCCTGTCCCCGCGCGAGCAGCTGGCCCGGATCACCACCCGCGCGCAGGACCTGGTGGAGCTGCACTCGCGTACCTTCCTGGACCAGATCCAGCCGGAGCTGGAGAAGTACCAGGTGCGCATCGTGGCCTGGGACGACCTGGACGACCCGGACCGGTTGCGGCTGACCAACTACTTCAGCGACCACATCTTCCCGGTGCTCACCCCGCTCGCGGTGGACCCGGCGCACCCCTTCCCCTACATCTCCGGCCTGTCCCTGAACCTGGCCGTCACGGTGCGGGATCCGCAGGGCGGGCAGGAGCGCTTCGCCAGGGTCAAGGTGCCGGACAACGTGCCCAGGCTGGTGCGGGTCGAGCTGGACCGGGACGCCGACACCGCGACCTACCTGCCGCTGGAAGAGCTCATCTCCGCGCACCTGATCGACCTGTTCGCGGGCATGGAGGTGCTGGAGCACCACGTGTTCCGGGTGACCCGCAACGCCGACCTCGAGGTCGAGGAGGACCGGGACGAGGACCTGCTGCAGGCGCTGGAACGGGAACTGGCCCGCCGCCGCTTCGGCCCGCCGGTGCGGCTGGAGGTGGCCGACACCATGAGCGAGCACATGCTGGAGCTGCTGCTGCGCGAGCTGGAGGTGGACCCGCACGACGTGGTCGAGGTGCCCGGCCTGCTGGACCTGTCCTGCCTGTGGCAGCTCTACGCCTTGGCCCGCCCCGAGCTGAAGGACAAGTCCTTCGTGCCCGCCACGCACCCGGCCTTCAGCGAGGGGGAGACGCCCAAGAGCGTGTTCGCCACCCTGCGCGAGGGCGACGTGCTGGTGCACCACCCCTACGACTCCTTCTCCACCAGCGTGCAGCGCTTCATCGAGCAGGCCGCGGCCGACCCGCACGTGCTGGCCATCAAGCAGACCCTGTACCGCACCTCGGGTGACTCGCCGATCGTGGACGCGCTCATCGACGCGGCCGAGGCGGGCAAACAGGTGGTGGCGCTGGTGGAGCTGAAGGCCCGCTTCGACGAGCAGGCCAACATCAAGTGGGCCAGGCAGCTGGAGCGCGCCGGTGTGCACGTGGTCTACGGCCTGGTGGGCCTGAAGACGCACTGCAAGACCGCGCTGGTGGTGCGGCAGGAGGGCGCCACCATCCGCCGCTACTGCCACATCGGCACCGGCAACTACAACCCGAAGACGGCAAGGCTGTACGAGGACATCGGCCTGCTCACCGCCGAACCCTCGATCGGCCAGGACCTCACCGACCTGTTCAACGTGCTCACCGGCTACTCCCGCCAGCACACCTACCGCAGCCTGCTGGTCGCGCCCTACGGCGTGCGGCGGGGCATCGTGGAGCGGGTGGAGCGGGAGATCGCGCTGGCGCGGCAGGGCAAGCCGACCGGGATCCGGCTGAAGGTCAACTCACTGGTGGACGAACAGGTCATCGACTCCTTCTACCGCGCCTCCCAGGCGGGGGTGCCGGTGGAGGTGGTGGTGCGCGGCATCTGCGCGCTGAAGCCGAAGGTGCCCGGCCTGAGCGAGAACATCACCGTGCGCTCGATCCTGGGCCGCTTCCTGGAGCACTCCCGGCTGGTGCACTTCCGGGGCGCCGACGAGCACTGGGTGGGCAGCGCGGACATGATGCACCGCAACCTGGACCGCCGGATCGAGGTGATGGTCCGGGTGGCCGACCCCAAGCTCACCCACGACCTGGACGTGATGTTCGACTCCTGCATGGACCCGGCCACCCGCTGCTGGGAGCTGGAACCCAACGGGCACTGGAGTCCCTCACCGCAGGCGGGCAGCAGGGTGCTGGACCACCAGGAGGAGATGCTGCGGCGGCACGGGGCCAAGGCATGAGCCGGATCCACGCCGCGGGCGCGGTGCTGTGGCGGGAGACCGCCGCGGGAGTGGAAGTGGCGGTCACGCACCGGCCGCGCTACGACGACTGGTCGCTGCCCAAGGGCAAGGTCGACCCCGGCGAGCCGTTGCCGGAGACCGCGGTCAGGGAGATCGCCGAGGAGACCGGCTACCGCGCGGTGCTGGGCAGGCTGCTGCCAGCCGCGCACTACGAGGTGTCCACTGAGGACGGTGGCAGGCGGCCGAAGACGGTCACCTACTACAGCGCCGAGGCGGTCTCCGGCGAGTTCGCCGCCAACGAGGAGGTGGACGAGCTGCGCTGGCTCCCGCCCACCGAGGCCCGCGAGCTGCTCTCCTACCCGCACGACCGCACCGTGCTGGACGCCTTCACCGAGCTGCCCGCCCGCACCAGGACGGTGCTGCTGGTGCGGCACGCCAAGGCGGGCAAGCGCGGCAAGTGGGACGGCCCCGACGAGCTGCGCCCGCTCACCGCCTCCGGACTGCACCAGGCACGCTGCCTGGCCGCCTGGCTGCCACCGTTCGCCCCAGCGCGGCTCTACGCGGCTCCCAGGGTGCGTTGCGTGCAGACGCTGGAGCCGTTGGCCGCCCGGCTGCCGCTGACCATCACCGAGGAGTGGCTGCTGGCCGAGGAGGGCTTCTGGCCGGACCCGGACGCCGGCGTGCGCCGCTTCCTGGCCATCACGGCGGGCGCGGGCGTGGCGGTGGTCTCCAGCCAGGGCGGGGTCATCCCGGAGCTCGTGCAGCGGCTGGCGGTCAAGGCCGGGCTGCCGCTGACCGAGTTCCCCAGCCGCAAGGGCAGCATCTGGATCCTCACCTTCGACGCGGACCCGGCCGCCCCCACCCTGCTGGCCGCCGACTACTGCGAAAGCCCGTTACCCCCGGTGCGCTGACCGCATTTCGACCGCGAAGACAAAAGAAAGGCCCCGCCGGCGTCCCGGCGGGGCCTTTTCTCAGCCTTCCCGAAGCGGCCTGGGTGTCAGGGCCGCCTCAGGCGTGGCTTCACTTCTTGCGAGCGGCCGGCTTCTTGGCGGCCGGCGCCTTGGCGGCAGCGGGCTTCTTCGCCGCGGCCGCCGGCTTCTTCGCCGCGGCAGCCTTGGGGGCGGCTGCCTTGGCGGTGGTGGCCTTGGCCGTGGTGGCCTTGGCAGCAGCAGCCGGCTTCTTCGCCGCGGCGGCCTTGGGGGCGGCAGCCTTGGCAGCAGCGGGCTTCGCGGCCGCGGTCTTGCGGGTGGTCGCCGGCTTGGCGGCGGCCTTGGTGGCCGGCGCCTTGGTGGCGGCGGTCGCCCGCGCGGTGCGCGTGGCCGTGGTCTTGGCCGCGGCAGCGGTCTTCGCGGTCGCAGCGGCCTTCGGGGCGGGCTTGGGGGCCACGGCCTTGGGCAGCTTGGTGGTGCCGCTGATCACGTTCTTGAACGTGGTGCCGGCGCGGAACGCGGGGACGTTGGTCTTCTTGACCTTCACGGTCTCACCGGTGCGCGGGTTGCGAGCGGTGCGGGCCGCGCGGGCCCGCTTCTCGAACACACCGAAGCCGGTGATGGTGACCTTGTCACCCTTGTGGACAGCGCGGACGATGACGTCGACGATGCCGTCGACTGCGGTGCCGGCGGTCTTCTTGTCGCCAAGACGCTCGGCGAGCGCATCGATGAGCTGGGCCTTGTTCACCTTCAGTCCCTCCCAGGACGCTTACGGCCCTACAACTCAGGCCGACTAGAAGGCAACGGTAAGGCCAAACGCCAATACTTTCCACGCGCCACGCCCGAAAATCCATTGCGACGCGCGGTGATCCGCCCGTCCGAGGTACGCCGAGCGGTGGAATGGGCGGGTTCCGGCCCCGCCGTTTCCCGACCTGAATCCCCTTCTCTACCAGGGGATTCAGGTCGGGCGAAGAGGGATTCCTCAGCCGCTGCGGGCCGGAAGGGTCCTCGGCAGCCAACTTGGCCGCGATTTTTCGAACGCATCAACACTTTCGGCGTGTCGCAGGGTCAGACCGATGTCGTCGAGCCCCTCCAGCAGCCGCCAGCGGGTGTAGTCGTCCACCTGGAAGGGCGCTTGGAACTCCTTGGCTCGCACCGTCTTCGACTCCAGGTCCACAGTGACCTCGGTGCCCGGCTCCGCCTCCAGCAGCTTCCACAGCTGCTCGACGTCGCTTTGCTCACACTGGGCGGCCAGCAGGCCCTGCTTGCCGGAGTTGCCGCGGAAGATGTCGGCGAACCGGGAGGAGATCACCGCCCGGAAGCCGTAGTCCCCCAGCGCCCACACCGCGTGCTCCCGGGAGGACCCGGTGCCGAAGTCCGGCCCGGCCACCAAGACCGACCCGTTCCGGTAGGGCTCCTGGTTGAGGATGAACTCCGGGTCGTTGCGCCAGGCGGCGAACAGCCCGTCCTCGAACCCGGTCCGGGTGACCCGCTTCAGGTACACCGCGGGGATGATCTGGTCGGTGTCCACGTTGGACCGTCGCAGCGGCACCCCGACACCCGTGTGCGTGGTGAACGGCTTCATCGCACCCATGTCAGAACCCCTCTCAGTCCAGATCCGCGGGCGAGGACAGGTGTCCGGTCACGGCCGTGGCCGCGGCCACCAAGGGGGACACCAGGTGCGTCCGGCCGCCCTTGCCCTGCCGCCCCTCGAAGTTCCGGTTGGAGGTCGAGGCCGACCGCTCCCCCGGCTTGAGCTGATCCGGGTTCATGCCAAGGCACATCGAGCACCCGGCCTGCCGCCATTCGGCGCCCGCCGCGTTGAACACCTCGTGCAGCCCCTCGGCTTCCGCCTGGGCGCGCACCCGCATCGACCCCGGCACCACCAGCATCCGCACTCCCTGGGCCACCTTGCGCCCCTTGAGCACGGCCGCCGCGGCCCGCAGGTCCTCGATCCGCCCGTTGGTGCAGGACCCGAGGAAGACGGTGTCCACGCCGATCTCGCGCAGCGGCTGCCCCGCGGTCAGCCCCATGTAGGCCAACGCCTTCTCCGCGCTGGTCCGCTCACCCTCGTCCAGGATCTGCTCGGGATCCGGCACCGACCCCGACAGCGGCAGCCCCTGCCCCGGGTTGGTCCCCCAGGTCACGAACGGCGACAACGAGCCCGCGTCAAGCACGATCTCCGCGTCGAAAACCGCGTCGTCATCAGTCCGCAGCGACTTCCAGTACTCCACCGCCGCGTCCCAGTCAGCCCCCTCGGGAGCGTGCGGCCGCCCCTTCAGGTACTCGAACGTCGTCTCATCCGGCGCGATCATCCCGGCCCGCGCGCCGGCCTCGATCGACATGTTGCACACGGTCATCCGGGCTTCCATGGACAACGCCGTGATCGCGCTCCCCCGGTACTCCAGGACATACCCCTGCCCCCCACCGGTACCAATCCGCGCGATCACCGCCAGGATCACGTCCTTGGCCGTGACCCCCTCCGCGAGCTCCCCCTCCACCGTGATCGCCATGGTCTTGAACGGCCGCAACGGCAACGTCTGCGTGGCAAGCACGTGCTCAACCTCAGAGGTGCCGATCCCAAAAGCAAGCGCCCCAAAGGCCCCGTGCGTGGACGTGTGACTGTCCCCGCACACCACGGTCATCCCCGGCTGGGTAAGACCCAACTGCGGCCCCACCACGTGCACGATGCCCTGCTCCAGATCCCCCATGGGATGGAGCCGAACCCCGAACTCCGCACAGTTCTTCCGCAGCGTGTCCACCTGCGTCCGCGACACCAGGTCCGCGATCGGCTTGTCGATGTCCACCGTAGGCACGTTGTGATCTTCGGTCGCGATCGTGAGATCCGGCCTCCGCACCGGCCTCCCCGCCAACCGCAGACCGTCGAACGCCTGCGGGCTAGTCACTTCATGCACCAGGTGGAGATCGATGTAGAGCAGGTCCGGCTCGGCCCCACTGCCACGACGCACAACATGCGCGTCCCACACCTTCTCCGCGAGCGTGCGTCCCATCGCTCCTCCGCGTCGAGGTAAGAAAACAACCCTGGACTTCCCAAATACCGGGAAGTTAGTATCGGCTCGTGGGACAGCATAGCGGCATCGGAGTACTCGACAAGGCAGTGGCAGTACTGCACGCAGTAGCCACCGACCCCTGCGGCCTGGCTGAGCTGTGCCAAAGAACAGGCCTGCCAAGGGCAACAGCCCACCGCCTCGCCGTAGGCCTGGAAGTCCACCGCCTACTCCAGAGAGGCCCCGACGGCCGCTGGCGCCCAGGCACCGCCCTGGCCGAACTAGCAGGAGGAGTCACCGACCCCCTCCTGGACGCGGCAAGCGCAGTCCTCCCCAGACTCCGCGACATCACCGGCGAAAGCGTCCAGCTCTACCGCCGAGACGGAACCCAACGAGTCTGCGTAGCCAGCGCCGAACCCCCCGCAGGCCTACGCGACACCGTCCCCATCGGCTCCAGACTCCCCATGACCGCCGGCTCCGGAGCCAAGGTCCTAGCCGCCTGGTCCGACCCAACAACCCAACGCGCAGTCCTGGCCGACGCCGTCTACGGCGAACGAACCCTCCTGGACGTAAGACGCCGGGGTTGGGCCCAAAGCGTCGCAGAACGCGAGCCAGGCGTAGCCAGCGTCAGCGCCCCCGTGAGAGACAGCACCGGCCAGGTAGTGGCCGCAGTCTCAGTCTCCGGCCCAGTAGACCGAATCGGCCGCCGCCCAGGCGCCCGCTGGGCCGCAGACCTCCTAGCCGCCGCAGAAGCCCTCCAGTCCCGCCTCTAGCCAGACAACCCCAGAACACCCACGAACGCCCCACAACGGCCAACACACCGTCCAACAACGGCCAACACGACGACGAGGCCCCAGCTGCCCTAGCAGCTGGGGCCGAAGTCTTCCGTGACCCACATCACGCCCAAGTTGCAAACCGGCATCAGGACCACGACGCGGCCCCCACGCCGCAAGCCACCAAGCGACCATCACCAAGAGGAAGGAGAACAATTAGCGAAGGGCCAGCCCAAAGGGCGAGGCCAATACAAACGCGAATGCAAACAAACCAAAGCCCCAAAACAACCCCGCTGGTTCAGCACCGCTCGCACCGTGGGGGTCCGGGGGGCTCGGCCCCCCGATGAAAATGCGAAAGCGGCCTGATCCAGTTCTTCCGGATCAGACCGCATTCACCGATGTAGCCCCGACGGGATTTGAACCCGCGCTACCGCCTTGAGAGGGCGGCGTCCTAGGCCGCTAGACGACGGGGCCTAGCTAAGAGGATTCCGATTGTTAGGCTTCCTCCTGCTGGGGTACCAGGACTCGAACCTAGACTAACGGAACCAGAATCCGTTGTGCTGCCAATTACACCATACCCCATCAGCTGTCGGTCAACTCCAGGGGCCCCCGCGGGGGTCTCTGTCGCTGTCCTCCGTGCTGAGATGAATACTAGACCAAGAGCCCAGCGAATACCTAATCGACCCCCCACAACCCCCTTTTGCCCAGCTCAACGCACCTCTACGGGCACCTCGGCGAGCTCGCACACCAACAGCTCCGGAAGCTCCTCCAGCCCCCCGATCACCGACACCCGCTCGGGCAGCTCCGCGACCCCCGCCCCACTCCGATCAAGCCACACGCCGTACATCCCGGCATCGCGCGCGCCGACCGCGTCAAGATCAAGCCGGTCCCCCACGTGCACAGCCTGTTCCGGCGCGATACCCAGTGCGGCACAGGTCGTGTGGAAGATCACTTCGTCCGGCTTGGCCACCCCGAGCTCGCCCGCGATGACCACTTCCTCGAAGTACTCGGCCAGCCCGCAGTCGGCCAGCTTCACCCGTTGGAGGGCTCCGCTGGCATTCGTGATCGCGGCCATCCGGAGCCCGGCCCCGCGCAGCCACTCCAGGCAGGGTCCGGCGTCGTCGAAGAGCCGCCAGGCGCGGCGCATGGCGGCCACCCGGCGTTCCTCGCGGGCAATTGCCTCGGTGTCGGAGATGAACTCACCGAGATCGGCGAAGAAGGTGCGGGAACGCTCCTTGCGCATGGTGTCGTAGTCGATCTCGCCGGCAATGAGGCGGGCCAACTGGCATTCGGTTGCGCGTTCCCATGCGGCCCAGCCGTTGTCGTGACCGAGTAACGCGGCCAAACCGAGCCGGGCCGAAGTCGCATAGTCGACCAGTGTGTCGTCGATGTCGAAGCACACTGCCCGGATTTGTCCAACCTTCTGTGAGGCAGGTTCGAACGCCAAGGCGGATGTCACCCGGTGAGGTTAGACGCGTACCTGCCGTGTTCGATTCTGCTGAAGAGGTGACATTTGCCCGGCTGGCACGGTCAAGTCAGTAATCCTGCGTAATCAGGACGCGGTCGGCACGGCCTCCAGCGCCCGCTCCAGCCGCCCGAGCGAGCGGTCCCGGCCCAGCAGTTCGAGGGACTCGTACAGCGGCGGTGACACTGTGCGACCGCTCACGGCCACCCGCACCGGCGCGAACGCCTTGCGCGGCTTGAGCCCGAGCCCGTCGATCAGCGCGCCCTTGAGCGCGGCCTCGATCGCCTCGGTGCGCCACTCGGAAACCCCGGCCAGCGCCTCGACCGAGGCCCGCAGCACCGGCTCGGCGTCCGCGCCCAGCGCCTTGGCCGCGGATTCCGGCTCCACCTCAAAACGGTCTTCGTCCGCGAACAGGAACGCCAGCATCCCGGCCGCCTCGCCCAGCAGCCCCACCCGCTCCTGCACCAACGGAGCAGCGCCGGCCAGCAGCTCCAACTGCTCCGCGCTCGGCTCCGCCGGCAGCACCCCGGCCGCGACCAGGTACGGCACCAGCCGCGCCCGGAAGTCCTCCGGCGCCAGCAGCCGCATGTGGCTGCCGTTGATCGCCTCGGCCTTCTTCAGGTCGAACCGCGCCGGGTTGGCCGAGACCTTGCCGATGTCGAAGGCCTCGATCATCTCCGCCATGGTGAACACGTCCCGGTCCTCGGCGATGGACCAGCCGAGCAGCGCCAGGTAGTTCAGCAGCCCCTCGGGCAGGAAACCCCGGTCCCGGTGGTGGAACAGGTTCGAGGACGGATCCCGCTTGGACAGCTTCTTGTTGCCCTCGCCCATGACGAACGGCAGGTGCCCGAACCGCGGCGTGCCCTCGGCCACCCCGATCCGCTTCAGCGCCGCGTACAACGCGATCTGCCGGGGCGTGGACGGCAGCAGGTCCTCGCCGCGCAGCACGTGCGTGATCCGCATCAGCGCGTCGTCGACCGGGTTCACCAGGGTGTACAGCGGATCGCCGTTGGCGCGCACCAGCACCTGGTCCGGGATGGACCCGGCCGGGAAGGTGATCTCGCCGCGCACCAGGTCGGTGAAGGTGATGTCCGCATCCGGCATGGGCAGCCGCAGCACCGGCTCCCGGCCCTCGGCGCGGAAGGCGGCCTTCTGCTCCTCGGTGAGCGTGCGGTCGAAGTTGTCATAGCCCAGCTTGGGGTCGCGCCCGGCCGCGCGGTGCCGCGCCTCGACCTCCTCCGGGGTGGAGAAGGACTCGTACAGCTCACCGGCGGCAAGCAGCTTCTTGATCACCTCGCGGTAGATCTCCCGGCGCTGGCTCTGCCGGTACGGCGCGTGCGGGCCGCCCACCTCGGGGCCCTCGTCCCAGTCGAGCCCGAGCCAGCGCAGCGCGTCCAGCAGGGCCTCGTAGGACTCCTCGGAGTCTCGCGCGGCGTCGGTGTCCTCGATGCGGAAGACCAGCTTGCCGCCCTGGTTACGGGCGTAGGCCCAGTTGAACAGGGCGGTGCGGACCAACCCCACGTGCGGGGTGCCGGTGGGGGAAGGACAGAAGCGAACGCGGACCTCACTCACGGCGGAGAGGTTACTCATCCGATAGGTGGTTGACGAACCGGTCGCCCCGGAGGAAGCTAAGCTTATTCAACAGGCGTTGAAAAGAGGGGTGATCACCATGACTGACACCAGGGACTGCGTCGTGATCGGCGGCGGCCCGGCCGGGATGGTGCTGGGGCTGCTGCTGGCCCGCGCGGGGGTGCGGGTGACGGTGCTGGAGAAGCACGGCGACTTCCTGCGGGACTTCCGCGGCGACACCGTGCACCCGTCCACGCTGACGCTGCTGGACGAACTGGGCCTGGCCGAGGAGTTCGCCAAGGTGCCGCACCGCTTGGTGGACCGGCTGCAGGTGCAGCTGGACACCGGGCTGGTGCCCATCGGCGACCTGCGCCACCTGCGCCCGCACCCGCACATCGCGTTCGTGCCGCAGTGGGACTTCCTGGACCTGATGGCCGAGGCGGGCCGCCGCGAGGCCGGGTTCGAGCTGCGGATGAACACCGAGGTCACCGGCCTGATCAGGGAGAACGGCCGGGTCACCGGCGTGCGCTACCGGGACCGGGACAGCGGCACAGCCGGCGAGCTGCGGGCGAGGCTGACCGTGGCCTGCGACGGCCGCAACTCCCTGGCCAGGACCGCGGCCGGGCTGAAGCCGAGGGAGTTCGGCGTGCCGATGGACGTGTGGTGGTTCCGGCTGCCCCGCCACGAGGACGACCCGGCCGGGGCGCTGGGCCGGTTCAGCGCCGGCCAGGCGGGCGTGCTCATCGACCGGGGCGAGTACTTCCAGTGCGCCTACCTGATCCGCAAGGGCTCGGACGCCCAGGTCCGCGCCGAGGGCGTGCAGGCCTTCCGGGACCGGTTCGCCGCCCTGCTGCCCTGGCTGGCCGACCGGACCGACTCACTCACCTCGCTGGAGGACGTGAAGCTGCTCGACGTCCGGCTGAACCGCTTGCGCCGCTGGCACACCGACGGCCTGCTGTGCATCGGCGACGCCGCGCACGCCATGTCGCCGGTGGCCGGGGTCGGCATCAACCTGGCCGTGCAGGACGCGGTGGCCACCGCCCGGCTGCTCGCCGCCCCGCTGCGCCGGGGCCGGGTCAGCACCGCGGACCTGGCCAAGGTGCGGCGCCGCCGGTGGTTCCCGACGGCGGTGATCCAGGGCGCGCAGCGGTTCATCCACAAGCGACTGCTCGGCCGCGTGCTGACCGGTCAGATCAACCCCGGTGGCACCGTGCCCAAGCCGATCCGGCTGCTGCAACGCTTCCCGCGCCTGCAACGGATCCCGGCCTACCTGATCGGCATCGGCCCGCTGCCCGAGCACGCCCCGGCCTTCGCCCGCCGACCGGCCAGGCGCTGAGGCGCCCTACCTGGCGGCCACGGGGTTGGTCAGCGTGCCCAGGCCCTCGACGGTGACCGACACCGTCTGGCCAGGACGCATTGGGCCGACCCCGGCCGGGGTGCCGGTGAGGATCACGTCGCCGGGCAGCAGGGTCATGATGTGCGAGATGAACTCGATCAGCGCGGGCACGTCGTGCACCATTTGCGCGGTGTGGCCGTCCTGCTTGAGCTCGCCGTCGAGCTCGGTGCGGATCTCCACGTCGGCCGCGTCCAGGGTGGTCTCCACCCAGGGGCCGAGCGGGCAGAAGGTGTCGTAGGACTTGGCCCGGCCAAAACCGCCGTCGGCCTTCTGCTGGTCGCGGGCGGTCACGTCGTTGGCGATGGTGTAGCCCAGGACCACGTCCTTGGCCCGCGCGGCAGGCACGTCCTTGCAGGGGCGGCCGATCACCACGGCCAGCTCGCCCTCGAAGTCCACCCGCTCGGAGCTGGCCGGCAGCTTGATCGGCACGTTCGGGCCGATCACCGTGGTGGAGGGCTTGAGGAAGATGATCGGGCTGGCCGGGGCCTCGCCGCCCATCTCCTTGGCGTGGTCGGCGTAGTTGCGGCCGACGCAGACCACCTTGCTGGGCAGCATCGGCGCCAGCAGCCGGACATCGGCCAGCGGCCAGCGACGGCCGGTCAGCTGGACCTGGCCGAAGGGGTGTTCGGCGATCTCCGCCACGGTCAGCGACTCGGGCGATCCGTTCAGGTCACCTTCGATCGAGACGAAGGCCATGCCCTCGGGGTGGGCTACACGAGCAATGCGCACGCCCCAACCCTACGACGAGCCCGCCGCGCCCGTCGGGGGACGTAGCACGTAGCCGGTGCGCGGGATGGTGTGGATCATCGGCTCGCGCCGGGCGTCGACCTTGCGGCGGAGGTAGCTGATGTAGGTGGGCACCACCGAGTCCTCGCCCGCGTAGTCGTACTCCCACACGTGGTCCAGGATGTGCTGCTTGGTGAGCACCCGGTTCTGGTGGGTGAGCAGGTGCCGCAGCAGCCGGAACTCGGTGGGGCTCAGGTCCACCCTGGTGTTGTCCCGGTGCACCAGGTGCGCGTCCTCGTCCAGCTCCAGCCCGGCGCAGCACAGCAGCGGCGAGCCGTGCCCGCTGCTGCGCCGCAGCTGCCCGCGGCAGCGGGCCACCAGCTCACCGAGGCTGAACGGTTTGCCCAGGTAGTCCGCGCCGGGCACGGACAGCCCGGCGATCTTGTCCTGGGTGTCCTCCCGGCCCAGTAGGAACAGCACCGGCACGGCACAGCCGAACCGGGCCAGCTCCTCGCCGACCGGGCCGCCCGGCCCCCTGGACAGCCGCAGGTCGACCACCAGCAGGTCCGGCCGTCGGCTCAGGCCCATGGCCAGCGCCGCGCCAGTGGTGCCCGCGACCTCGGCCTGGAACCCCGCCCGGCGCAAGGCGTTGGCGGCCAGGTCGGCCAGGTAGTGCTCGTCGTCGACGACCAGGATGCGCGCGCCCTCCGTCATCCGGACAGTGTCGACCAACCGGGGCCGGGAAAGCGAGCGCGCCGCACAATCCTGTGTGGAGTGTGCGGCGCGCGCTGCCGGTCCGGCTACCGGTCCTTGACGTAGTTGTAGAGGCTCAGCGCGAGGTCGCCGAAGTGCGCCGAGTAGTTGTCCCTGCCGTTGGCGTCCAGCGAGTGGCTCACCCCGATGACGTAGCCCAGCCCGTTGGCGTCGTAGTCGTGCAGCCAGGGACCGCCGCTGGCCCCCGACCCGAACGAGCAAGGCAGCTGGTGCCAGTCGTAGGTCGCCTGCCGGGTCGCGGCGCCCGCGCAGAACTCCTGGTTCCCCTTGCTGGTGAAGGGATAGCCGACCACGGTGGTGGGCTGCCCGTACGGGGCGTTGACACGCAAACCGTGCCCCGGCACCGCGTCACCCAGCCGGGTGCCGTCCCGTCGGTCCTGCATCACCACAAAACCGAGGTCCCACTTGAGGTGTTCGCTCTTGACCTCCGGGATCAGCGTCCAGCTCTTGGGCACCACGAAGGTCGCACCGGCCCAGCCGCCCACCGGCTCGCGCTCCGGCTGCGTCGGGCCGGGGCGCAGTCCGGGCACGAACCGCAGGGTCTGGATCCAGGGCTTGCTCTCGGTGTGCCGGTACAGGCAGTGCGCCGCGGTGACCAGCACCCGCCGGTTGGGGCTGTTGATCACCGAGGCGGAGCACTCGGAGACGTTGCCGTCCCCGGTGTAGGCGGACATGTGACCGTTGGTGGTCCGGTACACCCCGGCCGCCTCCGGCGCGGGTCTCGCGGGCTGGGCCAGGGTCGCGGCCATCGAGGACAGCTGCGCGGCCGGCACCCGCACGGTCGAGGTGCCGCCGCCTGCCTCGTGCACGGCGAGCTCCACGCCGTCGGCCGGTGCGGCGGCCGCGCCGCCGGTCAGGGTCGTGCTCAGCACCAGGGCCGCGCCCATGGCCAGTCGGATCAGTCGCATGGCTCCCCCTCACAGGTCCTTGACCGAGTTGTAGAGATCCCGTGCTTCCGGGCCGAGGTACGGCCCCCGGTTCACCTTCTCCACGTTGGAGCTGGTCACGCTGATCACGTCACCGAGCCCGCTGGGCTGGTAGTTGCGCAGCCACGGCCCGCCGCTGGCCCCGTCGTTGCCGTCACAGGTGATCTTGTGCCGGTTGCTGCCGTCGTCCCGGAGCGCGACTCCCGCGCAGTGCCACTGCGCCTCGCCGTTCTCGATCCGCCACGGGTACCCGGCCACGTGCACCTGCTCGCGGTAGGCGGTGTTGATGATCAGTCCGTGCGCGCCGGCCACCTCGGCCACCCGCCTGCCGTCGGGCAGGTCGTTGAGCACCAGGAACGCGTAGTCGAACTTGCGGTCCCGCCGCTCCGCCCACTGCGGGGCGGGCACCACGTGGGCCACGGTGAAGGAGGGCAGCTTGTCGCCCCGCTGGTAGCCGGGGTGGTAGACGAAGTTCGAGGGCTGCGGGCCGAGCCGGTGCACGCAGTGCGCCGCGGTCAGCACCACCCGGCCGCTCGGGCTGTTGACCGAGCTGGCCGAGCACGCGCCGTTGTTGCCGTCCGAGAGGTCGTAGGTCAGCTTGCCGTTGGTCGTGGAGTACAACGCTTCCTTGGCGCCAGGCCCCTGCGCGGTGGCCGGCGCGACCGGACTGGCCAGTCTTTCCGGTCCTGATGGCGCGGCCTGCGCGGTGCCGCCGGTGAGCACCACCCCCAGCAGCAGCGCCAGCACCGGCGCGATTCGTGCGATCCGCACTCTGTCCTCCCCTAGCTCGACAGCGGCCCTGCCAGGGCCGCGGCCGAATGCTAAGCAGAGGCAGAAGTCGTTGTCCCGCAACGGGATTCGACTTCTCCCTTTGAGGCAGAACGCTAGGCCATCAGTGTGAGGCCAGGGTCTCCACGCGCATCGACTTGTGCGCCAGCGCGTCGCAGAGGGCCAGCCAGCTGGCCTCCACGATGTTGCCGTGCACGCCAACGGTGGTCCACTCGGTCTCGCCGTCGGAGGACTCCACCAGCACCCTGGTCACCGCGTCGGTGCCGTGCTGCTCGGTGAGGATGCGCACCTTGTAGTCGATCAGCTCCACCGACTCCAGCCAGGGCAGGTGCGGCAGCAGCGCCTTGCGCAGCGCGGCGTCCAGCGCGTGCACCGGGCCGTTGCCCTCCGCGGTGGCGATCACCCGCTCCCCGCACACGTGCACCTTCACCGTGGCCTCGGAGATCACCACGCCGTCCGGGCGGTGGTCGAGCACAACCCGGTAGGAGTCAAGGGTGAACGGCGGCGAGACCGTCTCACGTGGACCGTCCGAAGTGGACATCTCGCCGCGCAGCAGCAGTTCCAGCGAGGCGTCCGCGGCCTCGAAGGACCAGCCACGGGCCTCCAGGTCCTTGACCTTGCGCACCGCGCGGGTGACCGCTTCCCCTTGGCCGGCCAGGTCCAGTCCGAGCTCTTTTCCCTTGAGCTCGATACTGGCCCGGCCGGCCATCTCGGTGACCAGCACCCGCATGCCGTTGCCGACGGTGACCGGATCGATGTGGTTGTACAGATCCGGGTCCACCTTGATCGCGCTCGCGTGCAGACCCGCCTTGTGAGCGAATGCCGCAGTCCCGACGTACGCCTGGTGGGCGTTGGGTGCGATGTTGGCGATCTCGGCGAGGGCATGGGAAACGCGGGTCAGCTCGGACAGCGCTGCGGCGGGTAGCACCGGCATGTCGAGCTTGGTCACCAGGTTCGCCACCACGGCGAACAGGTCGGCGTTGCCGGCCCGTTCCCCGTAGCCGTTCGCGGTGCACTGCACGTGGCTGGCGCCGGCCTGTACCGCGGCGACGCTGTTGGCCACAGCGCAGGCGGTGTCGTCCTGGCAGTGGATGCCGACCCGGAAACCGGTCCGCGCCACCACCTCGGCGACGGTCTTGGCGATGCCCAGCGGGAGCTGGCCACCGTTGGTGTCGCAGAGCACCACCACGTCGGCCCCGGCCTCGACCCCGGCGCCGAGCACGCGCAGCGCGCAGTCCGGGTCGTAGGCGTAGCCGTCGAAGAAGTGCTCGGCGTCCAGGAACACCCGGCGGCCCTCGCCGGTGAGGAAGGACACCGTGTCGGCGACCATCGCGGCCGCCTCGTCCACGCTGGTGCGCAGCGCGCGTTCGATGTGCCGCCGGTCGGACTTGGCCACCAGCGTGACCACCGGGGCCTGGGAGTCCAGCAGCGCGCGCACCTGCGGGTCCGACTCGGCCCGGTTGCCCGGCCGCCGGGTGGCGCCGAAGGCGACCAGCGCCGCGTGCCGCAGCTCCAGCTCACCGGCGGCGGCACGGGCGAAGAACTCGGTGTCCTTGGGCAGCGCGCCCGGCCAGCCACCCTCGATGAAACCCACCCCGAGCGAGTCCAGCAGCCGGGCCACCGCGAGCTTGTCGGTGGCCGAGTAGGTGACGCCCTCGCGCTGCGCGCCGTCGCGCAGCGTCGTGTCGTAGACGTGGAAGCTGTCGCCGAGCGGGGTCTCGGCCGGGCTGGTGCGGGTCACGGGGCGCTCCATGTGGCGGGTCGCACTATGGGTTTCGACAGTCGGAAGGCCAAACAAAAAGACCCCCCGCGAATGCGAGAGGTCTGCGCGCCGGGTGCTGGAGAGGCACTACCCGACGCGCTCGTCAATAATGATCACGAACCGTGAAGTCACGGCGTCGATGCTGCCACAACCCGGCGGCAAATATCCAGGACCCGGACGAGTGCTCCCAGATCCCGGGAACCCCCAGCTCATTCCGTGGCCATGGCCAGCCGCCGGATGCCTTCCCTGACTCGATCGGGCGACAGCGAGTAACCGACCCGCATGCATTCGCGCAGTCCCTCCGCCGCGGAGTAGGCCGGTCCGGGCACCACCAGCACCCCGCACTTGCGCGCGCGGGCGGCCAGCGCGACCGCGTCCCGGCCCGGCGCGCGCAGCCACAGCGCCGCGCCGCCCAGCGGCCGGGCGAACTCCCAGCCGGGCAGGTGGTCCCGCGCCGCCTCCTCGGCCGCGGCCAGCCCGGCGGCCAGCTGGGCCATCCGCAGCCGCCGCGCGTGGTCGCTGTGCGGCAGCAGCTTCAGCCCGAGCAGCTGGCTGGGCACTGAGCTGCCCAGGTCGGCCGCGTTCTTCACCCGGCTCAGCCTGGTGATCTGGTCGCTGGGCCCGTGCACCCAGCCGACCCGCAGCCCGCCCCAGAACAGTTTGGACAGTGAGCCGACGGAGAACACGGTGGCCGGCACGCCGTGCTCGGCGGCCACCGCGGCCAGCGGCGCGGGCGGCGGCCAGCTCAGCGAGGTGTCCACAGTGGACCCGTCGTCCACCACCGCGACCCCGGTGGCCGCGGCCGCGCGCACCACCCGCAGCCGGTCGGCCAGGCCGAGGGTGGCCCCGGTCGGGTTGTGCGCGGTGGGCAGCAGGTAGAGCAGCTTCGGGCGGCGGGAGTCCAGCAGCCGTTCCAGCACCTCGATGTCCACCCCGCCGGGCCCGCGCCGCCCGGTGCGCACCGGCACCGAGAGCACCTTGGCGCCCCTGGCCCGGAAGGCCTCCAGCGCGCCGCGGTAGGTGGGCTCCTCCAGCACCACCTCATCACCGGGTTGCAGCAGGCCCTGGGCGAGCATGTCCACCGCCTGCTGCGAGCCGCTGGTGACGATCAGGTCCTCGGCCGCCGCGGGCACCCCGCGCGCGGCCAGCTGTCCGGCCAGCGCCACCCGCAGCTCGGGCAGCCCGCCGACGAAGTAGCCGTGGTGGTCCAGCAGCCCTGCGTAGTCCGCCGCGCCGAGGGTGGCCGCGATCTGGGCCACCATCGGCAGGCCGGGCAGCGCGCCGGTGGACAGGTCCACGGTGTCCGGCGGGTTGGGCAGGTGCGCGCCGGTGAGCGGGGCGGGCACCGCGCCGCGGCGGCCGAGGCCGAGCGCGCCCGCTCTCGGCTCGGGCACCGGGTAGTCGATGCCGGGCCGCCGCGCCCAGGTGCCGCTGCCCCGGCGGCTGGCCAGCCAGCCCGCGCTGCGCAGGTCGTCGTAGGCGGCGACCACGGTGGACCGGCTCACCGCGAGCGCGACCGCCATCGCCCGTTCGGCGGGCAGCCGGGTGCCCTCTGGCAGCTCGCCGCTCTCCACCAGTTGCTTGACCGCCTGGGCGAGCCTGCGGTGCAGGGAACCGGACTCGTCTGTCCAGCCCTGGAGTAGTCCAGCCAGACGGGTGACGCTGATCGCCGATTTGCCCAGACGAGCGGACACCCGCAGTCCACCTCCGCGGAATTGGCCTGCTCAGGCCCGATCGGACCGGAGCAGTCTCTGATCTGATGGGCCGCAACGTATCGGAATGATCATCTCGGTTGTCGCTCAGACCTCTTTCGACGTTACTTCACGCTGCTGTGCCCTGGAAGGAGCCGCCTGCCTTGGCGACCGTGGTGCTGGTCGGAACCCTGGACACCAAGGGGGCCGAGTACGCCTGGCTCGCTGAGCGGATCACCGCAGCCGGCTGCTCGGTGCTGCTGGTGGACGCCGGTGTGCTCGGCGATCCGTTGACCCGCGCGGACATCAGCTCCAGAGAGGTCGCCTCGGCGGCCGGGGCGGAGCTGGCCCAGCTGCGCGCGGCCGGGGACCGCGGCGCGGCGCTGGCGGTGATGGCGCGCGGGGTGGCCGCGATCGTGACCTGCCTGCACCGGCAGAACCTGCTGCACGGCGTGGTCGGGCTGGGCGGCTCCGGCGGGTCGGCGGTGGCCAGCGCGGCCATGCGCGCGCTGCCGGTCGGCGTGCCCAAGCTGCTGGTCTCCACCATGGCCAGTGGCGACACCTCGCCGTACGTGGACGCGCTGGACGTGACCATGATGTACAGCGTCGTGGACATCGCCGGGCTCAACTCGGTCTCCGAGCTGATCCTGCGCAACGCGGCCAACGGCATCGCCGGCATGGCCCAGGGCTACGAGCACGCGCTGAACAACCCCGACCCGGAGGCCGAGGCGCCCCGGCCGGTGGTGGCCGCCTCCATGTTCGGCGTCACCACCCCCGCGGTGGACGCGGCCAGGGACCGGCTGACCGAGCTGGGCTACGAGGTGCTGGTCTTCCACGCCACCGGCTCCGGCGGCAAGTCACTGGAAGCCCTGGCCGGTAGCGGACTCCTGGCCGGGGTGCTGGACTTGACCACCACCGAGCTGGCCGACGACCTGGTCGGCGGGGTGCTCTCCGCGGGGCCGCAGCGGCTGTCCGCGGCCGGCCGGGCCGGACTGCCCCAGGTGGTCAGCCTCGGCGCGCTGGACATGGTCAACTTCGGTCCCAAGGACACCGTGCCGGAACGCTTCGCCGAGCGGAACCTGTACGTGCACAACGCGACCGTGACGCTGATGCGGACCACGCCCGCGGAGAACCGGGAGCTGGGCCGCAGGCTGGCGGCCAAGCTGCGCGCGGCCACCGGGCCGACCGCGCTGTTCGTGCCGCTGCGCGGGGTGTCCGCGATCGACACCACTGGCGGGCCCTTCGACGACCGGGTCGCCGACGCCGCGCTGTTCGGGGTGTTGCGCACCTCGCTCGCGGGCAGCACCGTGGAGCTGCACGAGCACGACGCGCACATCAACGACCCGGAGTTCGCCGTCGCGATGGCCGACCGGCTGCACGAGTTGATCACAGCGGGCGCCCGGTCCGGGAACGCGGCGCTCGCGGGAGGGCCGTCCCGATGAGCCGCAGCGAGATCCTGGCCGCCTTGCGGTCCACAGTGGAGCGAGGCAGGCCGGTCATCGGCGCGGGCGCGGGCAACGGCCTCTCCGCCAAGTGCGCGGAGGCCGGTGGCGCGGACTTACTGATCATCTACAACTCCGGGCGCTACCGGATGAACGGCCGGGGCTCGCTGGCCGGGCTGATGCCCTACGGCGACGCGAACGCGATCGTGCTGGAGATGGCCGGCGAGGTGCTGCCGGTGGTCCGGCACACCCCGGTGCTCGCGGGTGTCTGCGGCACCGACCCGTTCCGGGTCATGCCGCACTTCCTGGACCGGCTGGCCGCGCTGGGTTTCGCCGGGGTGCAGAACTTCCCCACGGTCGGCCTGATCGACGGCAACTTCCGGGCGAACCTGGAGGAGACCGGGATGGGCTACGACCTGGAGGTCGAGCTGATCCGCCTTGCCGCGCAACGCGACCTGCTCACCGCGCCGTACGTCTTCGACCCCGGCCAGGCCGCCGCGATGGCCGCGGCGGGAGCGGATGTGCTGGTGCCGCACATGGGTCTGACCACCAAGGGGTCGATCGGGGCCACCACCGCGGTCTCCCTTGACGAGGCCGTCGAGCGGGTGCAGGCCATGCGGGACGCGGCGGTGGCGGTGAACCCGGAGGTCCTGGTGCTCTGCCACGGCGGCCCGATCGCCGAGCCCGCGGACGCGGCCTACGTGCTCTCCCGCACCGAGGGGGTGGCCGGGTTCTTCGGCGCCTCCTCGATGGAACGACTACCCACCGAGCTGGCGATCACCGCGCGGGTGGCGGAGTTCAAGGGTATCGAGATCTAGTGTCCCGAGTCGGAAGTTCGGTGGCGGTATCGGTGGCCCAGGTTTCCGCTGGGTGTGCCGCAGGGAAGCCCTCGTACCGGGTTGTACGTGGGCCTTCCGGCGGTGCGGTCAGCGGGAAGCTGGGCCGCCGAGACCGCTGGCGAACTTCCGACTCGGGACACTAGCCCGGCCGTCGACGGTCACCCCCAGGACTCGAGACGGCCTGCCTGTCGTCCGGTGCGGCCCGCCAGCCCGCCGGACGACCCCGAAGCCCCCCGTGTTGCCCGTCAATGCGGGGGGCTTCACCCCAGCACGGCAACGGGCCCCGACCGTCCGAAGTGGACGATCGGGGCCCGTTGCGTCGTGTCAGGCTCCGGTGCGCTGGCCCGAGCTCACCAGTGCGGCCAGCCGGTCGCCGACCGCGTAGGTCGCGCCGGGCGCCGCGTGGTCCCTGGTGGCCAGGTCGAAGGCCACGGAGGCCTCGATCCGGCGGGCGGACTCGGTCTCGCCGAGGTGGTCGAGCATGAGCGCGACGGAGAGCACCGCCGCGGTCGGGTCGGCCACGCCCTGGCCCGCGATGTCCGGGGCGCTGCCGTGCACCGGCTCGAACATGCTCGGGTTGCGCCGGGTCACGTCCAGGTTGCCGCTGGCCGCCAGGCCGATGCCGCCGGTGACCGCGGCCGCCAGGTCGGTGATGATGTCGCCGAAGAGGTTGTCGGTGACGATCACGTCGAACCGGCCGGGGTCGGTGACCATGTGGATCGTGGTGGCGTCCACGTGCTGGTAGGCCACGGAGACGTCCGGGTACTCCAGGGAGACCTCCTCCACCACCCGCGACCACAGCTGGCCGGCGTGGGTGAGGACGTTGGTCTTGTGCACCAGGGTCAGGTGCTTGCGCGGGCGGTTGGATGCCCTGGCGAAGGCGTCCCGCACCACCCGGTTCACCCCGAACTGGGTGTTGATGCTGACCTCGGTGGCGATCTCGTGCACCGTGTCCTTGCGCAGCAGGCCACCGTTGCCCGCGTACAGGCCCTCGGTGCCCTCGCGCACCACGACCATGTCGACCTCTGGCGAGTCGGCCAGCGGGCTGCGCACGCCCGGGTAGAGCCGGGCCGGCCGCAGGTTGACGTGGTGGTCGAGCTCGAACCGCAGGCGCAGCAACAGCCCTCGTTCGAGGATGCCGCTGGGCACCGACGGGTCGCCCACCGCGCCGAGCAGGATCGCGTCGTGCTGGCGCAGTTCGCCGAGCACGGATTCAGGCAACAGCTCCCCCGTGGCGTGCCAGCGAGCCGCACCGAGGTCGAAGCGGGTGATCTCCGCGGTCGGAAGGACCTCACCGAGCACCTTGAGCGCTTCAGCGATCACCTCGGGGCCGATCCCATCTCCTGGGATCACCGCGAGCCGCATGCACACACCTCCTGGCTAGTTGCCCCACCTACAGGGACAAACCGTTGCGCGCAGGTTACCGGCTGAGGGGCCGGAAAACGCAGTCCGGACACGCTTTCCCACCGATCTCTCCCGTACTGCGGGACACCCGATCGGGTTTCCCCCGTCAAGGGAGCCCGATTTTGGCCGTTTCGAAGGGTGGAAAGCCCGTCTCAACCGACGAAGTCCCGTCCTGGGGCGGGAGGATGGCAGCCTAACCGGGCTCACCGGGCCCGAACCGGCCGCCAGCGGGGCGTGGCCGGAAGTTGGCGAAACTCCACCCGTCCGGGTGAACGCGAGGTCAGGTCGTGTCCGTGGAGCCGCGGCTGCGAGAGTCGTGATCGAGGCGACCGCCTCGGCGCGGCTATCGCGGGCGCGGCTCCGCGGACACGACCTGCTCACTCTGGTTCTCGCGCGGAGAGGACCACCGTCGGCAGCGATCCGGAGAGGATCTCCTGGGTCAGCCGGACCCCGGTGACCCGCTCGGCCAGCGCCAGCGCGGCGGCGTCCGGGTCGGGCGCGGTCCCACCATCCGGATCCAGCCCGACGGCGAGCATCACCGGCAGCAGCGCGTCCGGCAGGCTGCCCCAGCGCAGGTACGGCACCAGCTGGTCGAAGGCGGTGCGCAGGCCGCCGTCCACCGCGTGGCTGATCTGCCCGACCGCGTCCAGGTTGCGGTAGACCGAGAGCACCTCGCCGCCGTGCGAGACCACCGAGAGCACTTCGTCCAAAGTGGACTGGAACCCGTTGGGCTCCACCACCAGCACCCAGTCCCCCACCTTGGTCACCGCGGCCAGCAGCAGCGACTCGGGCAGCGCGTCCTGCTGCGCCCGGTCGATCTCCGCCAGCGTCATGGCCCGCGCGCTGTCCGGATCGGCCCCGAACCGGCGCAGCACCTCGGCCTCGTCCACCCCGCGCACGAAGGCCAGCGCGAACGCCGCGCCCAGCGGCAGCTCGGCCAGCCACGCGTAGTCCCCGGCGCCATCACCCGCGCCGGAGAGCATCCCGACCCCTGGAGATCCACATACGCCGAATGCTGCCACCAGAACCCCCAGGACTCCACGGCCATCCGTCGGTCCCGCCCATATCGACCAACGCCAGGTACCAAAACGGCCAACACGCGCCCGGGCGCGAACCCGACCGGCGTGTTGGCCGTTGTCGTACGGGGTGTTGGCCGTTGTTGTACGGGGTGTTGGCCGTTGTGGGCGGGTTAGAAGGCGATGGCCTTCACCGTGCGGGCGCCGACGGTGGCGCCGATGGGCTCCAGCACGCCCGCGTCGACCGGGCGGTCCACCCGGAGCAGCATGGTGGCGTCCTGGCCGTCGCGGGTCTGGGAGATCTGCGCGGCCTCCACGTTGACCCCGGCCTCGCCGAGCAGGGTGCCGACGGTGCCCATCACGCCGGGGCGGTCCGGGTACTCCAGCAGCAGCACGTGGCCCTCGGCGCGCAGGTCGAAGCTGCGGCCGTTGACCTCGACCAGCTTCTCCACCTGGTTGCGGCCGCTGAGCGAGCCGGAAACGCTGTGCGCGGTGCCGTCCGCGCTGACCGTGCGCACGGTGACCAGGCTGCGGTGGTTCGCGCTCTCGGACTCGGTGACCACGCGCACGTCCACGCCGAGGTCGGCGGCCAGCTTGGGCGCGTTGACGAAGGTGACCTGCTCGTCCACCAGGTGCGCGAACACCCCGCGCAGCGCGGCCAGCGGCAGCACCCGGACGTCCTCAGTGGACAGTTCGCCGCGCACCTCCACGGTGACCGACACCGGCGCGCGGTTGGCGCCGAAGGCGGCCAGCACGGCACCCAGCTTCTGGGTCAGCGGCAGGTACGGGCGGACCTCCTCGCCGACCACGCCGCCGCCCTGCACGTTCACCGCGTCCGGCACGAAGTCCCCGCGCAGCGCGAGCACCACCGACCGGGCCACGTCGGTGCCCGCGCGGTCCTGCGCCTCGGCGGTGGAGGCGCCCAGGTGCGGGGTCACCACGGCCTTGGGCAGCTCGAACAGCGGGCTCTCGGTGCACGGCTCGGTGACGAAGACGTCGATGCCGGCACCGCCGACCTGGCCCTCGCGGATGGCGTCGGCCAGCGCGGCCTCGTCGATCAGCCCGCCGCGGGCGGCGTTGACGATGAGCACGCCCTTCTTGGTCCTGGCCAGCTGCTCCTTGCCGATCAGGCCGAGCGTCTCCGGGGTCTTGGGCAGGTGGATGGAGATCGCGTCCGCGCGCTCCAGCAGCTCCTCCAGGCTGACCAGCTCGATGCCGAGCTGGGCGGCGCGGGCCGGGGCCACGTACGGGTCGTAGGCGATCAGGTTGGTGCCGAAGGCGGCGATCCGCTGGGCGAACAGCTGGCCGATCTTGCCGAGGCCGACCACGCCGACGGTCTTGCCGTTGAGCTCCACGCCGCCGTAGGCGCTGCGCTTCCACTGGCCGTTGCGCAGGCTGGCGTCGGCGGGGGCGATGTTGCGGGCCACCGCGAGCAGCAGGGCCACCGCGTGCTCGGCGGCGGAGACGATGTTCGAGGTGGGCGCGTTGACCACCATCACGCCGCGCGCGGTGGCGGCGGGCACCTCGACGTTGTCCAGGCCGACACCGGCCCTGGCGACCACCTTGAGCTTGCTGGTGGCGGCGAAGACCTCGGCGTCGACCTTGGTGGCCGAGCGCACGAGCAGCGCGTCGGCGTCGGCGACCGCGGACAGCAGCGCGGGGCGGTCGGTGCCGTCGACGTGGCGGATCTCGACATCGTCGCCGAGCACGTCGAGCACCGAGGGGGCGAGCTTCTCCGCGATCAGCACGACGGGGCGGTTGGGGTTGGTCACCGGTGCGCTCCTGAGAGGACGGATTGCCTTGGTCCGGGTCACCGCGTTGTGCCCCGAGCGGGAAAGCCGCAGTCTAGCTGCGGTGTTACCGCCGTGTTTCAGGTGGCGGGGGCGAGCTTGGTCACCCCCGCTCCACCCGCTGTTCACCAGGGCTCGGTGAACTCCCCGTCCTTGGCCCCGGCCAGGAACGCCTCCCACTCACCGGTGGTGAACACCAGGATGGGTCCCTCGGGCTGCGCGCTGTTGCGCATCCCGATGAAGGTGGCGCCGCCGGCGTCGACGAAGGCGATCTCCACCTTGCCGGTGCCGTCCGGGTCGTCCTCGCTGGAGAGCCACCGGGCCCCGGAGAAGTCGAGCGTGTCCCTGATCTCCGCCTTGTCGTCGTAGACCGGGACCTTGGTGCTGGGGTGTTGCTCGGTCACGCGCCGGTCCCGCGCAAGGCAGGGGCCGCGGTGAGGAAGCCGTGCCACTGGGCGCGGCTGAACACCAGCGCGCCGCCCGCGCGGTTCTTGGAGTCTCGGACCGCCGCGGCGGTCACGGGTAGAGCGACCTCGACGCAGTTGTTGCCGCCGCCGCTGTAGCTGCTGACCCGCCAGGACAGCGATTCGGTGTGGTTGCTGGCGAACATGACTTGCTCCTTGCCGGATAACAGATGGTGCGATTCCTGAGAGCAGCGCCGGATGGCCTGCCTCCTGCTCATGCCAGTTCCTCCGCCATGGCGGCCATCAGGGCCACCGACTCCTCGGTGCCCAGCGCCGCGGCGCGGACATGGTCGAAAACGGTGCTGTACAACCGGATCTCCTCCGGCTTCTCCAGGTAGAGCGCGCTGGTGAGGCTCTCCACGTAGACCACGGTCGGGTCCAGCGGATCGGGGAAGCCGAGGATGACGAACGGGCCGTCGGAGGCCGCGTGCGCGCCCGCGGTGAACGGGAGCACCTGGATCTCCACGTTCGGCAGCGAGCTCATCTTCACCAGCCGGTCGAGCTGTTCCCGCATCACATCGGTGTCGCCCACCCGCCTGCGCAGCGCGCCCTCGTCCAGCACCGCCCAGTACTTGGGCCCGTGGTCGGCCGAGAGCAGGCCCTGGCGGGCCATCCGGGCGGAGACCCGGCGCTCGACCTCGCTGGGCGCGGCCTTGGGCCGCACCGCGCGGAAGACCGCCAGCGCGTACCGCTCGGTCTGCAGCAGACCCGGCACGACCAGCGACTCGAAGGTGCGGATGGAGGACGCCTCCGCCTCCATCCCGGCGAAGCCACCGGTGAGCACGTCGCCGTAGTTGTGCCACCAGCCCTTGAGCTTGGCCATCCGGGCCAGGTCGATCAGCGCGTTCTGCCGGTCGCCCTCGACGCCGTAGAGAACGAGCATGTCGCGCACGTCCCTCGGGTTGACCCCGGTGCGGCCGGTCTCGATCCGGCTGACCTTGGCCGCTGAGCATTCGAGATGGGCCGCCACCTCCTCACAGGTGAGGTTGGAGCTCTCACGCAGTCGTCGTAGTTCGGAGGCCAGTCGCCTTCTGCGCACGGTCGGGCTGTGACTGGTGGACATCTCCTGGCCTCCGGGCAAGTTCGCGAGATCGCGGCGTGTCCGCGGTGCGGTGCCGGCCGCCCGCCGTGACACGCAGTGAGAAGGAACTTGCGCAGTGTGCCGGTCCAGGCTAGCTACCTGCAATCGCTTGTGGTTTGCAGGACGACACTCTCACCCGATCGTGTCTTTCGCAGTATGTACGTTGCATTTTCGGCGGCCCGTCTTGCACGCTAGGTACCCGCACCGTCGCTCTCCGAAATCGGAAGCAGACACCGACGGTAAGCGATCGGTGACACAGTACTCACGTTAGGGGCGGTGGAGACCGTGTGGTCGTCAGGCAGGCCCATCTTGGATGTGCACGAGGCGCCCGACCGCTGCACGACCCGCGGCCGCGAGTGCTACCGCGCGGTGGCCTCCCGCCTCGCCGAACTGGCGGAGCTGGCCGAGGACCAGGCCGACCCGGCCACCCGCAACGCGCTGCTGCGCACCGTCCGCGGCTGGCAGTTCCTGCTCGCCCAGCACCGCTCGGTGGGCCGCAAGAAGCGCAGGCGGTGCCGCCTGTGCCGGCCCAGCTGGGGCCTCGGCGGCGAGTGGCCCTGCCCGACCTGGCGGATCGCCTACGTCCAGCTGTGCCTGGTGGAGGACGGGCCGTCCCCTTCCCCTGAGCTGTCGTCCTGGTCTGGTAGCCCCCCGCCGGGCCAGGACGACATCCCCGTGCAGCGCGCCCGGCACCGGCTGCGGCTGGCGCCGGGCCAGGTGGCCTAGAACTCGCTGGCGGAACACGGTCGGCACGGACCACGCTCAGGTCCGTGCCGATCATGCTGCCCAGCCTGTCCAGCGAAGAGGAATATGCCCAGGCATTGGGCGATCCGGCGATCTGGCTCCCCGTGCACCGGGCCGCGCTGACCGCCGCGAACCTGCCGCTACCAGCGCGGATGTGGCTGGCCGGGCGCAGCACCTATCCCACCGCGCTGACCGGTTCGGGCCTGGTGGTGAAGCTGTTCACCCCGTTCTGGCACGGCCCGGACAGCATCGGGGCCGAGCGGGCCGCCTACCGCCTGCTGGCCGCGGACCCGGCACTGCCGGTGCCGGAACTGGTGGCTGACGGCGAGTTGGCTCCCGGCTGGAGCTACCTGGTCTGCCGCCGGCTGCCCGGACTGCCCCTGACTACTTTGGGTGACAGGTGGCAATTCTCTGCGGCCGAACGGACCAGGTTCGCTGGACACGTCGGAGCGGTCTTGTGCAGGTTGCATCAACTTGCGTTACCAAGTTCAGGGCGGCTGGCGGCCAGTTCATCGACCATGACCGGGTTACTGCACCGGCGGCTGGCGGAGGCGCCCCGCGAACGACGTGCCGCGGTCCCGCTGCGCCGCAGCCTGCTCGATGAGCTGGCCGAGTGGCAAGCGACCTTCGTCGGGTCCTGGCGGCCACCGGAACCGGTGCTGGTGCACGGGGATCTCAGCGGCGAGCATCTGTTGGTCTCGGCGGGCCTGCTGACCGGGCTGATCGACTTCGGCGAGGCGCGGACCGGGGACCCGCGCTACGACGTGGCCTCGTTGCACCTGGGCGCGTTCGAGGGCGATGTCCGCATGCTGCGGGCGTTCGTGGCCGGGTACGGCGATCCGGGGCTGCTGGGGCCGCCGGAGGCCATGCTGGGGATGAGCCTGTGCCACGACTTCGAGCTGCTGGGGCCGCTGCTGGAGCGGCGGCCGGAGCTGGCGGCCGCGCGCGGCGTGGCGGAGCTGGCGGAACGGCTCTGGGGGTTGGGGGCCTGACCGGACGCCCCAACCCCTGTCCCGGCCCCGTGCTCAGTGCAGGGCGTGCCTCGGGCGGTGGCCGGCGAAGGCGCCCTGCTGGGCCTGCACCAGCATCTGCGGCAGGCCGCGTTCCACCGCCAGGAAGCGCTGGGCGCTGTCGTAGGCGCGGCAGGGCTCGAAGGGCAGCCGGTGGCGCCGTTTGCCGGGCTGGCACTGGCGGCAGTGGCCGTACTCGTCCGGCTCGTGCGCGTCCAGCACCAGCTTCAGCGCGGAGATCAGACGGGGCATCTCGGCCCTGGCCAGTTCGGCCACGTCCAGGTCGTCGAGGGTGTGGATCAGGGTGAACAACTTGGCCAGGTGGGTCCGGACCGACTCGTCCAGCCCACCGGTCATGTTGCCGGTCATGGCTTTGCACGCTCCCCGCGTCGTCATGAGGCGGCGCTTCCGCCGTCTCCCTGCTGCCGAGCTGGGGTCCCAAGCCCCGTTCGGCGGACCGCGGATCACTGTTAGGTCAATGCTAAATAGGCAAATTACTGAGTGAAATGAACTGATCGGGTGGGATCACGGATCACCCTCCGTAACCCCCTGAACAGCGCGAACGCCGCCCACTCCAGGGTGGACGGCGTTCGCTCTGTGCTGGTTGCCGACGTCAGGCGGTCTCGGTGATGGGCCGGTCGACCCAGGACATGAGCGCCCGAAGCTTCTTGCCGGTCTCCTCGATCGGGTGAGCTTCGCCCTCCTGCTGGAGCTTGCGGTAGTTGGCGCGGCCGTTGTCGTCCTCGGCCACCCACTCGCGGGCGAAGGTGCCGTCCTGGACCTCGCCCAGGATCTTCTTCATCTCCTCCTTGACCGCGGCGGTGATCACGCGCGGGCCGCGGGTCAGGTCGCCGTACTCGGCGGTGTCGGAGATCGAGTAGCGCATGCGGGCGATGCCGCCCTCGTACATCAGGTCCACGATCAGCTTCAGCTCGTGCAGGCACTCGAAGTAGGCGACCTCGGGGGCGTAGCCGGCCTCGGTCAGCACCTCGAAGCCCGCCTGCACCAGCGCGCTGGCGCCGCCGCAGAGCACCGCCTGCTCGCCGAAGAGGTCGGTCTCGGTCTCCTCGGTGAAGGTGGTCTTGATGACGCCCGCCCGGCTGCCGCCGATGGCCTTGGCGTAGGAGAGCGCGAGCGCCTGGGCGTTGCCGGAGGCGTCCTGTTCCACCGCGATCAGGCAGGGCACACCCTTGCCGTCGACGAACTGGCGGCGGACCAGGTGGCCGGGGCCCTTCGGCGCGACCATGGCGACGTCCACATTGGACGGCGGGGTGATCAGGCCGTAGCGGATGTTGAAGCCGTGGCCGAAGAACAGCGCGTCGCCGTCGTTGAGGTTCGGCGCGACGTCCTGGGCGTAGACGTGCCGCTGCGCGGTGTCCGGCGCCAGGATCATGATCAGGTCGGCTTCCGCGGATGCCTCGGCGGGGGTGAGGACGCGCAGGCCCTCCTCCTCGGCCTTGGCCCGGGACTTGCTGGTCTCCGGCAGGCCGATCCGCACGTCGACGCCCGAGTCGCGCAGGCTCAGCGCGTGCGCGTGGCCCTGGCTGCCGTAGCCGATCACCGCGACCTTGCGACCCTGGATGACACTGATGTCGGCGTCGTCGTCGTAGAAGATCTCGACACTCATGCTCTTGCTTCTCCTATACGTGTTCTAGCGAACCGCGGTCGCGGTGATGGAACGAGCGCCCCTGCCGATGGCCACCATGCCGGACTGGACCATCTCCCTGATGCCGTAGGGCTCCAGCATGCGCAGCAGGGCGTCGAGCTTGTCGGTGGTGCCGGTGGCCTCGATGGTCAGCGCCTCCGGGGAGACGTCGACCACCTTGGCGCGGAAGAGCTGCACGGTCTCCAGCACCTGGCTGCGCACGGTGGCGTCCGCGCGGACCTTCACCATCAGCAGCTCGCGGCGCACGGACACCGCGGCGTCCAGCTCAACGATCTTGATCACGTGCACGAGCTTGTTGAGCTGCTTGGTGACCTGCTCCAGCGGCAGCAGCTCCACGGCGACCACGATGGTCATCCGGGACACCTCGGGGTGCTCGGTCGGCCCCACCGCGAGGCTCTCGATGTTGAAGCCCCGCCGGGAGAACAGGCCCGCGACCCGAGCGAGCACACCGGGCTTGTTCTCCACCAGCACGCTCAGCGTGTGCCGAGTCATCGCCTCACACCTCGTCTTCGTCGAACAGCGGGCGGATGCCGCGCGCGGCCATGATCTCGTCGTTGCCGGTGCCCGCGGCCACCATGGGCCACACCTGGGCGTCCTTGCCGACCACGAAGTCGATGACCACCGGGCGGTCGTTGATCTCCATCGCCTGCTGGATGACCTTGTCGACCTCCTCCTTGGTCTCCGCGCGCAGGCCTGCGCAGCCCAGCGCCTCACCGAGCAGCACGAAGTCCGGGATGCGGTGCTTGTGCGTGCCCAGGTCGGTGTTGGAGTAGCGCTCGGCGTAGAAGAGGTTCTGCCACTGCCGGACCATGCCCAGGTTGCCGTTGTTCATCACCGCGACCTTGATCGGGATGCCCTCGATCGCGCAGGTGGCCAGCTCCTGGTTGGTCATCTGGAAGCAGCCGTCGCCGTCGATCGCCCAGACCTGCTTGTCCGGCATGCCCGCCTTGGCACCCATGGCCGCCGGCACGGCGAAGCCCATGGTGCCCAGGCCGCCGGAGTTGATCCAGGTGGCCGGCTTCTCGTACTTGACGAACTGCGCGGCCCACATCTGGTGCTGGCCGACGCCCGCGGTGTAGATCGCCTCCGGGCCGACCAGGTTGCCGATCCGCTCGATCACGTACTGCGGGGACAGCGTGCCGTCGGCTGGCCAGTCGTAGCCCAGCGGGAAGGAGCCGCGGATGCCCTCGAGCATGGTCCACCACGCGGAGATGTCCGCGCGGGCGCCGCCCTCGTACTCCGCGCGCACCGCGGGCACCAGGTCGGCGATGATGTCCTTGACGTCGCCCACGATCGGCACGTCGGCCTTGCGGTTCTTGGAGATCTCGGCCGGGTCGATGTCGGCGTGGATGACCTGCGCGTCCGGCGCGAAGGTGCCGAGCTGGCCGGTGACCCGGTCGTCGAAGCGCGCGCCGAGGGTGATCAGCAGGTCCGAGCGTTGCAGCGCGGCCACCGCGGCGACCGTGCCGTGCATGCCCGGCATGCCCAGGTGGCTGCGGTGGGAGTCGGGGAAGGCGCCGCGGGCCATCAGCGTGGTGACCACCGGGATGCCGGTCAGCTCGGCCAGCTCCAGCAGCTCGGCGGATGCCTTGCCGCGCACCACGCCGCCGCCGACGTAGAGCACCGGGCGCTTGGCCGCGGCGATCAGCTTGGCCGCCTCGCGCACCTGCTTGCCGTGCGGCTTGGTGGTCGGCCGGTAGCCGGGCAGCCGCATCTCCGGCGGCCAGCTGAAGGAGGTGGTGGCCTGCAGGATGTCCTTGGGCAGGTCCACCAGCACGGGGCCGGGTCGGCCGGTGCTGGCGATGTGGAAGGCCTCGGCGATCGCGCGCGGGATCTCCGCGGCGTCGGTCACCAGGATGTTGTGCTTGGTGATGGGCATGGTGATGCCGCAGATGTCGGCTTCCTGGAAGGCATCCGTGCCGATCGAGGACCGCGCCACCTGGCCGGTGATCGCGACCATCGGGATGGAGTCCATGTAGGCGTCGGCGATCGGGGTGACCAGGTTCGTCGCGCCGGGGCCCGAGGTGGCCATGCAGACCCCGACCCGGCCGGTGGCGTGCGCGTAGCCGGAGGCGGCGTGGCCGGCGCCCTGCTCGTGCCGGACCAGGATGTGCCGCAGCTTGGTGGAGTCCAGCAGTGGGTCGTAGGCGGGCAGGATGGCACCGCCGGGGATACCGAAGACGATCTCGCAGCCCACCGACTCGAGCGAGCGCACGAGCGACTGCGCGCCGGTCACCCTGACCGGAGCGCCGGCGGGCGGGGTCGGGCGGGGTCTTGCCCCCTGGGGCGGCTGGGGCGGCGGCGTGGGCCTCACCTGGGTCATCGGGTCTGCCTCGTGTTCGGTGTGAGCAAGCTACGGGCAACAAAAAACCCTCGTCGGCCTGGGTTGGCCGTACGAGGGTTGCGCGTCGACGAGTGCTTCCTAGGCGTCGACGCGCCTGGGAAGTACGAGGAGGAAAGTCTTGCGCTGCACCCTGCCGACGCTAGCCCTTGGCCGGGACAGGCGTCAACTCTGCGGGACGGTACTCCCGGATGTTGGACACGACCGAGGGACACCGCACCGTCGCGAACACCCGTTCGCGCACGTGGAAGGATCGAGGACGTGAGCGGACTGATTTTCCGGATCCCCACTGCGGCTATGATTCCGGCGGCGCTGCTGTTCGTGTGCGCGACCCCACTCGCCTTCGGCGCGCCCGGTCTCCAGGTGGTCTACCTGGTGCCGCTCGCACTGGTCCTGTGGGTGATCCGCACCAGGACCGTGGTCGACGCCGAACAGGTGCGCATCCGCACGCTGTTCGGCGCTCGCAGCATCGTCTGGTCGGACATCGCCGCGCTGCGCCTGACCAAGGCCTCCGGGGTGAAGGCGGTGCTCACCGACGACTCCGAGGTCACGCTGCCCGCGGTGCGGGTGCGCGACCTCGACGCGCTGGCGCGGGCCAGCGGCGGCCGCTTCGGCGAACCCGAACCGGCCGCCGAGACCGAGCCCGCCGAGCCGGACCCCACTGACGAACCCCGTTAAGGAGGAGCTGTGCCCCCGCTCCGCTCCCGCGTGACCACCCACGGCCGCAACGCCGCAGGCGCCCGTTCGCTCTGGCGCGCCACCGGTATGACCGACTCCGACTTCGGCAAGCCGATCGTGGCCATCGCCAACTCCTACACCCAGTTCGTGCCGGGGCACGTGCACCTGCGTGACCTCGGTGACATCGTGGCCGAGTCGGTGCGCGAGGCCGGTGGCGTGGCGCGGGAGTTCCACACCATCGCGGTGGACGACGGCATCGCCATGGGGCACGGCGGCATGCTCTACTCGCTGCCCTCCCGCGAGCTGATCGCGGACGCGGTGGAGTACATGGTCAACGGCCACGCCGCGGACGCGCTGGTCTGCATCTCCAACTGCGACAAGATCACCCCCGGCATGCTGATGGCCGCGCTGCGGCTGAACATCCCGGTGGTCTTCGTCTCCGGCGGGCCGATGGAGGCGGGCAAAGCCGTGGTGGTGGACGGGGTCGCGCAGGCGCCGACCGACCTGATCACCGCGATCGCCGCCTCGGCCAGCCCGGACGTCGACGACGAGGGCCTGTCCATCGTGGAGCGCTCGGCCTGTCCGACCTGTGGCTCCTGTTCCGGCATGTTCACCGCGAACTCGATGAACTGCCTGACCGAGGCGCTCGGGCTTTCCTTGCCGGGCAACGGGTCCACCCTGGCCACGCACGCCGCCCGCCGGGCGCTGTTCGAGCGGGCCGGCACCACCGTGGTGGAGCTGGCCAAGCGCTACTACCAGCAGGACGACGAGTCCGCGCTGCCGCGCAACATCGCCAACCGGGCCGCGTTCGAGAACGCGATGGCGCTGGACGTGGCCATGGGCGGCTCGACCAACACCGTGCTGCACGTGCTGGCCGCCGCGCACGAGGCGGAGCTCGACTTCACCATGGCCGACATCGACGCGGTCAGCCGCCGGGTGCCCTGCCTGGCCAAGGTGAGCCCGAACTCCGACTACCACATGGAGGACGTGCACCGGGCCGGTGGCATCCCGGCCATCCTGGGCGAGCTGGACCGGGCCGGACTGCTCAACCGGGACGTGCGCACCGTGCACAGCGCGAGCATGGACGAGTGGCTGGGCGCCTGGGACATCCGCGCGGAGTCGCCCTCGGCGGAGGCGGTCGAGCTGTTCCACGCCGCGCCCGGCGGGGTGCGCACCACGCAGGCGTTCTCCACCAGCAACCGGTGGTCCTCGCTGGACACCGACGCGGCTGGCGGCTGCATCAGGGACCGCGCGCACGCCTACACCGCTGACGGCGGCCTGGCGGTGCTGCACGGCAACCTGGCCGAGGACGGCGCGGTGATCAAGACCGCCGGCATCGACGAGGAGCTGTGGGTCTTCCGCGGCCCGGCCAGGGTGGTGGAGAGCCAGGAGCAGGCGGTCTCGGCGATCCTGGGCAAGCAGGTGCAGCCCGGCGAGGTCGTGGTGGTCCGGTACGAGGGCCCGGCTGGCGGCCCCGGCATGCAGGAGATGTTGCACCCCACCGCGTTCCTCAAGGGCGCGGGCCTGGGCAAGGTGTGCGCGCTGATCACCGACGGCCGGTTCTCCGGCGGGTCCTCGGGCATCTCGGTCGGGCACATCTCGCCGGAGGCGGCCGAGGGCGGGCTGATCGGGCTGGTCCAGGACGGCGACGAGATCGTCATCGACGTGCACCGGCGCAAGCTGGAGCTGCTGGTGGACGAGGCGGTGCTGGCCGAGCGGCGGGCCAAGATGGAGGCCAGCGAGAACCCGTGGCAGCCGGTGGACCGCCAGCGCCCGGTGTCCAAGGCCCTGCGCGCCTACGCCCGCCTGGCCACCTCAGCGGCCACCGGCGCGGTCCGCGACCCCGCCAAATAACGGCCAACACACCGTACGAGAACGGCCAACACGCGAGGGTGGAAAACCCCCGGCGGCGTGTTGGCCGTTCTTGCGCTGGGTGTTGGCCGTTAGCGCAGGACCACCAGGGTGATCACCGCGGAGCCCGCCGCGACCAGGAGGAAGAGCACGCCCCACGGGAGTGGGACGCGCGCCCAGGCGCGACCGTTGTCGACGGCGGCGCGGCCGGGGCCGAGGAACAGCAGCGCGGCGGCCAGGGCACCGAGCACGAGGTCGAACTCGAACCCGGAGCCGGTCTGGCCGAGGAAGAAACCGTTGTTCCACTTGAGCGTGACCACGTTGATCATCACGCCGAGCAGGCCTGCCGCGCCGAGCGGGGTCAGGAAACCCAGCAGGACCAGCAGGCCGCCGCCCAGCTCGGTGATCCCGGTGACGTAGGCCAGGATCCGGGTCTGCTGGAATCCGAAGGACTCCAGGAACTTGGCGAACCCGTTGATGCCGGGACCGTTGAACACACCGAAGAGCTTCTGCGCCCCGTGCGCGATGAACGTGCCACCGAGCACCAGCCGCAGGACGAGCAGGCCGAGGTCGGTGCCGCCGTTCCAGGCGAAGGGCTTGCGCCGCACGGTGTCCGCACCGTCGGCCTGGTCAACGGGCAGTGCCGCCGTGGTGCCGGTGGCGGAATGCCCCGCGTCGTCGAAGTGGTGCGCGCCCCCGCTGGTGCCGGGGCCGCTGTCGTGAGTGCTCACGCCCACGCAGGCTAGGTGATCCGAGCCACTTCGGCGACCCGGGCGGCGTGGCGGCGCACCTTTCCCGGCGGTCAGTAGCTGCCGCGGATCAGGTTCTCCGGGTCCTTGCCCGCCGCGAACTGGGCGATCTGCCTGGCCACGATGCGGAAGGCGCGCTGGTGCTGACCAGCCACGCTGCCGGCCACGTGCGGGGTGAGCAGCAGGTTGGGCGCGCGCCACAGCGGGTGGCCCTCGGGCAGCGGTTCCGGGTCGGTGACATCCAGCGCGGCGCGCAGCCTGCCGCTGGTCAGCTCGGCCAGCAGCGCGTCGGTGTCCACCACCGGGCCGCGGGCGCCGTTGACGAAGATCGCGCCGTCGGCCATCCGGGCCAGGAACTTGGCGTCCACCAGGTGCCGGGTGTCCTCGGTCATCGGCACCACCACGACCACCACGTCGTACTCACCGAGCAGCTCGGGCAGCTCGTCCTCACCGCGCACGCCCTCCCGCGCGCTGCGCCCGACCAGGGTGACCTCGGTGTCGAACGGAAGGAGCCTGCGCTCCAGCTGCCTGCCCAGGTCACCGGCGCCGACCACCAGGACCCGCTTGCCCTGGAGGGTGTCGGTCTGGTGGTAGGCCCACTCCCCGGCGCGCTGGGCGGCGTCGAACTCGCGGAAGTCGCGGTAGATCGACAACAGCGCGCCGACCACCCACTCCGCGGTGCTCCCGCCGTGCGCGCCCCGGCAGTTGGACAGCTTGACCCGCTCGGGCAGCGCGCCGATCCAGGCCTCCGCACCCGCGCTGAGCAGCTGCACCAGCTGGAGCCTTGGCAGCGACTCGGCCAACGGCACCAGCTCCCTGGAGGCCAGGAACGGAGGCACGAACACCTCGGCGTCCACCGCCTCGGCGGGCATGTTGAGCTGGTCGTGCGGGTCGTAGGTGACCACCCGGACACCCTCGATCGCGGACACCAGGTCGGCGGCCCCTGGGTAGTCGGGCAGCAGCACAGTCAGGCTCACATCGGCACTCTAACCTCGGGTTCACCTGCGGCCACCTACCCTGGAGCCCATGCCAGCCCCGGGTTCGAAGCGACGGACGTCCCTCATCGGGATGGTGGCGCTCGCCCTGCTGGTCTCCGGGTGCGCCAGCTTCCCCGAGGTGCGGCAGGCCGACTGGACCGAGCAGCCCCGGCTGCAACCCCAGGGCGCCCCACCACCCGGTGGCGGCGGCGGGGGCGGCGGCCCGCAGCCGCCGACCCGGCCGAACACCCCGGTGCCGCCGCCGGACGGCTGCAAGGACTTCGACCCCTCGGTGGTCGCGACCTGCCTGGACCAGGTGGCCGCGGTCGCGGTGCTGCCGGACGGGCAGTCCGCGCTGGCCGCCGAGCGGGTCAGCGGAAAGATCCTGAAGGTGCAGCCGGGCAAGTCGCCGGAGGAGTTCGCCCGGATCCCGGTGGACGGGGCCGGCGGCGGCGGGCTGACCGGGCTCGCGCTCTCGCCCAGCTACGCCGAGGACGGGCTGGTCTTCGCCTACGTCACCACCGGCTCGGACAACCGGGTGGTGCGCATCGCCAAGGGCGACGGCCCCAAGCCGGTGCTCACCGGCATCCCGCGCGGCGGCCGCAACAACGGCGGCGCGCTGGCCAGGGACCGCACCGGGGCGCTGCTGGTGGCCACCGGCAACGCGGGCAACGGCGGCGCGGCGGGCGATCCGAACTCCCTGGCCGGGAAGCTCCTGCGGATCAGCACCTCCGGCAAGCCCGCCGACGGCAACCCCAACGCCGGCAGCACGGTGGTGGCCACCGGCCTGACCAGCCCCGGCGGCATCTGCAGCACCACCGACCACCGCACCACCTGGGTCACCGACCGCGCCGACAAGCAGGACGTGGTCTACAAGTTCGCCCTGGGCAAGCCCCTCGGCACCCCGGCCTGGACCTGGCCGGACCGCCCCGGCGTAGCGGGCTGCGCCGCCTACAGCGACCGCCTGTCAGTCGCGCTGACCACCGGCGCGGGCATGTTCAACCTGGCCGTGAGCAACACCGGCGCCTTCACCGGCCGCCCGGAAACCACCCTGAAGGGCACCTACGGCCAACTCGGCGGCGTGGACCTGGGCCCGGACGGCAACGCCTGGGTGGGCACGCTGAACAAGGCCGGCGGCAAGCCGGTGAGCAGCGACGACCGGGTGTTCGTGCTGCCGCCGCAGGGCGGCGGGACGGGCGGGAACGACTAGCCGGACCTGAACGAGCCGCGGCCCCCGGGAGAGGTTTTCCCGGGGGCCGCGGTGTTGCCGGGGTTGCCGCTCGCGGCGGCCGCGCGCGGTGAGGTGCTGCCGGGCGGCGGGCAGGGCCGAGTGCCGGGCCAGGAGACCTGGGTCGGGTGCCGGGCGCTGCGGCAGCGGGCAGCGGGCAGCGGGCAGCGGGCAGCGGGCAGCGGGCAGCGGGCAGCGGGCAGCGGGCAGCGGGCAGCGGTGAGTATGACGCGGCCCGTGCCGCCCGGGAAGTTGTCCGGGCGGCACGGGCCGCGGTGCCGGCGTTGTCGCTGGTGGCGTTACTGGCCGCAGCGTTCCAGGACCAGTTCGCGGACGCGTTTGGCGTCGGCTTGGCCCTTGGTGGCCTTCATGACCGCGCCGACCACGGCGCCGGCCGCGGCGACCTTGCCGGAGCGGATCTTCTCGGCGATGTCGGGCTGGGCGGCCAGGGCCTCGTCGACCGCGGCGAGCAGGGCCGAGTCGTCGGAGACCACGACCAGGCCGCGGGCCTCGACCACGGTGTCCGGCTCGCCCTCGCCTGCCAGCACGCCGTCGACGACCTGGCGGGCCAGCTTGTTGGTCAGCTTGCCCTCGGCGACCAGGGCGATCACCCTGGCCAGCTGGGCTGGGGTGATGGCCAGGTCAGCGAGGTCGACGCCCTGGGTGTTGGCCTGCTGGGACAGGTAGGCCACCCACCAGGAGCGGGCCTCGTCCGGGGCGGCTCCCGCTTCGACGGTGGCCGCGACCAGTTCGAGTGCGCCCGCGTTGACCAGGTCGCGCAGTTCCGGGTCGGAGAGCTTCCACTCGGCCTGGATCCGCTTGCGGCGCTGCCAGGGCAGCTCGGGCAGGGTCTGCGCGAGCTCGGCCACCCACTCGCGGGACGGGGCGATCGGCACCAGGTCGGGCTCCGGGAAGTACCGGTAGTCCTCGCTGGTCTCCTTGCGCCGTCCCGGCCGGGTGCTGCCGGTGGACTCGTCGAAGTGCCTGGTCTCCTGGACGACCTCGCCGCCGCTGGTCAGCACCGCGGCGTGCCTGCGCATCTCGAAGTGCACGGCCCGCTCGACGCTGCGCAGCGAGTTGACGTTCTTGGTCTCCGAGCGGGTGCCGAGCACGCTGCTGCCCTTGGGCATCAGCGAGACGTTCGCGTCGCAGCGCAGCGAGCCCTGGTCCATCCGCACGTCCGAGACGTCCAGCGCCTTGAGCAGGTCGCGCAGCGCGCTGACGTAGGCGCGGGCCACCTCGGGCGCGCGTTCGCCGGTGCCGTGGATCGTCTTGGTGACGATCTCGATCAGCGGCACGCCCGCCCGGTTGTAGTCCAGCAGGGAAAACTCGGCGCCGTGGATGCGCCCGGTCGCGCCGCCCACGTGCAGCGACTTGCCGGTGTCCTCCTCCATGTGCGCGCGCTCGATCTCCACCCGGAAGATCTCACCGTCGTCGAGCACCACGTCCAGGTAGCCGTTGAAGGCGATTGGCTCGTCGTACTGCGAGGTCTGGAAGTTCTTCGGCATGTCAGGGTAGAAGTAGTTCTTCCGCGCGAACCGGCACCACTCCGCGATCTCGCAGTTGAGCGCGAGACCGATCCGGATGGCCGACTCGACCGCCTTGCCGTTGACCACCGGCAGCGCGCCGGGCAGGCCGAGGCAGGTCGGGCAGACCTGGGTGTTCGGGTCGGCCCCGAACTGTGTCGGGCAGCCGCAGAACATCTTGGTGTTGGTGTGCAGCTCGACGTGCACCTCCAGCCCCAGCACCGGGTCGAAGCGCTCGACCACGTCGGAGTAGGGCAGCAGTTCTGCCGTGACGTCAGTCGTCATCGCCGTCGTCCTCCCAGTCGGACAGGATGTCCCGCTTGAGCAGCTCGGACTGGAGCACCATCGTGCCGAGCAGTTCCTCGTCGTTGATCCCGGCGGTGCGCCGGGTGCACCAGGTGGGCGTGCCACTGGCGTCCAGGCACTTCACCACCGCGAGTGCCTCGATCGGGGTCCAGCCGTCGGGCAGCGGGAACAGTTCGAGTCCCCGCAGCACCTGGCCGACCGATTGGCGGGTGTCCTCCCGCTCGCTGCGTTCGCTCACCGCACGCCCGCCGCGAGGTCCGGCACCCGGTGGATCTGCGCACCGCCCTCGGCGTCGTTGCGCGCGACCTCGTAGGCCGCGGCCACCCGGTACATCCGCTCGTCGGCCAGCGCGGGCGCCATGATCTGCAGCCCGACCGGCAGCCCGTCCTCGTCGGAGAGGCCGCTGGGCACGCTCATCGCCGCGTTGCCCGCCAGGTTGGCCGGGATGGTGCACAGGTCGGCCAGGTACATCGCCATCGGGTCGGCGGTGCGCTCGCCGAGCCGGAACGCCGTGGTCGGCGTGGTCGGCGAGATCAGCACGTCGACCTGCTCGAACGCGCTGGTGAAGTCGCGCGAGATGAGCGTGCGGACCTTCTGCGCCGAGCCGTAGTAGGCGTCGTAGTACCCGGCGGAGAGCGCGTAGGTGCCCAGGATCACCCGGCGCTTGACCTCGGGGCCGAAGCCGGCCTCGCGGGTGAGCGACATGACCTGCTCGGCGTCCAGCGCCGGGTCCTCGCCGCCGACCCGCAGGCCGTAGCGCATGGCGTCGAAGCGGGCCAGGTTGGAGGAGCACTCGCTCGGCGCGATCAGGTAGTAGGCCGGCAGCGCGTAGGTGAAGTTCGGGCAGGAGACCTCCACGACCTCCGCGCCCAGCTTCTCCAGGGCGGCCACCGCGGCCTCGAAGGAGCGCAGCACGCCGGGCTGGTAGCCGTCGCCGCTGAACTCGCTGACCACGCCGATGCGCAGGCCGCTGAGGTCGCCCGTCGCGCCCTGGCGGGCGGCCGCGACCACCGGCGGGACCGGCACGTTCAGCGAGGTGGAGTCGAGCGGGTCGTGCCCGGCGATGACCTCGTGCAGCAGCGCCGCGTCCAGCACGGTGCGGGCGCAGGGCCCGGCCTGGTCCAGCGAGGAGGAGAAGGCGACCAGGCCGTAGCGGGACACGCCGCCGTAGGTGGGCTTGACGCCGACGGTGCCGGTGACCGCGCCGGGCTGGCGGATCGAGCCGCCGGTGTCGGTGCCGATGGCCAGCGGAGCCTCGAAGGCGGCCAGCGCGGCCGAGGAGCCGCCGCCGGAGCCGCCGGGGATGCGGTCGAGGTCCCATGGGTTGTGCGTGGGGCCGTAGGCGGAGTTCTCGGTGGAGGAGCCCATCGCGAACTCGTCCATGTTGGTCTTGCCGAGGATGACCACGCCCGCCTCGCGCAGCCGCCGGGTGACGGTGGCGTCGTAGGGCGGGATCCAGCCCTCCAGCATCTTGGAGCCGCAGGTGGTGGGCACGCCCTTGATGGTGAGCACGTCCTTGAGCGCCAGCGGCACCCCGGCCAGCGGCGAGGCGGGGGTCTCACCGGCGGCGATGGACTTGTCCACGGCCTCGGCGGCGGCCAGCGCGCCCTCGGTGTCCACGTGCAGGAAGGCGTGCACGGCACCGTCGACCGCGGCCACGCGGTCCAGGTGCGCCTGGGCGACCTCCACCGCGGAGACCTCACGCGAGTGGATCTTGCCGGCCAGTTCGGCCGCGGTGAGCCTGGTCAGGTCGGTCATGTCAGGCCTCCCCGAGGATGCGCGGCACGCGGAACCGGCCGTCCTCGGCCGCGGGCGCCGCGGCGAGCGCGTCCTCCCTGGGCAGCGAGGGGGTGATCTCGTCGGCGCGGAAGACGTTGGTCAGCGGCACGGAGTGCGAGGTCGGCGGGACGTCCTCGGCGGCTACCTCGCCGACCTTGGCCACCGCCTGGATGATGCCGTCCAACTGGCCGGCGAACAGGTCCAGTTCGGCATCGGTGACGGCGAGCCTGGCCAGCCTGGCCAGGTGCGCTACCTCGTCGCGCGAGATGGTGGGCACTGGTGGACTCCCTGAAAGTTGCTGCCCGGATGCGGGGCTTCGTTGCGGGCTGAGTCTATGGCGCGGGCCGTCACGGCCCCGAACGGGTTGTTGGTCTGGTCGTCACGCTGTGGATAACTGGACGGGTTCTCTCGACATGTGGACGGCGGAGTCGGTGTTGTCGGCCGGGTCTGCGACAATCGGCGGCCGTGTCCTTCCTGATCCGCGTGCAGCTTCCCGACCGTCCCGGCACCCTGGGGGCGGTCGCGTCGGCGCTCGGTGAGATCGGGGCCGACATCCTGAGCGTGGACGTGGTCGAACGCGGGGTCGGCGTGGCCATCGACGACCTGGTGGTGGAGCTGCCCTCGGGCCGGCTGCCGGACGTGCTGATCACCGCGGCCGAGTCGGTCGAGGGCGTCGAGGTGGACGCGGTCCGGCCCTACGCCGGCATCCTCAACACCCACCGCGAGCTGGAGCTGGTGGAGGAGATCGCCGCCGAGCCGCGCAAGGGTCTTGAGGTCTTCACCGAGGGCGTGCCGCGGATCATCCGGGCCGGCTGGGCCGTGGTGGTCGGCAACAACGGCGACGGCCCGTACCGGCTGGCCGCCAGCAGCGCGGCCCCGGAGACCAAGGCGATCGACCTGCCCTGGCTGCCGCTGGCCAAGGCGACCATCCTGGACGGCGAGGAGCCGTGGGTGCCCGAGACCTGGCAGGAGCTGGGCACCGAGCTGGCGGCCACCCCGCTGGGCAACCCGGACCGGGTGCTGCTGGTGGGGCGGCCGGGCGGGCCGATGTTCCGGGCGGCCGAGGTGGCGCGGCTGGCGCACCTGGCCGGGATCGTCGCGGTGGTCCTGCCCGACTAGCGCGGCGAGCGAGGTTCCGCGTCTGCCGGATTGCAGACGCGGCGGACCGGTCCTCAGCGCGAGCCTGGGCCGGTGACCAAGACCCTTCGCCTGCTCGCGGTCGCGGCCGGCGCGGCCGTGGCCGTCCTGCACGCCCCGCCCGCGACCGCCGCACCCGCGCTGACCTGGCGGGACTGCGGCTCCGGCCTCCAGTGCGCCGAGCTGTCCGTGCCCACCGACCACGCCAACCCGCGCGGGTCCCGCTTCGACCTCGCGCTGGCCCGCTACCCCGCCAGGGACCCGGCCACCCGCCTCGGCTCCATCGTGGTCAACCCCGGCGGGCCGGGGGCCTACCTGCACCTGTTGCCGCAGCTGGGCGGGCAGTTCGCGGACCTGACGCAGTGGTTCGACGTGGTGCTGTTCGACCCGCGCGGGATGGGGCGCAGCGCCGGGATCACCTGCCCGACCGGCGCGCCGATCCCGCTGGAGTGGACCTTCCCGGACGAGGCCGCCTACCGCGCGCACGTGGCGCGCAGCCGGGAGTTCGGCGCGGGCTGCGCCACGGCCGCAGGGCCGCTGGCCGGGAAGCTGGACAGCTGGCAGGTGGCGCACGACCTGGACGCGATCAGGGCCGCGCTCGGCGAGTCCAAGCTGCGATACCTGGGCAACTCCTACGGCACCGTGTTCGGCCAGGCCTACCTGTCCCTGTTCCCGCACCGGTCCGGGCGGTTCTTCCTGGACAGCGTGTACGACCACACCAACCGCTCGCAGCGGGACTGGGCGGCCTCCCGGGCCGAGGTGGCCGAGCGGAACCTGCACCGCTTCGGCGACTGGTGCGCGCGCACGCCGGACTGCGCGCTGCACGGGCGCGACCTGGTCAAGGTGTGGACGGACCTGGTGGCGCGGGCCGAGAGGCAGCCGATCCCGGCGCCGGATGCGAAGTTCGGCGGGCCGGGCACGGCCTCGCGGATCGTCTCCAGCACGCACTCGGACTTCGAGCGGGACTGGCCGCGACTGGCCCAGGCGATCGCCGAGGCGGACGCCGGTGATGCCAGCAAGCTGGTCGGCGTACCCGCGATCCCGGTGGAGACCGACGTGAACCGGCAGATCAACTGCGCCGACTTCCCCTACGCCACCGACTACCGCGAGGTGAGCCGGATCGTGGCCGGGATCAGGGCCACCGTGGCTCCGCTGCTGGGCTGGCGGCACACCTGGGTCAACGTGCTCAAGTGCGCCGGGCTGCCCGAGGTCACACCCTTTGCCCCGCAACCGATCCCGCCCGCGCACCGGCCGCCGTCGCTGCTCGCCGACGGCATCCACGACTCGGTGACCACGGTGGACTACGGGCGGCGGGTGACCGCGCAACTGCCCGGTTCCCGGCACATCGCGGTGGTGGGCGGGCACGCCAACTACCTCTACGCGGGCAACCGCTGCCTGCGCGGGCACGTGCACCGCTACCTCACCACCGGCGCGCTGCCGCCGGCTGGCCTGACCTGTCCGGCGAACACCTGAAGACTGGCCGCATGAACGACGCCACGCTGGCCGGCATCGCCTTCCTCGCCCTGCTGGGCGGGGTGCTGCTGGAACGCGGCGAGCTGTCCTGGCCGCCGGTGCTGCTCAGCCTGGCGCTGAGCCTGCCGCTGACGCTGCGCCGCCGGTACCCCGTCGCGGTGGCGGTGGCCTGCGCGGCGGTGGCCTTCGTCGGCACCGGGTTGCCCGGCTGGTCGGGGCGCACGGTGGCCGCGGCCGCGTTCTGCTCGGCGGTCTACCACCGCGGCGAGAAGTTCGGGCCGGTGGTGGCGCTGTCGGTGGGCTGGACGGTGCTCTACGGGCTCAGCGCGCCGGCGCCGCCCAGCACACCGGTGCTCACCGAGGCGGTGCTGCTGGGCCTGGCGCCGGTCGCGGCCGGGGTGGCGCTGCGGCTGCACCGGGAGCGGGTGCGCTCGGCGGTCGCGCTGCGGCAGGCGGAGCTGGCCAGGGTGGTGGCGGACGAGCGGCTGCGCATCGCCAGGGACGTGCACGACGCGGTCGGCCACCACCTGACCGCGATCCGGTTGCAGGCCATGGCGGCCCGGCGGGTGCCCGAGGCGGCGCCCGCCGCGCTGGCGCTGATCACCGACCTGTCCGCCACCGCGCTGACCGAGACCAGGGGCCTGCTGGCCGAGCTGCGCGAGGATCCAGGGCTGGACCAGGTGACCGAGCTGGCCGCCCGGCTGGCCAGGAGCGGACCGCGGATCACCGTGCGGGGCTTGGAGATCGGGGTGCCGGAGCTGGTGGGGCGGCACGCCTACCGGATCGTGCAGGAGGCGCTGACCAACGTGCTGCGGCACTCCGCGGCCACGGAGGTCGAGGTGGAGCTGCGCCGGACGGGGACGGAGCTGGTGATCACGGTGTGCGACAACGGCCGGAGCGTTGGTGAGCCCCGGCCCGGCCACGGTCTGCGCGGGCTGGCCGAGCGGGCCGCGCTGCTCGGCGGCACCTGCACCGCCGGGCCGGCCGGTGACGGCTGGCTGGTGCGGGCCGTGCTGCCCTGGGAGCCGCGATGATCCGGGTGCTGCTGGCCGACGACCAGCAGCCGGTGCGCGCGGCACTGCGCCTGTTGCTGGACGCCGAGCCCGACATCGAGGTGGTCGGCGAGGCGGCCAACGGCGCGGAGGCGGTGCACCTGACCCGCTGGCGGCGGCCGGACGTGGTGCTGATGGACATCCGGATGCCGCACCAGGACGGCCTGGCCGCGATCGAGGAACTGGCCGGGACCCCGGCGCGCATCCTGGTGCTGACCACCTTCGACCTGGACGACTACCTCTACCGCGCGCTGCGTGCCGGTGCGGCCGGGTTTCTGTTGAAGGACAACGATCCCGAGCTGCTGACCACGGCGATCCGGGCGGTGCACGGCGGGCACGGGCTGATCGATCCCAAGGTCACCAGCGGGCTGATCCGGCGCTTCGCCGAGCTGGCCCCCGCGCCGCCGGGCCCGGAGCTGGCCGCGCTGACCGACCGGGAGCGGGAGGTGCTGCGGGCGCTGGCCCGCGGGCTCAGCAACGCCGAGATCGCGGCCGAGCTGGCGGTGGGCGAGGGCACGGTGAAGACCCACGTGGCCAGGGTGCTGGCCAAGCTCGGGCTGCGCACCAGGGTGCACGCGGTGATCTACGCGCACGAGCACGACCTGGGCTAGAACTCTGCCGCGTGGTCAGCCACCCACTGCCGGAAGCTGCGCGCGGGCGAACCGGTCACGGTCGCCACGGTGTCGGTGATCTCGGGGCTGGGCTGGCTCGACATCGCGGCGTAGGCGTCCAGCAAAACGTCCACAAAGGACAGTGGCAGGCCGTCGGCGAGCAGCTGCCGCCGGGCGGTCACCCGGTCCAGCTCGACCCAGCGCAGCGGGCGGCCGAGCACCTCGCCGATGATCCGCACCTGCTCGGCCTGGCTGAGCACCTCGGGACCGGTCAGCCGGTACACCTGGCCGTGGTGGCCCTCGCCGGTGAGCGCGCGCACCGCCACCGCCGCGATGTCCGCCTCGTGCAGCATGGCCAGGCCCAGCCCGCCGTACGCGCCACGCACCTGCTCCCCCGCCCTGATCTGCCCGGTCCACCACCGGGCGTTGACCGCGAACGTGCTGGCCCGGATGACCGTCCACTCCAGACCCGACCGCCGGATCAGCTCCTCCTGCGCGTCCATGCTGAGGTCGCCGACCGCGCCGGAGCAGAGGAAGACCACCCGGCGCGCGTGCCGGGCGATCTCCGCGAGCACCCCGGGCAGCGCTTCGCCGCTGTGCAGCGGCCAGATCAGGAACACCGCGTCCACCTCGCGCAGACTGCCGGTCAGGCTCTCCGGGCGGGCCAGATCCGCGCGATCTCGGGGCAGGGCAACGGCTTCCGCGCGAAGCTGGGTCATGACCTGGCGGCCGACGTTGCCGGTCGCCCCGGTCACCAGAACTCGTGTCGTCATGGCTGCACGGTCCGGCCCGGATGCGGATTCCCGCCCGTGAACTACGGTGATCCGGTGGAATCCGTCATTCTGGACGAGTTGGAGCGGGAAATCGTCACGACCCTCCAGCAGGACGGCCGCGCCCCGTTCAGCCGGATCGCCGGGGCGCTGGGCGTCTCGGAGAACACGGTGGCCCGCCGGTACCAGCGGCTGCGCTCGGCCGGGCTGCTGCGGGTGGTGGGCTCGGTGTACGGCCCGCTGGCCGGCTACACCTCGTGGACCCTGCGCATCCGCTGCACCCCGGACGCGGCGACCCCGATCGCCACCGCGCTGGCCCGTCGCCCGGACACCTTCTGGGTGCACCTGCTCTCCGGCGGCACCGAGATCTCCTGCCACGTCCAGGCGCGAACCGAGGCCGACCGGGACACCCTGCTGATGGACAAGCTGCCGCGCACCGCCAGGGTGCTGGACCTCAGCGCGCACGCCCTGCTCGGCGAGGCGGGACCCGTTGTGCCACTGGACGACGGCGACCACGCGCTGCTGGCGGCACTGGCCAGGGACGGCCGGACGAGGCACACCGAACTGGCGGCGGCCACGGGCTGGTCGGAGTCCACGGTGAAGCGGCGGATCGACGCGCTGCGGGAGAGCGGGGTGCTGGTGTTCGAGGTGGATGTGCCGCCCGCGGCGCTCGGGCTGCGTGCCGAGGCGCGGTTGTGGCTGACCGTGCGGCCCTCGGCGCTGCGCCGGGTCGCGGCGACGGTCGGCGGGCACCCGGAGGTGAGCTTCGCCGGGGTGACCACCGGGCGGACCAACCTGACCGCGATGGTGGCCTGCCGCGACGCCGGGGAGTTGTACCGGTACCTGACCGAGCGGGTGGGCGGGCTGGCCGGGGTGCACTCGATGGAGACCGCGCCGGTGGTGCGGACGGTGAAGCGGTCCGGGGCGCTGCTGCCGCGCTGAGGGGTCAGGTGGCCTGGGCGGAGTTCACAGCGCGTGCACGAGGACGGCACCGGTTCGGAGCGCGACCGCCGCGATGAGGCAGTCCATCATCGAACGAACGGTGTGGCCGGTTTTCCGCACCGCGCGGTACAACTCGGAGCCGGTGTGGAAGTCCACCGCCGGGTCAACGCCGAGCAGCGTGAGACTACTGAGCGCCTGGTCCAGCCGAATCAGCCGGAACCCGTCCAAACCCGACCGCACCTCCAAGATGACAGGTTCCGTGGTGGCCAAGGAACCAGGGTCACGCATCAGCTGCCGATCAGGCGCTGTTCCACGCGCACTCCGGGTTGTCGGCCCTCATCTGTTCCAGGTCACCCTCCCAGCCGATGCCTTCAAGAGACAGCAACTCTTCCGTGGTGATCTTGGGACCGACTAGCCTGCGCAAGGCGAAATCTACGGCGTCTTTCTTGGTCCTCAGGCCATATCGCCGCATGGCCTCGTCGACCAGCTCCTCATCGATGTCGATGGTTGTGCGCGCCATACACCAACTATGCACCTTGGAGGGTCTGGGCGGCGCGGACCAGGGCGGCGTTGTCCGGGGCCGGGGTGCCGTCGGGCAGCACCAGGGTGTCCTCCAGGCCGATCCGGCGGTGCAGGCCGAGGCGGACGGCTTCGGCGAGCACCGGCCAGGCGCCGCCCTCCTCGCCGTGCAGCAGGATCGGCAGGTCGGGTGGCAGGAAGTCCAGCGCGGCGAGCAGGTCGGTGGCGGCGGCCTGGGCGCGGTCGGGGTTGGTCTCCTGGACCTCGGCCAGCACCCGGACGGTGCCCGCCGGCACGCCCTCGACGCGCAGCAGGGCCGCGGCCTTGGTGGTGAACACGCCGAGCTCGATGCCGACGCCCGCGCGGTGCAGGGCGGCGCAGACCGGCAGCCAGCCGGGCTCGTGCACGTTCACCGAGGCCACGTCCGGGCGGCCGGCGGCCAGGCCGGACCAGCCTTCGACCAGCTCGGTGCGGCGCACCGGGTCCGGGGTGATCCAGGCGCCGGTGCTGACGCCGATCTCCACGCCAGGGGCGGCCGCGCGCACGGTGGCGACCACGGTGGCCAGCTCGGGACCGGCCAGGGTCTCCAGGCCGACCGCGTCCCTGGGGTGCAGGTGCACCGAGGTGACGCCCAGCTCGGCGACCTCGGCGACCGCGGTGGCCAGCTGCCAGGGGGTGATCGGCACGGCGGGGTGGGCCTCAGCGGGGCGGCTGCCGTTGGGGCAGCACTGAAGCAGGGGAAGCATGCGGCGCTCCTAGATCATTTCCCGGACGAAACCGTGCAGCAAGACTCCCGGGACCGGGGAGAAGTCGCGCGACGGCAACCGGGTGAACCCGTGCCGCCGGTACAGCCGGTGTGCCGCGGCCATGGTGGACGTGCTGCACATGACCACCCGGCTGACGCCCAGGTCAGCGGCCCGGTCCAGGACCGCGCGGAGCAGCTGTTCGCCGATGCCCTTGCCGTGCTGGGCCGGGTCGACGGCGAGCATCCGGAACTCCAGTTCACCCGGTTCGGACACCTCGGCGAACTCGGTGCCGGGCCGCACCACGGTCACCGTGCCCAGCAGCCGGCCCTCGTCATCGGCGGCCACCAGCAGCTCGGCCGCACGGGCGCGGGCGGCCGCGTCCCGCAGCGTGGTGCCGTAGTCGCTGCCTTCCGGGATGAACCCGCCTGCCTGGTAGGCGGCGACGGTCAGCTCGCCCACCGCGTCCAGCTCGGCCGGTTCAGCCCGCCGAACCCTGATCTCCGTCGCCATCTCCGGCTCCCCCGTCCGCGCCGACCGTGGCCACCTCGGCGGCTGCCTCCGGACCGGACTCCAGCAGCACCCGGAACCCGTCCTCGTCCAGGACCGGCACCTTCAGCTGCACCGCCTTGTCGTACTTGGATCCTGGCGCTTCGCCGACCACCACAAAACTGGTTTTCTTCGACACCGAGCCGACCGCCTTGCCACCCCTGGACAGGATGGCCTCCTTGGCCTCGTCCCTGGAGAAGCCGGGCAGGCTGCCGGTGACCACAATGGACAGTCCGGCCAGCGTGCGCGGCATCGACTCGTCGCGGTCCTCGGCCAGCCGCACCCCGGCCGCGGCCCAGGCGTCGACCACCTCGCGGTGCCAGTCCACCTCGAACCACTCGCGCACGGCTTGCACGATGGTGGGCCCGACGCCGTCGACCGCGGCCAGCTGCTCCTCGGTGGCCTGCGCGATCACCTCGATCGAGCCCAGCTCGCGGGCCAGGTCCCTGGCCGCCTTGGGGCCGACGTGCCGGATGGACAGCGCGACCAGGATCCGCCACAGCGGCCGGGTCTTGACCGTCTCCAGGTTCTCCAGCAGCTTCTGCCCGTTCGCGGACAGCCCGCCGGCCATGGTGCGGAACAGCGGCACCTGGCGCAGCTTGTCCGCGTCCAGGTCGAACAGGTCGCGTTCGTTGGTGTAGACGTCGGAGGCGACCAGGGCGGCGGCGGCCTCGAAGCCGAGCACCTCGATGTCCAGCGCGGACCGGCCGGCCAGGTAGGACAGCCGCTCGCGCAGCTGCCCGGGGCAGAACTGGGCGTTCGGGCAGCGGATGTCGACATCCGCCTCCTTCATCGGCCGCAGCGTGGCCCCGCACTCCGGGCACTCGGTGGGCATGATGAACTCGCGCTCGCTGCCGTCGCGGGCCTCCACCACCGGGCCGAGCACCTCGGGGATCACGTCGCCCGCCTTGCGCAGCACGATCCGGTCGCCGATCAGCACGCCCTTGCGCCGGACCTCGTTGGCGTTGTGCAGGGTGGCCCGCGCGACCACCGACCCGGCCACCTTGACCGGCTCGGTCACCGCGAACGGGGTGACCCGGCCGGTGCGGCCCACGTTGACCCGGATGTCCAGCAGCTGGGTGGTGACCTCCTCCGGCGGGTACTTGTAGGCGATCGCCCACCGCGGCGCGCGCGAGGTGGCGCCGAGGCGGCGCTGGTGGGTGACCTCGTCCACCTTGACCACCACGCCGTCGATCTCGTGCTCGGCGTCGTGCCTGCGCTCGCCCCAGCCGGTGATGTAGGCGGTGACCTCGTCCACAGTGGACAGCACCCTGGTGTGCGTGGAGACCCGCAGGCCCCAGGCCTTGAGCGCGTTGTAGGAGTCGGACTGCCGGGCCGGTTCGAAGCCGGCCCGCTTGCCGAGGCCGTGGCAGATCATCCGCAGCGGGCGGCTCGCGGTGACCTTGGGATCCTTCTGCCGCAACGATCCGGCCGCCGCGTTGCGCGGGTTGGCGAACGGCGGCTTGCCCGCCTCCACCTGGGCCGCGTTCAGCTCGGCGAAGTCAGCGAGGGTGAAGAAGACCTCGCCGCGGATCTCCACCAACTCCGGCACCGGGAGCTCCGCCGTGCCGACCAGGCGCGCGGGCACGTCGGCCAGGGTGCGCAGGTTGAGCGTGACGTCCTCGCCGGTGCGGCCGTCGCCCCTGGTCAGGCCGCGTTCCAGCCGCCCGTCCCGGTAGAGCAGGTTGACCGCGAGGCCGTCGATCTTCAGCTCGCACAGGAAGTGCGCGTCCGCGCCGACTTCCTTCTCCACCCGCTCGGCCCAGGCCTGGAGCTCCTCGGCGTTGAACGCGTTGTCCAGGCTGAGCATCCGCTCCAGGTGGTCCACCGGGACGAACTCGGTGGCGAAGCTGCCGCTGACCCGCTGGGTCGGCGAGTCGGGGGTGACCAGGGCCGGGTGCTCGGCCTCCAGCGCTTGCAGCTCGCGGAAGAGCTGGTCGAACTCGGCGTCGGAGATCACCGGCGAGGTCACGTAGTACCGGTACTGGTGGTCGGTGATCTCCTGGGCCAGCTCCGCGTGGCGCTGGCGCGCCGCCGCGGTGACGTCTAGCTCACTGCTGTCGTTCCTGGTCACAGCGGCAAGCCTAGTCAAACCCACCGACAGTTTTAGCGGGTCAGCGGCCGGAGTGTCGCCGGTCCAGCTCGACCACCAGCTCGCGCAGCTCGACCAGGGTGATGGCGTCCACCGGCTCGGCCTCGGCGGTCTCCACCCGGCCCAGCCGGTCCCCGGCCAGCCGCTCGCCGAGGGTGGCGTCCAGCGGCAGGAAGGTCATCGCGGCCTTGCCCGCGTCGTCCAGGGCGGCGATGCCGGGGTGGAAGACCGCGACGTCGACCAGTCCGGCCTCCTCGTCGATCAGCGCGGCCAGCCGGACCTGGGACAGCGGCAGCCGGTGCGGGCCCAGGTTGACGGTGACCTCGTTGGGGTCGGGCACCGGCGGCACCGCGTCGTAGAACTCCCACATCGGGCCGGGATCGGGCGCCGCGGCCAGCCAGGCGTCGGTGTAGGGCCGCAGGTCCGGGTCGCCCTGGGCGCTGAGCACCAGCGCGTACACCGCCCGCTGCCCGCGTTCCACCGCGAACTGGAGGTTGGGGTGGATCGCGGTGACCGCCTCCACCACCAGGTTCTCCACCCGGCCGGGGTCCTTGTCCCCGAGCGCCGCGCTCACCTGCGGCAGCAGCTCGGTGTTCCAGCGCTGCCAGAACGCGACGGCGGCCTCGTGCGGGTCGGCTGGCTCGACCGGGTCGGGCTCGAAGCCGCCACGCAGCTTGCGCAGGAACCGTTTCATGGCCGCCAATCCTCATCCAGTGCGGTAGCTATACCCACCGTAGCGTCGAAGTCACCGGGCTGGGCGAGAAGCTCTGGTCGCCACTGCCAGCAAGGCTGCCGCCGGTGGCGCGAGCGCCCGTCCGGCGGGCCACACGGCGCGAAGTTGCCGCCGCAGGTCGATCCCGCTGACCGGCACCTCGACCAGCCGCCGGTCGGCCAGGTCGGCCTCGACCGCGAGCACGCTGAGCACCGCCGGGCCGGACCCGGCCGCGACCGCGCCGCGCACGGCCGTGGTGGAGCCCAGCTCGACCAGCGCCCGGACCTCACCCATTCCGGTGCGTTCCATCGCCCGTTCGAGGGTTTCCCTGGTGCCGGAACCCCGTTCCCGGACAACCAGCGGAGTACCCACGAGCTCGGCCGGGCCAACCGGTCTGCGCCGTTTCGCCCACGGATGGCCGGGCGCGACCACCACGGCCAGCCGGTCCTCGGCCACCCGGCGGGTGCGCAGCCCGCGCGGCACCGAGGGCGACTCGACGAAGCCGAGGTCGACCTCGCCGCGCCGGGCCAACTCGGCCACCGCGGCCGAGTTGGTCACCTGGAGACCCACGTAGAGCCCGGGGTTGCCGCGGCGCAGCTCGGTGATCCAGCCGGGCACCAGGTGCTCGGCCACGGTCATGCTGGCCGCCACACTCAGCTCGGCCACCCGGCGATCGCGCAGCGCCTCCGCGCCGTGCAGCAGCACGTCCAGTTCGGCGAGCACCCGTTTGGCCCATTCGGTGACCATCTGGCCGGACTCGGTGAGCGTGGATCCCCTGGTGCTGCGGTCGACCAGGGCCAGCCCGAGCCGCTTCTCCAAGGTGGCCAGGCGTTTGCTGGCCGCGGGCTGGCTGATGCCCAGCCGCGCGGCGGCCTGGCCGAGACTGCCCAGCTCGGCGAGCCGGACGAGCAGGTCGAGTGACTCGGGGTCCGGCGGCTTGGTCATAACCAAAGGGTATGACGGCCTACCCAACTCGGCCTACCGGAGTGTCACACGCGGGCCGATGCTCATGTGGTGAGGACATTTACGCGTGGCTCGGCAACGGCGCCGGGCTTGCTGGTGGTCGCCGCCGCGGTGGCGGTCGCGCTCGGGGTCGCGGCGGTGGCGCCCTCGGTGAGCGCGCTGACCGTGGCGGTGCTGCTCGGGATCGCGGTCGGCAACCTGCGCGGGCGGGCCGAGGGCGTGCTGCCCGCTGCCTGCGCCCCCGGGCTGACCTGGGCGGCGCGGCGGCTGGTGCGGGCGGGGGTGGTGCTGCTCGGGCTCCAGCTGGCGGTCAGCGACGTGCTCGACCTGGGCGGCGGCATGCTGCTGGTGGTGCTGGCCACGGTGGCCGGAACCTTCCTCGGCACCCGGCTGCTCGGCCGCTGGCTCGGCCTGCCCGAGGGCCTGAGCACGCTGGTGGCCACCGGCTTCTCGATCTGCGGCGCGGCCGCGGTGGCCGCGATGGAGGGCGTGGTGCCCAGACGGGACCGGGACGTGGCCACCGCGGTGGCGCTGGTGACGCTGTTCGGCAGCCTCTGGATGCTGCTGCTGCCGGTGCTCGCCGAGTTGCTCGGCCTGTCCGCGCGGGCCACCGGTGGCTGGGCGGGGGCGAGCGTGCACGAGGTGGCGCAGGTGCTGGTCGGCGCGGCGCCCGCGGGTGCGGCGGCGGTGTCGGCGGCAGTGGTGGTGAAGCTGAGCCGGGTGGTGCTGCTCGCGCCGCTGGTGACGATCGTGGGCCGCAGGCAGGGGCAGTGGCTGCCGCCGGTGTTCGTGCTCGGCTTCGTGGCGATGATCCTGGTGCGCAGCACCGGTTTGCTGCCGGATCAGGTGCTGGCGGTGGCGAAGGTGGCCGCGACCGTGCTGATGGCCGGGGCGCTGTTCGCACTGGGCACCGCGGTGCGGCTGCGGGAGTTGCTGGCCACCGGACCGAGAGCGCTGGTGCTGGGCACCGCCTCCACCGCGCTGGCGGCCGGGATCTCGTTGGCGGGCTTGGCCTTGGTGGGCTGGTGACGGCCCCCGGTCGGGGTCAGGAGGCCGCCACCAGCACGTGTGGTCAGCGCAGGGCGGTCAGGCCCAGCGCCAGTGTTCCCGTTGCGGTGTAGTCGATCGCGGGTTCGCTGCTCGGCCAAGCCCGCACGTCGTCGACGAACCGGGAGCCCTGGCCGTCGAAGGCCGCCAGCGGGTGCGAGCACGCCACGCCGCCGCCGGGCAGGTCGCCGAGGCTGGCGAACTTCTCCGCCGCGTTCGGCCCGTTGACCACGCCGCCGACCAGGATCTTCTCCCCGCCGGTGGTGCTGCCGGAGAGGTTGGCCGCCTGGTGGTGCGGGCAGTACGGGAACCGCGGCCCGACGCCGATCACCAGGGACAGCCCCCAGGAGTTGGCGCCCAGGGCGAAGTTGCGCTGCTGCGAGCCGAAGGCATCGTAGCCGCGGTCCCTGGTCACCGAGCGGTACAGCTCGACGGTGGCCGCGTAGCCGAAGCTGCGGGTGGCCACGTCGAAGGCGGTGATGTCCACCGCGGTGCGGAACGGGCTGGTCGCCGCGCGGGCCACGCCCTTGTCCAGCTGCCGCTTGAGGTCGCCGATCAGCTGCGCCTCGGTCACCTGCGCGTCCCGGACCCACCTGCCGCGCAACACCTTCACCAGGTCGGCGTGGCCGAGGGCGCTGGTGTTGTACAGGTTCAGCGTGTCCTGGTCGCCGGAAGCCAGGTAGGCCTTGGCCCACCGGGTGGCCTGGGTGGCCCAGTCGCCGGCCCTGCGGTCACCGAGGGCGTGACCGGCCAGCGCGAGCTGGGTGGCCCCGTACTCCAGGTCGTCGGTCCAGGAGCTCTCCGGGTAGTAGGAGTGCGGGAACGCGGTGGTCAGCTGACCCACATCGGTGGTCTTGGCCTGGGCGAAGACCGAGGCGGCCTGCTCCAGGTAGTACCGGGCCTTGCGCCAGTCGCGGCCGGACTCGACCTGGGCGGCCAGCGCGAAGGCGGCCGCGGCGCGACCGGCCAGGTTCGGGCTGATCTTCTCCCCGGGCGCGGCGGCCCGGAACACCGGGCGGTGCTTGATGAAGTACTTCTCATCGCCCGGCTTCACCTGGAGCGCGTCGTCGGTCTCCGGCAGCCGCCACACGTCGTGGTCGCCGAGGATGCCCAGGTCGGGGCTGCCCACGCCGATGCCGACCTGCACGTAGAAGGTCTTGGACTTCTCGTCCCACGCCTTGTCCAGCCACTTCAGGCCGAAGTCGATCTCGCTGGACAGGGTGCGGTCGCGGTTGCCCTCCCGCTGCACCAGCAGCAGCTCGCCGAGGGTGTAGGCGGTGTTGGAGGTGAACTTGACGAAGTCGCCCGCGTCGACCCAGCCGCCTTCCAGGTCCACCGTCTGCCCGGTGGGCTTGAGCGGCTCGGCCAGCTGGTTGTCCGGCCGGAAGTTCGGCGTGTCGTAGACGGTGGCCTTGGCATCGCTGAGGTGCGAGGGCTTGCGGCCGAGCCGGCCGGGCACCACGTCGGCGCCGTCGCGCTGGGCGGCGTAGAAGTCGAAGGTCTTGTCCGCGACCGGTCCGAACAGCTGCTTGGCGGTGCCGATCTGGAAGGTCGCGGAGGCCGCCTGCACCGGACCGGAGACGGTGACCCGGTAGCTGCCGGGCCGCTTCAGCGCGGAGAAGTCCAGTGGGTGCACCGCGGTGTACCCGGCGTTCCAGCCGCCGAGGCTGGCCCCGGCCTTGCCGGCGAGCACGGTGCGGCCCGCGGCGTCGAGCACCGTGAACCGGGCGCCCTCGCTGCTCGCGGGGGCCATCAGGTAGCCGATCTTGGTCTCGTCGTGGGCGTACCCCACGCCGTCGAGCCGGATCTGACCACTGGCGGCCGCGTTCGCGGTCGCCGCGCTCACCATCGCCGCGCCGAGGACCACGGCGGTGCTGAGCGCCACGGTTCGGAGCAGGGCCGGGCGAGGAACTCGCATGAATCCTCGGCATTCCTGGGTCGGCGGACCCAAATAGTTAATAAAGTTGTCTATTTGGGCCGAAAGTATTCCCGGACATATCGCCCAAGGTCAATGCGTAGCCGTACTAGGCATCAGCTGGCCTAGACCTGGGTGTAGGAAGGAGGTATGCCGGAGGAACCCCGCAAGCCCGCCAGGCGCGGCTGGCTGCTGCCCGCATTGGCCACCCCGCTCCTGCTGCTCGCGCTCGCGGCGGCCTGGCTGTTGTTCTTCGACCGCCAGCCGTCCTTCCTGCCCGCGCTGGTGCTGCGCGCCTTCCCGCTGCACGTGCTGGCGCTGAGCCTGCTCGCGGTGGTGGTGCTGCTGCTCGCGCTGCGCAAGCGCCGGTGGCGGACCTCGATCGCGGCCGCGGTGGCCGTCGCGCTGTCCGCGGCCACCGGCCTGGTGCCGACGATCATCGCCAGGGAGCAGGCCAGCCGGGCCGGTGCGGAGGTCGGCCTCGGCACGTACCTGGCCAACGCCGCGCACCTCAACATGGGCTCGCCGGAGCAGGGCCGCACCGTGCGCTACGCCGCGCCCGGCGGGCACGGGCTGGACCTGGACGTGTGGCCCTCGGCGGATCCGGGCTCCGGCAAGGCGGTGCTGCTCATCCACGGCGGCGGCTGGGCCTCGGGCAACCGGAGCATGACCCCGGAGTGGAACCGGCTGCTGACCGGGCTGGGCTACACCGTCTTCGACATCGAGTACCGGATGGTGCGGGACATGCCGCCCGGAACCGCTTGGCGGGCAACGGTGTCGGACAGCCGGTGCGCGCTGGCCTGGATCACCGCGCACGCGGCGGAGTACCGCGTCGACCCGAACCGGATCTCGGTGATGGGCCAGTCCGCGGGCGGCCACCTGTCGCTGATGACCGCCTACACCACGGGCACCGACGCCTTCCGCCCCAGCTGCGACCTGCCCGACGGCAAGATCAGGTCAGTGGTGGACTTCTACGGCCCGTTCGACCTGCCCGCCTTCGCCACCGGACCGGACGGCACCGACACCGGCCGGGCCATCCTCAACGACGTGCTGGGCGGCAGCGCGCAGCAGCAGCCGGACCGCTACCGCGAGTTCTCCCCCAGCAGCTACCTGCGCGGCGGCCTGCCACCCACGCTGATCGTGCAGGGCGAGCGGGACTTCCTGATGCCCCAGTCGCAAGCCCGCCAGCTGGACGAGGGCCTGACCAAGGCCGGCGTGCCGCACCAGGCGCTGTTCCTGCCCTACGCCGACCACGGCTTCGACGTGAACTGGGGCTCCTACCAGACCCAGCTGGCCCGCTCGGCCGTCACCAGGTTCCTGGCCGAGCACGGCTGACTCACCAGCCCTCCGGCGGCTCCACGAACGCCTTGCCCAGGTCCCTGGTCAGCGCCAGCGCGCGCCGGACCCAGCTCATCGAGGCCCCGGCCAGGCCACAGCACGGGGTGGCCACCGCGCGCTCGGCGAGCAGCTCGCGGTTGAAGCCGAGCCGGTCGACCAGGCGCAGCGCCGGGTCGGCCAGTGCGCGCAGGGTGGGCGGGGTCTTCGGTTCCAGGGTGGGCACCAGGCCGAGGAACAGCGTGGTGCCCGCGTCCCAGGTCTCGCCCAGCTCGTCCCAGAGCGCGGTCGGCGCCTTGCCGATCAGGGTGGCGTCCAGCGCGATCGCGTCCGCCCCCGCGTTGCGGAACAGCGTCACCGGCGGCCGCGGCGCGCAGCAGTGCACCAGCACCGCGCACCCGGTCGCCGCCTTGACCCGCTCGATCACCTGCCCGAGCAGTCCCTGGGCGTCCGGCGCGGGCACCGCGGCCACGTTGCCGTAACCCGAAGGCGTGGGCAGCCGCCCGTCCAGCACCGCGGGCAGCGCGGGCTCGTCGAGCTGGAGCACCACAGCAGCGCCGGTGCGCTCGGCCACCTCGCCGATGTGCCGGATCAGCCCCTCGGTCAGCGACTCGGTGAACTCGCGCAACGCGCCCCGGTCGGTGAGCACCCGGTGCCCGCGCACCAGCTCCACCTGCGAGACCAGCGTCCACGGCCCGGCCGACTGGAGCTTGACCGTCTCCCGCGGCCCGGTGGCCTCCAGCGCCTCGTCGAAGGCGTCCAGGTCGGTGCGCAGCAGGTCCACCGCCCGCCGGTGGTCCCGCCCGGCCCGCGCGGTCACCCGGTAGGCCGAGGGCACCACCTCCACCGCGAGCTCCACCAGCAGCCCCGCGGTCCGGCCGATGATGTCCGCGCCGACCCCGCGCGCGGGCAGCTCGGGCAGGTGCGGCAGCTCGGGCAGCTCGCCCAGCACGATCCGCGCGGCCTCCAGGGGGTCGCTGCCGGGCAGAGAGCCGATACCGGTAACCGTGCCGGGATTCACCTTCACCCGCCCAAGCCTGCCACGCCCGCCCCCTGGCCCGGCCGGGGGTCAGCCCGTGAGCGCCACCGCGACGGACAGGCTGTCCTCGTAGACGTGGTAGCGCGTGATCAACCCGTCCACCACGGTGAACCGCAGCGCGCACAGGGCGGTGTAGGACCGGCCGGTGGCGCGCACGGTCTGGGCCAGCTCGACGAGCAACACGGCGTGCTGGCCGTCGACGAGGAGTTCCGGGGCGCGGCTGGGTGTGCCGGGGAGGTGGGCTTCGGCGAGCTCGCGGAAGTGGTCGGCGACCTCGGACCTGGTGCGGCGGGGGCGGATCCAGGGGACGGCGGGGTGGCCTTCGGCCGGCCAGTTGAGCTGCCAGTCGACCTCTTCGGCGAAGAGGGCGGCGATGTCCTCGGGGGTGCCGGTGGTGGCGCGGGTGAGGAAGTCCTCGATGACGGCGCGGGTGGTGGTGGGCATGGGGGTCCTTTCAGCGATCTTGCCGCCGACGGTAGAGCCGGTTCGCTGACAGGGGGTGTCAATGTTTCCGGCGCACCCAGTCACGACCGCGCACTCTTTGTGGTCACGGCCCAGCCACAACACGCTGGCGGTGCTGGCATTCGCCGCGCAGCTCATCGTCTCACTCGACGTCGCGAGGTTCATGAACATGACCGACTCCTCGACGGGCTGGCCCGCCGAGGAGTCGGGTCCCGGCTGAGTCAGTTCAGATCTGCAGCACCGACAGGATGTTGCCCGCCGGATCCGTGAACCACGCGATGTCCGGCCCCTGCCCCACCTCCGAACCCCGCGCGATCCCCCGCTCATCCGTCATCCCGGCGTACCGCTCGAACCGCACCCCCAGCGCGCTCAGCTCGGTCACCGCCGCGTCGATGTCCGCGACCGGGAAGTTCAGCACCGTGTACTCCGCGGGCACGTGGTTCGGCTTGGGATAGACGAAGACCTCCGCCCCCGAGCCCAGGTGCAGCGTCAACATGCCGTGGGACTCGGTGACGCGCAGGCCCAGGGTGTCGGCGTAGAAGGTCTGGGCGGCGGGGATGTCGTTGACGGAGAAGCCGCTGAAGGCCTTGGTGTCAGTGAACACCGGCGCGCTCCTCGCGGATGCGGGCCTGGTATGCCTCGCCGAGCTCGATGATCTGGATGTAGTTGCCGTCGGGGTCTTCCAGGGTGCCGAAGAGCATGCCCTCGTTGCGTTCTTCCAGCTCGACGAGCCAGGTGACGCCCAGCTTGGTGAGGTGGGCTGCGGCGAACCTGGCGTCCTCGACGTGGAAGTTGAAGATGACGCGGCCGGGTTCGGCGGGGGCGGGGGCGATGTCGTCGCGGTGTTCGATGAGGACGGCGACCTCACCGAACATGAGGAAGCCGTCCTTGCTGACGTGCGCGCCGAGGGCCTGCTGGTACCAGGCACGCAGGCGGTCGGGGTCGGTGCTGGCGAGCAGGATGCTGCCGAGGGTGGCGCTCATGGTTTTCCTCCGGTTCGGGTCCTTTGGGACACCGACGAACGGGCGAGACCGGAATCGACACCTCAGCGGCGCTGGGTGGTCAGGCCGCTGAGGAAGTAGCGCTGGGCCAGCAGGAAGACCACGATCATGGGCACGGTGGCGATGGTGCTGGCGGCCAGCACCAGCTCCCACTGGGCCTCGCCGCCCTGGCCGAAGCGGTCCAGCACCGCCTTGAGGCCGCGGGGCACCGTGAACAGGTCCGGGTCACGCAGGTAGATCAGCGGTTTCATCAGCTCGGTCCAGCTGTTCTTCAGCTCGAAGACGAACACCACGATCAGGCCCGGCCGGACCAGCGGCAGCGCGATGCTGGTGAACAGCCTGGGGAAGGAGGCGCCGTCGACCCTGGCCGCCTCGAAGACCTCGCGGGACTGGCTGAGGAAGAACTGGCGGAGCAGGAAGACGAAGAAGGCCGAGCCGAACAGGTTCTGCGCCCACAGCGGGACCTGGGTGTTGCCCAGACCGAGCCAGTCCCACTCCAGGTACACCGGCACCATGGTGACCGCGGCAGGCAGCATCATGGTGCCCAGCACCAGGCCGAAGAGCAGGTTGCGGCTGCGGAAGCGGAAGTAGGCGAAGCCGAAGGCTACCAGTGCGCTGGACAGGGTGACCGCCAGCGCCGCGGCCAGGCCCACCAGCAGGCTGTTGAGCAGCCACAGCGGCAGCGGCACCGCCTGCCAGACCTCGCTGAAGTTCGCCGGGGTGAACGGGTCCGGCCAGAGGCTGTTGTCGAAGACCCGCTCGCGCGGTTTGAGGCTGGCGCTGACCAGCCACAGGAACGGGAACAGGAACAGCGCGGCCAGTACCAGCAGCGCGAGCACGGTGAACGGGCGCCGCCTCACCTCGGGCTCCCCTCGTAGTGCACCAGGCGGCGGCTGGCCCGCACCTGGAACGCGGTCACCACCAGGATGATCAGGAACAGCAGCCAGGCCAGCGCGGAGGCATAACCCATCCGCAGCGCGCCGAATGCCTGCTGGAACAGGTAGATCACGTAGAACAGCGCGGCGTCGCCGTCGGTGCCGGACTGGGCGCCCGCGCCGAAGAACATCGAGTACGCCTCGGTGAAGGTCTGCAACGAGGCGATCGTGTTGACCAGCACGGTGAAGTACACCGTCGGGCTGATCTGGGGCAGGGTCACGTGCCAGAACTGCCCCCACCTCCCGGCCCCGTCCAGCCGGGCCGCCTCGTACAGCTCCGGCGCCACCCCGGACAGCGCGGCCAGGTAGATCACCACGGTGCTGCCCACCGTCCACAGGCTCATCAGCACCAGCCCCGGCTTGATCCAGCCCGGATCGGTCGTCCACTGTGGACCGTCCACGCCGAACCAGGACAGCAGCTCGTTGATCGCGCCGGTCTGGCCGTTGAGCAGCAGCAGGAACATCGCCGCCATGGCCACCGGCGGGGTCATCACCGGCAGGTACAGCACGGTGCGGAAGAAGCCGCGGGCCACCGCCATCCGGTGCAGCAGCACCGCGATGGCCAGCGCCAGCACGATCTGCAGCGGCACGTGCAGCACGGTGAACACCGCGGTGTTCCACAGCGCGGTGCCCACCTTCGGATCGGCCAGCAGGTCGGCGTAGTTGGCCACGCCGACCGCGCGCGGCGGGTTGACCAGGTCGTAGTCGGTGAAGGAGAGCACCAGCCCGGCGATGGTCGGCCCGATGGTGAACAGGGCCAGCCCGATCAGCCAGGGCGCCAGGAAGAACCAGGCCCAGCGACTCTCCCGCCGCACCACGCTCATGGCTACCTCCTGGCTCGCTCGATGGCCAGCTCGGCCTCCCGCTGCGCCTGCCGCATCGCGCCGGCCGGGTCCTGCGCGCCGGTCAGCACCCGGTGCGCGGCGCCCTCGTAGGCCTGGGTGAACTCCAGCCCGGCGGGCACCACCGGCAGCGCGAACGCCTTGTCCTGCAGGTCGAGCACCACCCGCACGCCCGCGTCGATGAGCGGCACCGAGGCGGCCGAGTACAGCTCGGCGAAGATCCGCCCATCCGCGACCCGGTTCGCGGTGTAGGTGCCCGAGTACGGCCTTCCCTTGCGCGCCAACGCTTCCTTGCGGGCCTTGGCGGCGGCGAACCAGGTGTCCGCGGCGGTCATGGTCACCGCGAACTCGCACGCCTTGGCCGGATCGCGCACACCGACCGGGATGCCCCAGGCCGAGCCGGAGGCATACGAGATCGGGTTGCCCTGGCGGTCGGTGAACGGGCGCACCGACACCGCGGCCTTCGGGGAGTTGTTGGCCAGGGTGTTGATGTACCAGTTCTCCATCGGCCGCGCGGCCTCCTGCCCGGTGGCGAACTCGTTGCGCGCGCCGTGGGTGTCGAAGGAGTCGCGCAGCGCCTTGAACACCGGCCAGCCGCCCTGCCGCCGCACCAGGTCCGTGGTGAAGGCCACCGCCTCGACCACCCTGGGGTCGTCCAGCCGCGGCGTGCGCCCGTCCGGGCTGACCAGGTCGGCCCCGTTCGCCTTGGCCCACAACGGGAGGAACTCCGGCACCTTGGGGTCGAAGCCGATCCGCCGCAGCCGGTTCCCGTCCACTTCGGACAGTCGATCGGTCAGCTCGGCCAGCGCGCCCCAGTCGGTGGTGCTGACCCGCTCCGGCGCCACCCCGGCCGCGCGCACGGTGTCCTCGCCCACCAGCAGCACCCGGACCAGGTTGAACTCCGGCAGCCCGTAGAGCCGCCCCTGGTAGGTCAGCTGGCCGAGCGCGGCGGAGCGGAACTGGCCGAGGTCGACCCGGTGCCGCCGAACGCAGTCATCCAGCGGCTGGAGGGCGCCGCGGGCGATGAAGCCGCCCAGGGTGGTGCGGTCGGCGTAGACCAGGTCCGGCGGCCGGCCCGCGGCCACCGAGGAGAGGAACTGCTGGGCGTCGAAGGCGCCCTCCACGATCCGCACCGGGGTCTCCGGGTGCGCGGCGCGGTAGGCGGCGACCCTGGCGGTGGCGTGCTCGTCGGGCAGGCCGAAGCCCATGGTGGTCAGCCCGGCGGTCTCCGGGGTCAGCGCCGCGCCGACGCCGCCGCAACCGGCGCAGGCCAGCAGAGCAGTGCAGGTGAGGGCGGCGATGGCCGTCCGCAGGGAGGACATGAGCCAAACTTCCCGGCGAGCAGCGCTTCTACACGCGGCAGTCGGGTTACACCCTGCGGTGCCAGGCGGCGACCATGGTGGGCAGGACGACCGCGAGCTGGAACGGGATCAACAGCGCGGCGATCACCACGCCGCGGCCGGGACTGGGCAGGTCGAAGGCGAGCCAGCCGCCGACCGCGACCAGCTCGGCCAGCAGCAGGGCCTGGCCGATCCGGTAGGCGCGGGCGTAGACCTCGCCGCGCAGCTGCCACTGGTACTCGTCCAGGTTGCGCTCCGGCAGCTCCTCCACGCCTCTGGTGGAGGCCTTGAGCAGCCCGATGCACAGCACGCAGGCCGCGGTCAGCACCACCGCGATCACCAGCAGCACCACCGGATTTCCCGGCAGCAGGATGAACAGCGCGGCCTCGGCCGCCAGCAGCGCGGTCAACGCGCCGACCAGGCGGCGGCGGGCGGGCAGCGGGCGGAACCGCTCGAACCTGGGGTCGTCGAGCAGCTGGGCGCGCCGGTAGGAGCGCTCCTCACGATCGGTCATGGTCGCCGCTCCTCCCGGTGGTCTGCCGGTACATCTTCGCGCCCGCCGCGGTGAGCAGCCGCACCACCTCCGCGGTCAGCGGCAGCGGGCGGGCCCGGTGCACCACGTGCACCTCGCGCACCGGCGACAGGCCGGTCAAAGAGCGCACCGCCAGCCGCCGGGTGTCGGCCGCGCCGAGCACGCTGGCCGGGACCAGGGAGACGCCGACCCCGGCGCTGAGCAAGCCGAGCGTCACGCCGTAGTCGCGGGTCTCGAAGGCCACGTGCAGGTCCAGCCGGGTCCGGGCGGCCAGCGCTTGCAGGCAGGTCCGGTTGGGCACGCCGGGGCTGCCGCTGATCCACTCCTCCCCGGCCAGCTCGGCCAGGGTGATCCGCTCGGCGGCCGCCAGCCGGTGGCCGGCGGGCAGCACCAGCCGGAGCGGGTCGGTGAGCAGGCGGTGCCGCCGCGCGCCGCCCAACGGGGGCAGGGTCACCCCGGTGTAGCGGTGGGTGATCAGCAGGTCCAGCTCGCGGGAGGCGATCAGGCCGTAGCCCTCCGGCGGCTCGATGTCGAGCAGGGCCAGCCGGACCGTCGGGTGCCGCTGCCGGAACTCGGCCAGCACCGCGGGCACCAGCAGCGCGCCCGCGGTGGCGAAGGTGCCCAGCGCGATCCGTTCCGGGCGCTGGCCCAGCAGCGCGCGCACCGCGTCCTCGGCGTCGCGCAGTTCGCCGAGCACCCGTTCGCCGTGCCGCACCAGCACCGCGCCCGCCTCGGTCGGCCGCACCCCGCCGGGACCGCGGTCCAGCAGCCGGACCCCGACCGCGCGCTCCAGCTTGGCCAGCTGCTGGGACAGCGCGGAGGGGGTGACCGACAGCCGGGCCGCGGCGGCGCTGATCGAACCGGCGTGCGCGACCTCGACCAGCACCCGCAGTCGGTCGGCGTCCATGCCTTGAGTATCGCTACAAACCCCCGAGCAGACATCGCTTCTGCTGAAGGCTCGCCGGGGGCAGGCTGGGGTCATGACTCGACTCCCGACCCCGGCGGATGTGGCCAGCGCGGCCGAGCGGATCGCCCCGTACGTCCGGCGCACGCCGATGACGCGGGTAGTGCTGGACGGCAGGCCGCTGTGGCTGAAGCTGGAGCAGCTCCAGCTGACCGGCTCGTTCAAGCTGCGCGGCGCGACCAACGCGCTGCTCACCGGTGACCGGCCGGCGCGGGTGGCCACGGTCAGCGGCGGCAACCACGGGTTCGCCGTCGGCACCGCGGCCCGGCTGCTGGACCTGCCGACCAGGGTGCACGTGCCCAGCTACGCCGCGGAGAGCAAGATCCGGCGGATCAAGGAGACCGGGGCCGAGGTGGTGCACCACCAGACCTACCCCGAGGCCAACGAGGCGGCCCGGCTGGAGGGCGAGCAGCCGGGCACCCGGTTCGTCTCCGCCTACGACGACCCGGCGGTGATCGCCGGCCAGGGCACGGTCGGCCTGGAGATCGTGGCGGACGCGCCGGAGGTGGACGCGGTGTTCGTCGCGGTCGGCGGCGGCGGGCTGGCCGCCGGCCTGGCGCTGGGCACGGCGCGGCGGATCGTCGCGGTCGAGCCGACCGGCTGCGACTGCCTGCACGCGGCACTGCGAGCGGGCGAGCCGGTGCACACCGAGGTGGACTCGGTGGCGATGTCCGCACTGGGCGCGGCCAAGGCGGGCGAGCTGACCTTCGCCGTCCTGCGCGCGGCCGGTGTGGAGTCGCACCTGGTCACCGACGCGGAGCTGCTGGCGGCCAGGGACCGGTTGTGGGAGGAGTTCCGGCTGGCCGTGGAGCCGGCCGCCGCGGTGCCGTTCGCGTTGTGGCTCAAGGACGAGGTCCCCACCGAAGCACCCTGCGTGGTCCTCTGCGGAGCCAACACCGACTGGCTCCCCACCGACGCCTGACCCCACCCCGAGTGTTGGCCGGTGGCGTACGCCAGTTTGGCCGTTGTGGACGGCAGCCCAGTCCACAACGGCCAACGAGGCGTACGACAACGGCCAACACTCGGCGGGGTTAGCCGGTGGCGGTGGTGGCGGTTCTGGGGGCGGCCAGGAGTGGGGCCAGGGCCAGTTCGGCCGCGCCGATGAGCACCGGGTCGGGCAGGGCGGCGGTGGTCACCGGGACCGGGTGGATGCGGGCCACGTGTGAGGTCTCCATGCCGGCCAGGATGCGCTCGCGGGCGCCGGGCGCGCCGTGCATGGCGGCCAGCTGGCCGGTGAGGATGACCAGGTCCGGGTTGAGCAGGGTGACCAGCACGGCCAGGCCGGCGCCGATCCGGTCCGCGGTGGCCAGCACCGCGGCGGTGTGCCGGGGGTCGGCCAGCACCTCGGCGACCGCGGCGCGCGGGTCGGTGGTGTCGGTGAACGGGATGCCGGCGTGCCGGAGCAGCGCGCGGGCGTCGGCCTGGGTCTCGAAGCAGGAGGTCGCGCCGCAGGGGCAGCGGCTGGGCTCGGCGGTGCTCAGCTGGAGGTGACCGGCTTCCAGGGCGTGGCCGGCGCTGCCGTCGAAGGTGACGCCGTGCTGGACCAGGCCGCCGCCGATGCCCACGTCGTCGCCGCCCAGCACCACCGCCACCCTGGCCTGCTGGGCCGCCCCGTGCCTGCTCTCGGCCAGCGCGGCCAGGTGGCCGTCGTTGCACGGGTACAGGTCCAGGCCGGGCAGGCGCTCGGCGAGCAGCCGCTTGAACGGCACGTCGGTCCAGCCCAGGTGGAAGGCGGCGTGGATCTGGCCGTTCGGCGCGTCCAGCACCGCGGGCAGCGCGATGGCCAGCCCGGTCAGCCCCTGGTGGCGGCGCAGCAGCGGGCGGGCCAGCGCGGCCAGCCGGTCGGCCACCGCCTCGGGGGTGCGCTCGTCAGGGGCCAGCGGGACCTCGGTGCGGTCGGTGACCGCCCGGCCGAGGCCGACCGCGGCGATGCTCAGCGAGCGTGAGCGGACCTGGGCGGCCAGCACCCTGGGCCGCGGCACCACCGACACCTGCGGCGAAGGACGGCCCAGGCGGCGCGGGCCGTCGGCGGGCGGGCCGCACTGGATCAGGCCCAGCTGCTCCAACTCGGTGATCGCACTCCCGGTCGCGCTGCGCGCCAGGTCCAGGCGGCGGCTGAGATCCGCTCTGGTCAGCGGCCCGTGCCGGTGCGCCAGCGAGAGCAGGCGCTGGGCCGCGGGTTCGGCAAACGGGGTTGTGCTCACGCCCCCTAGCCTGCCACGCTCCTTTTGTTCTCATTCAGAATAAAGTCCGTACAGGTGACAGGGGGTGTCCAGGTGATCACGCTGATTGGTGCGCTGGCAGGGGTGTTGACCACGGCCTGCTGGCTGCCGCAGGTGGTGCGCTGCCTGAAGCGGCGCAGCGCGCGCGACTTCTCCTGGGTCTACCTGGTCGCGCTGGGCTCGGGCGTGTTCTGCTGGGTGCTCTACGGCATCGGGCGCGCGGACACGGTGATCATCGCGACCAACTCGCTCACCCTGCTGCTGCTCTCGGTGCTGGTGGCGGTGAAGCTGCGCACCGAGCTGGGCCGGGACCGGGTGCTGGTCAGCGCGTCCGAGTGATGGTGGCCGCGCCCAGCACCAGGTCGCCCTGGGCCGCGTCCTCGCGGTAGAGCACCAGGCCCTGGCCGGGGGCCACGCCGCCGAGCGGCTCGCGCAGGCTGACCACCACCTGCTCGCCGCGCAGCTGGGCCACCGCGGCCGCGGTGCCGCCGTGCGCGCGCACCTGCACCACGCACTCCACCGGCCCGTCCAGCGGCACCCCGGAGGGCCAGATCGCCCGCTCGCCGACCAGCTCGGTGACCTGGAGACGATCCCGGCTGCCCACCCGGACCGTGCCGGAGACCGGTTCCAGGGACAGCACGTAGCGCGGGCGGCCGTCCGGGGCCGGGCGGTCCAGGCCGAGGCCGTGCCGCTGGCCGATGGTGAAGCCGTGCACGCCCTCGTGGGCGCCGAGCACCTCGCCGGTGGCGTCGTCGACCAGCTCGCCGGGCCGGGCGCCGAGCTTGCGCTGCAAGAACTTCCGGGTGTCGCCGTCGGGGATGAAGCAGATGTCGTGGCTGTCCGGCTTGTTCGCCACGGACAGGCCGCGCTGCTCGGCCTCGGCGCGCACCGCGGTCTTGGTGGAGCCGCCGAGCGGGAACATCGCGTGGCTGAGCTGTTCCGGGGTCAGCGAGGCGAGCACGTAGGACTGGTCCTTGCCACCGTCCGCGCTGCGGCGCAGCTCGGGGCGGCCGTCCACCTGGGCCAGCCGGGCGTAGTGGCCGGTGGCCACCGCGTCGAAGCCGAGCGCGATCGCCTTGTCCAGCAGCGCGGCGAACTTGATCTTCTCGTTGCAGCGCAGGCAGGGATTCGGGGTGCGACCGGCGGCGTACTCGGCGACGAAGTCCTCGATCACGTCCTCGGTGAACCGCTCGGCGAAGTCCCAGACGTAGAACGGGATGCCGAGCACGTCCGCGGCGCGGCGGGCGTCGTGCGAGTCCTCGATGGTGCAGCAGCCGCGGGACCCGGTGCGCAGCGTGCCCGGCTTGGCCGAGAGCGCCAGGTGCACCCCGGTCACCTCGTGCCCGGCCTCGACCGCCCGCGCGGCGGCCACGGCCGAGTCGACCCCGCCGCTCATCGCGGCCAGTACTCGTTTGCCCATCTCAGACTCCTGCCGGGGGTCGGACCGATCGCCGCAGGCCCGCCAGTCCGGCGCTGCGGGCCCGCGCCACCACCGGGCCGATGGCCGCGCCCAGTGCGGCCACGTCGGCGGCGGTGGAGGTGTGGCCGAGGGAGAAGCGCAGCGAGCCGCGGGCCGAGGACGGGTCAGCGCCCATGGCCAGCAGCACGTGGCTGGGCTGGGCGACGCCCGCGGTGCAGGCCGAGCCGGTGGAGCACTCGATGCCCTTGGCGTCCAGCAGCATCAGCAGGCTGTCGCCCTCGCAGCCGGGGAAGGTGAAGTGCGCGTTGCCGGGCAGCCGCCCCGGCATACCGTCCACAGTGGACTCGAAGTCGTCGCCGTTGAGCACCGCGTCGGGCACCGCGGCCAGCACCGCGGCGGCCAGCTCGGCGCGCAGCGCGGTCAGCTCGGCCGCGCGGCGCTCCCGCTCGGCCGCGGCCTGCCGGGCGGCGGCGGCCAGGCCGAGCGCCGAGGGCACGTCCAGGGTGCCGGAGCGGACCTCGCGCTCCTGCCCGCCGCCGTGCAGCAGCGGCACGCAGGCGGTGTCCCGGCTCAGCAGCAGCAGGCCGATGCCGTAGGGGCCGCCGAACTTGTGCCCGGTGAGGGTGAGCGCGTCCGCGCCGAGCGCGGCGAAGTCCACCGGCAGCACGCCCGCGGCCTGCACCGCGTCGGTGTGCAGCGGGATGCCGTGCCGGTGCGCCACCTCGGCCAGCGCGCGGACCGGGTTGACCGTGCCGACCTCGTTGTTGGCCAGCATCACGCTGACCAGGGCCACGCTGTCCGGGTCGGTCTCGATCGCGGCGGCCAGGGTCTCCGGCTGGATCCGCCCGCTGTGGTCGGCCTCCAACCAGGTCAGCTCGGCGTCCTCGTGCGCGGCCAGCCACTCCGCCGCGTCCAGCACCGCGTGGTGCTCCACCGAGGAGACCAGCACCCGGCGGCGGCGCGGATCGGCCTGCCGGCGGGCCCAGTAGATGCCCTTGACCGCGAGGTTGTCGCTCTCCGTGCCGCCGCCGGTGAACAGCAGCTCGGTCGGCCGGGCGCCGAAGGCCGCGGCGATGTCCTCGCGGGCCTCCTCGATGAGCCTGCGCGCCTGACGACCGGCGGAGTGCAGCGAGGAGGCGTTGCCCAGTCCGGACAACGCCTCACTCATCGCGGCGACCGCCCCCGGAAGCATCGGGGTGGTCGCCGCGTGGTCGAGATAAACGCTCATCGCCCGTCAAGGGTAGACCGGCCCGCGAGGAAAGCCCCCATCGTGGCGACCGCCGCCATCAGCAGGTTGAGCACGATCACAGCGGTGGTCGGGTCGGTGGTGGAGCCCAGCAGGTTGAGCAGCACGCCGCCGATGCCCACGCAGACCGCCTGGAGCAGCAGGTCGGAGATCTGCAGCGCGCCCGAGTTGAACCCCCGGTCGCCCGGCTCGGACATGCTGAGCACCTTCACCGAGGTGCTGGCCATGGCCAGGCCCATGCCGGACCCGGCCAGGATCCACAGCGGGATGGACAGCCAGGACGGCCCCCAGGCCGGCGCGATGAACACCAGCCCGGCCAGCGCGATCGCGACCAGGGTGAAGCCGCGCCGGATGAGCACGTGCCGGGGCAGGTCCGGGTAGCGGCCCTGCCACATCGAGGCCACCGACCAGCCCAGCGCGCCCACGGTCAGCGGGATGCCCGCGGTGGCGGGCGAGTAGTGGTGCACCGAGGTCAGGGTCAGCGGCAGGTATGCCTCCACCGCGAAGAAGGAGCCGGAGAGCATGCCGCGCAGCAGCACCGTCACCGGCAGGCCGCGGCGGGCCAGCAGCGTGCCCTTGGGCAACAGCTGGCGCAGCGCGGGAGCCAGCAGCACCAGCCCGACCGCGCCGATGACCAGCGAGGACCACTGCGGGTGCTGGCTGGCCCAGGTCAGCGCGGGCAGCCCGACCCCGGCGGCGAAGGCGGCCAGCGGCAGCCACTTGCGCGGGGTGCTGGCGACCTCCTCGCGTTCCCGAGCCCGCAGCGAGCGGATGGTCGGGCCCAGCAGCAGCGCGCCGATCAGCACCAGCGGGGCCAGGCCGAGGAAGACCCAGCGCCAGCTCGCGTACTGCACCAGCACCCCGGCCACGGTCGGCCCGACCAGCGCGGGCACCACCCAGGCCGCGGACAGCGCGCCGAAGACCGCGGGCCGGTCCCGCTCCGGGTAGACGATGGCGACCATGACGTAGAGCGCGACGATCTGCGAACCCGCGCCCAGGCCCTGGAAGGCCCGGCCGATGAGCAGCTGGGTCATCGTGTCCGCGGTGCCGGCCACGATCAGGCCGATGAAGAACAGCGTCGGCCCGGCGATGATCCCCGGCACCGGGCCGACCCGGTCGGAGACCCGCCCGGCGAAGACGTTGCCGATGATGCTGGCCGCCAGGAACGCGGTGAACGGCCAGGAGTACAGCGAGGCGCCGTCCAGCTCGGCGATGATCGTGGGCAGCGCGGTGCCCAGGCCCATCGCCTCGAAGGCGGCCAGCGTGATGAGCAGCAGCAGTCCGGTGGTGGTGGCCCGGCGGTCGGGCGCCCAGAGCGCGGAGGGGGGCCGGGTACCGGTCGTCGACGAGGTCACCCCCGCACTCTGCATGCTCCAGTGCGGTGGAGGTCCAGCCCTTTTCCGCGAGGGCCTGCTCACGCCGCCGCGGCCACCTCCGGCACGGCGTGCTCGGCCTCGGGCTGCCCGAGCGCCTCCGTCACCGCGGCCTCGGCCGCCGCGGCCATCGAGCGCCGGTCATGGCCCTCCGGCGAGACCAGCGGCAGCACCGAGGCCTCGATCACCAGCCCGCGCAACGCCGCGGTGCGCAGCAGCGCGGTCAGCAGGGTCTCCTCGCCGAGGAAGCCCGCCGCCGTGGTGCACTGCTCGTCGACCACGAACCGGAGCGCGACCGGCCGGGCGGGCACGCCCGCGTCGATCGCGGCCTGGAACGCCGCGCGTTTCCAGCGCCCGGTGGCCTGGCCGCACCAGGTGGTGCCCTCGGGGAACACGCCAACCGCCGCGCCGCCGCGCAGCGCGCCTGCCACCTCGGCCACGGTGGCCGGCAGGGTGGACAGCCTGGGCCGGTCCACGAAGAAGGTGCCGGCGCGGGCGGCCAGCGCGCCGATCAGCGGCCAGTGCCGCACCTGGGCCTTGGCCAGCATGCGCACCGGCTGCAACGCGTTCAGCGCCACGATGTCCAGCCAGGAGCTGTGGTTGCCGACCACGAGCACGCCGCGGTCGCGGGGCCGCTCACGCTCCTCCGGCGCGAGGCTGAGCGCGCCGGGCCGGTACACCCGCAGCCGGACGCCGAGCGCGCCCAGCACCATGCGGAACCAGCCACGGATCACCGCCGCCCGGCCGCGGGGGCCGAGCACGGACAGGGTCAGGGCGCACAGCGGTCCGGTCAGGACCACCGCGACCAGGGTCGCCAGGCGCAGCGCGCGCCGGGCCGGGGAAACCTTCGGCAGTGCGTCTCCGGTGGGCAGACACCATGCCCCGCACGGGGAGTGCGGCATCCAGGAGTGCAGTGCCTCTGCTGGACCAGCGGTCATGGTTCCAGGGTGCCCAGTCCGGCTGAACCTACGGGGAACCTCGCCTGACTGGCGGCTGAGCACTACCCGAAGGCGTGGTCCCGCCGGCGCGCGGCTGCGGCGGCAGCCCACCCTTGTCCCGCAACTGGGCGAACTCCGGGCCGAGCAGGAAGCTCAGGTACCGCTGGTCCACCCGCTGCATGGACAGCAGCACGTACATGTCGGCCACGCCGAACTCCGGGTCGTGCGCCGGCCGCCCGCACACCCAGGCCCCGATCCGCAGGTAGCCCTTGAGCAGCGCGGGCAGGGTGGCCTGCGGGATGCGCGCCACGCCGTCGGGGTCCCACGGCTCGCGCGGGGTGACCCGGTACTCCTCCGGCGCGTAGTGCCGGGTGCGCACGATGTCCCAGACGCTGGCCGCGTAGGAGCCGCCGTCGGTCAGCGGCACCGAGGCGCAGCCGCCCAGCCAGGAGTGCCCGGAGAGCAGCATGTACCGGGCGATGCCGGCCCACACCAGCCCGACCACGGAGCCGGTGCGGTGGTCCGGGTGCACGCAGGAGCGTCCGGCCTCCACCAGCCCCGGCCGCAGCGGGTCGAGCGCGCTGAGGTCGAACTCGCTGTCGGAGTAGAGCCGGCCTGCCTCGGCGGCCCGCTCCGGCGGCAGCATCCGGTAGGTGCCGACGATCTCCTGGGAGCGGTCGTCCCTGACCACCAGGTGGTCGCAGAACTCGTCGAAGTAGTCCTCGTCCACGCCGGGGGTGCGGGCGGCGATGTTCGCGCCCATCTCACCGGCGAAGACGCGGTAGCGCAGGCGCTGCGCGGCGCGCACTTCCTCGCTGTCCCTGGCGACCAGGAGCGAGTAGCGCGGAGTGTCGTCGGACAGGTCCGCGCCCTCGGTAGCGGTGCTGACCAGCAGTCTGGACTGCGTCATGCACTCGGTCTACCGGGCCATTCGGCCGGAGGAAAGTCCATTCGATGACGCGTCGGTGGAAAATCGGTGAAGACCCTGTGCCGCCTCCGGGGACACCCTGAGTGTGAAACCCGTGTGAGCTGGCGAGACACGACCGAGGGGGTTCCGGCGGCCGTTTCCGGCGCCGGAACCCCCTCGGAGGTCAACTTCATCCTGTCGGGCTAAGCACCCGGACAGGTGGTGGAACGGTTCAGCCCTTGCGCTTGCCGATCTCGTCGGTGAGCTGCGGGGCGACCTTGAACAGGTCCCCGACGATGCCGAAGTCGGCGATCTCGAAGATCGGCGCCTCGGCGTCCTTGTTCACCGCCACGATCGTCTTCGAGGTCTGCATGCCCGCGCGGTGCTGGATCGCGCCGGAGATGCCCAGCGCGATGTAGAGCTGCGGGGCGACCGTCTTGCCGGTCTGGCCGACCTGGAACTGGTGCGGGTAGTAGCCGGAGTCCACCGCGGCGCGGGAGGCGCCGACCGCGGCGCCCAGGCTGTCCGCGAGCTGCTCGACCACGCTGAAGTTCTCCGCGCTGCCCACGCCACGGCCGCCGGAGACGACCACGGTGGCCTCGGACAGTTCGGGGCGGTCGCCGCCGACCACCGGCTCCCGGCCGGTCACGCGGGCGACCCGGTCACCGGCGGCGGGGACCTCGACGGTCTCCTCCGCGGCGGCGCCGTCGGCCGGGCTGGCCTCGATCGCGCCCGGACGCACCGAGATGATCGGCACCCCCGAGGTGACCTGGGACTTCACCGTGTAGGAGCCACCGAAGACGGACTGGGTGGCGGTGCCGTCGGCGGCCACGTCCACCGCGTCGGTGAGCACGCCGGAGCCGACCCTGATGGCCAGCCGACCGGCGATCTCCTTGCCGTCGATGGTGGCCGAGACCAGCACCGCGGCCGGGCTGACCCGGCCGAGGAGCTCGGCCAGCACCGCGACCTTCGGGGAGACCAGCACGCTGGCGGCCTCCTCGGACTCGGCCACGTACACCTTGGCCGCGCCGTAGCCGGCCAGCGACTCCTTCAGCTTGGCCGCCGTGCCGGGCGCGCCGACCACGACCGCGCTGGGCTCACCGATGGAGCGCGCCGCCGAGAGCAGCTCGAAGGTCGACTTCTTGATCTCGCCGTCCACGTGGTCGACGAGGACCAGTACCTCGGACATGGGTCTTCCTCCTCCTGCTTCTCAGACGAGCTTCTGCGCGGACAGGTACTCGACGATCTTGGTGCCGCCGGTGCCGTCGTCCTCGACCTTCTGGCCGCCGGAGCGCGGGGGCTTCGGCGCGGCCTCGACGACCTTGGTGCTGGCGTTGGCCAGGCCGACCTCGCCCGCGTCGATACCGGCGTCGGCGATGGACTTGGTCTCCACCGGCTTCTTCTTGGCGGCCATGATGCCCTTGAAGGACGGGTACCGCGGCTCGTTGATCTTCTCGGTCACGCTGACCAGCGCGGGCAGGTTCGCCTCGACGAAGGCCAGGCCCTCGTCGGTGACCCGCTCGACCTTGACCGTGGTGTCGGTCAGCTCGACCTTGCTGGCCTGGGTGATCACCGGCAGGCCGAGCACCTCGCCCACCATGGCGGGCACCGCGCCACCGCGGCCGTCGCTGGACTCGTTGCCCGCGATGACCAGATCAACGCCCTCGATGGAGCCGACCAGCTTGGCCAGCGCCTTGGCGGTGGCCACCTGGCAGGAGCCGTGCAGCGCGGGGTCGCTGAGGTGAACGGCCTTGTCCGCGCCCATGGACAGGGCCTTGCGGATGGCCTCGGTGGTGCGCTCGGGGCCCATGGCGACCACGGTCACCTCGCCGCCGTGCGCCTCCTGGATGCGGAGGGCTTCTTCGACCGCGCGCTCGTTGATCTCATCGAGCACGGCGTCGGCCGAGTCACGGTCCAACGTGTGGTCGGCATCGGTGAGCTTGCGCTCGGAATAGGTGTCAGGCACCTGCTTGACCAGGACGACGATGTTCATGGGTCCTCTTCGACCTCCGAGACCAAGGACGGCATCCACCTGTGCGGGAGGATCTTGGCGAACCTTCCCACGTCGAAAGCACCTTGTGCACGGTGGCCTCGACCACCTGCATGTTACCCGTGAGTAATCTGCCTGCAAGGCGGCCCCAGCAGGCCCGATTGGTGACAGTGCTCACCTCCCGGGTGCCCACAGGGGCGAGATAGGGCACTGAAACCGCTTCCCTGGATGCAAACCTTTAATACGGCGTCTAGCGTGCTCTGCCATGTACCGGCGAGTAGCAGTGGTGACCGACTCGACGGCCTGCCTGCCGAGCGGGCTCGCCGAGCGCATGGGCATCTCCGTGGTCCAGTTGCAGCTCCAGGTGGGTGACAAGGCCAGCGACGAGGCCTACCTGCCGCCGGACGAGGTGGCCCAGGCGATGCGCGACCAGATCCCGGTGACCACCTCGCCGCCACCCTCGGCGGCCTTCTTCTGGACCTACCAGGAGGCCGCGGCCAAGGGCGCGCAGGCGGTGGTGTCGGTGCACCTCTCCGGTGAGCTGTCCCAGACCCTGAACGCGGCCAGGGAAGCCGCCGCGCAGGCCCGCATCCCGGTGTACATCATCGACTCGCAGTCCTGCGGGATGAGCCTGGGCTACGGCGCGCTGGCCGCGGCCGAGGCGGCGGGCAACGGCGCGAACGTGGCCCAGGTGCAGGGCATCGCCCAGTTCCGCTGCCACCACGCCAGCGAGTTCATCTACGTGGACACCCTGGACTGGCTGCGCAAGGGCGGCCGGATCGGCGCGGCCTCGGCGCTGATCGGCACCGCGCTGGGCATCAAGCCGGTGCTGACCCTGCACCGCGGCCAGATCGTGCCCTTCACCAAGGTCCGCGGCACCGACCGGGCGCTGGAGAAGCTGGTGGAGGCCGCGGTGGAGCGGGCTGGCGACCGGCCGGTGGACGTGGCGGTGGAGCACTTCGGCTCGCCGGAGCGGGCGCGCAAGCTGCTCGAAGAGCTCCAGTCCCGGATCAGCTACGGCCGGGAGTTCCTGTTGACGCAGGTCAGCTCGATAATAGGAGCACACGTGGGGCCGGGGGCCCTGGGCGTGACCATCTCCCCGCTGCGCTGACGGCAGGAAACTGCCAGCGGCGACCGGGCCCGGCCGGGTGATCCGAGACTTTCCGGCATGCCGATCGCCGAGCCGTCCAGCCCGCTGTGGGCGCTGGTCCGCCTGCGGGTGCCGTGGCCGGACACCGACGAGGACCAGGTGGACGAGCTGGCCAGGCGCTGGACGAGCAGCGCGGGCAGCCTCGGCCAGACCATCGAGAAGGTCGAGCGCACCGGCGCCGAGGTGACCGGGGTGTGGCCGGACGCCGCCGGTCTGGCGATGGCCGGCAAGCTGCGCGACTCCGCCGAGTTCCGCCGGATCGAGGCCGAGATGACCAAGGTCGCCGACGACGCGGGCCGGTTCGCCGCCGAGGTGCGCGGCACGAAGCAGGCGATCGCGCAGTACATCGAGGAGAGCACGCCCGGCTTCCTCAAGACCTTCCTGCTGACCGCTCCCGCGCTGGGCGTCTCGGCCCCGCTGATCTACGCCGGGCAGGTCGCCGACCAGGTGGAACAGCTGGTTGCCGACGCGGCCGAGCGGATCAACGGCGGGTTCAGCGCGGGCACGGTGCCCGAGCCGCTCGGCGGGCTCAAACCGCCCCCGCCAGGCGGCTCGCCGGAGGACAACGCGGCCTGGTGGAACGCGCTGAGCAAGCCGGACCAGCAGGCGATCATCCGGGAGCACCCGGAGTGGATCGGCAACCTGGACGGCATCCCGTTCGCGGCCAGGGACGAGGCCAACCGGCTGCGGCTGGACATCGAGCGGGACCGGCTGCTGGCCGAGCGGGCCGAGCTCATCCGGCAGTACGAGAACGGCGACCGGCCGTTCCTGTACTGGGACCGGGAGCAGGCCTTCACCGAGCACCAGAAGCGCCTGGCCGCCATCGACGCCAAGCTGGCCTCGGTCGAGGCGGTGCGGGACGTGGCCACGAGGGAGGGGCGCAGCGTGCTGCTGTTGAACACCCAGGGCGAGCGGGTGGAGGCGGCCATCGGCAACGGCGATGTGGACAACGCCAAGCACGTCGCGGTGTTCACCCCCGGCCTGACCAGCACGGTGGACGGCTCGCTGCGCGGCTACGACGAGGACCTGAACGCGCTGCGGGACCGGAGCCTGGCGGTGCTGGCGCGCAACGGCCGCGAGGGCGAGACGGTGGCCACGGTGACCTGGATCGGCTACCAGGCGCCGCAGCTGACCGGAGACAGCCTGCTGAACCCCAGTCAGACCGTCGGGCTGGACCAGGCGGCCAGGGCGGGCGCGGACAAGCTGGCCCCGTTCCTGCGCGGCATCGACGCGGCCCGCCCGGTGGACCCGGAGCTGACCGCGCTCGGCCACTCCTACGGCTCGACCACCACCGGCCTGGCCCTGTTGCAGGGCACCGGCGTGGACCGGGCCGCGGTCTGGGGCTCTCCCGGCGTCGGCACGCTGGACCCCGGGCAGCTGGGTCTGTCCCCGGACCGGGTGCTGGTGCAGGAGACCCGGAACGACCCGGTCGCGGACGCCGGCGCCTTCGGCGGCGACCCGTCCCGGCTGCCCGCCATCCACGGCGAGCCCGGCACCGCCCCCTCGCCCTACCCGGGTGAGGCCCCGCGCCTGCCCGGCTCCGGCCACTCCGGCTACAGCGTGCGCGGCGGCACCTCCGAGCACAACATCGCCGCGCTGATCGTGGGCGAGCAGGACGACATCATCCGCGAGCGCGACCACGAGCCCGACTACCCGATCTGGAACTGACGATGCTCATCTGGAGCTGATGTGCACTTCGCCGACCTGGACCTGGCGGCCGCCGAGGCCGCGATGCGCTCGGTGGCCGACACCGCCGACGCCTACGAGCGAGCCTGGCACGCCGACCGGGAGGCGCTGGCCGCGGCGACCGGCGCGCTCGGCTCCGGCGTGCTCGGCCAGGCGTTCCGGCCGCGCTACACCGAGACCGAGGCCGCGCTGCGGGCCGCCGCGGACCTGGTGCCGGGGGTGTACGGGCGCTTCGCCAAGGCCGGGACCGACTCGGTGGCCGACTACCGGTGGGCCGACGCGGCCAGTGCGCGCGGGTTCGGCGGAGGCTGACCCTCGTACCTGGAGTTACTGACCGGTAGGGTACCGGGGGTGACCGCCGAATCGCTGCCGCTCACCGGTGAGCGCACTGTCCCAGGCATCGCCGAGGAGAACTACTGGTTCCGTCGGCACGAGGCGGCCTACGCGGCGCTGCTGCCGCACTGCGCGGGCGCGACCGTGCTGGAGGCCGGTTGCGGGGAGGGCTACGGCGCGGACCTGATCGCCTCGGTGGCCGCGCGGGTGGTCGGGCTGGACTACGACGAGCTGACCGTGGCGCACGTGGCCAGGGCCTACCCGAGGGTGGCGGTGCTGCGCGGGAACCTGGCCGCGCTGCCGCTGGCCGACGGCGCGGTGGACGTGGTGGCCAACCTCCAGGTGATCGAGCACCTGTGGGACCAGCCGGGGTTCCTGGCCGAGTGCCTGCGGGTGCTGCGGCCGGGCGGGCGGCTGCTGCTGACCACGCCGAACCGGATCACCTTCTCCCCCGGCCGGGACACCCCGCTGAACCCGTTCCACACCCGTGAGCTCGCCGGATCGGAGCTGGACGAGCTGCTGCGCGCGGCCGGGTTCCGGGTGGAGCTGCTGGCCGGGCTGCACCACGGGCCGCGGCTGCGCGAGCTGGACGCCGCGCACGGCGGGTCGATCATCGACGCGCAGGTGGCGGTGGTGCTCTCCGGGCAGCCCTGGCCGGAACCGCTGCTCACCGACGTGGCCGGGGTGTCCGTCGCGGACTTCGCCATCCACACCGGGGACATCGACGCCAGCCTGGACCTGGTGGCCGTGGCGGTGCGGCCGTGAGCCGGGCGCCGATCGGCACCTTCAGCCTGGTGCTGCACAGCCACCTGCCCTGGCTGAGCCACCACGGCGTGTGGCCGGTCGGCGAGGAATGGCTCTACCAGGCCTGGGCGCACTCCTACCAGCCGCTGCTGCGCATGCTGGAGAACTTCGCCGCCGAGGGCCGCCGGGACGTGCTGACCCTGGGCGTGACCCCGGTGCTGGCCGCGCAGCTGGACGACCCGTACGCGCTGCGCGCCTACCACCACTGGCTCGGCTCCTGGCTCAACCGCGCGCACTACGCCGGAACCCGTTGGCAGCACGGCGATCCGCTGCTGCGCGAGCTGGCCGCGGCCGAGCACCGGCAGGCCAGCGCCACCCTGGCGGAGTTCGAGTCGCGCTGGCGGCACGGCTTCTCCCCGGTGCTGCGACCGTTGGCGGACAACGGAACCATCGAGCTGCTGGGCGGCCCGGCCACGCACCCGTTCCAGCCGCTGCTGGACCCCCGGCTGCGCGAGTTCGCGCTGCGACTGGGTCTGGCGGACACCGCGTCGCGGATCGGCCGTGCGCCGGAAGGGATCTGGGCCCCGGAATGCGGTTACGCGCCGGGCATGGAGACCGGGTACGCGGCGGCCGGGGTGCGCCGGTTCCTGGTCGACGGTCCGGCCCTGCACGGCGACACCGCGACCGCGCGGCCGGTCGGCTCCTCGGACGTGATCTGCTTCGGCCGCGATCTTGAGGTGACCTACCGGGTCTGGTCGCCCAAGGCCGGCTACCCGGGCGATCCGGCCTACCGGGACTTCCACACCTACGACCACCCGTCCGGGCTGAAACCCTCGCGGGTCACCGGGAAACAGGTGCCGCCGGAGCAGAAACGGCCGTACGAGCCGGAGTTGGCCGCCGCCGCGGTGGCCAGGCACGCCGCGGACTTCGTGGACACCGTGGTGCGCCGGCTGACCGAGCTGGCCGCGCGGGACGGGAAGCCGGGCCTGGTGGTGGCCGCCTACGACACCGAGCTGTTCGGGCACTGGTGGCACGAGGGCCCGGCCTGGCTGGAGGCGGTGCTGCGCGCGCTGCCCGAGGCCGGGGTGCGGGTGAGCACGCTGCGCGGCGCGCTGGCCGCCGGTCACCTGGGCGCGCCGGTGGAGCTGCCCGCCTCCTCCTGGGGCTCCGGCAAGGACTGGCGGGTGTGGGACGGCGAGCAGGTCGCCGACCTGGTCACCGACGGCGCGGACCTGCAACGCCGAGTACTGTCCACAGTGGACGGACATCTGATCGGGACCACCCGTGACCCCGCCTTCGACCAGCTGCTGCGGGAGACCCTGCTGAGCCTGTCCAGCGACTGGGCGTTCATGGTGACCAAGGACTCCGCGGCCGACTACGCGCGGCGGCGGGCCAAGATCCACGGCGGGCACGCGCACGAGCTGGCCCGGCTGCTCGCCGAGGGCGACCGGGGCCGGGCGCTGCGGCTGGCCGCCGAGCTGCGCGGACCGGACGGCCTGTTCGGCCACCTGGACGCGCGTGCGCTGCGAGTCCGCGCCGATGGGTAGGTTGTCGGCACACACGGGGAGGAACGGGTCCGCATGCGCGTGCTGATGTTGTCCTGGGAGTACCCGCCGGTCGTGATCGGCGGCCTGGGCCGTCATGTGCACGCGCTGGCGAAAAACCTTGCCGCCCAAGGGCATGAGGTGGTCGTGCTGTGCCGCCACCCGGCGGGCACGGACGCGGTGACCCACCCCGGCGAGGACGTGCTCGGCGAGGGGGTCCGGGTGCTGCGGGTGGCCGAGGACCCGGCGCACCTGACCTTCGAGCAGGACCTGGTGGCCTGGACGCTGGCCATGGGGCACGCCATGATCCGCACCGGGCTGGCGCTGCTGCGGGACTGGCGGCCTCAGGTGGTGCACGCGCACGACTGGCTGGTCGCGCACGCCGCGATCGCGCTGGCCGAGGCCGCGGACGCGCCGCTGGTCGCCACCATCCACGCCACCGAGGCCGGGCGGCACAGCGGCTGGCTGTCGCACACGCTGAACCAGCAGGTGCACTCGGTGGAGTGGTGGCTGGCCAACTCCGCCGACGGCCTGATCACCTGCTCGGCCGCGATGCGGGACGAAGCCGCCCACCTGTTCGAGGTGGAGTCCGAGATGGTCACCGTGCTGCACAACGGGATCGAGCCGCGCCGCTGGCGGGTGGACCAGGCCGAGGTGGCCGCCGCCCGGGCCAGGCACGCCCCCGACGGCGCGCCGCTGCTGCTGTTCTTCGGCAGGCTGGAGTGGGAGAAGGGCGTGCAGGACCTGCTGGCCGCGCTGCCCCGGATCCGCCGCGCGCACCCCGGCGCCCGCCTGGTGGTGGCCGGCAAGGGCATCCACGAGCCGCACCTGGTCGAGGCCGCCCGCAAGCTGCGCATCCGCCGCGCGGTGGACTTCGTCGGCCACCTCGCCGACCGCGACCTCTCCGCCCTGCTGCCCGCCGCCGACGCGGTCATCCTGCCCAGCCGCTACGAACCCTTCGGCATCGTCGCCCTGGAAGCCGCCGCCGCGGGCGCGCCCCTGGTCGCCTCCACCGCGGGCGGCCTCGGCGAGGTGGTCCAGCACGGCCGCACCGGCCTGTCCTTCACCCCCGGCGACCTGGACGGCCTGACCAGCGCGGTGCGCGCGGTGCTGGCCGACCCGGCCGCGGCCAAGCGCAGGGCCAGGGCGGCCAAGGCCAGGCTGTCCACCGACTTCAACTGGGACCTGATCGCCGCCGACACCACCGCGGTCTACGCCGCCACCACCCGAGGGCCCCGGCCGGTGCTGGGCCGCCCGAAGATCCCGTCCGGGAACGTCTTCGGCCGGGAGTAGCGACTACTCGCAGACCTTCCCGTCGTGGTCGGCGTCGCGGTACCAGTGGTACTCCGGGTCGACGCCCAGGTAGTACGGGCCGAGGCCGTGCGACTTGGCCTCCTTGCAGGTCCGGTAGCGGGGGTCGGTCTTGGCCGCGGGCGGCGGCGGTGGCGGTTTGGGCGTGGTCTTCGGCGGGGCCGGCGGCTTGGCCGAGGTGCGCGGAGCCGGTGGCGGCGGGGGCGGTTGGCTCGGCTGCGGCGGGGCCGGTGGCGGCGTTGGGGTCGCGGTTGTTGTCGTTGCCGCGGTGGTGGTCGTGGTGCTCGTGGCCGTGGTGACGGAGGTCTGCGGCAACGGCGGTGGTTGCACCGAGGGGGACGCGCCACAACCGGCCAGCAACGCGCCACCGGCGCACAGTCCGGCCAGCAGCCTGAATCGGGGAACGGACACGGTCCACCTCACACCGCTCATCCCCGACGACGACAGGAACAGGCACCCTAAGCCGCCCTCTGGCGGGTGATACTGGGCCGACCGGGTGATGCCGGATCACGGTCCGGGTAGCTTCGACCTCATGCTGTTGTGGATCAACGGAACCTTCGGCGCGGGCAAGACCCAGGTGTCGCACGAGATCCAGCGCCGGCTGCCGGGGAGTCACCTCGCCGACCCCGAGCACTTCGGCGCCGGGATGCACCGGATGCTGCCCAAGGAGCAGCGGTCGGACTTCCAGGACATCCCGCTGTGGCGCACCGGCACCAGGGAGATGCTGGACCAGATCGCGAAGTCGGTGCCGGGCGTGGTGATCGTGCCGATGACGCTGGTGAACCCCGGCTACTACCAGGAGATCATTGGCGGGCTGCGCGAACTGGGCCACCAGGTCAGCCACTACACGCTGACCGTGCCGGACCGGGAGCTGCTGCTGCGGCGGCTGCGCAGCCGGGGCGAGACCCGCAACGGCTGGGCGGCGTTGCAGTACGACCGCTGCGCCACCGCGCTGGCCGATCCGCTCTTCGCCGAGCACGTGGCCACCGAGAACCTGACCGTGCCCCAGGTCGCCGAGGAGGTGGCCGCGCGGGCCGGACTGCGGCTGCTGCCCAACCGGGACAATCCGGTCACCGCGCAGCTGCGGCGGTGGCGGGTGCAGCTCCGGCACGTCCGGTTCGACTGAGGAGTTCGATGTTCGACGCGGATGTGCTCGTGGTCGGGGCCGGCGCGGCCGGGCTGGGCGCGGCGCGGGCGCTGGCCGACGCGGGCAGGCGGGTGCTGGTGGTGGAGGCCAGGGACCGGATCGGCGGGCGGCTGTGGACCGACCGCGCGGCGATGCCGGTGCCGGTGGAGCTGGGCGCGGAGCTGGTGCACGGCAGCCGGGTCTCCACCTGGCCGCTGCTGCGCCGGGTCCGGACCAGGGCGCTGGGCGCCTACATCCGGCGCACCGCGGACGCGCGGTGGATCTCGGAGAGCTCGCGGCGGGTCTGGCACATGCCGCACGGACGGCCAGCGCACGACGGCCCGGTGCCCGAGCCGCTGCCGGGTGAGGACGCGGAGAGCTACCTGACCAGGGCCGGTCTGCCCAGGGGCAACCTGCCGCTGGCCGTGCTGGCCATGGAGGCCGATCTCGGCTCGCTGCGGGAGCAACCGGCGGAGGAGGGCGTGCTGCTGGCCGAGGCGCTGCTCAACGGACGGCTGCCGGACCTGACCTGGCGGGAGGGCGGCGACTTCCGGGTGCTCGGCGGCTACGACCAGGTGCTCGCCCCACTGGCCGCCGGGCTGGACGTGCGCACCGGGGTGGTGGTGCGGCGGGTCGAGCACGGACCGGACGGGGTGGCGCTGCACACCGCGGACGGCACGGTGCTGCGCGGACGGCGGTGCGTGCTCACCCTGCCGCTCGGCGTGCTGCGGGCGGGCTCGGTCGAGTTCACCCCACCGCTGCCCGAGGACCGCCGGCGTGCCCTGGAAAGCCTTTACCCCTTGCCGGTGGCCAAGATCCTGCTGGAGTTCCCGCGCTCGGTGCTGCCCAGGCGCGGCCGCGCCTTCGCCGACTTCTCCGACGGCCCGTGCGCGGTCTGGGACGCCTCCGCCGGGATCCGCGGCTACCGCGGCCAGGTCGTGGTGACCTGGGCGGTCGGCGAGGCCGCGCGCGAGCTGTGGGCGCTGCCGGCGGCCCGGCGCACACACCGGGCGCTGCTCGCGGTGCGCCGGATCAGCGGCCGGCCGGACATCCGGCACACCAGGGCGGCGTGGCACGACTGGGCCGCGGACCCGTTCGCCCTCGGCGCCTACGTGCTGCGACCGGAGCCCTCGGCGGCGCGGCTGGTGACCGCGCCGCTGGGCGAGACGGTGGCCTGGGGCGGTGTGATCGAGTCCACTGTGGACGGTGCGCTGGACTCGGGGCGGGCGGCCGCGGGGTGGGTGCTCGAACGGGGCTAGTCGCCCAGGTTCTGCTGCATGGCCTCCTTGGCCTTGCGGGCCATGTCCGCCACCGCGGCGCGCCGGGCCGCGTCCGCCTCGTAGTCCGCGCGCCGGTCCCGCACCACCCGGGCAGGCGCGCCGACCGCGATCGAGTACTCCGGCACATCGCCCTTGACCACCGCGTGCGCGCCCAGCACACAGCCCCGGCCGACCCTGGTGCCGCGCAGCACGGTCACCTTGGTCGCCAGCCAGCAGTCCGGGCCGAGGCGGACCGGGGTCTTCACGATGCCCTGGTCCTTGATCGGCTGGTGGATGTCCGCGGTGACGTGGTCGAAGTCGCAGATGTAGACCCAGTCCGCGACCAGCGTGGAGTCGCCGATCTCGATGTCGAGGTAGCAGTTGACCACGTTGTCCTTGCCGAAGACCGCCTTGTCGCCGATGCGCAGCGAACCCTCGTGGCAGCGGATGGCGTTGCCGTCCCCGATGTGCACCCAGCGCCCGATCTCCAGCCTCCCGTACCCCGGCCGGCAGTGCAGGTCGACCTTGCGGCCGAGGAAGACCATGCCGCGCAGGACCACGTGCGGGTTGAGCAGCCGGAAGCGGAACAGCCGCCAGTAACGGACCAGGTACCAGGGCGTCCAGGCGCGGTTGCGGACCACCCAGCGCAGGGAGTCCATGGTCAGGAACTTGGCCTGCCGGGGGTCCCGCCGTGACTTCCGCCACGAACCCAGACGCGACGCGAGCGGCGCGCCCCACATGCTCGTCATGAATTGGGAACCCTAACGGGCGGGTGCTGGGTGTGTCTGCCCGGTCGTGCCCGCGATAGCCGCGCCGAGCCGGTCGCTGGCGGCACGGCCGGAACGCCCGAATACTCCCGGTATGAGGCCGTTCCGGCCGCACCGCCAGCGACCGGCTCGATCACGACTCTCGCAGACACGACCGGACAGACACACCCAGGGCAGGATAGAGCCGTGCCTGTATCCATCACCGTCGTCGGCAGCGTCAATCTCGACCTCATCGCGCGACTGCCCGCCCTGCCCCAGCCCGGCGAGACCCTCACCGCCACCCACTACGCCCAGGCCCCCGGCGGCAAGGGGGCGAACCAGGCGCTGGCCGCGCGCCGCCTCGGCGCGGAGGTGCGGCTGGTCGCCGCGGTCGGCACCGACGCGCTGGCCGCCGAGGCGCTGGCGCTGCTGCGCGCGGACGGGGTCGACCTGTCCGAACTGACCGAGGTCCCGGGGCCGACCGGGCTGGCGCTGATCGAGGTGGACGAGTCCGCGGAGACCACCATCGTGGTGGTGCCCGGCGCGAACGCCCGCCTGGCGGTCAAGCCCGCGCAACTGGCGGGCTCGGACGGGGTGCTCACCGTGCTGGAGGTGCCGGAGGCGGCCGTGGTGGCCGCGGCCGAGCACGCCACCGGCTTCTTCGCGCTCAACGCCGCGCCGGCCCGGCCGGTGCCGGATGCGGTGCTGCGCCGGGCCGACCTGGTCGTGGTCAACCGCGGCGAGTTCGAGGCGATCGAGAACATCGACCTGGCCCGCACGGTCGCGATCACCCACGGCGCGGCAGGCGCGGAGCTGCGCCGGGACGGCGTCAAGGTCGCCGAGGCCGAGCCGCCCACCGTCACCGCGGTCGACGGCACCGCGGCCGGGGACGCCTTCACCGCCGCGCTCATGCTCGGCCTGCTGGAGGGCCGGTCGGACACCGAGGCGCTGCGCCGGGCCTGCGCGGTCGGCGCGCTCACCGCCACCCGGCACGGCGCCCAGCCCGCACTGCCCACCCGCGACGAGGTCGAGGAGGTGCTCGCATGAGCCCCACACCACTGATCCTGGACACCGACCCCGGCATCGACGACGCGGTGGCCTTCCTGTTCGCGGTGAACAGCCCCGAGCTGGACCTGCGCGCGGTGACCACCGTCTTCGGCAACGTCGGACCCGAGCTGACCAGCGCGAACGCCCTGCGACTGCTGACCATGCTGGGCCGCACCGACGTGCCGGTGGGCATCGGCGCGGACCGGCCGCTGGTGTACCCGGCGGCCTTCCGCGCGGAGGGCTGGCACGGCACGGACGGCCTCGGTGGCCAGTCCGCGCTGCTGCCCGAGGCCGCCGCCGCGCCGGACCCGCGCGGCGCGGTGCAGCTGATGGCCGACACCCTGCGCGCCGCCGAGTCGCCGGTGGCCATCGTGGCCATCGGCCCGCTGACCAACGTGGCGCTGCTGCTGGCCAGCTACCCGGAGCTGAAGCCGAAGATCGGCCGACTGTCGATCATGGGTGGCGGGCTGGCCAGCGGGAACACCACTCCGGCCGCGGAGTTCAACGTCTGGAGCGACCCGGAGGCCGCGCGCCGGGTGCTGGTCGAGGAGGACGTGCCGACCAGCCTGGTCCCGCTGGACCTGTCGCTGCGCTGCGCCGTGGACGGTCCCTGGCTGGCCCAGCTCGCCGCGGCGGGCGGCCCGGCGGCCACGCTGGCCAAGGTGGTGGACCACTACCGCAGGCAGTACCTGGCCTTCTACGGCGTGGACGAGGTCGCCCTGCACGACGTGCTCGCCGTGCTGGAGGTGGCCAGGCCGGGCATGCTGCGGCGGACCGCGCTGCCGGTGGAGGTGGACTGCGGCACCGGGCCCGGCCGCGGCGCGACCTTCGGCAACCGGATGCCGGATGCCACCGGCCGCCGGATCGACGTGCTGCTGGAGGCCGACGTGGCCGAGGTCAGCCGGTTCGTGCTGGAGCGGCTCACTACACCGGCGGCGTCCGAACTGTCCCGATGAGCTCGGTGCCTGTTCGGCCAGTTCGCCTGGGCGCTACAGGCACACTCTCCCCGCGAACCGGTCGCCGCCGTGGTTTCCCGGCCAGCATCATCGGGATGACGGTGAATCAGCGAAGACTCGCAGCGGTGCTGGCCACACTCTGCACGGTGCTCGGCATCGGGTTCGTCGGTGTCCCGCCCGCGGTGGCCGCCGCGCAGCGGCCGATCTACGCCATCGCGCACCGGGTGAACACGCCGGACGGGGTGCGGGCCGCGATCAAGCACGGGGCCAACGCCATCGAGATCGACATGTGCGCCTGGTGGAACCCGAACGAATGGCGCGCCTGGCACGACTGCTCCTCGGCGGGCAACAACCGGTACGGCCCGAGCGTGGACACCATGTTCGACCTGATCGTGGCCGAGGCGCGGGCGGGTCGGCGGCTGTCCCTGGTCTGGCTGGACATCAAGGACCCCAACTACTGCGGTGAGGCGCCCAACCGCACGTGCAGCGTCGCCGGGCTGCGGGACAAGGCGCAGAAGCTGACCGCGGCCGGCATCCAGGTGCTGTACGGGTTCTACGAGTACCACCCCGGCAGCACCCCGGACGTGGGCGGCCGGGGCTGGCAGAGCCTGCAGGGCAAGCTCGGCAACCTGGAAGGGATCGTCACCACCGGCTCACTGGGCACGGTGCAGGGCGTCTACGCCAAGCACGGCGCGGGCCTGCCGAACGGCCGCCGGGCGATGGACTACGGCGACTCCGACATCCGCAAGGGCTTCGGCAACTGCACCGAGGCCACCTACTACACCTGCACCGAGCTGAAGAAGGCGGCCGGGTACCGCGACTCCGGCGCGCTCGCGGCCACCTTCTCCTGGACCACCGACTACGACGACCCCTGGTACGTGGACAAGTTGCTCGGCGAGGCCGGCGTCAACGGCATCATCGCCGGCTGGGCCAAGCACCGGGTGACCGAGTACAACGACGGCTGGGAGTGCTCGCAGTCCATCGCGGCGGTCCGCAACTGGGTGGCCCAGCACGGCGGCACGCACCGCATGGCCAACCCCGGTGATCGGCTGTTCCGGTAGCGACCGCGTTCCGGCTACGCGCTGACACTTGCCCCGGCAACGGTCAACCGGCCGGGTACATGCGTGGAACCCTCGGGTGACCCGGCGTCCCCGAGGGTTCCGCCGCCGTGCCGGACGTGCGACAAGGATGGGGTGTTCACGACCGCCCGCCGCACCACCCGCGTCCGTACCGCCGAACTTCCCACTCGACTGCTGAGTCTGTCCCTGCTGCTGACCTGCCTGGCCGGGCTGCTCGCCGCCCCGGCCGTCCCCGCTTCGGCCCGCGTCCGCGCGGTGCGGGAGCTGCCCACGGATCTGGAGAAGATCCGCGCGGGCGAGTCGACCTCGCTGTACGGCAGCCCGGAACTGCGGCCGCCGGCACAGCGCAAGTCGTCGGTGGTCAGCCTCGGGGACAGCCAGGTCTCGGGTGAGGGCGTCGGCAACTACGAACCGGGCACGGACGGTCCGCTGAACTTCTGCCACCGTTCGGTGGGCGCCGCGGTGCACCAGGCTCGGTTCGACACCGACCTTCGGTTCAACCTGGCGTGCTCCGGTGCGGAGAGCACGCACCTGGTGTACCGCAGCGGCGCCAAGCAGTTCGACGAGCTCAACCAGGGCGACAGCCTGGCGATCAAGGCCCGCAACACCAGGGTCAGGCTGATCTGGCTGATGTCCGGGGCCAACGACACCGGCGGGCTGGAGTTCGGGCCGCTGGCCAAGGACTGCGCCGGGCGCAGGCTGTTGCTGGCAGGCAACTGCTGGCCGACCTACACCGACGGCATGCAGCAGCGGGCCAACGGCACCCAGGCCGCGCTGGAGAAGGGCATCGCCAGCATCCGGCAGACCATGCGGGACGCCGGCTACGGCGATGGCGACTACCAGTTCGTCCTCGGCAGCTACCCGAGCCCGCTCGGTCCCGACGTGGAGGACAACCCGACGTTCCCCGGCTGGAACCAGGGCGGCTGCCTGCTCTACCTCAAGGACCAGGCCTTCGCCCGGAACAAGGTGGTGCCGATGGTGGAGCGCGCCATCCGGCAGGCCGCGAAGAACACCGGCGTCCGCTACCTGGACACCAGCCGCCTGCTGCACGGGCACGAGGTGTGCTCGGACACCCCGTGGGCGCGCGGGCTGACCTTCCTGGGCAGCCAGCAGTCCTTCCACCCCAACGAGGCCGGCCACACCGCCTACGGCGACTGCCTGACCGCCTTCTACGCCAACCCGAGCTGGCCGGAGGGCACCTGCGTGGACCCGGCCAGCACCGGCACCGCCACGCTCTACCGCGGCCTGCTGGACTTCCGGCAGCTGCGCAACGCCAAGACCGGCCTGTGCGCCGACGCCGAGGGCTACTCGACCAGGGTCGGCTACAAGCTGCTGGCCTGGAACTGCACCGGCGGCGGCAACCAGGGCTTCTGGCGGGACCCGGCCACCGCGGCGCTGCACATCGAGCTGAACCACGACCGCTGCCTCGGCCCGGCCGGTCCGGCCCTGGCCCCCGGCGCGCCCATCCAGCTACAGGAGTGCACCGGCGCGGCCAACCAGCGCTGGGGGCTGGTGGAGGGCCTGCTGCGCGCCACCGCCAACCCCGCGGTCTGCCTCGCCCCGGCCAACGAGACCGCGGGCGCGGCCATCCAGCTGGCCAACTGCAACCCGGCCGACCCGACCCAGGGCTGGAGCTTCGAGCCGCAGACCGGCGGCGCCGGCTTCGGCCACGCCGACTGGATCCCAACCAGCGCCTACTAACCCACCCGCCGTGTTGGCCGTTCTCGTACGGTGTGTTGGCCGATCTTGGACGCGGTGTTGGCCGTTCCCGTACCCACCAGCGCCCACTTCGGCCAACGCGGCGTACGACTTCGGCCAACACTCAGTACGAGATCGGCCAACACTCGGTACGAGAACGGCCAACACGTCTGCTGGCTTACATCGGCGCGCCGCAGAACTGGCAGACCGGAGCGCCGGTGGCGGACTGGCAGTGCCTGCCGTCCGGGCTGACCGGGCACTCCGGGCGGGCCGCCGGTGTGGCGCAACCCCGGGTCGCGCCACCGGGCAATGCCCGCCGGAGCCGCGTCAACACCTCGTCGGCCGTCCCGGCCCCCGCCTCCCACATGCCGTCAGGGTGCCCAGCCAGGCCGTGCGTTGTCCGTGGATCACCCCGCCCGTGCGCCGAACGGAGGCTGTGCGTCGGGCGGCGGCCGTCACCCCGCGGTGAACGGCAAATGGCCACCCACCGCGAGGTCGCGGCTACCAGCTAGGGCTTGGTGCCGGTGATCAGCACGTTGTAGAAGGCCTCCCGGGGGATGATCCCGGTGAGCAGCTTCTCGTCCACCCAGGACAGTCGCTGCCAGGTGCGGTAGGCGAACATCGCCCAGTTGAAGCCGAGCTTCTCCCTGGGCACCGCGGCCTCGAAGGTGCGCACCGGCCAGCCGAACAGGGCCGCGGTCAGCTCCTCGGTGCTCGCCTTCACCCCGGTCGCGCCGGCCGCGCGGGCCATCCGCTCCAGCTCGGTCGGGTCGAAGGTGTGCAGGTCCACCACGGCCTCCAGGGCCGCGGCCCTGGACGACTCGTCCAGCTCGGCCTGCGGACGGCGCCAGGAGTCCAGCACCGGCAGCTTGGTCAGGTTGGTGGTCAGCCACCAGGTCAGGCGGCCGAGGCGGCGGGCGTAGAAGTCGCCGACCTTGGTCGGCTCACCGGCGAAGACGAACCGGCCGCCGGGCTTGAGCACCCGCAGCACCTCGGCGAAGGCGGCCTGCACGTCCGGGATGTGGTGCAGCACCGCGTGCCCGACCACCAGGTCGAAGCTCTCGTCCTCGTACGGGATGCGCTCGGCGTCGGCGACCCGGCCGTCCACGTCCAGGTCCAGGCTCTTGGCGTTGCGCAGCGCGACCTCGACCATGCCCGGCGAGAGGTCGGTGACCGAGCCCTTCTTGGCCACCCCGCCCTGCATCAGGTTGAGCAGGAAGAACCCGGTGCCCGAGCCCAGCTCCATGGCGTGCTCGTACGGGCCCGCGTCACCGGCCGCGATCTTGAACCGGCCGACCGCGTAGTCGATGCAGCGCTCGTCGTAGGAGATGGACCACTTCTCGTCGTAGGTGCCCGCCTCCCAGTCGTGGTAGAGCACGTTGGCGAGCTTGGGATCCCGGAAAGCCGCCTCGACCTCTTCGGCCGTGGCGTGCGGGTTGGGGGTGGGGTCAGCGGCCAACGAACTTCGCCTTTCCGGGACCGTTCTCCACGAACGAACGCATGCCGATCTTCTGGTCCTCGGTGGCGAACAGCGCGGCGAACAGGTGGCTCTCCAGCTTCAGCCCGCTGCCGAGGTCGTTGTCCAACCCGCCGTCGATGGCGGCCTTGGCCGCGGCCAGCGCGGCGGCCGGACCGTTGACGAACTGCCCGACGTAGCGCAGCGCGGCGGCGTAGACGTCCTCCGGCCCGACCACCTCGTCCACCATGCCGATCCGCAGCGCCTCCTCGGCGCCGACGAACCGCCCGGTGAACACGATGTCCTTGGCCTTGCTCGGCCCGACCAGCCTGGCCAGCCGCTGGGTGCCGCCCGCGCCGGGAATGATGCCGAGCAGGATCTCCGGCTGCCCCAGCTTCGCGTTGTCCCCGGCGATCCGCCGGTCACAGCACAGCGCCAGCTCGAGCCCGCCACCGAGCGCGTACCCGGTGATCGCGGCCACGGTCGGCTTCGGGATCTGCGCCACCGCGGCGAACGAGGAGCTCAGCGCCCCGGCTCGCGCGGACATCTCCGCGTAGGACATGTCCGCCATCTCTTTGATGTCCCCACCGGCGGCGAACACCTTCGCGCCGCCGTAGACGATCACCGCGCGGACGTCGTCCCTGGTGGCAGCCTCGGTCGCGGCGGCCCGGATCTCCTCCTGGACCTGCTTGTTCAGCGCGTTCATCGGCGGCCGGTCCAACCGGATGGTGCCCACCCCGCCGTCGACTTCGAGCCTGACGAACTCACCCACGCTGGTGCCCTCCTCGCGCTGACCACAGGCTTACGAAAGAAGGCTACCGCGCAGTAACCCGCCTGGCGCCACCGCTCACTTGCGCCAGGCGAAGAATCGGTCGCCGTCGCGCCGCAGGGTCAGGTTCTGGCCGAAGGCGGCCGAGAGGTTCTGCTCGGTCAGCACGTCGTCCAGCAGGCCCTGGGCCACCACGCCGCCCTCGCGCAGCAGCAGCGCGTGCGTGAAGCCCGGCGGGATCTCCTCCACGTGGTGGGTCACCAGCACCATGGCCGGCGCGTCCGGATCCATGGCCAGCTCCGACAGCCGGGCCACCAGGTCCTCCCGGCCGCCCAGGTCCAGGCCGGCGGCCGGCTCGTCGAGCAGCAGCATCTCCGGGTCGGTCATCAGCGCGCGGGCGATCAGCGTGCGCTTGCGCTCGCCCTCGCTGAGGGTGCCGAAGGTCCGGTCGCCCAGGTGCGCGATGCCCATGGCCTTGAGCAGCTCGTCGGCGCGGCGGGTGTCCTGCTGGTCGTAGTCCTCGCGCCAGCGGCCCAGCACCGCGTACCCGGCGCTGACCACCAGGTCCCGCACCAGCTCCTCGCCGGGCACCCTGGCGGCCAGCGCGGCGGAGCAGAAGCCGATCCTGGGGCGCAGCTCGAAGACGTCGGTGCGGCCGATCTTCTCGCCCAGGACGTGCACCGTCCCGTAGGTCGGATGCATCTCCGCCCCGGCCAGGCGCAGCAGGGTGGTCTTGCCGGCCCCGTTCGGGCCGAGCACCACCCAGCGCTCGTCCAGCTCCACTTGCCAGTCAATCCCACGGACCAGCGTGGTGCGCCCTCTTCGGACACCCACGGTGTCCATGCGCACCACCAGATCGGTTACATCGACACCGTTGGCCCCGCTGGCCGGCAGCCCGCCGTGCTCGGTCACGGACCCCATTCTTGTCATCCCGCTCGCGGGCCCGTCCACCGGGGAGGCAGGCTGTCCCCTCGACGCTCCCGCAACCGGCCCCGGAGGAGGCAAGATCAAGGGCATGACTGCCGACGACGAGACCCAGGTGCTCGCCGGCGCGCCGTTCCCGCTCGGCGCGCATCCGGAACCCGGCGGGGTCCGCTTCGCGGTGGCGTCGGCCTCCGCCGAGGCAGTCGAGGTGTGCCTGGTGGACGACGGGCCGGACGGCCGCCTGGTGGAGCGGCGGTTCGAGCTGACCCAGCGGACCTTCGGCGTCTGGCACGGCCTCATCCCCGGCGTGGCGCCCGGCCAGCGCTACGGCTACCGGGTGCACGGGCCGTACGAGCCCCACCGGGGGGTGCGCTGCAACCCGGCCAAGATCCTGGTCGACCCCTACGCCCGGCGGATCAGCGGCACGGTCACCGATATGGACGCAACGCTGGGCCATCTGGGTGAGGACCCGATGGGCGGCGTCCCGTCCGCGGTGGACTCCCTGGGCAGCGTGCCGCTGTCGGTGGTCACCGCGCCCGGCGGGCCGGCCACCGGGCCACGGCCGAACGTGCCGTGGCAGGAGACCGTCGTCTACGAGCTGCACGTGCGCGGCTTCACCCAGCGCCACCCCGCGGTGCCCGAGCACCTGCGCGGCACCTACCTCGGCCTGGCCCACCCGGTGGTCGTCGAGCACCTGGTGCGGCTGGGCGTGACCGCGGTGGAGCTGCTGCCGGTGCACGCCTTCGCCGACGAGCCCGCGCTGGCCCGCGCCGGGCGGCACAACTACTGGGGCTACTCCACGCTGGGCTTCCTGGCCCCGCACGCGGCCTACGCCAGCGAGCCGGGCCGGGAGGTCGAGGAGTTCCGCGCCATGGTCGCCGCGCTGCACGAGGCCGGCATCGAGGTGTTGCTGGACGTGGTGTTCAACCACACCTGCGAGGGCGGCCTGGACGGCCCGACGCTGAGCTTCCGCGGCCTGGACGCCCCCGCCTACTACCTGCACGGCCCGGGCGGCGGCGGCTTCGACCTGACCGGCTGCGGCAACACCCTTGACGCCGGCTCGCCCACGGTGGTCCGGCTGGTCACCGACTCGCTGCGCTACTGGGCGGGCGAGCTGGGCGTGGACGGGTTCCGGTTCGACCTGGCCAGCGTGCTGGGACGGCCCGGTGGCGGCGCGTTCGACCGGCACGCGGCGCTGCTCACCGCGATCACCACCGACCCGCTGCTGTGCCAGACCAAGCTGATCGCCGAGCCCTGGGACGCCACCGGCGAGGGCTACAAGGTGGGCGACTTCGGCGTGCAGTGGGCGGAGTGGAACGGCCGGTTCCGGGACACCGTGCGGGACTTCTGGCGGGCCAGCACCGACGTGCGCGACCTGGCCTACCGGCTCACCGGCTCCTCCGACCTCTACGCCGACGACGGCAGGCGGCCGTGGCAGTCGGTGAACTTCGTCACCGCGCACGACGGCTTCACCCTGCGCGACCTGGTCTCCTACAACGACAAGCACAACGAGGCCAACGGCGAGGGCAACCGGGACGGGGCCAATGACAACCGGTCCTGGAACCACGGCGTGGAGGGCGAGACCGCCGACGGCGCGGTGCTCGCGCTGCGCGCCCGGCAGGCCCGCAACCTGATGGGCTCGCTGCTGCTGTCCACCGGGGTGCCGATGCTGACCGCGGGCGACGAGCTGTGGCGGACCCAGGGCGGCAACAACAACGCCTACTGCCAGGACAACGAGACCTCCTGGCTGGACTGGACCGGGCCGACCGTGCCCGGCTCGCCCGCCTTCGCCATGCTCGCCTTCACCCGGCGGCTGATCGCGCTGCGGCGGGAGTGCCCCGCGCTGCGGCAGGCCGAGTTCTTCGAGGGCCGGACCACACCGGAGGACGAGCCGGACCTGGTGTGGCTGCGCCCGGACGGGCAGGAGATGGCCGAGACGGACTGGTTCGACGGGTCCCGGCACACCCTGGGCATGTGGATCGACGGCGCGGACTGCCGCAGCCACACCCGTTCCGGCGCGCAGGCCGAGGACCACTCCTGGCTGCTGGTGCTGCACGCCGACGCCGCGCCGGTGGAGTTCGTGCTGCCGGGACCGAGCTACGCGAGCTGCTTCGAGCAGGTGCTGGACACCGGCTCGGCCGACGGCGCGCCCGCGCTGCCCGGCCCGCTGGCGCCGGGCACGCCGCTGCCGGTGCCCGGCCGGACCTTGATGTTGCTGCGGGCCACCAGGTGAGACACCGCTGACAACCGGGCCGGGTTTCTGGCACCATTCAGCCATGATCTGCCCGCCGCTGTGGCGTGACCGCACTGTCGACCTGCTCCGGGTCGCCAGCTGCGTGTGTCCGCTGACGCGGCGCGGCCGCTGAGCCCTCTCTCCGCTCGGCGTCACCCTCTCCACTCGCTGGTTCCCGCGTCCGGGACCAGCGCCGCGCCGCGTCTGGCTCCGCACCCCGAAGCCATCCGCGACCTGGAGCGAGCACGTGACCACTTCCCTGTCCCGACCCGATGTCCACCCCCGGCTGGACCTGCCCTACCTGCACGACCTGCTGCACCCGCGCCGCCCGCTGTGGACCCCGCAGGAGCTGCGCTCGCTGACCAGCACGGTGGCCAGCGAGCTGACCACGCCGCTGCTGGAGATCCTGGAGTTCGGCCAGGAACAGCGCTGGTGGGCGCGGCTGGCGCTGACCGAGGGCGTGGAGCTGTGGCTGCTGTCCTGGGCCCAGGACCAGGGCACCGCGCCGCACGACCACGGCGGCGCGTCCGGCTCGTTCACCGTGCTGCTGGGCGAGCTGCGCGAGGACTACCGCTACCCGGGCGGCCCGGTCCGCTCGGCCACCAGGGCCACCGGTGACACGGTCGCCTTCGGCCGCGGCCGCGCGCACCAGGTGCGCAACCTGGGCGCGATCGGCGCGGCCAGCGTGCACGCCTACTCGCCGCCGCTGCTGCCGACCACGGAGTACGCCAGCCTGACCGAGTACACCGCGGTGCCCGAACCCCGAAAGGACTCCTGATGACCGCGACCGCCGAGGACCTGCTCGCCGAGGCCCGTGCCGTGCTGGACCGGGTGGAGCCGGCCGCCGCCGAGGAGCTGCGCCGGGCAGGCGCGCTGGTGGTGGACATCCGCCCGATCGCCAACCGGGCCGCCGAGGGCGAGATCCCGGACGCGGTGCCGGTGGAGCGGATCGTGCTGGAGTGGCGGCTGGACCCGCACGGCGAGTTCCGGCTGCCCGGGCTGACCGCGGACCGCCCGGTGATCATCGTGTGCAACGAGGGCTACGCCTCCAGCCTGGCCGCCAGGGACGCCCAGCGGCTGGGCCTGCGCCGGGCCACCGACCTGGTCGGCGGCTTCCGCGGCTGGAAGGCGGCCGGGCTGCCGGTGGTGCCGGGCGGCACGCCCGCGGTGCCGTGAACGCTGTCCAGCGCTTTTCCCCGGGGTCAAGGGGAACCCGCCCGATGGGGCGGCAATCCGGTTGCGCCCCAGGGACAGCGGTGGCCTGAGTCGGCCCTGACCAGTTCCGGTCCAGCTCCTGGGTGTGCGCCGCCGGCCGTCCGGCCGCCCGAAAGGGCAGGTGGGTGCCGGACGGCCTTAGCACGCCCACGCGCACCGGCAAGGACCGCCACTGCCCGATCGGGCGGACCTTGCCACCCTCGCATACGTCCTGACGCCCGACGGAACCCCCGGGTACCGCGTACCGTCTCGAGAGCATGGGCTCCCTGACTCGCCCGATCCGACCCGGACGGATGTTCCTCGCCTCCGCGGCCATCGCCGTGGTGGCCGTGGAGCGTGCCCTCGATCCGGCGGTCGCCGGGCTGCTCGGCGCGGTGGTCGGCATGCTGGCCGAACTCATGGCGCTGCAGCTGGGCCTGCTGCTCGGCGCGCTGACGCTGCGGGTGCGGGTGCACGACGTGGTGGTGGGGCTGGGGGCCAGGGTCTACGAGCTGCGCACGCCGCGGCGGACCGTGTCGGTGCGGCTGTTGCCGATCATGCTCGGCGTCTCGGTCGGGCCTGGCGCGGCGCCCGCGCGGTGCCGGATGTGGCTGGCCGGCGTGGCCTCCGCGATCGGCGGCGGCGCGGCCGTGCTGGCCATGACCACCGTGCTGGACACGCCGTTCGGGCGCGGGTTGCTCATCGGCGCGCTGGCCACCGGCGCGCACTGCCTGCTGCCGCGCCGCGACGCGGGCACCACCTCCACCGGCTGGCTGCTGTTCCAGCTGCCGAAGCTGCCCCGGCACCGGGTCGCGGAATGGCAGTCCGCGCCGCTGGTCAACGAGGCCATCGACGCGGTCAACGGCGGTGACCTGGAGACCGCGGAGGCGCTGACCGCGGAACTGTCCAGGGAGCACCCGGGACGGCGCACCACCACCGCGACCCGGATCGCGCTGCTGGAGGCCCGCGGCCGCTACGCCGAGGCGCTCGCACTGACCATCGGCCTGGTCTCCGACCCGGCCCAGGAGCCACGGGACCTGGCCTTCGCGCTGGCCTCACTGGCCGCGCTGACCGCGAACGCGGTGGAGGTCGGCCAACTGGACGCGGCCACCGGCCTGCCCACCGCCCGCCAGGCCGTGGACGACGCCGAACAGCTCGGCTACCCGGGCTTCAAGCTCACCGGCACCAAGGCCCTGCTGGAGCTGCTGGCCGGCAACGCCGACCGCGCGGCCACCCTGGCCCGCTCCGGCGCCCGCAACAGCGGCGCCACCCTCAGCCGCGCCGACGATCTGGCCACCCTGGCCAGGGCCCTGATGGCCACCGGCGACAACCGGGCCGCCCGGCTGGCCCTGGACGAGGCCGAGACGCTCGCGCCGTGGTGGCCGAGGGTGGCGGGCACCCGGGCGCGGCTCAGCGTGACCTGACCCGGCTTGCCGCCTCCCGCCGGATGCGGTCTGCTGTGGGCCATGCCGCCCCGCGCCTCCTGGACCTCCGGACCGCGCAGCGTGGTCGTCCTGATCGGCTTCCTGCTCGCCAGCTACCTGGTCGCGGGCGTGGCCGGAGTCTCCGCGAGGGCGGGCGTCGCGGCCTGGTACAACGCCGCACCCAAGCCCTTCTTCACCCCGCCGAACTGGCTGTTCCCGCCGATCTGGACGCTGATGTACGGCCTGATCGCGCTGGCCGCCTGGCAGCTCTGGCAACACCGGGACACCCACCCGCTGGAGGTCAGCCGCGGCCTGTGGCAGTGGTGGACCCAGCTGATGTTCAACCTGGCCTGGACGCCGATCTTCTTCGCCATGAAGTGGCTCTGGCCGGCCCTGACCCTGATCGTGATCCTGGACGTGATGGTCTGGGTGACCCTGTGCAGCGCGGCCAAAGTGAGCAGGGCGGCCACCTGGTTGCTGGTGCCGTATTTCGCGTGGCTCCTGTACGCCACAGCACTGAACCTGGGTGTCGCCCTGCTCAGTGTCTGATTGGCGCGCTCCGCGCGCGGGATTTTTTCGCTCCTGAGTCGTGTGTTCGTGACCCCGACACACGCGAAGCAAGCTTCGGAGTGTCGGGGTCACGAACACACGACGCGAAAAAATCAACCCCGTCGCTGGGTCAAGAGCCCGGCGTGTCGCTGGCGCGCCACGCCTCTCCCGCGAACCGTTTTCGGGGCTTGCTCTGTGAGCGCTCAGCCCGCCAGGACCACCCGGCCCAGCTCGGCCGCCGAGGCCAGCAGCGGGTGCCGGGGCAGCACCCGCACCGTGTACCCGGCCGAGCCCGCGTACGGCAGCTCCACCTCGGCGAAGTACCGACCGTCGCCGTCGTAGCGCATCGGCACGGTCACCACGTCGCGCAGCTCGTCCGCGTCGTCCACCCGGCCGACCACGGCCTGCACCTCGACCTCGGCCGGTTCCAGCCCGGCCAGCTCGACCCGCGCGGTGACCGGCACGGTCGCGCCGAGCACCGGGGTGGCCGAGCTGCCGTTGCTGGCGAACTCGGTGTCGAGCACCTTCACCCTGCTCCACGCGGCCTGCATCCGGTGCCGGTAGTCGGTCAGCTCCCTGGCCCCGGCGAAACCGTTGTCCCGCACCGCGTGCGCCGAACGGCCGGCCGGCGCGTAGTAGTTCTCGACGTACTCCTTGACCATCCGGGAGGCCTGCACGTTCGGGCCGAGCGAGGCCAGCGTGTGCCGGACCATGGCCATCCACTGCGCGGGCACGCCGTCCTCGCCGCGGTCGTAGAACAGCGGGGCCACCTGGTTGCCGAGCAGCTCGTAGAGCGCGGTGGCCTCCAGGTCGTCGCGGCGGTTGGGGTCGCTGATGCCGTCCGCGGTGGGGATGGCCCAGCCGTTGCTGCCGTCGTGGAACTCGTCCCACCAGCCATCCCTGATGGACAGGTTGAGGCCGCCGTTGAGCGCGGACTTCATGCCGGAGGTGCCGCAGGCCTCCAGCGGGCGCAGCGGGTTGTTCAGCCACACGTCGCAGCCCCAGTACAGGTACCGGGCCATGGACATGTCGTAGTCGGGCAGGAACACGATCCGGTGGCGCACGCCCGCGTCGTCGGCGAAGCGCACGATCTGCTGGATCAGCGCCTTGCCGCCGTCGTCGGCCGGGTGCGACTTGCCCGCGACCACCAGCTGCACCGGGCGTTCCGGGTGCAGCAGCAGCTCGCGCAGCCGGTCGGCGTCGCGCAGCATCAGGGTGAGCCGCTTGTAGGTGGGCACCCGGCGGGCGAAGCCGACGGTGAGCACCTCGGGGTCGAACACCGAGTCGGTCCAGCCCAGCTCCAGCGCCGAGGCCCCGCGCTGCAGCCAGGATGCCTTGACCCGGCGGCGGATCTCCTCCACCAGGCGGGAGCGCAGCGTGCAGCGCAGCTCCCACAGCAGCGCGTCGGTGACCGGCTCGAAGCCGCGGAGGCCGACGCCACTGTCCACTTCGGACTCACCGAGCAGCTTGCTGATCTCGGTGGCCGCCCAGGTCGGGCCGTGCACGCCGTTGGTGACCGAGCCGATCGGCACCTCGCTGACGTCGAAGCCCGGCCACAGGCCGCTGAACATCTCCCGGCTGACCTTGCCGTGCAGCTGGGAGACGCCGTTGGCGCGCTGGCCCAGCCGCAGGCCCATGTGCGCCATGTTGAACATGCCGGGGTTCTGCTCGGCGCCCAGCGCGAGCACCCGCTCGGACGGGATGCCGGGCAGCAGACCGCCCGACTCGTTGCCGGGCGCGCCGAAGTAGTGCTGCACCAGGTCCACCGGGAAGCGGTCGATACCGGCCGGCACCGGGGTGTGCGTGGTGAACACGGTGCCCGCGCGCACGGTGGACAGCGCCTGGTCGAAGTCCAGGTTCTCGCTGGTGACCAGCTCGCGGATGCGTTCGAGGCCGAGGAAGCCGGCGTGGCCCTCGTTGGTGTGGAAGACCTCGGGCTGCGGGTGCCCGGTCAGCTCGCAGAAGACCCGGACCGCGCGCACCCCGCCGATCCCGGCCAGGATCTCCTGCCGGATGCGGTGGTTCTGGTCGCCGCCGTAGAGCCGGTCGGTGACCCCGCGCAGGTCGTCGTCGTTGTCCTCGACGTCGGAGTCCAGCAACAGCAGCGGCACCCGGCCGACCTGCGCCTTCCAGATCCGGGCGCGCAGCACCCGGCCGGCCGGCATGGCCACGTGCACCAGGATCGGCGCGCCGGAGGGCTCGGTGAGCGGCTCCAGCGGCAGACCGCGCGGGTCCAGCACCGGGTAGTGCTCGACCTGCCAGCCGTCCAGGGACAGCGACTGGCGGAAGTAGCCGGAGCGGTAGAGCAGCCCGACGCCGATCAGCGGCACACCCAGGTCGGAGGCGGCCTTGAGGTGGTCGCCGGCCAGCACGCCGAGGCCGCCGGAGTAGTTGGGCAGCGCCTCGGTGACGCCGAACTCCATCGAGAAGTAGGCGATGGAGCCGGGCAGGCCCTGCTCGCCGAGGCCCTGGGCGCCCTCGATCTCCTCCTGCCGCCGCTGGTACCAGCGCGGCTGGCCGAGGTAGCGCTGCAGGTCGTCGTCGATGGCCCGGAGCCGGGTGAGGAAGCTCTCGTCGGTGGCCAGCCGCTGGAGTCGTTCCACCGGCACCTGGGCGAGCAGCCGGATGGGGTCGCCGCCGGTCTCCTGCCAGATGGTCTCGTCGACCGCGGCGAACAGGTCCTGGGTCGGTGGGTGCCAGGCCCAGCGGAGGTTGGTCGCCAGTCGCCCCAGTGCGGCGATCGGCTCGGGCAGACTGGCGCGGACGGTGAAGCGACGCAGAGCTCTCACGGACGCGGACCATATCCCGCACCCCCGCACCGATGGCAACATTCCCAGCGCAGCCTGCAAACAATTGCACCATCCACAGGCTGAAATCTGTCCACAAGGCCCTGGTTTGCCGACTGGACCGCTCGGGGGAACCCACTCATGATGAGTGTGCGCCAACGCACAACGGGCTACCCAATACGTGTGAATCTGGCCGCCGAACCCGGTGACGGCGCGCTTGATCGAGTCAGGCAGACTTGCAACTACCCAAATCCCCAGCGTGACGAAGGGCGGCGCCGGTGACTGGTCGGCTCGGTATCGACGAGGTCTCCCCCCTCATCGACTGCGGACGTTTCCCAGCCAAAACCGTTGCCGGCGAACATGTCCCGGTGCAGGCCACGGTCTGGCGGGAGGGCCACGACGCGCTCGGGGCGACCGTGGTGTGGAAGGGCCCCGGCGACCGGGTGGCCCGGCAGACCCGGATGGTGCCCGAGGGCGTCGGCCTGGACCGCTGGGCGGCGGTGGTCACGCCCGACCGCCCCGGCATGTGGACCTTCCGGATCGACGCCTGGAGCGACCCCTGGGCCACCTGGCGGCACGCGGTGGAGGTCAAGGTCGGCGCTGGTCAGGCCGCGGCCGAGCTGGACAACGACCTGGAGATCGGCGCCCGGCTGCTCGAACGGGTGGCCAAACGACCCGATCGGCGCAACGACCGGGCCCAGCTGATGTCGGCCGCGCTCGGCCTGCGGGACACCGCCCGGCAGCTGCCGGAGCGGATCGCGGCCGCGCTGTCCGAGCCGGTCAGCCGCATCATGCACGAGTTCCCGGTGCGCGAGCTGCTGACCAAGGGCAAGTGGCAGCAGCTGTGGGTGGACCGGCAGCGCGCCAGGTACAGCTCCTGGTACGAGCTGTTCCCGCGCTCCACCGGCGGCTGGGACGAGTTCGGCAAGCCGGTGCACGGCACCTTCAGCACCGCCACCGCGGCGCTGGACCGGGTGGCCGGCATGGGCTTCGACGTGGTCTACCTGCCGCCGATCCACCCGATCGGCCGGATCAACCGCAAGGGCCCGAACAACAGCCTGGTCTCCGTGCCCGAGGACCCCGGCTCGCCGTGGGCGATCGGCGCGGACGAGGGCGGCCACGACGCCATCCACCCGGACCTGGGCACCCTGGAGGACTTCAAGGGCTTCGTGCACCGGGCGGGCGAGCTGGGCATGGAGGTCGCGCTGGACCTGGCGCTGCAGTGCGCGCCGGACCACCCGTGGGCCAGGGAGCACCCGGAGTGGTTCACCGTGCGCCCGGACGGCACCATCGCCTACGCGGAGAACCCGCCGAAGAAGTACCAGGACATCTACCCGGTCAACTTCGACAACGACCCGCAGGGCATCTACGCCGAGGTGCTGCGGGTGGTGCTGCACTGGGTCGAGCACGGGGTGCGGATCTTCCGGGTGGACAACCCGCACACCAAGCCGCCGGACTTCTGGCACTGGCTGATCTGGCAGGTCAAGCAGTCCCACCCGGACGTGCTGTTCCTGTCCGAGGCGTTCACCCGCCCGGCCCGGATGTTCGGCCTGGCCCGCCGCGGCTTCACCCAGTACTACACCTACTTCACCTGGCGCACCGCCAAGCAGGAGCTGATCGACTTCGGGGTCAGCCTGGTCGAGCACGCCGACGAGGCCACGCCGAACCTGTTCGTCAACACCCCGGACATCCTGCACGAGTCGTTGCAGCACGGCGGCCCGGCGATGTTCGCCATCAGGGCCGCGCTGGCCGCGACGCTGTCGCCGAGCTGGGGCGTCTACTCCGGCTACGAGCTCTTCGAGGGCACCGCGGTGCGCGAGGGCAGCGAGGAGTACCTCGACTCGGAGAAGTACGAGCTGCGCCCGCGCGACTTCGCCGCGGCGCTGGCCGAGGGCCGGTCGCTGGAGCCGTGGCTGCGCCGCCTCAACGGCATCCGCCGCGCGCACCCGGCCCTGCACCAGCTGCGCACGCTGCACTTCCACCACGTGGACAACGACGCGCTGATCGCCTACTCCAAGCAGGACCCGGCCACCGGGGACACCGTGGTGGTCGTGGTCAACCTCGACCCCAACTACGGCCAGGAGGGCACGTTGTGGTTGGACCTGCCCGCTTTGGGTATGGACTGGGAAGAGCGTTTTGTCGCGCGCGATGAGGTCACCGGGGACATCTGGGACTGGGGCCAGGGGAACTTCATCCGCCTGGAGCCGCACCACGCGGTGGCCCATGTCGTGACGATCCAACGCCACTGAGCCGAAACCTGTTGATCACGTAGTTGACGAAGGCTGGTCGTCATTGCCCAAGCCCACCCAAACCCGCGTGGAGGCGTCCATGACCGTAGTGCCCGGCCTGGCGGGTGTCCCGCACACCGGTGAGACGCTGACCGCGGACGGCCACCTGGTCGAGCCCCAGGCGGAGGACTTCCGGCATGCCCGGCTGGCCCCGCGTGAGCCCGGCTGGTTCCAGCGCGCGGTGTTCTACGAGGCGCTGGTCCGGGCCTTCTCCGACTCCAACGGGGACGGCTCGGGGGACCTGCGCGGGCTGGCCGGCCGGCTGGACTACCTGCGCTGGCTCGGGGTGGACTGCCTGTGGCTGCCGCCGTTCTACGCCTCGCCGCTGCGTGACGGCGGGTACGACATCAGCGACTACCGCGCGGTGCTGCCGGAGTTCGGCGACGTGGACGACTTCGTCTACCTGCTGGACGAGGCGCACCGGCGGGGCATCCGGGTGATCACCGACCTGGTGCTCAACCACACCTCGGACGCGCACCCGTGGTTCCAGCAGTCCCGCAGCGACCCGGACGGGCCCTACGGCGACTTCTACGTCTGGAGCGACGACGACTCCCGCTACGCCGACGCGCGGATCATCTTCGTCGACACCGAGACCTCGAACTGGACCTACGACCCGGTGCGCGGGCAGTTCTACTGGCACCGGTTCTTCTCCCACCAGCCGGACCTCAACTACGAGAACCCCGCGGTGCAGGAGGCAATGCTGGACGTGCTGCGGTTCTGGCTGGACCTCGGCATCGACGGTTTCCGGCTGGACGCGGTGCCCTACCTGTTCGAGGAGGAGGGCACCAACTGCGAGAACCTGCCCAAGACGCACGCGTTCCTGCAGCGCTGCCGCAAGGTGGTCGACGACGAGTACCCGGGCCGGGTGCTGCTGGCCGAGGCGAACCAGTGGCCTGCCGACGTGGTGCCGTACTTCGGCGACACCGAGCTGGGCGGCGACGAGTGCCACATGGCCTTCCACTTCCCGCTGATGCCGCGGATCTTCATGGCGGTGCGCAGGGAAAGCCGTTTCCCCATCTCGGAGATCCTGGCCCAGACCCCCGCGATCCCGTCCGGCTGCCAGTGGGGCATCTTCCTGCGCAACCACGACGAGCTGACCCTGGAGATGGTCACCGACGAGGAACGCGACTACATGTACGCCGAGTACGCCAAGGATCCACGGATGAAGGCGAACATCGGCATCCGGCGGCGGCTGGCCCCGCTGCTGGAGAACGACCGCAACCAGCAGGAGCTGTTCACCGCGCTGCTGCTGTCGCTGCCGGGCTCGCCGGTGCTGTACTACGGCGACGAGATCGGCATGGGCGACAACATCTGGCTCGGCGACCGCGACGGCGTGCGCACGCCGATGCAGTGGACGCCCGACCGCAACGCCGGCTTCTCCAAGTGCGACCCGAACCGGGTCAACCTGCCGGTGATCAACGACCCGGTGTACGGCTACCAGGCGGTCAACGTCGAGGCGCAGCTGAACAACACCTCCTCGCTGCTGCACTGGACCCGGCGGATGATCGAGGTGCGCAAGGAGCACCCGGCCTTCGGGCTGGGCACCTTCACCGAGCTGGGCTCCTCCAACCCGAGTGTGCTGGCCTACCTGCGGCGCTGGACTCCGGAGGAGGAGACTGAGCCGGAGGACGTGGTCATCTGCGTGAACAACCTCTCCCGGTTCCCGCAGCCGGTGGAGCTGGACCTGTCCGCGTTCGCGGGCTGCACCCCGATCGAGCTGACCGGCGGTGTGCACTTCCCGGCGATCGGTGAGCTGCCGTACCTGCTCACCCTGCCGGGGCACGGTTTCTACTGGTTCCAGATCGCCGCCACGGCAGAAAGTGGTGACGCCCGTTGACCTCAGCCCGGCTCGACCTCACCGTCCTCCCGGAAGCCCTGACCGGCGCGCTGCCCGACTGGCTACCGGGGCAGCGGTGGTTCGCCGGCAAGGACCGGCCGGTGCTCGGGGTGCGCGTGCGACGGCTCACCCCACTGCTGGCCGACGACCCCACCCTGGTGCTGGCCATCGTGGAGGTCGACCAGGGCACGACACCGGAGCGCTACCAGCTGCTGCTGGGCGCGCGGCCGGAGCTGCCGGACTGGCTGCTGCCGCACCGGGTCTGCACCTGGGACGGCTGGGACTGCTACGACGCCAGCCAGGACCCGGAGCTGGCCGCTGAGCTGCTCGAGCTGATCGCGGCCGGCCGCGAGGTCGAGGACCTGCGGTTCACCCCGGAACCGGGGGTGGAGCTGAGCGCCGGCCTGCGCGGGCGGCCGGTGGGCGCGGAGCAGAGCAACACCTCGCTGGTCTACGGCAGCCAGTACATCCTCAAGCTGTTCCGCAAGCTGGTGCCCGGCGAGAACCGGGATCTGACCCTGCACCGGGCGCTGGCCTCGGCAGGCTGCGAGCACATCGCGCCGCCGCTGGGCTCGATCAGCGCCCCCGACGGCACGCTCGGCCTGTTGCAGTCCTTTGTGGAGGGTGCGGCGGACGGCTGGGCGATGGCCACCGCTAGCGTGCGGGACCTGATGGCCGAGGCGGACTTGCACGCCGACGAGGTCGGCGGCGACTTCGCCGGCGAGGCCCAGCGGCTGGGCCACGCGGTGGCCGAGGTGCACGCGGACCTGCGCCGCGCGGCGGAGAGCAGGCTCGCCACGGCCGAGGAGCTCACCGCGCTCATCGAGGCGATGCACCGCAGACTGGACACCATGCTGGAGTCCGTGCCGGAGCTGGCCGAGCACGCCGAGGCGCTGCGCAAGGCCTTCGACGCGGCGCTGGCCGCCGACGAGCCGGTCGAGGTCCAGCACGTGCACGGTGACCTGCACCTGGGCCAGTGCCTGCGCACGGTCACCGGCTGGGTGCTGATCGACTTCGAGGGCGAGCCCGCCGCCCCCGCGGCCGAGCGCGCCAAGCTGCGCTCGCCGCTGCGCGATGTCGCGGGCATGCTGCGGTCCTTCGACTACGCCGCGCACCAGCGGCTGGTCGGGCACACCGACGACCACCAGCTGACCGTGCGCGCGCTGGAGTGGGCGCAGCGCAACCGGACCGCGTTCTGCGCGGGCTACGCCGAGGTCGCGGGCGATCCGAGGGAGCACGCCGAGCTGTTGCGCGCGCTGGAGCTGGACAAGGCCGTCTACGAGGTGGCCTACGAGCACGCCAACCGGCCGGAGTGGCTGCCCATCCCGCTGTCCTCCATCGCCAGGATCACCTCCGGAGAGGAACCGTCGTGACCAGCCTGGACGCCTGTGCCCCGCCCCCGGACGAGGTGCGGCGGCTGCTGACCGGCTCGCACCACGACCCGCACTCGGTGCTGGGCGCGCACCCGCACGAGGACGGGACGGTGGTGCGCGCGCTGAAACCGCACGCCAGCGCCGTCGCGGTGCTCCAGGACGGCGGCCGGTACCCGCTGACGCCGGTCGGCGACAACGGCCTGTTCTCCGGCCAGGTCCCGCACCCGCCCGGCGACTACCGCCTCGAAGTCACCTACGGCGACCACAGCGAGACCGTCGACGACCCGTACCGCTGGCTGCCCACCCTCGGCGAGCTCGACCTGCACCTGATCGGCGAGGGCAGGCACGAGCGGCTGTGGGACGCCCTGGGCGCGCACTACCGCCGGTACGAGACCCCCAACGGCCTGGTCACCGGCACCTCGTTCGCGGTGTGGGCGCCCAATGCCCGCGGCGTCCGGGTCTGCGGCGACTTCGACGGCTGGAGCGGCCTGGCCACCCCGATGCGCTCGCTGGGCTCCAGCGGTGTGTGGGAGGTCTTCGTGCCCGGCGTGCAGCCCGGCACCAAGTACAAGTTCAAGCTGCTGGGCCGCGACGGCTCCTGGCACGAGAAGGCCGACCCGCTGGCCTTCGCTGCCGAGGTCCCGCCGGCCACCGCCTCCGTGGTCGCGGTCGACCGGCACGAGTGGGTGGACGCGGAGTGGCTGGTCAAGCGGGAGGCCACGGACTGGAGCCGCAGCGCGATCAGCGTGTACGAGGTGCACCTGGGCTCCTGGAAGCCGGGCCTGGACTACCGCGAGCTGGCCAAGGAGCTGGGCGACTACCTGGAGCAGACCGGTTTCACCCACGTCGAGCTGATGCCGGTGGCCGAGCACCCCTTCGGCGGCTCCTGGGGCTACCAGGTGACCAGCTACTACGCGCCGACCTCCCGCTTCGGCTCCCCCGACGACTTCCGCTACTTCGTCGACCACCTGCACTCCCGCGGCATCGGCGTCATCGTCGACTGGGTCCCGGCGCACTTCCCGAAGGACGCCTGGGCCCTGGCCCGCTTCGACGGCGAGCCGCTGTACGAGCACGCCGACCCGCGCCGCGGCGAACACCCCGACTGGGGCACGCTGGTCTTCGACTTCGGCCGCACCGAGGTCCGCAACTTCCTGGTGGCCAACGCGCTGTACTGGATCGAGGAGTTCCACATCGACGGCCTGCGCGTGGACGCGGTCGCCTCGATGCTGTACCTGGACTACTCCCGCGAAGAGGGCCAGTGGCTGCCCAACGCCCACGGCGGCCGGGAGAACCTGGACGCGGTGCAGTTCCTCCAGGAGCTCAACGCCACCGTCTACAAGCGACACCCCGGCATCCTCATGATCGCCGAGGAGTCCACCTCCTGGCCCGGCGTCACCCGCCCGACCCACCTCGGCGGCCTCGGCTTCGGCTTCAAGTGGAACATGGGCTGGATGCACGACACCCTGCGCTACCTCCAGCACGACCCGGTGCACAGGTCCTACCACCACAACGAGGTCACCTTCGCCCTGGTCTACGCCTGGAGCGAGAACTTCGTCCTGCCCCTGTCCCACGACGAGGTGGTGCACGGCAAGGGTTCGCTGTGGACCCGCATGCCCGGCGACAACTGGAACAAGGCCGCCGGCCTGCGCACCCTGCTCGCCTTCATGTGGGCGCATCCCGGCAAGCAGCTGCTGTTCATGGGCGGCGAGTTCGGCCAGATCGCGGAGTGGTCGGAGTCGCGTTCCCTGGACTGGCACCTCCTGGAAGACCCCCTGCACGCGGGCCTGCAGCGCCTGGTCGCGGACCTCAACCACACCTACCGCGCCCACCCGCCCCTGCACACCCAGGACACCAGCCCCGAAGGCTTCGCCTGGATCGACGCCAACGACTCGGCAGGCAACGTCCTGAGCTTCCTCCGCTACGACACCCACACCGGCAACCCCGTCGCCTGCATCACCAACTTCGCCGGCAACCCCCACCACGACTACCGAATCGGCCTCCCCCTGGCCGGCCACTGGCGAGAAATCCTCAACACAGACGCACAAACCTACGGCGGCTCCGGCATAGGGAACCTGGGCGGCGTCCAAGCCACCCTCCACCCCCACCACGGCCGCCCAGCCTCAGCCAAACTCCAACTCCCCCCCAACGGCGTCATCTGGCTCGCCTACGAAGGCGCCTAACCCGAGGTGATGGGGGGCGCCACACCCCCCCATCACCCACCTCACCCCGCCCCGAGCCCGCCACCCCGGCGAACACCACCCGAGCTCTACTCCGAGCCCTGTCCCCATCCGGGCTCCGTCCCGCGCCGCCCAGCCACCCGCGCCAAGCCCGCCTCGCGCTCGCTCGTACCCGGCCCGCACCCGGCCCGCACCACGTCACCCAACGCCGTTCGGGCAGCTGCTCCTCGCCGCACCGCGCAGCGTCGCTCCGCACCGGCCGCGTCACGCCCCGCAGCGTCGCTCCGCACCGGCCGCGTCACGCCCCGCAGCGTCGCTCCGCACTCGCCACGCCACACCGCGCAGCGTCGCCCCGCATCCCCCCACGCCACCCCACGCAACGCCGCTCCGCGCCCGCCCGCGTCACACCACGCAGCGCCACTCGTGTGCCGCCCCTCAGCGTCGCTTGTGTGCCCGCCCCGCGCCACGCTGCCCGCCCCCTGGCCAGCCGATCCGCCTCGTCGGCCCCGCCTGCCAGCCACTCCACTAGTCGGCCCCGCCTGGCCAGCCATCCGCCTGCTCCACCCTCGCCCGGCCCTCAGCTGATCCAGCCTTGCCCCCGCCCACCTGATTCAGCGCCGCCCCGGCCCGCCGTGCCTCTCGCGCTCCATCGCGCCCTGCCCCTGCCCTCGTCACAGCTCCCCAGGCAGCCCCCTCGCGCACAGCTCCACACAATCCGAACTGCTCTTCAACGCCTCCACAACCACGGGATGCCCCGACACGTACACGGTCGGATAGTCGACCTCCCCCGCCGCCTCGTCCACGACGTACGCAACCCGCTCTTCCCCCAACGAGTACTCGGTCCACACCCCCGGCTTGTTCCCCCGAGGATCCACCCGAGCCCAACGCCCCTCCCCCGCCACCCAAACCCCAACCAACCCGTGCAACACAAACCCCCCAGCCCCATCAGCCAACCGCTGATAGCAGAGCCCAGCCGGAATCCCGTTCCCCCGCAACAAGGCCACCAGCAGATGCGACTTGGCATAACAAAGCCCAGTCCCCACCGCCGCCACGTCCGAAGCCCGCCAGGTGACCCGCCGATCCCCGACATCCATCGAATGCGTCACCGCATCCCGAACCCACTCAAACGCCGCCCGCGCGTACCCATCGCCGTGCGACGCGCGCAACCGCTCCACCACCGAGCCCACCACCGGACTCCGGAAGTCGATCACCTCGTCGTCGCCCAGATACGCCGCCAGCCCCGCCTCAGCCACAAACCCGGCCACCGACATCCTCCAGTCGCAAGCGGCCGTCCAGTAGCCGCGCAGGCATCACACCAGCCGCAATCCACCAGCAGCCAGCGAAATACCCACACCCCGGCCGCCCGGCTCTCTACCGCAGGCGGCACCGAGCCCCGCCCGACGGACCCGCTCGGCGGTCCACCACCCGGCTCGCACTCCGCCACCGTCTCACTGCGCACTCCAGCCGCGCCCGGGGCAGCTTCGCGCCGAGTCAGGCCGTCATGGCCCGCAGCCCGCAGCCCGCAGCCCGCAGCCCGCAGCCCGCAGCCCGCAGCCCGCAGCCCGCAGCCCGCAGCCCGCAGCCCGCAGCCCGCAGCCCGCAGCCCGCAGCCCGCAGCCCGCAGCCCGCAGCCCGCAGCGAGGATGCTAAGCCTGCTGACCAGCGCCGATCCGCGCCGCGATGCCGTTCAACAGCAACTCAAGCCCAAGCTCGAACTGCTGCTCATGCGTCCGGTCCACCGCGTCCAGCACCCGTCGCGTGACCTCCGGATACCGGCCGCTCTCAACCACCTGCTGGATGTACGGCTGCACGGTCTCGCGCCACTGCCGCTCATCCTGGCCACTGCGGCGCTGAGCCTCTCGCTCAGCGACCTCGTTCACCACTCCGCCGAGCACCATGCTCGACACGGCGTCGACCAGCCCGCTCGCCTCGGTGGCGTCCTCCGTCGCCCCGCGCGCCGCCGCGAGTGCGAAGTCCATGTACCGCAAGGCGTTCGGCCCGATCGGCGGACGGCTGCCGACCACGGACACGAGCCAGGAGTGCCGCAGCATCAGCTGACGTCCTTCAGTGGCGACCAGGCTCAGGTCTGTCCGCCAGTCACCGGAGGGCTGCTCCGGCAACGCGCATTCGCCGTAGACGCTGTCGACCATCAGTTCAAGCAGATCCTCCTTTCCGGACAGTTGCCGGTACAGCGATGTCGTGCCTGTCTCCAACTCGGTGGCCAGGCGCCGCATCGACACCGCGTCCACTCCTTCGGCGTCCGCGACCCGCACTGCCGCGTCCACCATCCGTTCCACCGTCAGGCTCGGTCGGCGGACCCGCTCCACCACCACCGGGATCCGGGTCCACACCACGTCAGCCCTGGGCAATGGGTTGTCCGCACCACTCATTGCTCGTCCTCAGTCCAGCCGGGTTGACAGCCACCCTAGCCGACGGGCACAGTGTTTCCAAGTCGGGAACATCGTGCCCAAAGTGAGGATGGACATGTTCAACGAGGACGTCAACGTGCTGGTGACCGGCGCGGGCACGGTCGGCCTGTCAATGGCGGTTTTCCTTGCCAGACAAGGGATGAGGCCGTTGGTCGTCGAACGAAGAGCGGGCTTGTCCAACCATCCGCGCGCGCTTGGCGTGAGCTTGCGAGGACTCGAACCCCTGCGTGCGGCCGGTCTCGAACCGGCGATCCACACCACGCCGCGGCGACCGCCGCCGACCGGCCGGGTCACCGTCTCCACCCTCGCCGAGGTAGCCGCGCTGGGTCCGCCTGAGACCGCGGAGTCAGGGTTCTTCGGCTTGGAGGCCGCCGCCGAGGAGATCAGTCCGGTCACCGGCGGCGACCGCGCGCAGCACCAGTTGGACCCGGTGCTGTTCGAGGCCGCGGTCAGCCAGGGCGCCACCGTGCGCTTCGGCGTCGAGGTGTGCGCGATTGAGCCGGACGAGCAAGGCGTGACCGCGATCGTCCTCGATCACGCCACCGGCGAACGCGGCCGGATTCGCGCCGGCTACCTGGTGGCCGCGGACGGCGCGCACAGCCGCATCCGCTCCTGGGCCGACATCACCACCACCGGGCCGGGCCCGCTGGGCGGACACATGATCAACATCCTCTTCCGCGCCGACCTGGGCTCACTGCTGGCCAACCGGCCAGGTGGTCTCTACGACATCAGGAACCCGCGGGCATCCGGCCCCCTGTTCTCGGTGGACGGCCAGGACCGGTACGCCTTCCACATCCCGTACGACCCGGCGAACGGCCAGAGCCCAGCTGACTTCCCGCCGGAACGGTGCCTGGAGCTGGTCGAGGCGGCGATCGGCCAGGCCGGCGTCGCGGTCGAGATCCTCAGTGTGCTGCCCTGGCAGTCCACCGCGCTGGTGGCCGACCGCTTCTCCACCGGACGGGTGTTCTTGATCGGCGACGCAGCCCACGTGCTCCCGCCAACCGGCGGCTTCGGCCTCAACACCGGGATAGCCGACGCGGAGAACCTCGCGTGGAAGCTCGCGGCGGTGCACCGCGGTCAGGCGGGGCCGGCCCTGCTCGGCACCTACGACGTCGAACGCAGGCCACTGGCGCTGTTCACCATGGAGCAGGTGCTCTTGCGCAGCATCAACCGGCGCCTGCACTGGGACTTCAGCAAGGTCGCCGAGCGCAGCGAGCTCGGCATCGCGGAGATCCTGGTGGCGCAGGTCGGCCACCACTACGGTGCCGGAGCGGTGATCGCACCACGCACCGACCTGCCGTCACTGACCGAGGTCGTCCTCGACGGTTCCCCTGGCACCAGAGCGCCACACGTCTGGGTACGCCACAACGGGACCCGGGTCTCCACGCTTGATCTGGTGCAGTCCCAGTTCACCGTCCTGACCGGCCAGGCAGGACGCACGTGGTGCGTTGCCGCGGAGGCAGCGGCCGGCTCCCTCGACGTGCCGGTGACGGCACAGCTGCTGCACCCACACCACGGTGCAGTGGTCGACGAGAACGAAAGGTGGCTCGCCGCAACCAAGCTTTCCCCGGACGGCGCGTTGCTCATCCGCCCGGACGGCTTTGTCGCCTGGCGCGCCGACACCGCACCCTCCGACCCGACCGCGGCGCTGACCACCGCCCTGCGCCGCATCCTCGCCAGAGAGGAGGTGGCCGACACGCCCGGGACCCCAGTTCGCGCAGCCCAACCAGCCTGACCTCCGCCGGTAGACGCCGCGGCTGAGGAGTCCACCGCACTCTCCAGCCACAACGCGCCACAGGCCGTGTCCATTCGGGTTTCCGCCGCTACCGCCAGCAGTCCGCACCTCTGGCGGAGCGCCTGAACAGACCGGCCAGCCGGACCATTAGCAGGGCGCGGCGAATGTTCGTGGCCACCGCATCGGCCACAACAGCCGCCGTTCTCGGCACAATGGTCCAGTGCGGCCACCACTCCGGCGTCGATCGTTGCGGCCCAGTCTCGCTGTGCTCGCCCTGACCACGGCGCTGGTCGCCGGGTGCAGCGTGGCCGTGTCGGGCAGTCCGGTCGCCGCCACCAACTCGGTCGCGGTGGATCCCGGATTTGTCCGCGGCACCGACGGCGGGCTGGTCGACCGGCTGGCCGCGACGGCGGTGAACGACATCGGCGAGTACTGGCGACAGGCCTATCCGGCCACGTTCGGCAAGCCCTGGCAGGAGCTGGCCGGTGGTTACTACTCGGTCGACACGACCGACCGGTCCGCCAAGCCACCACCCTGCGCGTCGCAGGCCATCGAAGTGGAGGGAAACGCCTTCTACTGCGCCTCGGTGGATGCGATCGCCTGGGACCGCTCGGCTCTGCTGCCGGTGCTGCGGGACAAGTACGGCGACGCCGCCGTCGTACTGGTCCTCGCACACGAGGTCGGGCACGCCGTGCACCACCGGGCTGGGGTGGGCGCGGAGGAACAACGCAAGCAACCCGAGCAGTACCCGACGATCCTCATGGAGGCCATGGCTGATTGCTACGCCGGAACGTTCGTCCGCTGGGTGGCCGACGGCAAAGCCCCGCACCTGCGGGTCACCTCGGACCAACTGGACGCCGCGCTGCAAGCGTTGATCAGTTTCCGGGATCCCGTGGGCACCTCGGAAAGCGACGACGCGGCGCACGGCAACGCCTTCGACCGGGTGTCCGCCTTCCAGGACGGCTACCGGGAAGGGGCAGCGCTGTGCGGACGGATGACCGCGCAGAACCGCCAGTTCACCCAGCGAGCCTTCACCGACTTCGTGGACCGGGCGCGCGGCGGCAACCTGCCGTTCAAGGACATGCTCGACGCGGTCACACCGAACCTGTCCGGCTTCTTCGGCAACCTGGTCACCAAGGCCGGCCGCACGTGGCAGACGCCCTTGGTGCGGCGGGGCACGGTGAACGGCGAGTGCTCGCCAGGAACACAAGGTCCGATCGCCTACTGCCAGGACGGGTCGATCGCGATCGACGTGGACCGGGCGACCTCGTTGCACAACGACATCGGCGACTACGCCACCGGCATGTTGCTGGCGACCCGGTACGGCCTGGCCGCGATAGCGGCTATGGGCCGCCCGGTCGGTGAGCAGCGGGCCGGGCAGCAGGCGTTGTGCCTGGCCGGGGCGTACACCGGCTCAGTGTTGCGACCGTCCGACAGCTCCTTTGGACTCTCGCCGGGCGACCTGGACGAGGCCGTGCAGGTGTTGCTGGGCTTCGACTACGCGGCCCGGGACACCGGCGGCCACGGGCTACCGACCGGCTTCGAGCGGGTCGGGGTGTTCCGCACCGGCACCCTCCAGGGCGCGGACGCCTGCGGCGTGTCCTGAACTGGGGCGAGCGCGTCCAGCTCTGCGGCCCGCTGTGGGCGAGTCGGGCGTGGCAAGCCGCCACACACGCCGACGGACGCGTCGTGCGCGCTCGAACAGCTAGGCAGACGCGGGAGCCTGGGTCGAAGCACATCAGGCTGGTTGCGCCGAGTCGCGCAGCGGCCTGAGGGAAGGCCAGGCCACCACCGGGCCGGATCACCGCTTGCACGGGCGACGAATGGGCGGGTGACCGCTGTGCGGAGGACCCGAGCGCGGCGACCATCGGACAGCGACCACTTCAGCGAGTGGCAGCTGGGCGGCGGCTGGTGGCTGGTGGCTGGTGGCTGGTGGCTGGGCGATGGTGGCCGCTGGGAAGCGGGAGTCGCTGGGCGGCGGATGGCCGCTGGGAAGCGGGGGGCGCTGGGCAGTGAGTGGCCGCTGGCAGCGGAGGGCGCTGGCAATGGAGGCCGCTGGCAGCGGGGGGCGGCTGGCGGCGGGAGCTGCGAGGCGGCGGGAGCTGCGGGGCGGCGGCACGGACCTGATCGCCTGCCGGGGCAGGGGCAGGGGCCGGGGCAGGGGCCAGGGCCGGGGCCGAGCTCGTGGCTGGTCGCAGGTCGAGCGAACCGGCGGGGACGGGAGTGCGTCGGTGTGGGTGGGCTCGTGGGTGGAGCTCCTGGGCTGGGTCGCGGTTGGAGTTCTCGGGGCCGGGGTGGAGGTTGTCCGAATCACGACCGGAGGGGAGGGGTGCTCGCGGTACGGTCTGCGGAGTCGGTGAGAAGGAGCTTCTGGGTGGTCAGGCCCTCGGTTCGGCACACGGTCTTGCGCGCGGTGGGCGCGTTGGCGCTGGTGGCGCTTGTTGGTGGGTGCGCCGTCAAGGTTGGTGGGGAGGCCAAGCGGGCTGGGGCCGTTCTTGATCCCGGGAAGGTGGCTGGGTTGCCGGTCACCGAGGGGCACAGTGGGGCCCGGAGTGGTGCGCCGGCGGCCACCATCCAGGTGGACAACAGTGACAGTGGGCCGATGGACACGTTGGCGCGCAACGCGGTCGCCGATGTCCAGGACTACTGGATCGAGCGGTTTCCGAAGGACTTCGGCAAGCCGTTCCAGGCGGTGTCGCGGTACGTCTCCTATGACTCGGACGGGGCGAACCTCCAGCTGTGCCGGACCAACACCAAAGAGCTGGTGAACGCGTTCTTCTGTCCGTCCGAAGACACCATCGCGTGGGACCGGGGGCAGTTGCTGCCCCAGCTGGCTGATCGGTTCGGCGAGTTGGCCGTGGTGACCGTGTTGGCGCACGAGATCGGGCACGCCGTGTCGCAGCGGGCGGGGCTGGCGAAGCCGGGGACGCCGACGATCGTCAGTGAGCAGCAGGCCGACTGCTTCACCGGGGCCTTCTTCAAGCACATGGCTGACGGCAAGACCGCGCACTTCGTGGTGTCCACCGGCGAGGGCCTGAACAACGTGTTGCAGACGATGTTTTCGCTGCGGGACCAGGTCGGCTCCTCCTTCACCAACAAGAACGCGCACGGCAACGCCTTCGACCGGGTGTCGGCCTTCCAGTTCGGGTTCAGCCAGGGGCCGGTGCGGTGCGCGCAGATCGATCCGGCGGAGATCCAGCGGCGGATCACCGAGCTGCCGTTCAAGGCGACGGACGGCTTCCGCGGGAACCTGCCGATCACGGCGGAGAACCTGCTGACCATCGTGGAGAACCTCAAGCTGGTGTTCAAGGAGTCCGGGGCGCAGCCGCCCGACGTGCTCAACGGATCGGTGAGCTGCCCGGACGGCAAGGTGACCCAGCCTGCCTCCTACTGCCCGGCGACCAACTCGATCAGCCTGGAAGTGGAGCAGCTCGCCCAGATCGGCGCGGCGCCGCAGCGCGGGGCGAAGAAGGGCATGGCGATCGGAGACTTCGCGGCCTTCGCCGAGGTGGCGTCGCGGTATGTGCTCTCGGTGCAGAAGGCGACCGGGTTCCCGCTCAGCGACACCAACGCCGGGCTGCGCACCGCCTGCCTGGTCGGCTCCTGGGCCGGGGCGTTGCTGGAACGGCCCAGCGGGGGACGCAACCCGGTGGGGACCATCCGGATCTCGGCGGGGGACCTGGACGAGGCGGTGGCCGAGCTGCTGTCCGGGAAGAGCCTGATCGCGGCGGATGTGAACGGGACGCATGTGCCGTCCGGGTTCGCGCGGATCGAGGCGTTCCGGATCGGGTTCATGGAGGGCAACTCGTCGTGTGTCGAGGACTTCGGAGCCTGAGCGGGGCAGGCCGAGCCAGGTAAGGACCGGGCCGGGCTGGGGCTGGGCCGGGCCGGGGCTGAGCTGGGGATGGACTGCCGCCGGGCCTCGGCTGGTGCTGGGCCGAGCTGGGGTGGGCCGGGTTGGGCGGAAGCTGCGGCCAGAACGGATTCGGGCCAGGCTGGGCTACGGCCGCGGGCGGAGGCCAGTCGAGGTTGGGCTGGCGGGGCGGCTGGGCTGGGCGTGGGAATCCCCCGGGTGGGCCGTGTGGTGGCTCCCGGGGGATGTCCGCTGGGTCAGAACAGGGCGCTGGCCAGGTTTCGGCGGGCCTTCATCACTCGGTCGTCGGCTGGGTCGAAGAGCTCGAACAGGTCGACGAGGTGTTTGCGGGCTCGGTCTCGGTCTTCGCCCGCGGTGCGGCGGACCGCGTTGATCAGGCGGGTGAATGCCTCTTCGACCTGGGAGGCGGCCAGTTCGGCGTCGGCGGCGGCGAGCTGGGCGTCCAGGTCGTCGGGGGTGGCGTCGGCCTTGGCGATGGCGGACGGGTCCGCCGACTCGGCGCGGGCGGTGAAGCGGACCTGGGCGAGGGCGGCCTTGGCCATCTCGTTGGCCGGCTCCGCGGTGAGGATCTCCTGGTAGGCGGCCTCGGCTGCGGCGTAGTCGCCCTGGTCGAAGGCCTCTTCGGCGGCGACGAAGCGCGGGTCTTCCGGCTCCTCTTCTTCCGGCTGCTCGGCGGCGGCGCCTCGGTTGGCCTCGGCGGCGGCGATGCCGGGCAGGCGGTCGCGCAGGGCGTCGATCAGGGTGGTCAGCCACTCGCGGATCTGCGGCTCGGGCAGTGCTCCGGCGAAGGCGTCCACGGGCTGGCCGCCGGCGATCGCGACCACTGTGGGTACCGACTGGACGCCGAAGAGCTGGGCGATCCGCGGGTTGGTGTCCACGTCAACCTTGGCCAGCAGCCAGGTGCCGCCGCTGGCCTCGGCCAGGCGTTCCAGCACCGGGGACAGCTGCTTGCACGGGCCGCACCAGGTGGCCCACAGGTCGACCACGACCGGGATCTGGAGTGAGCGCTCGACCACCTTGGCCTGGAAGTCGGCCTCGGTGACGTCGATGACCCACTCGCCACCGCCGCCACCGGCGGCCGCGGGGGCGCCGGGCTCGGACTGGGCGGGGCCGGCCGGCTGACGGGCTGCCGCGTCGGCCCTGGCCTTGAGCGCGGACAGGTCCACCGCTCCGGCGAGCGCGGCGGACAGTGCGGCGGTCTTACGAGGATCGGGCCTTGTCACGGTTTCCATCCTGACACGACCCGGGTATGTCGCGCCGCCCGCCCGGCGATCCGGGTTGGCGGCGGCGGGGCCGGGTCGCGGTTCGGCCGCTCGCCGCAGGGCGATGAAAGGGCACTGAGCGGCAATTCGCGGCGGTCGGGGTGTGGGTTTCCGGAAAATGCGAACCGCACCCGGGGAATCGAAATCGGCCGGGTGCGGTTGGTCATGTGCGACGCTTTTCCATGCCTTCGCGAGAGGAGTTCAGGGGCGGGAGTGGATTACTGGCCGGAATGACTGGACCTGTGCCGGGATGGAATTGTGTACGGTCGGCACTATGACGGTTGTCACTCCTGCGGGGGCAGCTTCTTGGGCAGACTGACAGAACCGGCAGTTTTGCCAGTCACCCTTGGGGTGAACGGACACACCCAGTCGGGCTCGGTAAAACGGCCCCCGTAATGCCTGGACTCGTCCTCGTAGGCCAGGAAGCTGGGGTTGACCGACCCGTGGAACTCCATCTCGCGCTCGCGGATCCGCTCACGCATGGTGAAGAACTTCTCACGCAGCGCATTGAACTGCACGTGGGAGTTGAACACCACCGCGGGCCGGGGGAACCGGCGGCCCGGCCGGGAGGCGTTGGGGTGCATGCCGATGACGAAGAACGGGTGCCCGCCGACGCAGTAGGCGAAGTCGCTGCTACCAGGGTCGCTGCTGTACAGGCGGTACCAGCGCGTGCCCTGGGCCACGTCGTAGTCGTGCAGCGCCTGCAACTGTCCCCACAGCAGCCGTTCGAAGTGCTGCTCGCTGGGACACTCCAGTTCGTCGAAGGTGGCCAGGAAGCTGGCGAAGCTCTTGTTGCTGAACTTCGTCTCCTTCGCGTAAGTGACCAGGTCGTGATGTAGAGCTGCGATTTCGGACACGTCACCGAAATCCCCGTAGTGGTGGTGCGTAATGGCGTTCTTGCGCAGCGCCGCCCGAGCGCCGAGACAGGCGAAGTCCTCGGCCGAGATGTGGTCGACCACCGCCTGGTAGGCGAGCGCTACCGGATCTGCTGTGCGAGGAGGCATGCCTCCATTAAGCCGGGGGTGACGCCCCGACTACAAGGAGCTTCCAGGAGGTGGAAGTGACGCGGTAATGGCCCTGATCAGAAGCGGGCGGGCTCGGTATAGGTGCCCCATTCCTCGCGGAGCACGTCGCAGATTTCGCCGAGAGTGGCCTCGGCGCGGGCCGCGGCGAGCATCGGTTCGATCAGGCTGCCCTCGCCTCTGGCGACCGCGCGGAGTTCGGCAAGCGTCCCATCAACGGCTGACCGGTCGCGCTGGGCGCGGCGTTCGGCCAGCGTTTGTCTCTGTTCGATTTCAACCTGGTGACTAACCCGCAAAATCTCCAGAGAATCCGCGGTGACGTCGGTGTGCACGTTGACCCCGACCATTTTCTTGTCACCCTTCTCCAGCGCCTGCTGGTACTCGAAGGCGGCGTCGGCGATCTCGCCGGTGAAGTAGCCGTCCTCGATGCCGCGCAGGATGCCCGAGGTCATCTCGCCGATCGGGTGGTTGCCGGAGGGCACGGCGAGCGCGGCCAGGTCCTTGATCCGCTGGAAGACGCGCTCGGCCTCGGCCTCCAGCCGGTCGGTGAGCGCCTCCACGTACCAGGAGCCGCCGAGCGGGTCGGCCACGTTGGTCACCCCGGTCTCGGCCATGATCACCTGCTGGGTGCTCAGCGCGATCTGCGCGGCCCGCTCGCTGGGCAGCGCGAGCACCTCGTCCAGCGCGTTGGTGTGCAAGGAGTTCGTGCCGCCGAGCACCGCGGACAGCGCCTCGATCGCGGTGCGCACGATGTTGTTGTCCGGCTGCTGCGCGGTCAGCGACACCCCCGCGGTCTGGGTGTGGAAGCGCAGCCACTGCGCCTTGTCCGTCTTGGCCCCGTAGACCTCGCGCAGCCAGCGGGCCCAGATCCGGCGGGCGGCGCGGAACTTGGCGATCTCCTCGAAGAAGTCGATGTGCGCGTCGAAGAAGAAGCTCAGCCCCGGCGCGAACTTCTCGATGTCCAGCCCCCGGGACAGGCCCAGCTCCACGTAGCCGAAGCCGTCGGCGAGGGTGAAGGCCAGCTCCTGCGCGGCGGTCGAGCCAGCCTCGCGGATGTGGTAGCCGGAGACCGACAGCGGCTTGTAGGCCGGGATGTGCTCCGCGCAGTAGGCCATCAGGTCGCCGATGAGCCGCAGGTGCGGTTCGGGCGCGAACAGCCACTCCTTCTGCGCGATGTACTCCTTGTAGATGTCGGTCTGCAGGGTCCCGTTGAGCCGCCCGAGGTCCGCGCCCTGACGCTCGGCGGCGACCAGGTACATGCAGAACATCGGCACCGCGGGCCCGGAGATGGTCATCGAGGTGGTGACCTGCTCCAGCGGGATGCCCTCGAACAGGATGTCCATGTCGGCGGCGGAGTCGATGGCCACCCCGCAGTGCCCGACCTCGCCGAGGCTGCGCGGGTCGTCGGAGTCCCGGCCCATCAGGGTGGGCATGTCGAAGGCCACCGACAGCCCGCCGCCGCCCCTGCGCAGGATCATCCGGTAGCGCTCGTTGGTCTGCCTGGCGTTGCCGAACCCGGCGAACTGCCGGATGGTCCACTCCCGGCCGCGGTAGCCGGTCGGGTACAGGCCGCGGGTGAACGGGTACTCCCCTGGCCAGCCGATCCGCTCGAAGCCCGCCACCTGATCGCCTGGGCGGGGCCCGTACACCGGGTCCACCTCAAGGCCGGACAGGGTGCTGAAGTCAGCATCCCTGACCTGGCCCTTCCGCTGTGCGTCCGCGTAGCGGTGCACCCAGCGCTCACGTCCGGCTCCGATGTCCATCCGCGCCTCCAGACCGTGGTCGGCAGTCCAATAGTAGGACGACCGACCATGGCCGACCAGCGGGTCAGCCCTCGGTCAGGTGGGCCTCGACCCGTTCGACCTTCGCGGTGAGCTGGCCGGTGAAGCCGGGCCGGATGTCGGCCTTGAGCACCAGCGAGACCCGGGGTCCGTAGGCGGCCACCGCCTCCACCGCGCGCTTGACCACGTCCATCACCTCGTCCCAGGAACCCTCGATGGTGGTGAACATGGACGAGGTTTCGTTGGGCAGCCCCGATTCCCGGACCACCTTGACCGCGGCGGCGACCGCCTCGCTGACGCCACCGCCCTCACCACCGGACGGGCTGACACTGAACGCGACGAGCATCGGCTGGGCCTCCCTGGGTTCCACGGTGTGAAAAAAGATCCATCTCAGGCTGCTACCGCTGAGTACGCACTGCTAGTTTCAGAAGTCATGACCGGCCATCCACTCCCATTCGACCCGATCGCGCGGGCCGCCGAATCCTGGACCCAGCGCATCGGGCCTTCGGAGACGATGGCCGCGGTGACCAGCCTGATGCGGGTTCAGCAGATCGTGCAGTCGGCGGTGGACGCCTCTCTCAAGCCGCACCGCCTGACCTTCGCCAGGTACGAGGCGCTGGTGCTGCTGACCTTCTCCCGGCGGGGCAGCCTGCCGATGCGGGTGATGGGCGAGCGGCTGCAGCTGCACCCGACCAGCGTGACCAACATCGTCGACCGGCTGGAGAGCGACGGCCTGGTGCAGCGCGAGCCGCACCCGACCGACCGCCGCACCACCCTGGTGGCGATCACCGACGCCGGCCGGGACCGGATGAAGGTGGCCACCGAGGCGGTGGTGGAGGCCGGGTTCGGCCTGCAGGGGCTGAGCGGACCGGAGACGGTCCAGCTCACCGCCCTGCTGGCCAAGGTCCGGCTGGCCACCGGCGACTTCACGGAGTGACCGCGGCCGCCGTCCGCTTGTTCACCCAGCGCTCGAAGACGATGGTGCCGAACGGCGGCACGCTCGCGATCAGCGCCCAGGTCGTGGTGCGCCCGTCCCAGTTCAGCGGCTCACGCACCATGAGCACCACGAACAGGTAGAGCACGAAGATCACTCCGTGCACCGGGCCGAAGATCTTCACGCCCAGGTCGTTGAAGACCATGACGTACTTGAAGAACATGCCGACCAGCAGGCCGGCCCAGGAAAACGCCTCGGCGATGGCTACCGCACGGAAACGCGCTGTGGGCGTAGCGAACACGCCGCTCCCTCCCTCGGGTGAAATGTCCGCTCTCCAGTGTGGTTGGTGATCGCGGTCACCCGGTCGGCGGGCGGTGCCAACGAGCGTGAGCTGGGAGTTCCAGGAACGCGCAGGCTTTCCGCAGGGGTGCGCGGGCACGGTGGAGGCCGTGTGGCGAACGGACGTCGAGGGGGTCGAGGGGGCGTTCGCCCACCCGGGACCGGGCCCTGCGCAACGGCAGGGCCCGGCTCGTCACTTGGCGGGCGGGAACATCGCGTGCACCGCGTCCGGCAGGTCGAGCCGGGCGCGCAGCTCCCGCACCGAGCGCTCGTGGTGGCCCGCCTGGTCCGGCTCGCCGCGGTCCTGGTGCAGGGCGGCGAGCAGCTGGTGGGTGCGGGCCTGCTGGTACCCGTCGCCGATCTCCAGCGCGGTGGCCAGGCCCTGCCGCAGCGGGGCCAGCGCGCCTGCCCGGTCACCCGCCCGGTGCCGGGCCAGGCCGAGGCAGGTCAGGCTGTGCGCCTGGGCGTACCGGTTCTCCCGCCCGCGGGCCAGCGCCAGCGCCTGCTCGTGCTGCGCGATCGCCTCCGCCAGCCGGTCCAGGCCGACGCTGGCGATGCCGATGCCGTTGCGGGCGTGGCATTCCAGGTCCGCGTCGCCGGTGGAGTCGGCCACCGTGACCGCCATCCGGTGGTGGCTGAGCGCGGACGGGTAGTCGCCGAGCCACTGGGCGGCGAAGCCGATGCCGACCAGCGCGTAGCCCTCCACGTGCGGGATGCCCGCGGCCCGGCCCAGGGCCAGCGCCTCGGTGTGCCGGGCCAGCGCGGTGTCGCTCTGGCCCAGCCGCCAGTGGGCCAGGCCGAGGCCGTTGAGCGCCTGCCCGGTGACCAGGTCGTCGGCGCGGCGGCGGCCGACCGCCAGGGCGCGGGTGAAGCTGGTGATCGCCGGTTCGAAGTCGCCGCGGCGCCAGTGGGTCAGGCCGATGCCGATGTGCGCGGGGCCTGCCAGCTCGGCGTGGCCGGTGCGCAGCAGCAGGGTGTGCAGGGCGAGGGCGGCGTCGTAGTGGCCGCGTTCGTCGAGGTGGCGGGAGAGCCGGGCGGACAGCGCGGTCAGCTCGGGCAGCCAGTCGCGCTGGGCGGCCAGCTCGGTGGCGGCGAACAGGTTCGGCCACTCCACGGCCAGGTCCTCGGCGTGCAGGTAGTGGGCCAGCAGGCGGCGCAGCGCGGGTTCGTCGGGGGCGGCGCGTTCGGTGGCGTGCAGGCGGACCAGGTCGTGCATGCGGTAGCGGGCCGGGGCGTGCTCCTGGACCAGGTGCAGGGCGGTGAGCTCGCGGAGCAGGGCGCGGGTGGCGTGCTGGGGTGCGGTGGCGGCGGGCTGGGGGTCCGCCGCCATCGCCAGCAGCGCGGGGCGGCTGAGGTCCGGTCCGGGGGCGTGCGCGATCAGGCAGGCGAGGGTGGCCGCTTCGGGGGTCAGCGCCTGGTAGGTGGTGGCGAAGACGGCGCGCAGGCTGGCGGTCAGCTCGCCGGAGTCCAGCGCGGTCAGGCGGTCCTCGCGCAGTTCCTCGGCCAGCGCGGCGAGCGGGAAGCCGGGATGGGTGGCGGCGCGGGCGGCCACGATGCCCAGGGCCAGCGGCAGCCGGGCGCAGCGGTCCAGCAGCGCGGTGACCGCCTCGGGTTCGGCGGCCAGCCTGGCCTCGCCGAGGTACCGGGCGAGCAGGTCGCGGGCGTCGGGGTCGGCGAGGGCGTCCAGCGGGACCGGGCGGGCGCCGTGGGTGGCCAGCAGGCCGTCCAGCCGGTGCCTGCTGGTGATCACCACGGTGCAGGACGGGCTGCCCGGCAGCAGGGGCAGCACCTGTTCGGAGTCGCGGGCGTTGTCCAGCACCACCAGCAACCTGCGGCCGGTGACCAGGCTCCGGTACAGCGCGGCCTGCGCGTGCTCGTCCACCGGGACCGCGGCGGGCAGCACGCCGAGCGCGTCCAGGAAACCGCGCAGCGCCACCGCAGGCGGCATCGGCGGACTGGCCGGGTCGAAGCCGCGCAGGTCCACGTAGAGCTGCCCGTCCGGGAAGGCGGCCAGGTTGGCGTGCGCCCAGTGCAGCACCAGCGAGGTCTTGCCGATGCCGCCGATCCCGCTCACCACGCTGGTCCCGGCCACCCCCAGCCCGGCCAGCTCGGCGGCACGGCCGGTGAACAGCCTCGGCGCGGCGGGCAGCTGGGCCGGGGTGGTGTCGGTGGGCGGGGTGAGGCCGGGGTCGGCGGTGAGGATGCGCTGGTACAGCTCGCGCAGCCGGGGGCCGGGGTCGATGCCGAGCTCCTCGGCCAGCCGGGCGCGCAGCTCGGTGTAGCGGGCCAGCGCGTCCGCCTGGCGGCCGAGGCGGCACAGCGCGAGCATCAACTGGCCGGCGCGGCGCTCATCCAGCGGGGCGGCGGCCGCGGCGGTGGTCAGCTCGGGCAGCAGTTCGGCGTGCCTGCCCTCGGCCAGCAGCAGCTCGTCGCGGTCGAGCTCGGCGGTGTGGCGTTCCTGGGCCAGCGCGGTGCGCAGCGGTTCCAGGCCGGGCGCGTCCAGGTCGGCGAAGGGCTCGCCGCGCCACAGCGCGAGGGCCTCGACCAGCAGTGGCAACGGTTCCGGCGCGGTGCGGGCCCTGGCGCACAGCGCGCGGAAGCGGTGCAGGTCCACCGCGGACTCCGGCACGCTCAGCGTGTAGCCGCCGTTGCCGCGGGTCAGGGTCACGCCGGTGGGCGCGAGGGTGCGGCGCAGCCGGGACAGGTAGCTGCCCAGGGTGTGCCGCGCGGTGTCCGGCAGCCGCTGCCCCCACACCCGGTCCAGCAGCACCGCGGCCGGCACCGGCCGGTTGGCCTCGGTCAGCAGCACCGCGAGCACGCTGCGCTGCCGCGCGTGCCCCAGTGCCAGCGCGCGCCCCGCCCAGGTGGCCTCCACCGCGCCGAACAGGCGGAACTCCACCGTCATCGCCTCACCCCTCCCCAGGAGTAGCCTTCGCGTTCGTGTCCGATGTGTACAGCGACGACTGGATCTGCACCCGGTTGGGTGAGGATGCCCAGCACTTCCTCGGCGCGGTGCACCCGCCGGTCTACGAGAACTCGCTCTTCACCTTCCCGAACGCCGCCGCGCTCGGGAAGGCGCTGCGCGCCGAGGACGAGAACTTCGTCTACTGGCGCGGCACCAACCCGACCGTGGCGCTGTTGCAGGACAAGCTTGCCGCGCTGGAGCGGGCCGAGCGAGCGAAGTGCTTCGGCTCCGGCATGGGCGCGATCTCGGCGACCCTGTCCTCCAGGGTGGCCGCGGGCGACCACGTGCTGGCGGTGGGCGCGATCTACGGGCCGACCACGAGCTTCCTGCGCTACCTGGGCAAGTTCGGCGTCACCCACACGCACGCCGCCGACCTGGCACAGGCCCGCGAGCTGATCCGGCCGGAGACCTCGGTGGTGTACTTCGAGTCGCCGACCTTCATGGCCTTCCGGGTGCAGGACATCGCCGCGGTGGTCGAGCTGGCCCGCGCGCACGGCGCCACCACCATCATGGACAACACCTGGGCCACCCCGCTGTACCAGAAGCCGATCACCATGGGCGTGGACCTGGTGCTGCACTCGCTGTCGAAGTACATCGGCGGGCACAGCGACCTGGTCGGCGGCGTGGTCTGCGGTTCGGCCGAGCTGGTGCGGCCGCTGGCGCTGACCGAGTACCAGCTCTACGGCGCGGCGATGTCCCCGCACGACGCGGCCAAGGCGGTCAAGGGCTTACGCACGCTCGGGGTGCGGATGGCCGCGCACGGGGAGCGGGCGCTGCGGGTGGCCGAGTTCCTGGAGTCGCACCCGAGGGTGCGCACGGTGCGCTACCCGGGGCTGCCCTCGCACCCGGACCACGAGCTGGCCAGGCGGCAGCTGGCCGGCTTCTCGGGTCTGTTGGCCTTCGAGCTGGACACCGAGGACCCCGCGCTGGTGGAGCGGTGGGTGGACGCGTTGCGGCACTTCAGGATCGGCGTGTCCTGGGGCGGCTACGAGAGCCTGGTGAACGCGCCCGCGGTGACCGTGGAGGAGTCGGTGCGGGCCACCATGGGCATCCCGGTCGGCCTGGTCCGGCTGTCGGTGGGCCTGGAGGACGGCGAGACCCTGGTGGCCGACCTGGCCGCGGCGTTCGAGCAGCTGGGCTAGCCCGGGTCCGGGTGGCAGCTTCCGGTCGGCGGCGCGCACGCCCTCGGCCGGACCGCCATGCTGCGCCCATGTCTCGCTTGGTGTCCCGGCCGCGGCCGCTGACCATCGCCTCGGTGCTGTGGATCGTGCTCGGCGTGGTGCTGGCGCTCGCCGGCCTCTACCAGTACGGCTCCCCTCGGTTCGCGGGCAACCCGATCAGCTTGGTCATGGCGGTGGTCGGCGTGCTCATCCTGGTCTTCGGCCTGCTGCTGCGCGGCGGGGCGGGGTGGACCCGGATCCCGTTGACCGTGCTGGGCGCGATCATGTGCGTCGGGTTGTGGCCGCTGCTGGTGGTGGCGCCCGCGATCCTGCTGCAGTTCGGCAGGGCCAGCCAGGACTGGCTGTCGCTGCCGCCCCAACCGCACGGCTAATGACCCTGGACAGCGGCTCGGGGGCTCGGCTACGTTCGCCGGACTCAGCCAGTGTTGACAACGTTGACACGCCCCCGGGGGTGGCATGCGCAGACCACGATCCGCCGCGTTCGGGCTGGTGGCCCTGACCCTGCTGACCGCCGTGCTCACCGGCTGCGGCACGGGTGGCGGAACCACGCTGCGGGTGATCCAGAGCCTGACCAGTCCGGAGCGGACCGCGTTGCTGCGGGACATGATCACCGCCTTCGAGGCGGCCAACCCGGACGTCGACGTGCGGCTGATCTCGCCGCCGTTGCAGAGCGCGGACCAGAAGATCGCGCAGGTGCTCAGCGCCAAGAACGACGTGGACCTGGTGGAGGTGCGGGACTACACGGTCAAGCAGTTCGTCAACAACGACAGCCTGCTCGACCTCTCCCCCTACGTCGCGGGCTGGCCGGGCTGGCAGGAACTGACGCCGCTGGCCCGGCAGAAGGCGGCCTCGGTGGGCGGCAAGCCGTACCTGGTGCCGTACGGGTTCTTCCAGAACACCCTGTTCGCGCGGACAGATCGGTTGGCGGAGAAGGGAATCGCGCCGCCGACGAGCTGGCCGGAGCTGATCGACGCGGCAGTGAAGCTGACCGAGCCGGGCAAGAACCGGTTCGGCTACTCCTTCCGCGGCGGGGCGGGCACCTTCCACTACGCGGTGTCCATCATCTCCGCCTACGTCGGGCCGAAGGTCGATCCGGCGCAGGGGTTCTGGCGCAGGGACGGCGGCACGATCTTCGCCGCGCCGGAGGCGGCCACCGCGATGGAGGCATTCCGCACGCTGTTCAAGACCGGGTCGCCGCCGGGCTCGCTGGGCTGGAGCTACCCGGAGATGGTGCAGGGCTTCACCTCCGGGGTGACCTCACTGCTCATCCAGGACCCCGAGGTGATCAAGACGACCGAGCGGGCCACCGGGCTGCCCAAGGGATCGTGGACCACGCTGCCGATTCCCAAGGGGCCCGGCGGACTCGCGTTGCAGCCCACCGGTTACGCGGGCTGGGGCGTGACCTCGTTCAGCCGCAACCGGGACGCGGCGGTGAAGCTGCTGGAGTTCCTCAGCTCGGCCGAACAGGGCCTGCGCTGGGCCAAGGAGCACTCGCTGATCCCGGTGCACACCGCGGCGGCCAGTGACCCGCAGTTCACCACCGGCGCGTTCAAGGCCTACCTGGACATGGCAGGAGACCCCGCGCAGGTGGTGGTCGAGCGGCCGATCCAGTACCCGGGCTGGGGTCGCTGGCAGAAGCAGGCCGACATCGACGTGCAGTCGCTGCTGGTCGGGGAGAAGTCGGTGGCCGAGGTGCTGGGTTCCTGGGACGAGTTCTGGGCGGAGCAGAAGAAGGCCGGTGGCGCGTGAGGACCGAGACCGCCCCGCGCCCGTCCTTCGTGCTGCGCCGCAACCGTGGGCTGTTCATCACCGCCTGCCTGGCGCCCGCGCTGCTGCTGGTCGGGCTGTTCACCTACTACCCGATGATCCGCGGCGGGGTCATCTCCTTCCAGAACTACACCCTGTTCGACCTGTCCAACACCGACTTCATCGGCTGGGGCAACTTCGAGAAGGTCCTGGCCGAGCCCGGGTTCTGGACCGCGCTGACCAACACCGGCATCTGGGTGCTGTTCTCCCTCACCGGCCAGTTCGTGCTCGGTTTCGCGCTGGCCCTGTTGCTGCAGAAGGCTTTCCGCGGCCGGGGGCTCTACCAGGCGCTGGTGTTCTTCCCCTGGGCCATGTCCGGGTTCCTGATCGGGCTGGTCTGGCGGTGGATGTTCAACGCCGAGTTCGGCGTGGTCAACGACCTGCTGCTGCGGCTGGGCGTGGTGGACGCGCCGATCGCCTTCCTGGCCAGTCCGGGGTGGGCGCAGACCGGGCAGATCATCGCCAACATCTGGTACGGCGTCACGTTCTTCTCGATCATGATCTTGGCTGCCCTGCAGTCGGTGCCGCAGGAGCTGCACGAGGCGGCCCGGCTGGACGGCGCGAGCTACACCCAGGCGCTGCTGCGGGTGGTGATCCCGTTCATCCGGCCCACCCTGGTGCTGGTGGTGCTGCTGCGGGTGATCTGGATCCTGAACTTCCCGGACATCATCTACGCGATGACCGACGGCGGCCCGGCGGGCAAGACGCACATCATCACCACCTACATGATCAACAAGATCATCGGCGCCCAGGACTACGGGCAGGCCTCCGCGGTCGGGCTGATCGTGCTGGTGCTGCTGTTCGCGTTCACGGTCTTCTACCTGGCCGCGACCAGGCTGGAAAAGAGCAGGGACTTCTGATGCGCGCAGCAGCCTTCGCCCGCTTCGCCGTGCTCGGCGTGTGGCTGGTGGTCACGATTTTCCCGCTGTACTGGATCGTGGTCACCTCGCTGAAGCCGCAGGGCGACATCTTCACCCTGCCGCTGACCTACCTGCCCGGCTCGCCGACACTGGCCAACTACGAGCGGCTGTTCGGCTTCGCCAGCTTCGGCACCTACATCGCCAACAGCCTGCTGGTCTCGCTGGCCGCGGCCGCGATCGTGCTGCTGATCGGGCTGCTCGCCGGGTACGTGCTGGCCCGGTTCACCTTCCGCGGGCGCGGGCAGGTGATGCTGGCCTTCCTGGTCACGCAGATGATCCCGCTGTTCATCGCGCTGGGCCCGCTGTACCTGCTGCTGAACTCCCTGGAACTGCTGAACCGGTTGCCAGGACTGGTGCTGGTGTACGTGGCGATGCTGATCCCGTTCTGCACCATCATGTTGCGCGGGTTCTTCGAGCGGATCCCGGTGGCCATCGAGGAAGCGGCCATGATCGACGGCTGCGGGCGGTTGCAGGCGCTGTTCCGGGTGGTGGTGCCGGTGATGCTGCCGGGCATCGCGGCCACCTTCGTCTTCGCCTTCATCCAGTGCTGGAACGAGCTGTTCCTGGCGATCATGTTCATCGACGACGAGGAGGCCAAGACCATCCCGGTGGCGATGAACTCCTTCATCACCCAGTACGACATCGACTGGGGTTCGATGTCGGCGGCCACCGTGGTCTCGCTGGTGCCCTCGATGATCCTGTTCGCCTTCGCCCAGCGCTACATCGTGGAAGGCCTCTCCGGCGGCGCGGTCAAGGGCTGAGCCGGCACCGCAGTAGCGCGAGCGCGCCGAACACGGCGGCGAAACCGAGCAGCACCGCCACCGGCCAGACCGCCCCGGTCTCGCTGAGCGCGCTGAGCAACCCGTTGCGCTGCACCCGCATCGGCAGCACCGCGACCGCCGAGTGCACCCAGGCCGGGGCGTCGGTGACGAAGGTGCCACTGGTCGCGCCCATCGGGATGAGGATCAACATGGTCACCGCGGCGGCCTGCTCCGCGGTGGCGGTGAGCGCTCCCACGAGTAGTCCGAGCGCGGCGAAGACAAGCGTGCCCGCCACCAGGTACAGCGGCAGCGGCCACCAGCGCACCGGCCGCAGGCCCAGCGCCACCGCGATCGCCAGCTGCGCCGCGACCTGCCAGGCGGTGTGCCCGAGCAGGGCGAGCAGCCGGGCCAGCAGCACCGTTGGCCAGCCTGCCGGGCTGCGCCGGATCTGGCGGAGCAGCCCGGAGCGCCGCCAGGCGGCCAGCGGGACCGCGGCACCGAGCGCGGCGGAGCTGGCGATGGTCCAGCCGAGCACGCCGGGGGCGGTGGCCTGGAGCGGGCCTGGGCCCGCGGAGCTGAACAGCAGGGCGAAGGCGCTCAGGTAGGCCAGCGGGGCGAAGAAGGTGAAGAAGAGCAGGACGCGGTGGCGGAGCAGGTCGCGCGCGGCGGCCAGGACGAGCGGGCCGAGGACGGCGGGGGTGGCGGTCATGGGATGGCCTCCCGGCCGCCCAGGTGGCGGAGCACGTCGGCGAGGGTGGCCGGGGACGCCGTGGGGTCCAGCAGGCGGCGTTCGGCGTCCAGGGCGGCCACCAGGTCGGCCGGGCGGTCCACGGTGAGCAGGCGGCCGTGCCCGAGCAGCGCGACCCGGTCGGCGCGGGTGGCCTCGGCCGGGTCGTCGGTGGTGAACAGCACGGTCTGCGGCAGGGTCGCCAGCACCGGCCACAGCTCGCCGGGACCGGCGTCCAGCACCAGCGCGGCGGGTTCGGCGACCAGGGCGCAGGCCAGGCCGAGGCGGCGGCGGTGCGCCGGGCTGAGCCGGTCCTCGCGGTGGTCGGCGAGGGCGGCGAGGCCCACCGCGGCCAGCAGCTCCGGCGGCTCGCGGCGGTGCAGGGCGGCGAAGGCGGCGAGCTGTTCCCGGCAGGTGAGGCGGTCGAACAGGGCCGGTTCCGCGGCGGCCAGGGCGATCCCGCCGTCCACGCGCACCGTGCCCCGGTCGGGGCGGCGGAGTCCGGCCAGCAGCTCGGCCAGCGGATCCCCCGCGCCGTAGACCGCGAACCGTTCCCCCGGACCGACCTGCCAGGAGACGCCGAGCAGGGCCTGGCCCACGGCAAGGTCCTCGATGACGATCTCGGCGGCCACCCCGGAGAAGCTAGCCGAACGTGGCGTCCGCCGGGGCGGGATGCGACATTGACCCCGTGCGGTTCGGCGTGCTCGGGTCGGTGGAGGCATGGCGGGACGGGACGGCGCTGCCGCCCGGTCCGCCCCGCCGCCGCGCGCTGCTCGGCCTGCTGCTGGTCGACGCCGGTCGGGTGGTGCCGGTGGACCGGCTGGTCAAGGCGCTGTGGGACGCATCGCCGCCGGCCTCGGCGCGCAACGCGGTGCACGGGCTGATCGCCGCGCTGCGCAAGGTGCTGGCCGAGGAGTCCGGCGTCGAGCTGCTCACCCGGCCGCCCGGGTACCAGCTGGTGGTGGATCCGCAGCTGGTGGACCTGCACCGGTTCCGCGCGCTGGTCGCCGAGGCCGGGCGGGCGGGCCAGACCGACGAGCAGGCCGCCGCGCTGCTGCACCACGCGCTGGCGCTCTGGCGTGGCGCGCCACTGGCCGACCTGCGCTTCGACTGGGTGCGGCAGGAGCTCGCGCCGCGGCTGGAGCGGGAGCTGCTGGACACCCTGGAGCGCCGGATCGAGCTGGACCTGCGGCTGGGCGCGCACCACGAGCTGGTCGGCGAGCTGACCTCGCTGACCAAGGATCATCCGACCAGGCCCCGGTTCTGGCACCAGCTGATGCTCGCGCTGTACCGGGCCGGGCGGCAGGCGGAGGCGCTGGAGACCTACCGGCTCGCGCACGGGTTGTTCCGCGGCGGCCTGGACGCCGAGCTGCGCGCGCTGCACCAGTCCATCCTCAGCGGCGCGCCCTCCAGCCAGGACCGGGCCATCGACACGCCCCGCCCGGCCGGGGTCTGCCAACTGCCGCCGGGCGCCAACGGTTTTGTCGGTCGCGCCGAGCTGCTGGACCGGCTGGACGCGCTGCTGGTGCCGGGCCCGGCCGCGGTGGTGGCGGCCCTGGCCGGTCCGCCGGGGGTGGGCAAGACGACGGTGGCGGTGCAGTGGGCGCACGGCGCGCGCGGGCGGTTCCCGGACGGGCAGCTGTACGTGAACCTGCGCGGCTACGCGACCAGCCCGCCGATGCCGCCGACCGAGGCACTGGCCCGGCTGTTGCGCGCGCTGGGCGTGCGCCCGGACCACGTGCCCGCGGCGCTGGACGAGCAGATCGCGTTGTACCGCAAGGCGTTGTCCGGCAAGCGGGTGCTGGTGGTGCTGGACAACACCGCGGGCGCGGCGGAGGTCCGGCCGCTGCTGCCGGACACCCCCGGCAGTGCGGCGCTGGTCACCAGCAGGGACAGCCTGCGCGCGCTGGGCGCGCCGACGCTGACGGTGGACGTGCTGCCCTCGGCGGAGGCGGTGGCCCTGCTCGGCGACGTGCTCGGCGCGGACCTGGTGCACCGCGAACCGGGCGCCGCGCTGGAGCTGGCCGCACTGTGCGCCCGGCTGCCGCTGGCGCTGCGCATCGCCGGGGCCAACTTCGCCGGGCGTCCGCACCGCGACCTGACCCGCTACGTCACCGACCTGCGCGCGGGCAACCGGCTGGACGCGCTGTCGGTGGAGGGCGACAGCGAGGCCGCCGTGCACGCCGCGTTCGACCTCTCCTACCAGACCCTGGACCCGTTGGCGCAGCGGCTGTTCCGCCTGCTCGGCCTGCTGCCCGGCCCGGACTTCGGCCTGCACCTGGCCGCCGCCGTGGCCGAGCACCCGCTGCCGGAGACCGCCCTGCTGCTGGACCAGCTCAGCGCGGCGAACCTGGTGCAGCCCGGCACTCCCGGCCGGTTCCAGTGCCACGACCTGCTGCGCGAGTACGCCCTGGACCGCGCCGAGCACACCGAACAGCCGACGGAGCTGCACGCGGCCCGCTGCCGGGTCTACGAGTTCCTCATCCACGCCGCCACCGAAGAGCAGTCCATTGTGGACAGTGAACGGCCGACCATGGTGGCGGCCGCGACCAGTGCGGCCGAACGGGGCCTGCCGCAGTACGCCTGGCGGATCGCGGACGCGCTGCGCGGCTACTTCGGCGCCCGCGGCTGCGGCGGCGAGGCGGTGGCCACCGCCGAGGCCGGGCTGGCCGCGGCCACCGCGGCGCACGACCGCCAGGCGCAGGCAGGGATGCACGCGCTGCTCGGCCAGTTCCAGACCAGGCTGGGCGGCTTCCGCGCCGCCGCCGAGCACCAGCGGAAGGCCCTGGAGCTGTACCGGTCCCTGCGCGACCCGCGCGGTCAGGCCGCCGCGCTGGACGGTCTCGGCCTGGCCCACCACCGCCTCGGCCAGGCCAGGACCGCGGCCGAACAACTGGCCAGATCCCTTGTCCTGTACCGGGAAGCCGGCGACCAGGCGGGCGAGGCCAGCGCACTGAACAACCTGGGCGCGGTGCACCAGCAGCTGGGCCAGTTCGCCGAGGCGATCCGCCTGCACGAGCAGGCCGTGGCCCTGGGCAACACCGACGCCCGCCTGTACCTCGGCGTCGCACTGTCTTCCGTAGGACGCCCCGCGGAGTCACTGGCCCAGCAGAACCTCGCCCTGACCGGCTACCGCGAACGCCAGAACCGGGTCGGCGAGGCCGCCACCCTGAGCTGCGTCGCCGCGGTGCACCGCGACCGCGACGAGCTCACCGTGGCCGAACACCTGGCCGCCTCGGCGGTGGCGCTGGCCAGGGAGCTGGGCGACCGCCGGATCGAGGCCAACGGCCTGAGCATCCTGGCCTCGCTGCACCGCAAGCGCGGCAACACCTCGGTGGCCACCGGCTACTACCAGCTCGCCATCCGGATCGCCGAGGAGATGGGCTTCCGGGCCGGCCGGGTGCACGCGATGACCAACCTGGCCACCATCGCCCGCGAGGACGGCCGACCCACCGAAGCACTGGCCATGGCTGAGGAAGCCCTGACCGAGGCCCGGGCCGGACAGCTCCGCTTCATGGAGTCCCCCATCCTCACCGAACTCGCCCACACCAAGCTCACCCAGGGCGACCGGAACGCCGCGACGGCACTGGCCACCGCAAGTGTCGAGCTGGCCAGGGAAACCGGCCAGCGCCTGTTCCTCGGCCAAGCCCTCACCGTCCGCGGCCTGACCGCCCCAGACCCGCACACGGCCCGCACCACCTGGCAAGAGGCCATCGAGGTGCTGCGCTCCTGCCAGGCATCCGCCGAGGTCAACAGGGTCGCGACGCTGCTCGCGGACTAGGCCCTCCGCCACGCGCAGGCACCACACGGAGGCCGGATGGCCCCTTGTTCCCGGCCACACCTACTAGCAGAGTGAACACGTCCAAACGCAGAGCGTCACCGCGGTCCGGCGCGGTCACACACACCGAACCCAAGGGATCTCATGCGCTTCTCCTTGCCCGCCAAGGCAGTCGCCTGCACCTTCGCCCTAGCCGCGATCCTCACCCCAGCCGCCCAGGCCGCCCCCGCCGCAGGCCCGGACATCAAGATCGGCCTGTCCACCAACCCCATCCTGGGCGTCGCGATCCCAGCCATCGAGTACACGATCAAGGCCACCAACTTGGGCCCCGGCACCGCCTCCGGCGTAGTCGTCAAGGCCCAGCTCCCGGCGGGCTTGACGGCCAGCCAGGCCGACCCCGGCTGCACCATCGCAGGCCAAACGGTCACCTGCGGCGGCGGCAGCCTGGCAGCAGGAGCATCGGACGACGTCACCTTCAGAGTCCCCCTGAGCCTGCTCACCATCGGCGTGGCAAAAAAGGTCACGGTGACACTCACATCGTCGAGCCCCACAGACCCCAACCCCGCCAACAACACCGCCTCGAAGAGCTGCACCGTGGTAACCCCACTCCTGGTGCTGTGCAGCTAGAGAACCGTTGGCGCAACTAGAGAACTAGCGAAAAACTTCCCGAGACAAGACACCCAGCGACAACTTGTTGCGAAGAGAGGCGTGGCGCGCCAGCGACACGCCGGGCTCTTGACTCCGCGGTGGGGTTGATTTTTTCGCGTCGCCTTGTCGTGTGCCCGACGCATCCGAAGCTTGCTTCGCGTGCGGCGGGTACACGACGAGGCGACTCAAGAGCGAAAAAATCCTGCGTGCGGAGCACGCCAATGTAAAGGTGCGGGCTGGGCCGATCCCGCCGCCATAGTTGACCGGCCCAGCCCGCAGTCTGTGGCTGCTACGGGCGTCTATGCCCTCTGGGCCCGCGCCGCAGCAGGTACAGGAAAGAAACTAGTCAACAGATTCATGTCTTGTTAGGGCTCTTCGTAGGTTGACATCGGGGGACCGAGCACGCTCAGTCCCCCGACGCCCACTACCCCGCTGTCACGGTGAAAACGTGCAGCAAACCGCCCTGCGCCGAGTTCGGCAGGGTCACGCTGACCAGCTGTTTCCCTGCTGCCAGCGGGATCGGCGCTGTCGCGAACAGGTGCACGGTCAGCTGTTGCGGACCGTCGTTCTTGTTGCGGTAGGGCATGGTGGCCGCGATCCGGTTGCCGAACTCGATCGCGGAGGCGTTGACCGCCCAGTCGTTGAACGCGATGTCGGCCCGCTCGACGCTGCCGTCGGCGTAGTTCAGCGACAGCGTGCTGGTCGACTTCCCGTTGGTGGCACTGCCCAACAGGGCCAGCTTGGTGGCGCCAGCCGGTGCGTTGACCTTCACCGTCTGCCCCGCCATGGTCGCGTTGTCCGCCTCCCCCTTGGGAATGTCCGGCCACTGGTGCGCCAGACCGTCCACAGTGACCGTCCCACCAGGACGAACCCCCGCCCCGGCCAACGCGTTCCGCGAGTAGCTCCACCCGCCCCCGTCATAGTTGGCCGAAGCCGGATCATCATCCGGCGACACCCCAGCGTTGTTGTAGGCAGCCCGCAAACTGTTCGGCTCAGCCACCAACACCTGCAACGCCCCAGGCGACATGTTCGCGCCACCTGGCCCGGTAAAGGTGACCGGAATCCGTTGCGCCCCTTCAGGTGTCCCCGCCGCCACAGCCACCGTCACGGTAGCCCCGGCCTTCCCACCGGGCGGCACGGTCAGCTCCCCACTGGCCGGAGTCACACTCAACCCAGCCGGAGCCTGCGTGGCCCACCGAACCTTGGTCCCCTTGCCGGAGAAGTCCTGCGCCCCGATCACCGCCGCCGCCGACCCACCGGCCGGCAGCACCAACCGCCCTGGCTCCACCGAGCCCCGCGCCCCGGTCTCCCCCTCGCGGAAGGACGGCGGCGCGTTCTCCGGCTTGCTGCCCCAACTCGTGTTCGGCGTGTTCTGCAAGGCGAACTCCACCGTGCCGCCACGCTCCACAAAGGACTCCGGCAGCCAGGTGTTGTTGACCGGCCGCCCGTTGACCTTGACCCCGCTCACGTACTGGTTCTTCGCCGCCGCGCCAGGCGCCTTGATGGTCCAGGTGCTGCCACCCGGCCGCTGCACCGTGATCTCCGGGAACAGCGGGCTGTTCAGCACCAGCTCGGCCCGGCCGGGGATCACCGGGTACATGCCCATCGCCGCCCACACGTACCAGGAGGACATCTGCCCGAGGTCGTCGTTGCCCATCAACCCGTTGGGGCCAGGCCCGAACAGGTCGTTGACCGCGCGCCGGGTGACCTCCTGGGTCCTGTGCGGGGCGCCGGCGAAGTTGTACAGCCAGGGTGCGTGCATGATCGGCTCGTTGCCCAGGAACGCGTACGGCTCGTTGGGCCCGGCGTTGAGCTTGGTGAAGAAGTGGTCCAGCCGCTTCACCGCGTTCTCGTTGCCGCCCATCGCGGTGAACAGCCCCTGCGCGTTGTGCGGCACCATCCAGGTGTACTGGGCCGCGTTGCCCTCCACCCAGTTGTTGGAGTCACCGGGGTTGAACGGTTCGGCGTAGGAGCCGTCCCGGTTGCGGGCCTGGATGTAGCCGGTGGCCGGGTTGAACAGGTTCTGCCAGTACTGCGACCGCTTGCTGAAGGTGCTCCAGGTCGCCCCGTCGCCGAGCCGCCTGGCGAGGTCCGCGATGGCGAAGTCGGCGCTGGTGTACTCCAGGGTGGTGGCGGGCGGTCCCCAGGCGTTCGGCGCGCCCAGCGGCACGTAGCCGATCTTCAGGTAGTCCTCCAGCCCCGGCCGCTCCTCATAGCCCTGGGTCTTCTGGGTGGCTCCGCGCAGCATCAGCAGCAGCGCCTTGCGCGCGTCGAAGTCCTTGGCGCCAAAGGCGTACGAGCTGGCCACCATGATGTGGTACGGGTCGCCGACCATCACCCCGGTGTAGCTGTTGGCCACCGTCCACCGGTCCCAGGACCCGCCCTGCTCGGCGAAGGCGATCATCGACCGGGAGATGTCGGAGGCCTCCGCGGGCGCGATCACCGACAACAGCTGGATCTCCGAGCGGTAGATGTCCCAGCCGGAGAGGTTGGTGTAGATTGCGTGCCCTGGCTCGGCGGAGTGCAGGCGTCCGTCGAAGCCGGTGTAGCGGCCGTCGGCGTCGGAGAACACGTTGGGCTGCACCAGGGAGTGGTAGAGCGCGGTGTAGAAGGTGGTGCGCTGGGCGTCGGTGCCGCCGCTGACCCGGATGGTGTTCAGCCGCTCGTTCCAGGCCGCGCGGGTCTCCGCGGCGATGTTCTCGAAGGACTTGCCGGTGTTCTCCGCCAGCAGGTTGTTCCTGGCCCCCTCCATCGAGACGAAGGACAGGCCCACCCGCAGCTGCACGGTGTCGCCGTCGAAGGGGTCGAAGGTGACGAACCCGCCGCTGCCCGGCCCGGAGACCACGGTGTCCTGCGGCGACATCGCCTTCGGCGCGGACCGCTTGCCCTTGTTCGCGGTGGCCTTGGGCGCGTCCACCGCGGCCAGGTCGACCTTGGGCTGCGAGCCGCCGCGCTCGCGGGTCTGGCCGGTGTTGACCGAGCCGTTCTTCCAGGTGCCGACCGAGGCGAACGGCCGGTCGAACTGGACGTGGTAGTAGACCCGGTACTTGTTCTGCTGCTGCCCGCAGAACCGGCCGCTGCTGGCCCAGCCGCTCACCGAGTCCTTGCCGATGATCGTCTCGGCGTCGTCGGCCCCGGCGATGGAACCGGAGGAGTTGACCAGGATGGTCGAGGGGCGGCCCTCGGGGAAGGTGACCCGGCCCAGGCCGGTGCGCTGGGTGGCGGTCAGCTCGACCTTGGGGCCGGAGTCCAGGCCAACCGAGTAGACGCCGGGACTGGCCTTCTCGTTGGTGTGCGAGAAGGTCGAGACGTAGCGGCCGGGGTCAGTGGCCGGTGAGGTGGTGACCTCGCCGGCGAACGGCATGATCGGGATGTCCTGGTAGGTGGAGCAGCCCGCGCCGGAGAGGTGGGTCAGGCTGAAGCCCTTGATCCGGTTGTCGTCGTAGTAGTAGCCGCCGTGCTGGTGGGTGACCGTGTCCGGACTCCACTGCATCATGCCGAAGGGCGCCACCGCGCCGGGGAAGTTGTTGCCAGCGCCGCCCCCGGTGCCGTGGTCGGGGCCGCCGGGTTTGGTGCCGACGAACGGGTTCACCCACTGCGCGAGGTCCTCGGCTGCACGCTTGGCCGGTGCGGCGGCGGCCGGCAGGCCCGCCACCGTCACCGCCACGCCGAGCAGGGCCGCGCAGGCTGTGCGCAGGCGCACTCTTCGAGTGGTCATCTTTCTCGATCGCCTCCCGAGGGTCCGGCCACGTCGCCAGGCCCACCTGACAACCTTGTCGGATGGCTCGGACCTGATCGACACCCTGGTGATGGTGTGAGATCGACGTCAAGCGCCGATGGGTGGTGAATCCTCTTCCTCGCGGTGAACGGAACCGATTGAGATCCCGTTCGGCGTAACGACTCGCCCCGGAACCGTTGACAACCCCCAGCGGGACCGTGTCCAATCCGGCGTCAAATGACAACGTTGTCCGAAGGAGCCCGCCGAGTGCGCCGCGCCACCATGAGCGATGTGGCGCGGTTGGCCGGCGTGAGCATCAAGACGGTGTCCCGGGTCGTCAACGACGAGCCGGGAGTGCATCCGGCGACCGCTGAGCGCGTGCTCGCCGCGATCGATCAACTCGGTTTCCGGCGCAACCTGTCCGCGCGCAACCTGCGCCGCGGCTCCTCCACCGGCACCCTCGGGCTGATCCTGGAGGACGTGGCGAACCCGTTCTACTCCCAGCTCACCAGGGCGGTGGAGGAGGTCGCGCGGGCGCACGGCCGCCAGGTGCTGACCGGCTCCTCCGACGAGGACCCCAGCCGGGAGCGCGAGCTGGCGCTGGAGTTCTGCGCCCGCCGGGTGGACGGCCTGCTGGTGGTGCCGGCCGGCATGCAGCACGGCTACCTGGTGCCGGAGATGCGCGCCGGCATGCCGGTGGTGTTCCTGGACCGGCCCGCGGGCGATGTCGTGGCGGACACGGTGCTGGTGGACAACATCGGCGGCGCCGCCGAGGCCGTGCGGCACCTGGCCGAGCAGGGTCACCGCCGGATCGCCTTCCTCGGCGACGCGCCGGACATCTTCACCGCGGCCGAGCGGCTGCGCGGGTTCCGCGAGGGCTGCGCCAGGGCCGGGTTGCAGTACCCGGAGGACCTGGTGGTGATGGGCCCGCACGACGAGCACAGCGTGGCCAGCGCGCTGCGCAGGCTGCTGGACGGTCGCAACCCGGCCACCGCGATCGTCTCCGGCAACAACCGGATCACCGTGCTGCTGCTGCGCAACTTCGCCCAGCGCCCGCAGCGCCCGGCGCTGGTGGGCTTCGACGACTTCGAGCTGGCCGACCTGCTCTCCCCGCCGGTCTCGGTGGTGGCGCACGACGTCGCGCTGCTCGGCCGGGCCGCGGCGGAACTGCTGTTCGCCCGGCTCGACGGTGACAACTCACCTCCCCGCCGGGTGGTCCTCCCGGCGCGGTTAGTCGCACGTGGATCAGGAGAGGTCAGGCGCCAACTGTGAAGCCCGTCCTGCTGGATGCCAACCAGCCCGAACGGTTCTACCGCGGCGGTGCGGCCATCGCCGAGCTGCGCGGGGCCGGCAACGCCGAGGAGTGGGGGCCGGAGGACTGGGTCGGCTCCACCACCACGCTGTTCGGCCAGCACACCGCGGGGCTGTCCGCGCTGCCCGGCGGCGAGCTGCTGCGGACCGCGGTCGAGGCCGCGCCCGAGGCCTGGCTGGGCGCGGCGCACGTGGCCGAGTACGGCGCGAACCCGGCGCTGCTGGTGAAGCTGCTCGACGCCGGACAACGGCTGCCGGTGCACTGCCACCCCTCCGACGCCTTCGCCGCCAGCCACCTGGACTGCCGCTTCGGCAAGACCGAGGCGTGGGTGGTCGTGGGCACCAGCGGGGCGAACCCGGTGGTGTACGTGGGTTTCCGGGAGGACGTGCCCGCCGGGGTGGTGGCCGCCTGGGTGGCGGGTCAGGAGACCTCGACCATGCTGGGCGCGCTGAACGAGGTGCCGGTCAAGCCGGGTGACACCGTGTTCGTGCCGGCCGGGCTGCCGCACGCGATCGGCGCGGGCGTGTTCATCGTGGAGCTGCAACAGCCCACCGACTTCTCGGTGCTGATGGAGTGGACCGGTTTCGCCGAGGAGGGCGACGCCTCGGTGCACCTGGGCCTCGGCTTCGAGGCCGCCCTCGGCTGCGTGGACCGCTCCGGCTGGGGTCCCAGCCGCCTGGAGCCGCTGATCCGGCACACCTCTGATCAGCGCGGCCCGTCGGTGGACCTGCTCGGCGAGCAGTCGCTGACGTTCTTCCGCGCGGACCGGGTGCACACCGACTCGCCGGTGGAGCTCGACCCCGGTTTCGCCGTGCTGGTCGCGCTGGACGGCAGCGGGCGTCTGTCCACCAGCGACGGCGGCTCACTGGAGCTGGTCAGGGGCAACACCGTGCTGGTCCCGCACGCCGCCGGATCGTCCCGAGTGGACGGTGACCTGGTGCTGGTGCGCTGCCGTCCGCCGATCGCTGGAGGTACTCAGTCATGACCGCGCTGCTGGAAGCGCGCGACCTGGTCAAGCACTACGGCTCGGTGGAGGCGCTGCGCGGCGCGTCCTTCGAGCTGCGGCCGGGCGAGGTCGTCGCACTCATCGGCGACAACGGCGCAGGCAAGTCGACCCTGGTCAAGTGCCTCTCCGGGGCGGAACAGCCGGACTCGGGGCAGATCCTGCTGGACGGCAAGGAGGTCCAGCTGGACCGGCCGACCGCGGCCAGGGAGCTGGGCATCGAGACCGTCTACCAGGACCTGGCGGTCGCGCCGGACCTGGACCCGGCGGCCAACCTGTTCCTGGGCCGGGAGCTGCGGCGCAAGGGACTGCTCGGCGCGCTCGGCATGCTGGACAAGAAGGAGATGCGCCGCCAGGCGGCCACCCACTTCACCCAGCTCGGGGTTTCCCTGCAAAGCCTGGACGTGCCGATCGGCTCGCTGTCGGGCGGGCAGCGGCAGAGCGTCGCGGTGGCCCGCTCGGTGGCCTGGGCCAGCAAGCTGGTGTTCATGGACGAGCCCACCGCCGCGCTCGGCGTGGTGCAGCGGGAACGCGTGCTCGACGTGATCCGCCGGGTCAGGGACAACGGCATCGCGGTGGTGCTGATCAGCCACAACATGCCCGAGGTGCTCAAGGTCGCGGACCGGATCGAGGTGCTGCGGCTGGGTCGCCGGGTGGCCCGGTTCACCGCGGCGCAGACCACGCTGGAGGAACTGGTCGGCGCGATGACCGGCGCGCTGACCCAGGAGGACGCGGCATGAGCGACGGCCAGTTCATCAACACCGAGACCCGTCCGCTGATCAGGCGGCTGGCCAGTGCGAACACGCTGTGGATCGCGCTGGTGCTGCTCGCGCTGCTGGTGGTCTTCAGCGCGCTGCGGCCGGACAGCTTCCTCACCCTGTTCAACTTCCAGCAGCTGTTCATCGAGGCTTCGGTGCTGCTGGTGCTCGCGGTGGGCATGACCTACGTGATCATCACCGCCGGGATCGACCTGTCGGTGGGCTCGGTGCTGGTCTTCGCCGGGGTGGTCGGCGCGCAGGTGATGGAGGCGATGAGCCCCGGCGGCGACGCCACCAACGCGGGCGCCGAGGTCATCCTGGTCGGTTTCGGAGTCACCATCGTCGGCGGCGCGGCCTGGGGCCTGCTCAACGGGCTGCTGATCGCCAAGGCCAAGATCCCGCCGCTGATCGTCACCCTCGGCTCCTTCGGCGCGGCGCTGGGCGCGGCCCAGCTGCTCACCGACGGGGTGGACGTGCGCACCGTGCCCGCCCAGCTGCGCGACTGGCTGGGCTTCGGCGCGACCTGGATCGTGCCGAACATCGTGATCGTCGCGGTGCTGGTCACCGCGGTCGGCGCCTGGTTGCTGGCCACCACCCGGTTCGGCCGGTACACCCTGGCGATCGGCTCCAGCCCGGAGGCGGCCCGCCGCTCCGGGATCAAGGTGGACCGGCACCTGGTGCTGATCTACACCTACGTGGGCGCGCTGGCCGGGCTCGCGGGCTTCATGTCACTGGCCTACTACGGCACGACCACCATCAGCGGGCACACCACGGAGAACCTCAACGCGATCGCGGCGGTGGTGCTGGGCGGCACCAGCCTGTTCGGCGGGGTCGGTTCGGTGATCGGCACGGTGATCGGGGTGTTCATCCCGACCGTGCTGAAGAAGGGCTTCCTGATCATCGACGTCCCGCAGTTCTGGCAGCCGGTGGCGATCGGCGCGGTGCTCGTCGCGGCGGTCTGGTTCGACCAGGTCCGCCGCCGGGCGCGAAACAGCAGATGACGAGAGTCTCGGAGCACAACGAAGTGTGAAGGTGGACAAGATGAACGCACCACGGACCGCGCTGAAGATGGGTGCCGCGCTGGCTGCCGTGCTCGCGCTCGCGGCCTGCGGCGGAGGCAAGATCGGGGAGAACCCCGGCGGCCAGCAGCCGGCCAACAACAAGAAGCTCGCGCTGCTGCCCGGGGTGAAGGGCGAGCCGTTCTACATCTCGATGGAGTGCGGCGCCAAGGAGGAGGCGGGCAAGCTCGGCTACGAGCTGAGCGTGCAGGCGCCGGAGAAGTTCGAGGCCGCGCTGCAGGTGCCGATCGTGAACAGCGTGCTGGCCGCCAAGCCCTCCGGCGTGCTGATCGCGCCGACCGACGACACCGCGCTGGGCACCCCGATGAAGCAGCTGACCAGCGCCGGGATCAAGGTCGTCGAGGTGGACACCAAGCTGAAGGACCGCTCCATCGCGGCCTCGGCGATCTCCTCCAACAACAAGCAGGGCGGTCAGCTCGCCGCGCAGACCCTGGCCAAGCTGGTCGGCGAGAAGGGCTCGGTGCTGGTGATCAACACCAAGGCCGGCACCTCCACCACGGACGCCCGCGCGGCAGGTTTCGAGGAGGAGATCAAGAAGTACCCGAACATCAAGTACGTCGGCCAGAAGTACAGCGACAACGAGCCCTCGCAAGCCGCCAACATCGTCTCCGCCCAACTGGCCGCCACCCCGGACCTGGCCGGCGTCTTCGCCACCAACCTCAACTCCGGCGAAGGCGCCGCCGCAGGCCTGCGCAACGCCAACAAGCGCGGCGAGGTCAAACTGATCGGCTTCGACGCCAGCCCCAAGCAGGTAGACGGCCTCCGCAACGGCGACGTCCAGGCCCTGATCGCCCAGGACCCGGCGGGCATCGGCCGCCAGGGCGTCCAGCAGGTGGTCAACGCCCTGGAAGGCAAGCCCACCCAAAAGGAAATCGAGACAAACCTGATCGCCCTGACCAAGGACGACCTGGACGCAAAACAGCAGTACATCTACAAAACGGCCTGCTGAGCAAGCCCCCCACCAGCGACACGCCGGGCCCTTTGACCCAGCGACGGGTTTGATTTTTTCGCGTCAGGCGTTCGCGCCCCCGACACTCCGAAGCTTGCTTCGCGTGTGTCGGGGGCGCGAACGCCTGACTCAAGAGCGAAAAAATCCCGCGCGCGGAGCGCGCCAATGTCACAGCCCAGCCTCAGCCCCGCCTGGGCTCCGGTTCGTCCAACCGTTCCTTCAACCGCTCCGCGTCCAGCTTCGGAATCGGAAACGTCCCCGTCGTGGTCGGCGGGTAGTACGGCAGGGCGTCCACGTCCTCCCGCTCACGCAGTTCCTCCACCGACACCTGGCCGGGACCGGTGCGGTCGGCCGGCCAGAGGCGCAGCACCACTACGGCCAGTGCCAGGCCCACCGGCAAGGCCAGCAGCACCCACCACACAGCGCTCATCGTCGTCTTGCTCCCGCTCCGGTCTGCTCTGGACTTCGAACCTTCAACATACCTCGGTCCAGGCCGGTGCCGGTGCCGCTATCCACAGGGTCTGACCTGCGTAATCGCCTGATCGCGCAGGGTCAGTGGACGCCGCGGTACAGGGTCGGGCAGTAGCGGCGCAGGGCCAGCTCGACCGGGGGCAGCACCTGGACCGAGTCGCCGAGCTGGATGCGGTAGCCGTTCTCGATGCCGTAGGCGCCCCAGAGGTGTTCCATCTCCGGGTGGCGCTGCCGGAAGGCGGAGTCGCCCGGGTACAGGTCGAGGGTCAGCTTGCGGCGCTCGCCGCGGGTCAGCTCGACCGCGCCCAGCTCGGCCCAGCGCAGGCTGAACGGCGAGCCGTGGTCCTCGTCCCAGCGCAGGCCGTGCGGGGAGACGCGCAGCCGCCGCTCGCGGGAGATCACCCGCCAGCACATGACCGCGATCAGGGACAGGCCGAGGAACCCGGCGCCGAGCGCGCCGGTGGTCACCCGGAGCACGCCGCCCTCGCCGATCACGCCGAAGATCGCCAGCAGCATGGTGAGCAGACCGGCCACCCCGGCGATCACCGCGCCGGCGAAGACCTTGCGCCGGGAGCCGGAGCTGAGGTCGAGCAGCACGCCGGTGGACGCGGTGGGCACGCGCGGGCCGAGCGGGTTGCCGGAGGGCACGTGCACGGGCGCGCGACCGCCAAAGTTCGTTGTGGGATAAGGAGATCGGGGCCGCGCCTTGGGAAGTCTGACCGTCACGTTGTCCGCCTGCGATACCCGCTGTTGCCCACTCACCCTTCTAGCATAGGCCCGTCCGAGGGGTGCTCGCGCGTGATGCCGGCGGCTTTCCACCCCGACTTTCGTCGGTCGTCCGGCGGGGTGTCCACAGAGGACAATCGTCGGAAACTGCCGCAGAATCACCACATGCGAACCTGGTACCGGCCGATGGCCGCTCGCGACGCGCACGAGCCACACCGCGCGGCCACACCGCTGGAGCTGTTGTTCGACCTGTGTTTTGTGGTCGCGGTGGCCGCCGCCGCGGCTGGCCTGCACCACGGCCTGAGCGAGAACCACATCGGCTCCGCCGTGCTCGCCTACGCCCTGGTGTTCTTCGCGATCTGGTGGGCCTGGATCAACTTCACCTGGTTCGCCTCCAGCTACGACAACGATGATGTGCCCTACCGGCTGACCACCCTGGTGCAGATCGCCGGCGGCCTGATCATGGCCGCCGGGGTGCCGCAGGCCTTCGAGCAGAACTTCACCGTGATCACCATCGGCTACCTGGTGATGCGGGTGGCGATGGTGGTCCAGTGGCTGCGCGCGGCCAGGTCCGACCCGCCGCGCCGGGCCTGCGCACACCGGTTCGCGCTGGGCATCGCGCTGGTGCAGCTGGGCTGGATCGGCAGGCTGTTCCTGCCCGAGTCCCTGTTCCTGCCGGGGTTCCTGCTGCTCGCGGCGCTGGAGCTGCTGGTCCCGGTCTGGGCCGAGCGGCGCGGCCCGACCACCTGGCACCCGCACCACGTGGCCGAACGCTACGGCCTGTTCACGCTGATCATGCTGGGCGAGTCGGTGCTGGCCGCGACCACCGCGATCCGCGCGGGCCTGGCCGCCCAGGAGCACATCCCGGTCCTGATCTCGGTGGCCATCGCCGGCCTGGTGATCCTGTTCTCGCTGTGGTGGCTCTACTTCGACCAGCCCGCCCCAGGTCTGGACCGCCTCGGCAAGGCCCTGAGCTGGGGCTACGGCCACTACCTGATCTTCGCCTCAGCCGCGGCGGTCGGCGCCGGCCTGTCCGTGGCGGTGGACTACGACCTGCACCGCGCGCACCTGCCCACGGTGGCCGCCGGCCTGGCCACCACGGTGCCGGTGGCGGTGTTCCTGCTCAGCGTCTGGCTGCTGCACATCGGACCGCGCAACCGGGGCGCGGCCGCGGTCGGGTGCCCGGTGACGGCGGTGCTGGTGCTGGCCTCGACGTTCTCCGGCGCGCCGATCCACCTGACCGCGGTGCTGGTGGCGGGGCTGGTCGCGGTGACGGTGGTCAGCCGCGCACGAACCGCGCGTCGGCTGGCTGACTAGGGAGAGCGGTACGCGTCCCTGCGGTGCCGGATGGCTTCGATGGTGACGCGTTTACGCTGTTCATCGATGGTGTAGAGGACGCGCCACTCACGCATGACCCGGGCAGAGTGCATGTCACTCATCGGTGGGTCAAGACGTTTGCCGACCCGGTACGGCTTGGCTGCCAGTGGGCCGGTGATGAAGTCGGTGACGCCGATGGCGACATCGAGCGGGAGGTGTTCGGACCAGGTTCGGCGGGCAGGGCGGCTCAGGGCCACCTCATAAGCTCTGCGGTCACTGAGCCCGGGATTCGCGTGCGATGCGGGCGTTGAGTTCGGCGCGCAGGGCCTCAGCTCCGATCAGCTCCGGCTCGGTGGCACGCGCCTCAGCCAGATCGCGCATGAGTTCGGAGTCGGAGAGGACTTCGATCGTTTCGCGGAGGCGGTCCAACTCGCCAGAGGGAACGACGTCAGCGACGTGTTCGCCGTGGGCGATGACAGCCACGGTCTCCCCGTGTTCGGCGCGGCGGATCGCATCCTCCCAGCGGGCGGCCTGTGCGGCTGCATGCTCAGCGACCTGCTGGTAAGTGTGCAGGTCGTCCGCGGAGACGCTGATCGGTTGCTCGCTCATCGGCCTCCTTCCTGGTGCTCAGTCATCCGTGCCATGCCTCCAGGGTAACCGGGTGAACATCGACCTGGCAGGCTCCATCCACAGCCGTCGGCGGGCTGGTGGTGGTCAGCCGCGCACGAACCGCGCGTCGCGACCACGCAGCTCAGCCCGTGGCCCAGCCGCCCGCAGGATGACCTCCAGCGCCCGGTCCGGATCGGACTGGTACGGCTCGGTGAACCAGGCCAGGTTCGCCTCCACCACGGCCGGGCGCCGCCGAGGATCCGCCGGCGGGCCGGTCAGGCCGATGTCCAGCACCACCGCGCTGGGCAGGGTGTCGGCGTGCCCGGCCAGCAACGCCTTGGCGAAGTCCAGCACGCGCGGCGTCTCCGGGTCACCGGCCAGCCGGGCGGGGTCGAGGTTGCCCCAGGTCAGGTAGCGGGAGCCGGTGTGGATCTCGCCGTCGAGCAGGTAGAGGCGGTACTCGGCGGCGAAGGCGGTGACCTCGCTGAGCAGCAGCGGGGTCTCCGGCGGCAACCCGGCGGCGGCCGCGGTCAGGTCGGCCTGGTCGCGGTAGACGCGGGGTGGCAGGTGCTTGGCGCTCGGCGGTTTGACGAAGGCGGGGGCGGTGAGGCGGGTCCCGCCCAGGGTGGTGGCGGTGATCCGGCGGGCGGTGAGCTCCTCGGGCAGGCTGGGCAGCCAGCTGTCCGGGGGTTCGAGCAGGGCCAGGTCCAGGGCGAGGGTGTCGGCGACGCCGGGGCCGCCGTAGTAGTGGCAGTGGCCGGGGACGGCCTGGTCCGGGGTGATCACCGGCAGGCCCCTGGCCTCGGCCGCGGCGACCAGGGGCTGGCTGGTGGCGCGCACGCGGGGTGGCATCACCAGCGCGCGCCTGCTCACCCGCGCAGTCCGGCCAGCAGCTCGTCCGCGGCGGTGTAGGGGTCGAGCTCGGCCTCGGCGACCCGCTTGCCCAGGTCGGTCAGCGCGGTGCCGCCGCGGACATCGCCCAGCCGGCCGCGCAGCTCGGCCAGTGCGATGGCCTCGATCTCGGCCTCGGCACGGCGCTGGCGGCGCTGGTCCAGCTCGCCGTGCTCGGTCATCCAGGCGCGGTGCGCGAGCACGGCCTCGGCCACCTCGTCCACGCCCTCGGCCCGGCTGGCCACCGTCTTGACGATCGGCTGGCGCCACATCGCGCCACGGATCTCCTTGCGGCCCAACGAGATCATGTACTTCAGGTCGCGGACGGTGGCCTCCGCGCCGTCGCGGTCGGCCTTGTTCACCACGAACACGTCGGCGACCTCCAGGATGCCCGCCTTGGCCGCCTGGATGCCGTCGCCCATGCCGGGGGCCAGCAGCACCACCGTGGTGTCGGCCAGTGCGACCACCTCGACCTCGGACTGGCCGACGCCGACGGTCTCGATCAGCACCACGTCGCAGCCCGCCGCGTCCAGCACCCGCAGCGCCTGCGGAGTCGCCCAGGACAGGCCGCCCAGGTGGCCCCGAGTGGCCATGGAGCGGATGAACACGCCGGGGTCGGTGGCGTGCTCCTGCATCCGGATCCGGTCGCCGAGCAGCGCGCCGCCGGAGAACGGCGAGGACGGGTCCACCGCGAGCACGCCGACCCGCTTGCCCGCCTTGCGGAAGGCGCTGACCAGCGCGGAGGTGGAGGTCGACTTGCCGACGCCGGGCGAGCCGGTGAGGCCGATGACCTGCGCCCGGCCGGTGTGCGGGGCCAGCGCCGCGGCCACCTCGCGCAGCTGCGGGCTGGCGTCCTCGACCAGGGAGATCAGCCGCGCGACCGCGCGCGGCTGACCTTCCCGTGCTCGTGCGACCAGGTCGGTGATGTCCACCATCAGACGGAGTCCTGCTTGCCAGGGGCGACCATTACACGGACGGTACCCGGATCACCAGTGCGTCGCCCTGACCGCCGCCGCCGCACAGCGCGGCCGCGCCGACGCCGCCACCACGCCGCTGGAGCTCCAGCGCCAGGTGCAGCACCACGCGGGCGCCGGACATGCCGATCGGGTGGCCGAGGGCGATCGCGCCGCCGTTGACGTTGACCTTGGCGTCCGCGGCGGCCTCGTCCAGGCCGAGCTGGCGGGCGGAGACCACGCCGACCGCGGCGAAGGCCTCGTTGATCTCGATCAGGTCCAGCGCCGAGGGGTCGATGCCCTCCTTGGCGCAGGCCGCCTTGATCGCGTTCGAGGGCTGTTCGTGCAGGCTGGCGTCGGGACCGGCGACCACGCCGTGCGCGCCGATCTCGGCCAGCCAGGTCAGGCCCAGCTCCTGCGCCTTGGCCTTGCTCATCACCACGACCGCGGCCGCGCCGTCGGAGATCTGCGAGGCCGAGCCCGCGGTGATGGTGCCGTCGGAGGCGAAGGCCGGGCGCAGCTTGCCCAGGGTGTCCACGGTGGTGTCGGCGCGCACGCCCTCGTCCGTGCTGAACAGCACCGGGTCGCCCTTGCGCTGCGGGATGGCCACCGGCGCGATCTCCTGCTCGAAGATCCCGTTGCTCGCGGCCGCGGCGGCGCGCTGGTGCGAGCGGGCGGCGAAGGCGTCCTGCTCGGCCCGGGTCAGGCCGTAGCGGGCGTTGTACTTCTCCGTGGAGGCGCCCATGGCGACCTGGTCGAAGGCGCAGAACAGGCCGTCGTGCGCCATGTGGTCGGTCAGCGTCACATCGCCGTACTTGAAGCCGGAGCGGGACTTGGGCAGCAGGTGCGGGGCCTGGGTCATCGACTCCTGGCCACCGGCCACCACGATGTCGAACTCACCGGCGCGGATCAGCTGGTCGGCCAGCGCGATCGCGTCCAGGCCGGAGAGGCAGACCTTGTTGATGGTCAGCGAGGGCACGCTCATCGGGATGCCCGCGGCCACCGCGGCCTGCCGCGCGGGCATCTGACCAGCGCCCGCGGTGAGCACCTGGCCCATGATCACGTACTGCACCGCCTCCGGCGCGACCCCGGCCCGCTCCAGCGCGGCCTTGATGGCCACGCCGCCGAGCTGGGCGCCGGAGAAGTCCTTGAGCGAGCCGAGCAGCCGTCCCATGGGGGTACGGGCTCCGGCGACGATGACCGAACCAGACACGGCTGCCTCCAGCGACACTGCGGGTGGGAATTGGTCTGTTGGGATTTCCTTGGACCATACCGGGGGTATGCGGGAACCGGCCTTGTGAGGACGCACACAGAAAGTGCCCGTTTCCCGGGCTCTCGGTTACTAGTGTGCCCCTATGCAGGAAGAACTCCAGAGCTTCGTCACCGCCATCGACCACGTCGGCATCGCGGTGCCCGACCTGGACGAGGCCATCGCCTTCCACCGGGAGACCTTCGGCCTGGAGGTCGCGCACGAGGAGACCAATGACGAGCAGGGGGTGCGCGAGGCCATGCTGCGCGCGCCCGGCGACGTCTCCGGCGCGACCCAGATCCAGCTGCTCGCGCCGTCCCGGCCGGACTCGACCATCGCCAAGTTCATCGGCCGCAGCGGCCCCGGCCTGCAGCAGCTGGCCTACCGGGTGAGCGACATCGACGCGGCCTGCGCGGCGATCAAGGCCAAGGGCCTGCGGGTGCTGTTCGAGGAGCCCAAGCGGGGCACCTCGAACAGCCGGGTCAACTTCATCCACCCCAAGGACGCCGGCGGCGTGCTGGTCGAGCTGGTCCAACCGGCCGAGCACGGCCACTGACCTGGGCGTGGCGTTCCCGGCAGGCACCGGGAACGCCACGATCACTCAGGAGAACTTCGGCACCAGGATCAGGTACCGCTCGGCGTTCCGCTCCACCGCGGCCTTGCTGTAGACCAGCGGGAAGTACTCGCCCTTCCGCCAGGTCTCGGCCAGGTCCTTGTAGTGCGGGTCAGCCGGGTTGCCGGACTGGCCCGGCGCGTTGATCGCCTTCGAGCCGTCCCAGTTGCCCACGTCGATGACGACTCGCAGCGAGGCGCCGCCGATGTGCCGGAAGTCGGCCGACTCGTACTCGGAGTTGTTCACCGTGTCCGAGGCCCCGCCGCGCGGGAACGGCCCGACGTTGAGCCGCTTGCGGGTGGCCTCGTCGACCAGCGGCGAGACCGGGTTCTCGAACTTGGTGTGCTGCAGCTTGCCCCACTGCCAGGTCGCCTGGTCCGCGCCGAGCAGCCGCTCGACCTCGGCCCGTGCGCTGACCAGGGTGTCGATCAGCAGCTTGTCCCGCTTGGCCTTGCCGTCCGCGCCGAAGTAGTTCTCCGGGTGCTCCAGCGCGTCGATCAGCACCTGGGTGTCCGGCCGCTGGATGAAGTCCACGCCCGGCAGCACCGCCTGGATGAACTTCGGGCCGAGGTGCTTGGTGAACCACGGCTCGTACAGCGCGGCCGCCGCCGACTCCGGACCGGCCACGTGGTTCCAGCCGGTCAGCAGCGCCAGCGAGGCCTTGACCTTCGGGTCCTCGCTGCTCAGCGACTTCAGCACCCCGGTGATCTTGCGTGCCGGGATGGACAGGAAGTCGTTCTGCAGCTTCAGCGAGTCCTCGAAGGACAGCTTGGCCTTGCTGTTGAGCACCTCCGCGATCCGCTGGGCGCGGTACGGGTCCGACCAGGCGTCGTAGCCCAGCCCCAGGTTCTGGTGCGAGGCAGGCAGGTTCATCTCGTTCGCGGTGGCCACCCAGCCGCTGGCCGGGTTGATCGTGCGCGGCAGGTCGTCGCCGGAGTAGAAGCCGTTCCACTCGTAGCGCCCGTCACCGGGCACCGGCAGCAGACCGTCGTGCTTGGGCCGCTTGGGCACCAGCGCGCCGGGCAGCCAGCCGATCTGACCAGCCGTGTTCGCGTAGACGTGGTTCGCGCCGGGCGCGCCCCACTTCTTCAGCGCCTCGCCGAACTGCTGCGCCGTCTTCGCGTTCTGGTAGCCAAGGGCGGCGAAGTACGGCGAGGTGCCCGGCTCCAGCCACACGCTGCGCAACCCGTAGGCCAGGTGGCGCTGCGCGTCCACGAACAGGATCGGCCCGTGCCTGCTGAAGGAGGTCGTGAGGTCGCGGGGCTGTTCGCCCTTGACCGCCAGCTTCTCCGTCACCGTGCGGAAGGCCTCGTACCCGTTGCCGTACTTGTACCGGCTGTGGTCGGCCGGGTCGAGCTCGTAGACGTAGAGGTCCTCCTGGTCGGCCGGGAACATGGTCAGCCCGAAGGCCGAGGTCCCGTTGTGGCCGAGGGAGAGCCCCGGGATCATCGGCTCACCAGCGCCGATGATGTCCAGCCCCGGCGCGGACAGGTGCGCCAGGTACCGCGAGGCGGGCAGGCTCATCAGCCGGTGCGGGTCGTCGGCGAGCACCGGTCGCCCGGTGGCCGACTTCGCCGCGGAGATGGCCCAGTTGTTGCTGCCCTGGGCCGGCGGCTTCTGAGTGGTGCTGATCTTGCCGGTGCCCGCGTCGAAGGTCACCGGCAGCACCGCGTTGCCGTAGGCGGTCAGCAGCGGTTCGACCACCTGGGCCAGCGCGCAGGTGTCCAGGCCCTGGGGGACCGTGACGGCGTGCTTGGGCTCCAGGTTCTGCCGGATCGCGTCCGCTTCCGGACCGGCCGCGCAGGTGGTCAGCGCCCGCAGTGCCTCGTAGTAGGCGTTGGTCACCAGCGCGTGGTGCCGGATGCGCACCACGTCCTCCGGCTGCCACCGCGCCGGGCGGTGGCCGAGCACCTTGAACTCCTCGGGCAGCGACTCCGGGTGGCGCTCCAGCCACTCGATGTAGCCGTTGACGCCCGCGACGAACTTGGTGGCCACCTCCTTCGCCTGCGGCGGGTAGGCGGCCCACTCCTTGGCCAGGTCGCCCCGGTAGAGCACCGCGCGGGCGCCCTTGTCCAGGTCGGCGTAGACCCCGCCGAGCGCCTCGGAGAGCGTGCCCAGCCCGCGGCGGCGCCACAGGTCGAGCTGGAAGAGGCGGTCCCTGGCGGCGTTGAAGCCCTGGCCCAGGTACACGTCGGCGGTGTTGGTGGCGTAGATGTGCGGCACGCCCCACTTGTCCAGCACCGTGCGCACCGGCGCGGTCAGCCCGGCGATCTGGAACGTGGTGGTGTTGCGGGTCGTCGCTGGTTCGGCGAGGGCGCTCGGTCCGATCACACCGGCCGCCAGCACGCCTGCCAGCAACAACGCCCCCTTTCTCTTACCTCGCAAGAAGAATCGTGTTGTGCGTGTCATGCAGAACTCAGCCCCAGTTCGTGTCCGTATTCACCTGATCGGATGACGGAAGGACACGACTCCATTGATAGCCGTACGCAAAGTGACGAGCCAGGCGGTTTTGGGGTTGTTAAGTCCTACTTGACAAGTGGATCAAAGGTGTTGATCGCCCGGGCGATCAGCTCGACCTCCGCGGCCAGCCGGTCTGCCTGGGCGGCGGGCCAGTCCGGGTGGTGCCGGGCCACCGAGTGCCGGTAGCCCACGGCCAGCGCGACCAGGGTGGCCGCCGCCTCGGCCACCGCCGCCGGGCAGTCCGGCCGGGCCGCGGTGATCACCGCCCTGGCGTGGCCCTCGGTGCGCCCGAACCGGGCGTGCAGGGCATCGCGCACCGCGGGGTGGGTGTCGGCCTCCCGCCACAGCAGGTGGCTCAGCAGGGTGGAGTCGTCGTGGTGGGCGTCCAGCTCGGCCACCAACGCGCGCAGGCTGGCGGCCACATCTCCCGGCGTGACAACGGTTTCCAGGTCAACCGGATGCTCGGGCAGGCGCTCGACCAGCGCGGCCAGCAGGTCCGGTTTGCGGCGGAAGTAGTAGTGCACCAGCGCCTTGGGCACGCCGGCCACCTCAGCGATCCTGGACGTGGGCGTGGCGTCGAAGCCGGACACGGCGAACAGGGTCTCCGCGGCGGCCAGGATCCGGTCTTTGGCGGACAGCGCTCTTCCCTTTCGTTGTGGCACAAGGCAAGGGCCGCCTCGCCACCAGGAGCGAGACGGCCCCGTGCCCGGTCGAGGTCAGTGGGAACCGGCGAACCCGTGCGCGGTGTTCGCCGCGGGCAACGCGGCCGCGCCCGCCAGGATCGCCAGCACGCCGACGATCCACGAGGTCCAGGCCGCGCCCATCATGTCGGCGCTGTAGCCCATCACCCACGGCGCCAGGAACAGCAGCGCGCCGAGGCCGATGTGCACGTACTCGCTGGCCACCGATCCGGGTTGGGCGAGCGACCACAGCGCCGAGATCCCCAGCAGCGCGCCCAGCAGGACCATCGTCCACATCGCGCGTTCCGAGGTCTCCACCCACATCGGGCTGAGCAGCACGACCACGCCCATCACCACGACGGCCCAGTCCTGCCAGCGGCTCCACGGCTTCTCCATCACGACCACCTCCATGTCACGGTCGGACCTGACGAGCAGTCCTCCGTAGACGGCCGAAAGGGCTTTCCCTGAGCCCCAGAGTCCTCCTTGATTGGCCGCCCGGTCAAGAATTTCGCGCGTTCCCCGGGTCACGATCGGACGAACCTGTCCGTGCAGTGGCTCACAACTGGGTCTCTGGATCGTTTACTGGTGAGTAACCTCCCCCGAACTGCGCCGATGGCACACAAAACACCCACGGAGGTCCCCCGTGCAGAAGATCCTCGACGCGATCCTGGCCGGCGAGTACGAGGCGCTCGCCGGACTCCCGGTGCCGGAGTCGTACCGGGGCGTGACCGTGCGGGCCGACGAGGCCGAGATGTTCGAGGGCGTGCCGCACAAGGAGAAGGACCCGCGCCGTTCGCTGCACCTGGACGAGGTCGCCACCCCGGAGCTGGGCCCCGGTGAGGCGCTGGTCGCGGTGATGGCCAGCGCGATCAACTACAACACCGTGTGGACCTCGATCTTCGAGCCGGTGTCCACCTTCGGCTTCCTCAAGCGCTACGGCCGCACCTCGCCGCTGGCCTCCCGGCACGACCTGCCCTACCACGTGGTCGGCTCCGACCTGGCCGGTGTCGTGCTGCGCACCGGGGCCGGGGTGAACAACTGGAAGCCCGGCGACGAGGTGGTCGCGCACTGTCTCAGCGTCGAGCTGGAGAGCCCGGACGGCCACGGCGACACCATGATGGACCCGGAGCAGCGGATCTGGGGCTTCGAGACCAACTTCGGCGGCCTGGCCGAGATCGCGCTGGTCAAGACCAACCAGCTGATGCCCAAGCCGAGGCACCTGAGCTGGGAGGAGGCGGCCAGCCCCGGGTTGGTCAACTCCACCGCCTACCGCCAGCTGGTCTCCCGCAACGGCGCCGACATGAAGCAGGGCGACACGGTGCTGATCTGGGGCGCCTCCGGCGGTCTCGGCTCCTACGCCACCCAGTTCGCGCTCAACGGCGGCGCCATCCCGGTGTGCGTGGTCTCCAGCCCGGAGAAGGCGGAGATCTGCCGCAAGATGGGCGCGGAGCTGATCATCGACCGCTCGGCCGAGGGCTACAAGTTCTGGAAGGACGAGCACGAGCAGGACCCCAGGGAGTGGAAGCGCTTCGGCGCCAAGATCCGCGAGCTGACCGGTGGCGACGACCCGGACATCGTGTTCGAGCACCCCGGCAAGGAGACCTTCGGCGCCAGCGTCTACGTGGCCCGCAAGGGCGGCACCATCGTCACCTGCGCGTCCACCAGCGGGTTCATGCACAGCTACGACAACCGCTACCTGTGGATGAACCTCAAGCGGATCGTCGGCTCCCACTTCGCCAACTACCGCGAGGCATGGGAGGCCAACCGGTTGATCGCCAAGGGCAAGATCCACCCGACACTGTCCAATGTGTACTCGCTGACAGAGACGGGTCAGGCGGCCTGGGACGTGCACCAGAACGCACACCAGGGAAAGGTTGGTGTGTTGTGTCTCGCACCGGAGCCGGGCCTGGGTGTGCACGACGCCGAATTCCGTGCGGCACATGAGGATGCGATCAACCGGTTCCGGGGCGTGTGACGGAAATTTCCCGTTTTCCCACGGATGGCCTACTGCGTAGCGGGTGGCACGGCGACCACCCGCCACGCGGTGCGGGTAGCGTGAGGCCATGGGTCTTGGCAACGGTGAGCTTGTGCCACTCGGTTCCGGCTTCGACACGGTGCGCCGCGGATATGACCGCGGACAGGTGGAGGAACACCTGGAGCGGCTGGACGCCGATCTCCGCATCCTGGCGGCTGATCGGGACGCCGCGGTCTCCCAGGCCGCGGACCTGGCGCGGCAGCTGGAGTCCAAGCGGATGGAGGTCGAGGACCTCAAGGGTTCGGTCGATCGGCTGTCCAAGCCGCCGACCACCCTGGAGGGCCTGAGCGAGCGCCTCCAGCGGATGCTCAAGCTGGCCCAGGACGAGGCGCACGAGACCCGCGCCCGCGCCGAGGAGGAGGCGGCCAAGACCCAGGCCGACGCCGAGAAGGCCGCCGCCGGGCTCCGCCGCAGGTACGAGCAGCTGATCGCCGAGCTGGACGCGCGCCGGGTGCAGATGGAGACCGAGCACCAGAAGGTGCTGGCCGACGCGCGCACCGAGGCCGAGCGGATGGTCGCCGAGGCCGAGGCCAAGATCGCCAAGCAGGACGCCGACTCGCTCGCGGTGCGCACCAAGGTGGAGGAGGACTTCGAGATCGCGATGTCCTCCCGCCGCACCGAGTCGATGCGCGGGCTGGCCGAGCAGGAGGCCAAGAGCAAGGCCGAGGCCGAGCGCCGGGTGCGGGAAGCCACCGAGGAGGCCACCAAGCGGCTCACCGAGGCGACCGCGGAGGCCAACCGCCGGTTGTTCGAGGCGACCGAGGAAGCCACCAAGCGCCGCAACGACGCGATCAACGAGTCGACCACCATGGTCCGCGAGGCCACCGCCGAGGCGGAGAAGCGCAGGGCGGACGCGCTGGAGCAGTCCACCACGATGGTCCGCGAGGCCACCGAGGAAGCCGCCAAGCGCAGGGCCGACGCCAAGGCCGAGTCCGAGCGGATGGTCCGCGAGGCCACCGAAGAGGCGAACAAGCGGGTCGCCGAGGCCACCGCCGAGGCCGAGAAGCGCCGCGCCGACGCCCTCGAGCAGTCCACGACCATGGTCCGCGAAGCCACCGAGGAGGCGGCCAAGCGGCGCGCCGACGCCAAGGCCGAGGCGGAGAAGCTGGTCAAGGAAGCCACGGACGAGGCGGAGAAGCGCCGCGCCGACGCGCTGGAGCAGTCCACCACGATGGTCCGCGAGGCCACCGAGGAAGCGGCCAAGCGCAGGGCGGACGCCCTTGAGGAGTCCACCACCATGGTCCGCGAGGCCACGGAGAAGGCCGAGCGCCTGCTCCGCGAGGCCACCGAGGAGGCCGAGGAGCGCCTGACCACGGCGACCAGGGAGTCCACCAAGCGGGTCGAGTACGCGACCAAGCGGGTCGAGCTGCTGCGCGCGCTGCGCGGCCGGGTGACCGGGCAGCTGACCACGATGCAGGCCGAGCTGAAGGCCATGCACTCGGAGATGGAGGCCATCCACGGCCTGTTCGTGGACGCCACCCCGCTGCTGGCCGAGGGCGACGACGAGAACCTGATCCTGGACCAGCCGGTGCTCCCCGAGCCGGAGCCCAAGCCGAAGGCCGAGGCCAAGCCCGAGCCGAAGGCGGAGCAGCCCGCCGAGGACAAGCCGGAGACCCCGAAGCCGCAGGCCCAGCCCGCCGCGGCCCCCGCGAACCAGGCCGCCGCGGGCAACGCCGCACCGGGCGGCCAGTCCGCCCCGGCCAAGCAGCCGGCGGCCCCGGCGAACCAGCCCGCGCCCGGCAACCAGCCCACCACCGCGGTCAGGCAGCCGGTCGCGCAGGGCGGCCAGCCCGCCCAGAGCAAGCAGCCCGTTGGGCAGGGCAACCAGCCTGCCGGACAGGGCAACCAGCCCGCCGGGCCGCAGGGCCAGCCGCCGGTGTCCCCCGCCGGAGTCGCGCCGGGCGCCCGCCCGCAGCACGCGCCGGCCCAGGGCCAGCGCCAGCCCGCGCCGCAGAACGCGAGCCAGGGCCGTCCGGCCCAGCACAACCCCGCCCAGAACAACCCGGCGCAGGGCGGCCAGCCTGGCTCGCCGCAGGCTCCCGCCGACCCGGCCCGCACCACCGCGGTCCAGCCGCCCAAGGGCAACCCCGCCAAGCGGACCCCGAACGTCCAGGCGCAGAACCCCGCCTCCCAGCCGCAGCAGCCGCCCGCCCGGCGGGGCCCGCAGGCCCCGCATCCGCAGCGGCAGCCCGCGGGACAGCGGCCGAACCTCGATCCGCCGACCACCGCGATGAAGAAGCCCCCGGCCCAGCCCCAGTCCGATCTGGACGGTCCGACCAAGCAGCTGCGCAAGCCCTCCGGCCCGCAGAACCCGCCCCGCCGTTAGTAGAGGTCGTGTTTCCGGTGTCACGCCAGCGACACCGGAAACACGACCTCAGGCGCAGCCGTGCGGGTTGTCGATCACGTATCGCCACCACCCGTCCGGCCCGCGCCGGGCGACATCGGTGGCCGTGCCGCTGAGGCCGGCCCCGCGGATCTCCCAGTCGACGATCAGCAGGGCCAGGTCCTCGACGACGTAGGTGTGCCGGGGCCGGACCTCGATCGGGTGGCCGAGGGCTTGCAGCCGGGCGTTGGCGGCCAGGCGGTCCTGGCCGGTGACCGGGTTGCCGGGCTGGGGGGCGAGCAGGCCGCCGGGCTCGTAGACCTGTTCCACGGCGGCCGGGTCGCCGGTGTTGAAGGCGGCGGCGAAGACGTGCGGGTGCTGGCCGGGATCGGTGGTCAGCCGCACACTGGTGTTGTGGTCCATGCCGACACCCAAGAGCCCCGCGCCGTGGGTCACCAAACGGAAACCCCCGGCTGGGACGCCGAGCTGGTCCCCGACGAACGGGGCCGCACCGACCGGCCGGAACCGGACTGCCCGGTCGAGGTGGCGCTGGCCGCGATCGCCGGGCGGTGGACGACGCTGGTGCTGCGCGAGCTGATGCACGGTCCGCGCGGCTTCTCCGAGCTGCGGGCCGCGCTGCCCACGCTCAGCGCCAAGATCCTCACCGAGCGGCTGCACGAGCTGACTGCCCGCGGCCTGGCGCACCGCGAGCAGGTCAACGCGTTCCCGCCCAGGGTCAGCTACCGGCTCACCGAGACCGGGCTGGCGCTGCGGCCGCTGCTGATCTCCCTCTACGACACCGGGGCCGCGCTCATCCGCTCGCGCGCAGGAACTCCAGCACCGCCGCGCTGAACTCCTCGGGCACCTCCAGCGGCGGCAGGTGCCCGCTGCCGGGCAGCTGCACCAGGCGGGACGAGGGCACCAGTCCGGCCATGGCCGCGGCCAGCGCGGGCGGGATCAGCGCGTCCTCCCGGCCGGTGATGACCAGGGTCGGCACGGTCACCGCGGCCAGGGTGGCGGTGGAGTCCGGCCGGGCCGCCATCGCCCGCTGCGCCCAGCTGATCCCCTCGGCGGACTGGGCCGCGACCAGCTCGCGCACCGCGGCGACCACCTTCGGCCGTTCGGCGTGCGTGTACTGGCCGAGCAGGCCCTCGACCACGGCGCCCGGCAGCCAGTCCACGCCCTCGGCCTCGATCCGGGCGACCATGGCCAGCCGGTTGGCCCGCTGTTCCGGGGTGTCCGCGATCGCCTTGGTGTCGGCCAGCACCAGCCCGGACACCCGCTCCGGCGCCAGCCGCAGCAGCGCCATGGCCACGTAGCCGCCCATCGAGCAGCCGCCCAGCACGACCCGGTCCAGGCCCAGCTCGTCCAGCAGCGCGAGCACGTCCCTGGCGACCACGTCCAGGTCCGGTGGCTCCGCGCCGAGCGGGGTGCGGCCGAGGCCGCGCTGGTCCGGGGTGATCACCCTGGCGTGGTCGGCCAAGGCGCGGCGCACCGGGTCCCACATGCGCGAGTCCAGCGGAAACGCGTGCAGCAGCACCAACGGGCGGCCAAATCCAGTGTCGTTGACGGGCACGGGTTCCTATCCTGCCCGCTGTGACCACGCCACGCCTGATCGTGCTGACCGGGATCTCCGCCGCGGGGAAGACCACCGTGGGCAGACTGCTGGCCGAGTCCTTCCCGCGCGGCGCGTTCGTCGAGGGCGACCAGGTGCGCGAGATGGTGCGCACCGGGCGGGTGGACATGAGCCCCGACCCCGCTCCGGACGCGCTGGACCAGCTGCGGCTGCGCTACCGGCAGGCCGCGGCGCTGGCCGACTCCTTCGTCGCCGCCGGGTTCACCGCGGTGGTCGAGGACGTGATCATCGGGGCGGAGCTGCGCACCTTCCTGGCCGCGGTGCGCTCCCCGCTGGTGCACCTGGTGGTGCTCGCGCCGGAGACCACCGCGGTCGGCGCGCGGGAGACCGGGCGGGACAAGACCGGCTACGGCGGCGAGTGGACCGTGGACGTGCTGGACCGGATCTTCCGCGAGCAGACGCCCCGGCTCGGGCTGTGGCTGGACTCCTCCGGCCAGACCCCGGCGGAGACGGTGCGGGAGATCCTGGACCGGCTGCCGGAGAGCCTGCTCAGCGATCCGCCGGAGCTGCTGCGCACCGAGCGGCTGCTGCTGCGCCGGGTCAGGGACGCGGACCTGCCCTCGGTGCTGGAGATCCAGTGCGACCCGGCCGCCAACGAGCACAACACCACACCGCCGAGCCCGGCGAAGGCCACCGCCCAGCTGGCGGACTGGCAGCGGGTCTGGGCCGAACAGGGCATCGGCTACTGGGCGATCGTGCTCGCCGGGACCGGCGAGACCATCGGCTTCGGCGGCCTCGCGCCACGCCGGATCAGCGGAACAGACTCGTTCAACCTGTACTACCGGTTCCGGCCGTCCGCCTGGGGCCAGGGCTACGCGACCGAGATGGCCAGGGCCGCGCTCGACTGGGCCGCCGGGGCGAGCCCCGACCGCCCGGTCGTGGTGGCCACCATGCCGGACAACACCGCGGCCAAGCGGGTCGCGGCCAAGCTGGGCATGGTGCGGGTCGGCATCACCGAGGACTACGCCGACGAGGGCGATCCGGCGCTGGACCTGTTCCGCAGGCCACTGCCCGCGCCCGAGGAGCTGCACACCGAACGCCTGTGGTTGCGCCGGCTGCGCGAGGAGGACTTCGCGGAGTTCGCCGCGGTGCAGGGCGATCCGGCGACCAACCGGTTCAACCGCAAGCCGCAGACCCCGGAGCGGGTGGCCGAGCTGCACCGGATGTTCCTGGACGACTGGGGGCGGGAGGGCATCGGCTACTGGGCGGTGTGCCTGGCCGAGACCGGCGAGCTGCTCGGCTACGGCGGGGTGCGCAAGACCGAGATCGACGACCGCCCGTCGCTCAACCTGGCCTACCGGTTCCGGCCGAGCGCCTGGGGCAAGGGCTACGCGCCGGAGATGGCCAGGGCCGCGGTGGACTGGGCGGCACGGGCGCATCCGGAGCTGCCGGTCAGCGTGGTCACCCACTTCGACAACCTGCCCTCGATCCGGGTCGCGGAGAAGCTCGGCTTCGTGCTCGCCGGGACCACCGAGTACGGCGGCCAGGGACCCTCGGCGCTCTACCGCGACCCGGCCCACTGCCGGGGCAGCGGGGTCGGGACCTCCGGCGCGACCACGCCGACCAGCTGATCCAGCACCACGTCCGCCTGCCCGACCAGCAGGTGCTTCGCCCCCGGCAGCGCCACCACCCTGGCCTGCGCCAGCGGCGCGAACCGGGCCCGTGCCTGCGCCGGTCGCAGGTGGTCGTCCAGCTCCGGCACCAGGCAGGTCACCGGCAGCCCGGAGGCCGTCCACCGGGCCAGCGCCGCCGGGGTGCTCCAGCGCAGCGGCGGCGCGACCAGCACCGCGCCCCGCACCGCCGGGTGCACGCCGTGCAGCAGGGCGAGGTCGGTGCCGAAGGACCAGCCGAACAGCCACACCTCGGGCAGGCCGCGGTCCTGGGTGAAGGCCAGCGCGGCGGCCAGGTCGTGCCCTTCGCCCGCGGCCGCCTCGAACTCGCCCTCGCTGCGCCCGGCCGCGCTGGCGGTGCCCCTGGTGTTGAACCGGAGCACCGCGAACCCGGCCAGCGCGGGCAGCCGCCAGGCGGCCTTGCGCAGCAGGTGGGAGTCCATCATGCCGCCGTGCGTGGGCAGCGGGTGCAGGCAGACCAGGGTGGCCCTCGGCGGCCGGTCCGCCGGCAGCGCCAGCTCGCCGACCAGGGTCAGGCCGTCCTCGGTGCGCAGCGACACGGGTTCGCGGACGGCCGGGAGCACGGTGTTCGGGCCGATCGGGGTGCTCACGACCACCGCCGGGTCGGGCCGCGCCGGGACCGGGCGCCCCAGCAGCCGCTGTGCCAGTGCCGCCGGTCCGAAGCCGAGCCCAGCTCGTCCGCGGGCCAGGCCACCACGTGCGGCACGCCCGGCCGGATCTCGTGGTCGCAGCCGGGGCAGCGGTAGTTCTTGGTGGTCTGGGAACCGGGCACCGAGCGGACGATCCAGTCGCCGTCCGGGCCGGACTCGGTGCGGTTGTCCCCCAGGCCACCGCCCAGCGGCCGGTGGCCGCCACGATCGGGGCCCTGGGCGCGGTTACGGCGTGGCACGAGGAAAAACGGTAACCCGGGCGGGTTGGCGGGGCGCGATCAGACCTCGGTGGCGATCCGCGGCCACAGCCCGCCGGGGTGCTCGGCCAGCGGCAGCCACAGGCTGGGCTGGCGTTCCCGGCAGGTGTCGCCTGCTTCCGGGTGCCATGGCCAGTGGCCGTGCCGGTCCGGCCAGACCACCTGGAGGAACGGCGGCGTCCGGTGCCGGTAGAAGCCGACCGCGATGCCGAAGAGGCCGTCGTGCCAGCTGTCATCGGCCGCGCGCAGCCGCACCGGGTGGCCTTCCAGCACGTCGGTCAGCTCCGCGCCGTCGGTCAGCCTGCCGCCGCCGGGCACCCGGTCGGCGAGTTCGTTCACCCAGGTCAGCATGTCCTGCCCGTGCAGGCCGAACATGGCCAGCTCCGGCTGCCGGTAGGAGTGCCAGAGGCCGTAGCTGAACGCCCAGCCGGGCTCCCGCGCGCCGTCCAGGATGCCCACCACGCCCCAGCCGTGCCTGCGCACGGTGCCGATCTCGCGCTCCCACTCCGCGCCGCCACGGGCATCCGGCGGCTCGCAGATCAGGCAGGCGCACTCCGTTGTGGTCGGCACAGCCGAACGGTAACCCCGGATGCCGCACAATGGCGGCATGCCGCGTTATGAGTTCCGCTGCCGCGAGTGCGCTGGCACCTTCGAGCTGTCCCGTCCGATGAGCGCGTCCAGCGATCCGGCCACCTGCCCGGACGGCCACACCGACACGGTGAAACTGCTGACCACGCTCGGGATGACCGGTCGCGGTGGCGCCGCGCCCGCGCCCGCCGGTGGCGGCGGGGGCTGCTGCGGTGGCGGCTGCTGCGGCTGATCCGCCCTTGACCTCCAGTTAGCTGGAGCAGTCAGCCTGGCAGCATGTCGTCCGCGAAGAAGCTCACCCTCGGCGTGATCCTGCCGCCGATCCCCGCCACCGACCCGGCGCTGACCGTGCCCGCCGCCGCCCGCTTCGCCGAGGAGCTCGGCCTGGACGGGGTGTGGCAGGGCGACCACCTGGCCATCGGCAGGCCCAGCCTGGACCTCGGCGTCGGCCTGGCCGCGGCCGCCGCGGCGACCACCAGGGTGCGCATCGGGGCCAGCGTGTTCGTGCCCGCGATCCGGCCGCTGGCCTGGGCGGCGAAGCTGGCCGCCAGCCTGCAGGAGGTCTCCGGCGGCAGGCTGGTGCTGGGT